>CAYZOU010000060.1:0-2683 GCA_964480405.1 uncultured Faecalibacterium sp. | reverse complement strand
GTTCCTTCGGCTATTAATCCGGCAACGAGTAATCCGGCTCCGCCACGTAAATCGTTGGCAGATACTTCTTTTCCTATAAGATTAGTTTTTCCTTTGATAATGGCTTTACGGTTGTCTTTTTTTATTTTGGTGTTGGCGCCCATTTTATTTAATTCTTTTAAATTTTGGAAGCGGTTTTCGTAAATGGTTTCTTCGATAGTACTTTTACCACGGCATTGAGTTAAAAAAGTGGCCATAATTTGCTGTAGGTCTGTGGCAAATCCTGGGTATACCAATGTTTTGATGTCGGTATTTTTATATTTTTTAATGTCATTTATGATAATATTGTCTAAGCCGATTTCCATATCAACACCGCATTCTTTAAGTTTTGATATTAGGGCTTCTAGATGATTAGGAATAATATTATCTATTTTTAAATTTTTTCCAAGGAGAGATGCAATGATTAAATAGGTTCCGGCTTCAATACGATCCGGAATTACTTCGTGAAAACATTTATGTAAGTGTTTTACGCCAATTATGGTAATGGTACTTGTTCCAGCCCCTTTAATTTTTGCTCCCATATTATTTAAAAAGGTGGCAACATTGACAATTTCTGGTTCTTGAGCGGCATTGTCGATTACAGTCTTTCCTTTGGCTTTAACAGCGGCAAGCATGATGTTAATAGTTGCTCCAACACTTGGAAAATCTAGATAGATGTTGTTTCCTTTTAATTTTTCGGCTTCGATAATAAAATGATTATCTTCTTCGGTGATTGTGGCTCCAAGTAATTCAAAGCCTTTTAAATGAAGATTTATTGGTCTGGCTCCGATGGAACAACCGCCAGGAAAATACATTTCAACTTTATTAAATTTTCCAAGTAAGGCTCCCATAAAATAGTATGAAGCACGTAATTTTTTAGATAATTCTTGAGTTATTTCACAATTGATAATACCAGTGGAATTGATTTCAACTTTTCCTTCTTCGCGGGTTACTTTTGCATTTAGATGAGTTAAAATATTTTCTAAGTCATCAACGTCAGTAATTTCTGGAACATTACTAATGGTTACATTTTCATCGCAAAGGATAGCGGCTGGTATTAGAGCAACTACACTATTTTTAGCACCGCTAACGGTAATGGTTCCGGATAATCGGTGTCCACCTTCAATTTTAATTTTAGGCATAGGTACCTCCTTGTATATTTTATGAATTCTTTCGCTTTTTGTTCATCTATACAATAACATAATAATTTACAATTTGCAATATTTATTTTATGGTACGATATATCTTATTATTATGGATGAATTTATAATATTTTTGGATTATCTTTCTTTATAGATCCCTGGGTTACTTTTTCAGAAAGAAAACAAGTTAAAGGTTAATTAACTCAGTTTCTTTATTTTGCTCAGTAACAATGATATTTTCAATTGTTATATTTTCTTTATCCAATCTATCTTTTAGAGTATTGTATGCTAATTCTTTGGTATTATTTTCTTCGGATAGATGGGCTAATAAAATGTATTTGGTTTTATTACCAATAAATTTGGCAAGATATTTAGCAGAATCATAATTTGATAGATGTCCTTTATCAGACAATATTCGTTGTCTTAATTCAAAGGGATAACGACTATTGTTTAACAATTCGACATCATGGTTACTTTCAACAATATAGAGATTATGATTTGTTAAGATGTCATAATATTTTCGATTAATATATCCGGTATCCGTAATGTATACGAGTGATTTATCTTGATTAGTGACAATGTATCCGACGGAATCATCGGTATCATGGGATGTTTTTATAACATCTATATCTAAATCTTTAATTTTTATTTTGTTATCATTAATTATTTGATAGTTTTCAATGTAGTCAAGGTAAGGGTGCATTTTTTCAGTCATATAAACACAAGGGTTGATCTTTTTTAAGAGATTTTGTAATCCTTTGATATGGTCTATATGTGTATGAGTAATTAGAATAGCATCTAATTCACTAGGAATTACTTCTAATTCAGCAAGTTTTGTCATGATGTATTTGCTACTATTGCCGGCATCGATTAGTATTTTAGTATTTTTTGTTTCTATGTAGGTGGTATTTCCTTTGCTACCACTGGATAAAACACAAACTTTCATTAGTATAAATTAAATGGATTTATATGGTATCCGCCGTTATAGGGAATACCTATCCATACTCCAAAATCTAAGTGTGTTCCGGCATTGGATGATGATCCTGGGGCCGGTGTTGGAACAACGTATCCTGTATTTCCCATGGTAGCTATTTTTTGACCACGTGAAACAGTTTGTCCTGGTTTTACTAAAATACTATTTAAGTGCATATATTGTGTATAGTAGCCGTTTACATTGTGATTAATAATAATGTAATTTCCGCGGGTATTGTTGCAATTAGTATATCCTCTGACACAACCACTTCCAACGGCATAGACTGTACCGTTATTGGCGGCATAAATTGGTGATCCAAAGCCAACGTATATATCGATTGCTGCATGGAAACTTCCCCAACGGTATTGATAATATGTTGTAATGGTATATGGGGTGCTCGTTGGCCATGCCCAATAAGACAGGTCAGCAACGTTTGGAACATATTTATCGCCTTTGACTAAGATTTTGCTTACGGACGGCTTGATTTCAGTACTTCCAACAAGTCCTACGTCTGCTAATTGTCCGTTAATGTATTGATATTTTCTGGTTA
>CAYZOU010000059.1:0-3460 GCA_964480405.1 uncultured Faecalibacterium sp. | reverse complement strand
AATTCGGTTATGCTTTTTGAAATGTAAGGGTAATCGAAGTTTCTGACAAACTTGAAGCCGAACATCTTTCCGAGTCCGCAAGCCATATCGGAATATCCGCTGAAATCAAAATAGATCTGAAGCGTGAATGTGATTATGCCTATCCATGAGCCGAGTATTCCGTTTTGGTCGGGCGCTTCCTTGAACATATCCCAAAGCTTGCCCATTTCGTTGGCTATCAGCACCTTTTTGGCGAGTCCGAACAGGAAAAGTCTCACTCCGTCGGAAAACAGCGCAAGCGACTCCTGTCTCTCCTTGAGCTGACGTTCAACGTCAACGTATCTGACTATAGGCCCTGCTATCAGCTGTGGGAAAAGAGCGACATATGTTCCGAATGTAATAAAATTCTTCTGAGCCGCACAGTTTCCTCTGTACGTATCAATAACATATGACATCGTTTGGAAGGTGTAAAACGATATGCCTATCGGCAGAGCTATCTGCGGGTCGGGCAAGAAGCTCATAAAGGACAGCTTTTTCGCCGTCTGAACGATAAGTCCCGTATACTTAAAAAATCCCAAAAGCGAGAGATTGATAACAACACAAGCGATCAATACCGCCTTTCTTTTTTTCTCGTTGCCGCCGCATTTTTCAATCAAAATTCCACTCATGAAATTCACAAAAATCGAGAACAGCATCAAGAAAACATATACAGGCTCCGAGTAGCCGTAAAATATCAGGCTGACTGCGAACAGCACCGTATTTTTGAATTTCTTCGGAACGGCATAATACAGCAAAAGCGTTGCCGCAAGGAAAACAAACATAAAAACAAGGCTTGAAAATACCACTTTTTCTCCTCCGTTATTTCAGAAAAGGGCTTAAAGCCGACGTCATCTCAGACGTTAGTTCGACTTAAAGCCCTTAAGCAGTGAAGTCAAATCCTAAAACAAAGCGATTTCGGATATGACTTCACTGCTTTAATTTTTCGGTACGCTCTCAGCTTATACTTTGAGTAAATATGCTCTCCATTTTTTCGTGTAATGCTGAAATGAACATTGCGACATAGTCGCCGTTCGTGATGACCTTACACTTTTGAGCGATGGCATAATTATCCGCATCATAGCTTTGAGACTGGATCTTAACGTCATCTATTCTGACCTCGAGAAGCTCGACTATACGTTTCTGAGCCGCCGCATCTTTAGCCTTTATCATTATGACTTCCTCGGGGAATGTTCCGTTAGATGTTATGAAGCAAGCGCTTTTCTCAACGTCGGCGCTGTCGATACCGTAAAGGTCGAAAAGCTTGTCGGTGTCGATGCTCATTGAATCTTTAATTTCAAGCTCTGCTATTATCTTTTCCTTTATATCGGAAAGGTCGATCTCCGCCTTAGTCGGCTCGCTCGTCGTTTCGTCTTTCTTCGAAGTGCTTTCGGGTGCTTGTGTATCGTCCTCGCTGTTTGACGTACTTTCGGGAGCTTGTGTTTTGTCCTCGCTGTTATTCGATGTGCTTTCGGGCGGCTGTGTCGTATCTCCGCCGTTACCCGAGCAAGCGCAAAGGCTGAAAAGCATTATAAGTGAAAGTAATAAGCAAACGGTTTTTTTCATGATTTTGTTCTCCTTAAATTAAGCTGTATGAGTGTAAAGATAATCTGCCCACGCTTTGAAGCCGGGCGCCGCAAGATGCATACCCATAGAATCGGGGTCGCCGCAATATTCTCTTTTAAGGTTGCCCTTGCTGTCGCACATTGCGGTTGCGACATTGATGAAATACCAGCCGTTCTGTTTACACATGGCGCTGAGGAGTTTATTGTAGCCGGCTATTTTCTTGTTAGTCAACGCTTTAACTTGGCTTGTCTCTTTGATCTCCGTTCTCGGCGTTACGGACTGAATATAAAATTGAACCTTCGGCGACTTCTTCTTGATATTGGCACACAGTGTTTTATAATTCTCTATCGCCTTATCCTCGCCGACAAGACAAATATCGTTCATTCCGAACATTATGTAGACTTTTTTGACGTCCATGAGAGCTATTGCATCTTCGATCTTCATTTTCTTTCCGTTATATCTCGGATGAACCGAGCTGTCGCTGACCTCCCAAAGCGCACTTGTCGCTCCGAGACTGCCTGCGGTCAAAAACTTCGCCTTGCCGAAAACGCTGTTGGCGGCGTTATAATAATTCAAGCCGAGACTTATCGAGTCACCGACAAAGACGGCATCGTCAAAATATGACGGCTTAGCTCTTTTGCTTTCCGGTACACAGTAGGCGACATCATACATATCACCCTTAGTAGTCACTTTCTTGTACCTCGACCACGGTGAATAGAATTTCTTGCCGTTCACCTCGGTGTACGCCTTTACTCGAACATAATATGTCGTCAGTCTGTCAAGCCCCTTGACAGTTGCTTTTTTAACGTTTGTGTCAAGCTTGACGGTCTTTTCGTTCTTGAAGTTTTTGTCCTTGGAATAGGATATTTTGTATCCGTTGACCTGCTTGGTTTTTTCTTCCCATTTAAGCGTTATCTTTGTCTTTTGCGCATCGGCGGAGGTTATCTTCGGTATGTAAGGAACGATGTAGAAATATTTGTTGACCTTGCCCGAATAATTGCCGATAAACTTCACCGTGAGCGTTGCTCTGCCGATTGACTTATTGTTCTTATACGTCACCGTATAGTCCTTGTTTTTTTCGAGCGTTTTTCCCTTAGCGTCCTTGACGGTCAGCACGTTTCTGCGACCCTCGCCCGTATATACACGCTTTTCGTATTTGAGTGTCACGCTTGAGATTTTCGCAATGCTCTGTGTGACTTTCTTGCCGCATTTTGAACATTTTCCACTTCTCTTGCCGTTGTTTTTTGTTGTCGCTTTTTCCGTCACTGTCCACGACTTGACCGAATGTTTATGTGCCTTTGACGGTGAAGAAACGGTACTTTTTTCGCCGTTTAATGCATTCACCGAATGTGCCACATACACACCCGATGAAGAAAGCATTGCAAACAGCAAAAGCATGGCAATGACAGCCTTGAATTTTCTCTTCTTTTTCATTTTATCACCTCAAACTTCATTTGTTATGTTAATTATATAACACCCATCGACTGTAAATCAATATTTTTCGCAATTTTTTACGACAAAAATTCAACAAAAATCGAGCGCTGAACGTGTGAATTACAGGGCAGTTTTAATCGTCTTCAAAAGCAAAAAAATGTCTTCGATTATTGTTCTCGTTTGCAAACAAAGCGAGCCTGCTTTTGCTGTCACCATAGGCTCTATACGCCCACAAGGAAATGTCCGCTTTTCATCATAAATAAAAAATCTATTGCACGGATCATGTCGATGCAATAGATTTCGGATTTGCTTAAGCTGATGAGAATCGAACTCAATACGGGTTTTCGGCATAAAAAACACCGCCTCTATTGAGACGATGAGCTTATCGAACTGGAGCGGATGACGGGGCTCGAACCCGCTACCTCCACCTTGGCAAGGTGGCGCT
>CAYZOU010000058.1:0-3662 GCA_964480405.1 uncultured Faecalibacterium sp. | reverse complement strand
AAGGTTAAAATGCTGGAATACCATGCCCATCTTCTGACGGTGAAGGTTTATGTTGACCTTGGGG
Organism: uncultured Faecalibacterium sp.; assembly: GCA_964480405.1. GTDB lineage: Bacteria > Bacillota > Clostridia > Oscillospirales > Acutalibacteraceae > UBA6857. The sequence goes on along the minus strand of CAYZOU010000058.1, from coordinate 3,598 downwards.
CTTGTGATGTCCGTACCCTCGAACGTGATCTCGCCGTCGGTGGATTCCTCAAGCCTGTTAAGACAGCGCAGGAAAGTTGATTTTCCGCTGCCCGACGGGCCGATTATCGCCACGACCTCGCCCTTTTTGATCTCGGCATCAATACCTTTGAGAACGTGGAGATCGCCGAAATCCTTTTTAAGTCCGCTGACACGGATCAAAACATTGTTATCTGTCACCGGTACGAAGCCTCCTTTCAAGCTTGCCCAACAGCCACGTCAGGAGCATGACTATCGCAAGATAAATGATCGCCACCGCAATGAGCGGCATGAACGGTGAGAATGTGTTTCCTCTGATGATGTTGCCTGCTCGTGTCAAGTCAACAAGCGTGACGTAACCGGCGACACTCGTCTCCTTGATGAGCGCTATAAATTCGTTTAAGAGCGACGGCAAGACGTTCTTGAACGCCTGCGGAATGACGATATATCTCATTGTCTGAACAAAGTTGAAGCCGAGGCTTCTGCCTGCTTCGAGCTGACCTTCGTCTATCGACATTATACCGCCTCTGAATATTTCCGCCACGTATGCGCCGGAGTTTATTCCGAAAGAAAGCACCGCTATCAAAACCGCATTATCCGAGGAAGCGAATATTACGTAGTACATTATAAGTAATTGCACAACTACGGGCGTACCTCTTATAACGGTCAGATATATCTTCGCTATGAAGTTCAAGACAGCGCATAAGCCCTTGCCGACACCACGCATCTTGGAATAGTTTTTGTCGTATGTTGAACGTATTATCGCAATTATGAGTCCGATAACAACGCCTATTATGACAGCGAAAAGAGTTATGATAAGCGTTGTCTTTAAGCCCTGAACGAGCAGCTTCCAACGGTCTGCCTCAATAAAGTTCAGTATAAATTGGGCTTTTAAATCTTCAAAAAGCTGCATATTTTACCTCCCTTAAAAGCCGTAAATAAGGGCGGAGATTGTCCGCCCTTACTAAGCTTGTTTTATTGTCCGTTAATTAGTTTGCGGGAATATACTTGTCAACGATCTTCTGAACGCTGCCGTCGGCGATGAGCTCCTTGAGAGCTGCGTTGACCTGATCTTTAAGCTCGCTACCCTTTGCGAATGCGATAGCGTATTCTTCAACTGTGTATTCGCCGTCGAGGATCTTCAAGCCCTCGTTAGCCGCAACGAATGACTTAGCCGGCTCGTTGTCGATAAGCACTGCGTCGATCTTGCCCGATGAGAGAGCCGAAACAGCCTCAGCGCCCTGCTCATACTGCTTAACCTCAACCTTTGTCTTATTGTCTGCTACATCACCTGAAAGATAGATGTCGCCTGTTGTTGAAAGCTGAACGCCGACCTTCTTGCCTTCGCCTAAGCCCTTAGCTTCGTCATAGAGATCATCAACAGATGTGATGTCGCTGTCTTCCTTAACGATAAGAACCTGAACGCCTGTTGCGTAGCTGTCTGAGAAGTCAACTGACTTTTCACGGTCGGGTGTAACTGTAAGACCTGCCATACCCATATCGGCTTTGCCTGCCGGAACAGCTGTGAGGATAGAGTTGAAGTCCATGTTGGAAACTACAAGCTCCATGCCGAGCTTCTCGGCGATGAGACCTGCGACCTCAATGTCGATGCCCTTGTATTCTTCGCCTTCCATATATTCATACGGCGGGAAGTCTGCGCTTGTTGCGAGTGTGAGTGTCTTTTTAGCTGAGTCGTTGTCGCCGGTGGCTTCGCTTGAAGTATCGTTGCCGGATACGTCGCTTGCGCCTGAGTTGTCTGTTGAGTCTGTGTTGTCGTTGTTTCCGCAAGCCGCAAACATTGTCACTGCAAGAACTGCAACAACGATAAGGCTTACGATGAGTGTGATTTTCTTTTTCATGATGTTCATAACCTTTCTGTTTTTTGTTTGGTTTTAAGTTGTTCACGATTTGTGATGTTTGGATTATATCACCCAAAATGTATATTGTCAACACTTTTTGAATAAAAATACAGCCAATATGCATTTCTTTTTTAGCTCACGTTTTGTACATATTAAACAAAAACGGCTGAATTTCCGCCGATTGTCTGAAAAATAATCGGTGAAGCTCAGCCGTTTTAGCTTTCTTTTAATTTACGCTCATCAGATTTTATGCATTAAAACTGCGTTTATGCAAAAGTTTATGCATTAGCGAGTATTCTTTCGGCTATGATATCAATTCTCTGTGCCACAGCCGGAGCGGCTTCTTCCTTGACCGTCTTTGCGGCTTCGACAAATTTCTTACCTACGCCGTTAAATGCGCTCTTGAATACGTCTCTCGTGTCCTCGTCGATATCCTTCCATGCTTTAGCGGCGTTATCGACAGCCGGAATTATGTTCTTCACGAAGCCCGTCAACGAAATTTCGCCTGTCGCCTTAATGAGCTTGCTTATTACCTCGTCGATGGTTTTGCTCTGTTCGTCTGTGACATGATAAACTACCTGCATGAGTCCGAGGTCAAGTATCTTGCCCTGTGCGGTCAGCTCGTCTTTTGTTTCGGGCTCACTGCCCTCGACCTGCCATGTTGCCAAGTCATGCTGCAAAGCGCCGATGTGTCTTGAGCTTTTGACGACGGTGTAATCCTCGTCGTGAGCCAGGAGCATACCGATCATTGACGAGGAGGGAACGAAGTGTCTGTATCTCGGGAGAAGCTCACGGTAAGCGGGAGTTGCGAGGAAGCCGTAATCCGCAAAGCCGGGGCCGTCGTTATTGTAGAGATTGTCAATTCGGTCTCTTGTTTCCTTTGAGCAGTTGAGTGCAGCGTACAAAGCGACGTTTCCGCCCTTTGAGTGACCGCATACTATTATATTACCGCTGAATTTTTTCGCCGCTTTTTCGAGGTAATTGACAGCCAAGCTGTGAGAGGGGATCCCTTTTTTAAGGTACAGGTCGAAATCTTCTTTCCAGCCGGCTATGGTGTCGTCAGTGCCTCTGAACGCAACAACGAATGTGTTGTTGGGCAAAAGGAAAGTAGCGGCGGCGAACTGAACAGCCGGATCGGGACAGAACACTTCCTGACAGGCGACGACCTGCATCTCGGAAAATCTTCTGTAACGAGACATTTCCATCATTTTCATGCTCGGCGTTTTGGTTATCATGATACCGAGAGGCTTATGCTTACAGCCCATATAGTTGAACATATCGTTAGCCACTTCTCCGAAGCACTTAGGCTCATCATCGAAATCGGCTGAAACGACCTTTTCGAGCGGCATATAGAACATCTCGCAAAGCGCCATGTTGTCCGCATCGCCGAACGGCATCTCGGTGAAAGATATGTCACCGTAATTCTTTATGTATTCTTCTGTTCCTGCCATAAAAACGTCTCCTTTGTTAATAATGTTTGAATTGATTTTATTTTATCACTTGATGAAAATGCTGTCAATATTTTTTGAAAATATATCGGACATTTTCGATGAATTTGTCGGAGTTCGTCAGCGAGCGAAGCGAGCGTAACGGCGGCTGGGCGTGCACCCCACAGCGCTCGCCGCAGGCGAAGTGCGAAGGGGTGCCGTACAGCCGCCCCGCTGATTTCGCTTGCGGTCAGACAGCGGCTTGAAGGCTGATGAGAGCCGAGACCCTCCGGCG
>CAYZOU010000057.1:0-4533 GCA_964480405.1 uncultured Faecalibacterium sp. | reverse complement strand
GCACCCCTTCGCACCTCGCCTGCGGCGAGCGCTGTGGGGTACACGCCCGGTCGCCAAGAAGCTGACGAAAGCCAAACCCAACACGGTTTTTAAGGAATATTTTCGCCGATACTGCGTCGGAAATCCTCGACAGGCGACAGCCTGTCTTGCGGTTTCCTCCTTGTCTCGACAAAAATCTATCCTTAAAAACTGCTTCGCACTCAAAACGCAGTCCTGCATTTTGAGCGTATTGCGTTTAGCTTTCGTCAGCTTCACGCTCGCTTCGCTCGCTACTCACGTACACATTTTGTTAAAGAAATATTGACTTACATATTATCCCATTGTTATTGCAAAGCCTGTCTTTTTATGCTATAATAACTTAATCTAAACTCAGTTACTATGCCGTGAACCGTTAAGGTCACGTTGCGTGCGGTGTTCAATTTAATTTGAAAGTCCGAACGCACACAAATAAAAGCATTTATCGTTGCGAATAATAAAAATACGGCGATTCAAACAGGCATTTTGCGCCGTGAAAGGACCTTGTAAAATGGCAAAAAAAGCACTTGAAGTCAACCACGTCAGTATAAAATTCAATATCAGCAAGGAAAAAGTTGACAGCATAAAAGAATATGTAATCAAATTTCTCAGAAGACAGATCAAATATAACGAGTTCTGGGCTTTGCGTGACGTGTCATTCACCTTGAATAAGGGTGACCGTTTGGGCGTTCTCGGACTTAACGGCGCAGGAAAAAGTACACTCATGAAGGTCGTCGCCGGTGTCTATAAGCCCACTCTCGGCGAGGTCAAGCGCTACGGAAAGATAGCGCCGCTTATTGAGCTTGGCGCAGGCTTCGATCCGCAATATACCGGAAGAGAAAATATCTTTCTGTACGGGTCGGTTTTGGGCTTTTCGAGATCGTTTCTCGAGAAAAAATTCGATGAGATCGTTGAGTTTTCAGAGCTCGGCGAGTTTATAGATGTTCCGCTGAAGAACTATTCTTCGGGTATGCGCTCACGTCTCGGCTTTGCGATAGCGACTATAGTCTGTCCCGACATTCTGATTCTCGACGAGGTCTTGTCTGTCGGTGACGCAAAATTCAAGAAGAAGAGCGAAGCTAAGATTATGTCAATGTTCGATAAGGGTGTTACCGTTCTTTTCGTTTCTCACTCCGTGGCGCAGGTCGAGAGGCTCTGCAACAAGGCTATCCTCCTTGAAAAAGGCAGGGTCATAGCGCAGGGCGACGTCTTAGATGTGACCCGTGTGTACCGAGAAAAGACGGGCGAAAGAAATGTTCCCAAGCCCGAGGTTATCAGCAGGCGAGAGATAAACAACATTGTCGTTAGAGATACCCCGTTCATAATTCTCCCCGAACAGAAAGATAAATAATTCCGTGCCGTACGGATAAACGGGATATGATCCGAGTGTTCTTCTCGGATTACGGCTTTAAATGATGACGAAAGGAATATAAAAGATGAGAAACATGATAGATAATTTCATGCATTACAGATACTTTCTGAAAGAAAATGTCATGAAAGGAGTCAAACTCAAATACAGAAACTCATACCTCGGAATAGTTTGGTCGTTCATTGATCCGCTTTTGACGACTATGGTTTTGACCTTTGTTTTCGGTACTCTTTTCGGACGTGATATGGACTATAGCTTTCCGGCATACATTCTCACCGGACGACTTCTTTATACGTTTTATTCCGGCGCAACATCGGCTTGCGTAAGATCCATAAGAACAAACGCCGGAATGATAAAGAAGGTGTATGTTCCGAAATATATGTATCCGCTTTCGTCAATCCTTTCAAATTATATTACGTTTTTGATATCGCTGCTCGTTCTTGTCGGAGCGATAATAGTGCTTAGGATAACACCGTCGTTTTATATGCTGTTTTCGTTCGTTCCGCTTCTGCTGCTCTTGCTCCTTGCGTTCGGAACGGGCATGATACTTGCGGCTTTGGGCGTGTTTTTCAGAGACCTCGAATATCTGTGGAAGGTGTTCATGATGCTCATTATGTATACTTGCGCTATCTTCTATGATATAAGCAAGTTCGAAGCCTTGGGCAAGGCGTGGGTCTTGCATATCAATCCGCTTTTCTGCATTATCAAAAACTTCAGAAACTGCATAATTTACGCAAGACCGCTGGAGCTTTCAACGTGTCTGTATGCGTTCGGCTTCGGTGTGGTATTGACCACCGTCGGACTGATTTTATTTAACAAAAATCAAGATAAATTTATACTTCACGTATAATAGGAAACATTCATTACGGTTACTATTAAAGGTAGGGATATGCTATGGATTATGCTCAGGCAAAAAAACTGCTTCATGAACACGGTCAGTCTCATGTGCTTGATTTTTACGGTGAGCTTTCACAGCAGGAACAGGAAAGCTTGCTCGATTCAATAGAAAGCATAGATTGGCGAATATTCAACGCTCTTTCGTCGGATGACGTCGTCTCCGGCAGGGGAAAGTTTGAGCCACTCGGAGCTTTGACAGTTGAGGAGATAGCCGAGAGAAAGGACGAATACGAGAAGGCAGGCTTAGATGCGCTTAAAAGGCAAAGTGTCGGTGCAGTGCTTTTAGCCGGCGGCCAAGGCACAAGGCTCGGATTCGACAAACCAAAGGGTACATTAAACGTCGGAATAAACAAAACGCTCTATTTATTTGAGGCGCACATAAAATGGCTTCTTCACATCAAGGATATCTGCGGCGCATACGTTCCGCTCTATATCATGACGAGCGACATAAACAACGACGACACGGTCAGCTTCTTTGAGGAGCATAACTATTTCGGCTATGACCGTTCATGCATAAAATTCTTCATTCAGGAAATGACCCCCGCCGTTGACTGCGACGGCAAAATATATATGTCCGAAAAAGGCAAGATGGCGCTTTCACCCAACGGCAACGGCGGCTGGTTTCGCTCACTGCTCAAAGCCGGACTTTACGAGGACATGAAAGAGAGAAAGCTTGAATATCTCAGCGCTTTCTCCGTTGACAACGTCTTGCAGAAGATAAACGACCCCGTGTTTGTCGGCGCAACCGTTTTATCGGGAGCAGACATCGGCGCAAAGGTCGTCAGAAAGGTCGATGAGAGAGAAAAAGTCGGCGTGCTTTGTCTTGAAGACGGGAAACCGTCGATAGTTGAGTATTATGAAATGACAGACGAAATGGCAGAGCTTCGTGACGAAAACGGCAGGCTCGCTTATGATTTCGGTGTAATTTTAAATTATCTGTTTAAGCTTGACAAGCTTGCTGCTCTTGCCGACAGAGATATGCCGTTGCATATCGTCAAAAAGAAGATACCGTATATTGATAAAGACGGAAACAAAATCGTTCCGCAAGAGCCGAACGGATACAAATTCGAGACACTGATAATAGACATGGTTCATCTCATGGATAGCTGTCTTTCCTATGAAGTCGTCAGGGAAAAAGAGTTCGCACCGATAAAGAATCGGACAGGCGTTGATTCTCTCGATTCGGCGAGGGAGCTGCTGCGGCTCAACGGAATTGAAATCTAAACGAATATTTCAGCCTAAATAAAAGTATATTGTATGGGTAAAGCTTGCTCACACAATATACTTTTTTGCGTTCACGGAACAAAATCGGAGTGTACCGCAATAAATATAAAAATTTGTTTGAATACTCGGACACCTTGCGGCAAATAATGTGTTTGAAAAATCGAAAGGAGAAAAGCTATGGATATATACAGATCCGTCAAGGAGCTCATCGGCTCACAGCTTGAGCTTGAGGAGGACAAGATAAGCGCCGACACCACCTTCGAGGAGCTCGGTGCAGACAGTCTCGACCTTGTTGACATGATCTCGGACATCGAAAGAGAATACGAGGTCGAAATCGCCGAGGGAGACTTCGACAAAATAAAAACGGTGGGCGATCTTGTGTCATTGCTCGGTGAAAGCATATGACAGCGAGAATATTTTCCGTTTTGATCGGCTGTCTTTTCGGCAATTTTCAGTCAAGCTATATCTTAGTCAAAGCGTTCAGAAAGCGAGACATCAGAGACATCGGCTCACACAATGCCGGAACGATGAACACAACGCTCAACGAGGGTTTAGGACTCGGCACTGCGACATTTTTGCTTGACGTGCTGAAAACCGTCATCGCTTCTTATCTGTGCCTTTGGCTTTTCGGCGGCACACTCAGCCGTGCGCTGATTTTAAGCTATGCGTGTCTCGGAACGGCTCTCGGTCATGAATTTCCGTTTTGGCTCGGCTTCAGAGGCGGAAAGGGCGTTGCGGTGGCACTTGCGTTTTTGCTGATCTTCGATTGGCGCATACTCGTTTTGACGGTCATAGTCACGCTTGCCGTGCTTGCGGTGACACGAAGGCTATGGCTCGGCTCGACCGCCATATCTGTTATGATGAGCATAGGTGCATTTTGTTTGTATCCCGTAGAAGTCGGAATCGTTGTCACGGTACAGGCGGCACTGATAGTGATACTTCATTTGGTGCATCTTGGGGAAGAAGACGGTTGAGCGAGCGAAGCGAGCGTAACGGCGGCTGTTCGTGTACCCCGAAGCGCTCGCCGC
>CAYZOU010000056.1:0-4703 GCA_964480405.1 uncultured Faecalibacterium sp. | reverse complement strand
TGAACGGCGCTTCGATGAAGCCGTAGTCGTTGATTCTTGCGAAGGTTGCCAAATATGAGATAAGTCCGATGTTAGGACCTTCGGGTGTCTCGATGGGACACATTCTTCCGTAGTGGCTATAGTGAACGTCTCGAACTTCGAAGCCTGCACGGTCTCTTGAAAGACCGCCGGGGCCCAATGCCGAAAGACGTCTCTTATGCGTAAGCTCAGCAAGAGGATTGTTCTGATCCATGAACTGCGAAAGCGGCGATGAACCGAAGAACTCTCTGACGGCGGCTATAACAGGTCTTGTGTTGATAAGTGCCTGCGGAGTGACCTTGTCGGACTCCTGAGCCTGAAGCATCATTCTCTCCTTAACGACTCTCTCCATTCTCGTGAAGCCGATTCTGAACTGATTCTGAAGAAGCTCACCTACGCAGCGTATACGTCTGTTTCCGAGATGGTCGATGTCATCGGCATTGCCGACACCCTTAGCTAAGCAGTTAAGGTAGTTGATAGATGCAAATATATCGTCAAGTATTATGTGTTTGGGAACAAGCTCGTCGCTCTTGTCGCTGAGGAGTTTGAGGATCTCGTCGTCTTCAAGTGCCTCGCAGGTGTCGAGAAGCTCGTGAAGTATCGGGAAACGAACGTTTTCGTTTATTCCGGCTTCATAAAGCTCTTCGCTTGTGAACTGCGGGAAGAACGGCTTGATATCGACCATATGGTTAGATATGATCTTAACCGGCTCGTCACTGCCCTCAACCGAAACGTAGGCGACCTTGACGCCGTTTTGCTCGATCTCGTGAGCCTTTTCCTTTGTGATAAGCTCGCCTGCTTCGGCAAGTATCTCGCCTGTCAACTCACTGACTACGGGCTGAGCGACTCTGAAGCCTCTGAGTCTATCCGAAATAGCAAGCTTCTTATTATACTTATAGCGGCCGACTCTCGAAAGGTCATAGCGATGCTCATCAAAGAACAAGCCGTAAAGATGAGTCTGTGCGCTGTCGAGTGTGGGCGGCTCACCGGGACGAAGCTTCTTATAAACCTCAATGAGAGCTTCCTCGGTGTTTTTTGTGTTATCCTTTTCAAGCGATGCGATGATTCTGTCGTCAGCGCCGAAAAAGTCGATTATGTCTGTATCCGAGCTTAAACCTAAAGCTCTGATAAAGGTCGTTATGGGAATCTTTCTGTTCTTGTCTATACGGACATAGAAAAGATCGTTCTGATCTGTTTCATATTCAAGCCATGCGCCTCTGTTGGGTATGACTGTTGTTGTGAAGAGCTTCTTACCGGTTACATTGTGGGTCATACCGTAATATACACCGGGAGAACGGACTAACTGAGAAACGATAGCTCTTTCGGCGCCGTTGATAACAAAAGTGCCGCTGTCTGTCATGAGCGGGAAGTCGCCCATGTATATTTCACTTATTTTGACCTCGTTCGTTTCGTTGTTGACAAGTCTCGCCGTCACACGCATCGGAGCTGCATAGGTAGCGTCACGCTCCTTGCATTCCTTAACGCTGTATTTCGGTGTATCGTCCATGCGGTAATCAATGAAGCTGAGAACGAGATTTCCTGTCTGTTCGGTTATCTCACCGATATCCTTGAGTACCTCCTTGAGACCGACCTCCAAAAACCATTTGTATGAATTCTTCTGGACCTCGATAAGGTTCGGCATCTGCATGACTTCTTTGATCTTGCCGAAGCTCATTCGGGTGTTCTTTCCGAGATTCACCGGGGTTACGTTAACCATAGGCTTACCACTGCTCCAATCTTTATTATTTACAGTTGTCAAAACTCTGCTGTCTCTCTCCGGTAACAGCAAACAAAAAATTTGTGAAAAAGTATTGACTTTTTTGTATGCTTTGTGGTATTGTGTCTTTACTGAATAGGTGAAAAAGACCCATTATCACATTTTAAATCAGTTTAGCAGTATACACCCTTTTATGTCACTTGTCAAGGGGGTAAACTGTACTTTTTTCATTTTTCCTGCATTTTTTGCGGGATTTTTTCTTTTTTTACAGCGTTTTTTGCGATTCGGCTTAGCTTTATTGTAATTTTGAAATTTAGCTGACGGTTTGTGATTTTTTGTTTATTTGACGGTCAGATGTGAAAACACAAGGCGGCGTGTACTGAAATGAGGCTTTTTGAGGTTTGTGCTGTGGGGCTTTTGCCCCGAAAACTGACTGAAAGCAGAAACCAAAAAGGCCGCAGCAAAACGCCGCAGCCTTTCTTATAGTATAAGCTTTATGCTGTTATCGGGTGTATGCTTAACGCCGCCCGCTCAGCGGGCGGACACGATAAGTCGCTGAAGAAGCTCAGCTTCGTTCAGCCTTTAAATCCTCATCTGAATATAAGCTTCAGCAACGGGGCGGCCGTACGGCACCCCACCGCCTCCTGCGTCGGCAGTGGGGTACACGCCCGACCGCCGTTACGCTCGCTTCGCTCGCTCAACCGCCTCACCGACAACACTCCAATCGCATATAAGATCATCAAGCCTCTTTGCCGCATTGGCAGGACTCGTTGACGGAAGCTTTACGGCTTTTATCCCCGTCACAGGGAAAATGTACTTTTCATAAAGCTTGTGCGCTGTCGCACCGTTTGTGAATATCGCTTTGATGTTACACGAGTACAGTATCGGCATGATATCGTTCGGCGTGACGTTTTCGATAGAGCTGTCAGCCGAGCCGTTTATCTCGCAGGAAGCTATGACGTCCCACAGCGCAATGTGATTTTTGAGAAGCAGTCTCTTTTTATCCTCGACCGTGTCGGGTACGGCTTCGTCAAAAAGTGAAGCGATGACCCTCCAAAAGCGGTTCTGAGGGTGTCCGTAGAAAAAGCTTGACTCCCTCGACTTGACCGACGGAAAGCTTCCGAGAATAAGAACAACGCAGTCCTCGTTCCATACGGGCGCTATCCCGTGATTTATGATTTCACCCATGCCATACCTCACAGCAAGGAAAGCCATACAACGTCTGTCGAAGTCGCAGTGTTTTCCACGCCGTAGACGAACATAAGCTCATTGAGATTTTCACTTTCGATGAGCTGAGACAGGTTTCCTCTGAAATATCTCATGTCAACCATGCAGATCTCCTCGTAATCTTCAGCGAGAAACGTCGCTAAGCAGTGAGCGAATGAGTCCTTGACCATGAGCAGACGTTTACCGTTTTTGCAGTTTCCGTTTTCCACCGTCACGAGTGCGTGATTTCCGTCAAGGAAGACGGGATATTTGTCCATGTCGCCGAGGTGGTCTTCAAAATAAAGGCTGTCGGAGAATATCTCGTTGTCGCCCTCTTTGATTTTGACCTTGTAATTTGCGTTTTCGCTCTGCCGAATTTCCACGCTGTCACCTTTCGTCAGCCACAGTCCGCTTTTTGAATAAGCCGTTCCGTAGAAGTCACCGACGGTTTTTGTGAGCGTGAATTTTGACTCGGCTATCCCCTTGGCTTTACATATTTCGCCGTACGCTAAAAGTGATCCGGCGCTTGTCAGATGGTGGTCGGTTTTATAATATATCTGTACGTCCGACTTGTTCTTTTCAAAGCTTTCCGTGAGATCTATAAGCTCATCTTCGGGAAGCATCTCTTTTGCAAGGGAAAGCACTTCGCCGTCTTGAAACCGAGTATGGAACTTGGGCAGAACATCGTCCATGATATATCCCGACGAGGGTACGATAACATAAGACGTCGTAAGCTTTGTCTTTTTAGAAAAGTCAAGCATATATTTTAAGTTTGATTCGGCTTTTTTGAGATCGAATTTCGCTTGCTCGGAAATGAGATAGCCATCTCGACATTTATAAACACCGGAGCTGCCGTTTTCGCCGAGCAAGAGCTTTGCATAGGAATTGATACCGACGAAAAGATCACGGAACGGGAAATGATCCGCAAGATAGGTATCAAGCTCTTTTGAAAATGTTCCGTCGGCAACGGAAGAAAAGCTGAGCTTCGGCTTTTCCGAAAGCACTCGCTTCTCATTTTCCGAACGCTCTGATTTAGGCAAAACGAAAAACAGCACGGACAGTGTGAACACGACGACTAAGAATATAACGCTGAGAATTGCTTTTTTATTTTGTTTACGCATAGCTCACACCTCCTAAAATCTGAAATAGAGAAACGGATTATAGGTCGAGCTGACAAGTGATGCCACACAAAGTATCAACACAGCCACAGCCATGACCGCTTCTGTTATCGGATAATATTTCAGCTTTCTTGCCTTGTCATAGAAAACTCTGACGAGCGGCATACTCATGAGTACCGCAATAAGAATAAGGCAGATATGAGTAGCGGCAAGATAAAGCGCATCGTTTGAAATTAAACCGTTTCGGAGAGTGAACATTGATTCGAGATAAGCGAACATTGAGCCGGTATCGGTGAAATCGAATATTACCCAGCCGATTATAACAAAAAACATGGCGTAAATATGTGAAAAAGCCGATGGCAACTTATCAAGAAGCTTGAGCAGGAAGAACTTTTCGACGGCAAGCAAAACGCCGAAATAAAGTCCCCACAGAAGAAAATTCCAGCTTGCGCCGTGCCAAATTCCGGTCAACGCCCAAACGATAAATATGTTGAGGCACTGTCTCGCCTTTCCCTTGCGGTTTCCGCCGAGAGGTATGTAGACATATTCTCTAAACCATGTTCCGAGCGAAATATGCCATCTGCGCCAAAATTCGGTTATGCTTTTTGAAATGTAAGGGTAATCGAAGTTTCTGACAAACTTGA
>CAYZOU010000055.1:0-4942 GCA_964480405.1 uncultured Faecalibacterium sp. | reverse complement strand
GTTGCGGCATTTATCCGAAACAAATCGATTTCGGATTTAACTTCAATGCTTAAGCTTAAGGACGAGGGCTTGATAAAGAATATCGGTTTGTCCGAAGTGGATGCCGATACACTCAGAAGGGCTAACAATATCCATCCTATCCATAGCGTCGAAGTCGAATATTCCCTGCTAAACCGAGAAATAGAAAAAGAATTGATCCCCACAGCGAAAGAACTCGGAATTCAGGTTGCCGTATACGGTGCGGTCGGGCATGGCATTTTGACAGACAAAGTGATAAACGGCGGTATGTCCAATCCGATGATGTCAAGAGGAATACTGTCTCCGTTCAATAAAAAGCATAATTTGCAGATTTTGAATGAGTTTGCTGAAATCGCCAAAAAGCAGGGAATGACAATGAGCGAGCTTGCGTTAGCTTGGACACAGGCGAAATATGATAATATTTTATCGCTGATAGGAACAACTACGTCAGAGCATTTTTTAAGCTCGGTAAAAGCAATAAATACAGAGCTGTCGAAAGCTGCCGTTGACGAAATTGAGAAGCTCGTTTCTACGGATACCATAAAAGGACACACAATGCGTAAATGGATTTTTGAAAACGGCGTAGGAAAGATGGTTTAACACAAAGAATAAAAATTATCGGACACCCACCGTGGGTGTCCGATTCGTTATCTCGGTTTATTTATTCATCTGAAAAATCTGTTGAGTATGGCGAAAAGCCTGTCCATCAAGGTTACCACCCACCTCAACGCTCTGAGGATTATGTCGGCGAGCTCTTGAATTATCTGAATTTCGGGAGTCACAATGTCCGCTTGATTTTCCGATGTCGTTATCAAATAGAAGTGATCCACGCTGCCGTCCGAGATCGAATTTATCAGCTCGTTGAACGTCACGGCGTCGTCGGGATCTTCCGTGAGCGCAGGATAAATCTCGCAGTTTTCTATTTGGTTTCCTTCAATTTCCACGAGATTGAAGTCCTCGTCAAGATAGTATAATTGAAGCTCCTCAAATGTCAGACTCGAAAACCTAACACTCGTGATATTGTCGTATATGAGACAGAAAGCGGTCATGTTGTCCAAAAATTCATAAGCGTTCAACCGAGCACTGCCGTTAAACGACAGCGTATTTCCGTCGTACGAATAATTGATAATTTTCAACTGTTGAGCCGATTGATTGATGCTGTGAGTTCCGTCTTGCGGTACGAATACATTTATATCGGAGCTTCCGTTTGCGAACGCATTTTCGTTTACAGCGCCGTTTCCGAACAGCACAACGTTTCTCAACGCAGTGCAGTTGTTGAACGCATTAGGCTCTAAAGTGACCGATTCCGAGGACACGATGACCTGTGAAAGCTGAGTGAAGCCGTCAAAGAAATAACTTCCGACAGTGTCGATATCTTCGCTTATGATAACGCCGGTCGCCGTGTCCGCATATTTATCTTTTGCGTAACTCCAGCTACCACTTGTCATTGTCGGAATAGCACCGGTGCCGCTGACTAAAAGAACATCGTTTTGACATTCTATGTCAATATCCTCATATGTTGCGACAGGGATATCACAATGAAAGTTTACCTTGTCAATGACAACGAGACTGCCGTCAGCGTATTCGTTGGTGTCGATGCTTATGTTTGCAAGCATTTCTTCACTGCCGGCATAGCAGATATCTTTAAGTGAAAGACAATTGCCGAAAGCTCCTTTCTCAATAGTCGTAAGCGTTGACGGAAGATAGACCTCCTCAAGCGACTGATCGTTTTCGAATGCGTATCTCTCTAACTGGGTCACACCCTCCGGTATGATAACCTTTTTAAGATTGTAACATTCCGAAAAAGTACTGCCGGCGATTTTTGTAAGACCCGCAGAGAGCTTCAATTCCTCAAGATAGGAACAGTAAATGAAAGCGTTTTCGGATAAGTATGTAACAGAGTCGGGCAATTCAAGCTTTTTTATCCCGTATGCATATGTAAATGCCTGAGTGCCGACCGATTCGAGCGTGTTCGGGAAATTGACCTCCTCAAGATATTCGCAAGCGTTAAAAGCATAGCCGCCAATCGTTTTGACACCTGACGGCACTGTATAGCTTTTAATGTTGGCAAATTGAGGTAATCTGTAAAGAACGGTCTTATCTTTGCTGTATAAAACACCGTATTCATCGTTGCAGTAATTCGGGTTGTCGGGAGCTACTATATATTTCTCCGCATAATTTCCGTAAAAAGCCGCCGGATTGATTTCGGTTACGGTTTTGGGAATGTATACTGTGACGGGGATCTCCTTATTGTTAGCTTCATCATATGTTACATACGCCATGCAATTCAAGCCTAACTCTGCTACCTCATATCCGCCGAGCGTTTCGGGAATATGTATTTCACTGAAGCCGTAATAGTCTATCTTGGTTATGGAGACACTTGCGTTGTCGTTTCTTACCTTGTAGGTATATTCTATACCGTCTAAGGTTTCGGTGAACGTGGTCGCCGCACTCGCCGTGAATGTCAGAGACAAAACAGCCAACAGGCATATTACCGATATCAGAAGTGAGCGTTTTATTTTTTTCATAGTGTATCCTCCTATTGAAATATTAATTATATTGTAGTATAATTAATTAAATTTATCAACAGAATTCGGAATATTTTTTGCGAACTTTGCTGCCGTTCGTTCCCGCTTTGTTACCGCTTGTTCCGATTTGTGCCGCAGTTGCGGCATTTATTCGAAATAAAGCATTAAAGCTTCGGCCGGATTGAGCTGACCCGTATTAAGAATATAACGAATATAAATTCATGCTTATTGTATATTCGGAGTATGAAAGCCGTGAGCTGTGGAGGGATTGTGAATGAAAATTGCCGTGTGTGAGGACGAAGTGATAATTGCGGAAGAACTTGCGAACACCGTGGGAGACTTCTTAGAGAACGCAGAGGTCAAATGCAGTGTTGACGTGTTCTTTGATGCAAACAGCTTTTTAGGCAGTGCCGAGCTTTATGATTTGATTTTCATTGACTGTCAACTGCCCGACATGAACGGCATAGAGCTTGCCAAGAGAATAAGAGAAGACAATACCAAAACGGAGATAATATTTGTCACGTCATATCCCGACTATGTCTATGACAGCTTTGAAGTGAAGCCGTTCAGATATATTTTGAAAAGCGAGAACTATGACGCCGTCATAAAAGCCATGGAAAGCTTTTTATCCTTGCGTATCAGAGAACGTGACGTCAGCGTTCCGTCACATAAGCAAGATATAAATATAAGCTTAAACGATATAGTCTATATCGAGTCCTGCGGAAAGTATTCGATCGTCAGACTTTCCGATAACCGCTATTTCAAATCGACAAGATCACTCGCCGACTACGAGGAAGAAATAAACAGCGAATACAACAGCTTTTGCCGAACGCACAGAAGCTTTGTTGTGAACATGAAATACATAAAATGTATCGAGAAAAACCTGATAATATTCGAAAACGGAGAAAATGCGGTTATTGCGAGACGCAAGCTTCCGGAGTTTAATAAAAAGTATATGACATATTTGAAAAGAATCGCAAAGTGAGGAGATGCGTCGATGAGTGCGGTGACGGGAATTGCATACCTATTAAAAGACATAGCGGCTGTTTGCGCTTTGCTTTTTATATATCACTTCTTTTTCCTCAGCGAGATCAAGCTGTCAAAGGTCAAAGCGGCGCTTATCTTGTGTGTTGCCGCATTTAACGCTTTCTTTTGCGTATGCGTTTTGTCTGAGCGCATGGAGGATTCACGGGCTGTTATGGACTTCGTGTCATACGTCATATATGTGGTGTGTCTACAGGTGTTCAGCGATATCAAGAAGCTGTCGAAAAGCATTTGGACTGTGACGTTCTTTATGTTTACCGTTGATATGCTGTATGCGCTGGTATCCGGTTATCTCGGTGAAGCGCTTCTGACGGAGTGCTTGTTCGATACGGCGATATTGTCAATTTCCTGCGTGCTTATATACTGCTCTGTCAAGAAAATGCAGTTGAGCTTTTTGCCGGAGGTATTTGCGGAAATACCGAAATGGATATATGCGGTGATAATGCTGTTTGACTTGACCTGCTATTATAAGGAGATAGGCGAGTACTACACATGGTATAAGCTTTTGTATCTCATATCGTCAATATCCGTTGTTTTATGCCTGTTGTATCTAGTGTTTAAGATATTCTATTTAGCTCAACAGCAAAACGAAATTCTTCGCCAAATAGAATTGCAAAAGGAATACGGCGAAAAGGTTTTGCTTGACGATAAGGAGATAAGGCGATTCAGACACGACTATAAAAATCATATGATAGTCGTGAAAGCGTATCTCGAAAGCGGCAGAATGAGCGATGCGAGAGAATATATAAGCTCAATAGACGGTAGTATAAACGGCGTTATGAACAGGATGAGGACAGGCAATTTCGTTTCGGATGCGCTTTTAAACAGCAAAGCGACAGTGGCGGCAAAGACACAAACGAGCATATCCTTTTCCGGCTATATTCCTCCGACGGGCATAAGAAACGATGACCTTTGCACTGTTTTGTCCAATCTAATCGACAATGCGATCGAGGCGTGTGAGAAGGTCAGCGGCGACAGAAGCATAACCGTTGAGGCTAAATGCACGGACAGTTATTTGATTTTGAGCATTACGAATCCGACCGTGATGAAAAGCTCAAACAAGCTCAGAACGTCAAAAAAAGACACGGTGAATCACGGCTTGGGGATAAAAAATGTTGAGCGTGCGATAAAGAAATATGACGGAATTCTCAGCTTGAATAACGAGGACAACATCTTCACCGCTGATGTCAGGCTGACCTTTGATGAATCATTGAATGAGCTGACGGTTTCATAAGATATTTTAAGGTACGGGAAAGTGAGTGCGATTCGAAGCAGCTTACCCGTACCTTGATTTATTATCAGATGCAAAAAGACAGCAAACAGCCGAGGGCGAGAATGCCCTCGGCTGTTTG
>CAYZOU010000054.1:0-5369 GCA_964480405.1 uncultured Faecalibacterium sp. | reverse complement strand
GGTCTGGATCTTACCGGAATATACGCGGAAGAAGCAGAGCTTTCCGACGTAGGGGTCGGTCATGATCTTGAACGCGAGAGCGGAGAAGGGTTCGTCATCGGAAGCCGGACGAACTTCCTCTTCCTCGGTATCGGGGTTGATACCCTTGATAGCGGGGATGTCGAGCGGAGAAGGCATATAGTCGATGACTGCATCGAGGAGCTTCTGAACGCCCTTGTTCTTATAAGACGTACCGCAGATAACGGGAACGATCTTATTTTCGATGGTAGCCTTACGGAGAGCGGTCTTGAGCTCGTCAACGGAGATCTCTTCGCCCTCAAGGAACTTCTCGATAAGTGCGTCGTCGGTCTCGGCGATAGCCTCGACCATTGCATCGTGGTATTCCTGAGCCTTTTCGAGCATATCTGCCGGAATAGGCTCAACGCGCATATCCTTACCGAGGTCATCGTAGTAGACATCGGCTTCCATGGTCATAAGGTCTATGATACCGCGGAAGGTGTCCTCTGCGCCGATGGGGAGCTGGATCGGGATAGCGTTAGCCTTCAGACGTTCCTTCATCATGTCAACGACGTGATAGAAGTTGGCGCCCATGATATCCATCTTATTTACATAAGCCATTCTCGGAACGCCGTACTTGGTAGCCTGTCTCCATACGGTCTCGGACTGCGGTTCAACGCCGCCCTTAGCACAGAATACAGTGACAGAACCGTCAAGAACTCTGAGGGAACGCTCGACCTCTACAGTGAAGTCAACGTGTCCGGGAGTGTCGATAATATTGATACGAGTATTCTTCCAGAAGCAGGTGGTAGCAGCGGAGGTGATGGTTATACCTCTCTCCTGTTCCTGCTCCATCCAGTCCATAGTAGCGGAGCCGTCGTGGGTCTCGCCGAGCTTATGGGTCTTACCTGTATAGAAAAGAATACGCTCTGTCGTAGTAGTCTTACCGGCGTCGATGTGAGCCATGATGCCGATATTTCTGGTACGCTCAAGTGAATATTCTCTTGGCATAGTATTATTAAAAACTCCTTATTAATAACGGTACTGCTGTCGGGTTCGCGGGATAGGCGTAAAAAGTGGGGTTAAAGTGGAGGAGTGGCTTTATATAGAAGCCACTCCCAGCTCCTCTTCAAAGACTCAGACGGCATTTCGGAGAAGTGCGGTACAAGGGTGAAGAAAGCTCAGGTGATAGCTGCGACTGTCACGAAGCCGAGTGAAGAGCTTCCGAAAAGGGGCATTTGGGGAAAGAACGGTTTAGATCCTTTCGGCGGATCAATACTTGAAGTGTGCGAAAGCCTTGTTAGCTTCAGCCATTCTGTGCATTTCTTCCTTACGCTTGAATGCGCCGCCGGCGTTATTCTTTGCGTCCATGATCTCGGCAGCAAGGCGTTCAGCCATGGTGCGTTCACCTCTGGTACGTGCATAGGTAACGATCCAACGGAGACCGAGAGTCTGACGGCGTTCTGCACGAACTTCCATAGGAACCTGGTAGTTGGAGCCGCCGACACGACGAGCCTTTACTTCAAGAGCGGGCATAACGTTTTCGAGAGCCTCGGTGAATACTTCGAGAGCATTCTGACCGACCTTAGCCTCTACTTCAGCGAATGCGTCATAAACGATCTTCTGTGCGACGCCCTTCTTACCGTCGAGCATTACGTTGTTGATAAGCTTTGTAACGAGCTTGGAGTTGTAAAGCGGATCCGGCAGAACGTCTCTTTTGGAAATCTGACCTCTTCTTGACACAGTAACTTCCCTCCTTCATTAAAATTATGAATTCATAGGTACTCGAGAATAAATTCCCGTTCGCGTTAAGTCGGTCATATAAACATTTATTACTTATATGGTGGACTTTACACAAACGAACGATCGAGTGAGTTTGAAAAAGCTTGTTTGCGAGAGTACGGAATTACTTCTTAGCTCTCTTTGCGCCGTACTTGGAGCGGGACTGCTTACGGTTAGCGACACCCTGAGCATCGAGCGTACCGCGAATGATGTGGTAACGTACACCGGGAAGGTCACGTACACGACCGCCGCGGATAAGAACGACGGAGTGCTCCTGAAGGTTATGACCGATACCGGGGATGTAAGTGGTAGCTTCCATACCGTTGGTAAGTCTTACTCTGGCGATCTTACGAAGAGCGGAGTTCGGCTTCTTCGGACCCATAGTGGTGACCTTGGTGCATACACCGCGCTTCTGAGGAGAGCTCTGATCTGTGGGACGATTCTTGAGGGTATTGAAGCCCTGCTGAAGAACCGGAGACTTGGATTTGTAGGTCTTGTCCTGTCTGCCCTGCTTAACGAGCTGGTTAAATGTAGGCATTGTTGTCCTCCTTTTCTGAAGTAATAAATGTTTATATTACAATCGACGATGCCGGACAGGCATTATCGAATTGTAGGCACACTGAAAATGCACGAAATTCGCGCATGGTGTTATTATAGCATCAGGTCTCGTGTTTGTCAAGCGGAAATGGGGGATATGGTCAAGTTTCTCCCACTTGCACAAGAAAAATACCGAATTCACGGAAATATTAGAGAAAATATTTAACGTATTTATTGTCTATAGACTTTATGTCTCATGCAGACCGCACGTATTTTATAAGGAAGGAAACGCACGACGTTTTCGGAATTTAATGCCCCTCCGCGGAGGGGCATCAGATCAAGAAAACGACCCGAGGGTCGTTTTCTTACATATAAAATTAGACTTTACAAAACGTCAGCCGATACCGTGCGTTTTGTTATTCTACATCCACCGTAGCTTCACTCTGCTCGGGGTCGAGCGGAGCATCCTCGAAGGACTCAACGTATTCCTCTGCTTCACCGTCGGTGTCGCTTTCGGCAGTGTATGCACCGCTCTCCTCGTCGGAGTCGTTGATGACTGCCTTTGCATCCTCAAAGTCAAGGTCGGAGAGATCCATGCTGTAGAGCGGAGATTCCATCGGATACGTGCGCTCAACGTCGATCTGACGGTAGCAATCCATACCCGTACCTGCCGGAATGAGTCGTCCGATAAGTACGTTCTCCTTGAGTGCCAGCAGATGGTCTACCTTGCCCTTGATCGCCGCCTCCGTCAGTACCTTCGTCGTTTCCTGGAACGATGCCGCCGACAGGAACGATTCGGTAAGAAGTGACGCCTTAGTGATACCGAGAAGCACTGCCTCACCCTCTGCACGGCGGAGCGTGATCTCACCCTCCGCGATACGAGCGTCGATCTTCTCGTTCTCCTCGTAGAATTCGCTGAGGTTGACCGTCGCACCGGAGAGCAGCGGAGTATCTCCCTCGTCGGTGATACGGATCTTTCTCGTCATCTGACGAGCGATGACCTCGATGTGCTTGTCGTTGATGCTGATACCCTGACTGCGGTATACCTTCTGTACCTCGAGGAGGATGTAGTCGTATACATCGTCGATACCGTTGATACGGAGGATATCGGCAGGGTTCTTGTCACCCTCGGTAAGTGCCGTGCCGGGAGAAACGTGCGCGCCGTCATCTACAACGATGTTCGTTCCGAACGGTATCTGGTAGAGAACATCCTCGCCGCCGTCATCGGGGGCTATCGTGATATTGTGTGTCTTCTTTACGGCAGTGATCGTGACAGTACCCGCACACTCCGCTACCATTGCGGTCTTCTTCGGCTTACGCGCTTCGAAGAGCTCCTCGACTCGCGGAAGACCCTGTGTGATGTTCGCCGCCGCTACACCACCGGTATGGAAGGTACGCATCGTAAGCTGTGTACCGGGTTCACCGATAGACTGAGCCGCGATGATACCGACCGATTCACCAACGTTGACGGGACGGTCGTTTGCAAGGTCGGAGCCGTAGCAGTGAGCGCAGACGCCGTAGCGTGAGCGGCACTGGAGGACGGTACGGATGTGTACACGCTCGATACCTGCGTTTACGATACGCTTTGCGGTAGCCTCGTCGATCATACGGTTGTTCTCGGCGATAAGCTCACCCGTTGCGGGATCGCAGAGGTCGCCGATCAGGTAACGTCCGATGAGACGATCCTTGAGCGGCTCTACGACCTGTCCGTCGATCTTTATGTCGGAGACCCAGATACCGTGGGATGCACCGCAGTCCTCCTCACGAATGATGACATCCTGTGCAACGTCAACGAGACGACGTGTCAGGTAACCGGAGTCGGCGGTCTTCAGTGCGGTGTCGGAAAGGGACTTACGCGCACCCTTTGCAGCCATGAAGTATTCGAGTATCGACAGACCCTCACGGAAGTTCGACTTTACGGGGATCTCGATGGTACGACCGTTTGTCGCGAACATAAGTCCGCGCATACCTGCCAGCTGACGCATCTGTGTCATGGAGCCTCGCGCACCGGAGTCCGCCATCATCTTGATGGAGTTATAACGGTCGAAGTTTGCCTGGAGAGCCGCGATAACGTCGTCGGTCGTCTTTTCCCAACGCTTGACGACGCTCTTGTAGCGTTCCTCCTCGGTCATCTCACCACGGTTGAAGAGACGGCGTATCTTTTCAACGTCCTTTTCAGCCTGTGCGATGAGGGTGTATTTTTCCGGAGGAATGGTCATATCGGCAACGGAGATGGAGATCGAGCCTCTTGTGGAGTACTTGTAGCCCATCGCCTTGATATCGTCAAGGACAGCTGCCGTTACGGCGAAGCCGTGGGTACGGATACAACGGTCAACGATATCGGAGAGCTTACCGGAGCTCGTGACGAAGTCTATCTCGAGCTTGAAGGCGTTTTCCGGCTTGGAGCGGTCAACGTAGCCGAGATCCTGCGGAATAGCGCGGTTGAAGATGAAGCGACCGAGAGTACCGCGAACACGTCCGAGACGCTCTTCGCCGTCGATCACCTTGGTCATACGTACCTCGATCGGTGCGTGGAGACCGAGAAGACCGTTCTCGTAAGCCATCATGGCTTCATCGAAGTCACGATAGCACTTCAGGTGCTCGGGATCGCCCGTGTCACCGGGCTCACCTGCTTTATCTATTGTAAGGTAGAACGAGCCGAGGACCATGTCCTGAGACGGTACGGCGATAGCACGACCATCGACCGGCTTCAGAAGGTTGTTTGCGGAGAGCATTAGGAAGCGTGCCTCTGCCTGTGCCTCTGCGGACAGCGGAACGTGTACAGGCATCTGGTCACCGTCGAAGTCGGCGTTGAACGCCTTACAAACGAGCGGATGGAGCTTTATCGCCTTACCCTCAACGAGGACAGGCTCGAATGCCTGAATGGACAGACGGTGCAGGGTAGGCGCACGGTTCAGAAGAACGGGGTGCGACTTTATGACGTTCTCGAGGGAGTCCCAAACATCGGCGTGTACCTTATCTATCTTCTTCTTAGCTTCCTTTATGTTTGCTGCCTTTCCGGTCTCAACGAGTCTCTTGACCACGAAGGGCTT
>CAYZOU010000053.1:0-5555 GCA_964480405.1 uncultured Faecalibacterium sp. | reverse complement strand
GACCGCAAGCGGTATCAGTGGGGCGCCCGTACGGCACCCCTTCGCACCTCGCCTGTGGCGAGCGCTGTGGGGTACACGCCCGAGCGCCGTTACGCTCGCTTCGCTCGCTACTCCGGCCCGAAGCAACAGTCCTTGTCAGCACTATACTATTATTCTTTCAATACGCTTCATCGCTTCTATAGTCTTTTCCCTAGTTGAAAAAGCGGTCAAACGGAAGTAGCCCTTACCGTTTTCACCGAATCCGTCACCGGGCGTGACAACTATATTCGCATACTTTAAAGCAAAATCGAAGAAATCCCAGCCGCTTAAATCTTTCGGACACTTTATCCATATATACGGTGAGCTGACTCCACCGGTATATTTCACTCCGAGCTTTTTGAGAGTGTCGGTGATAATTCTTGCGTTTTCAAGATAAAAGTCGAGGCTTTCTCTGACTTCTTTCTTTCCCGATTCGCTGTATATTGCCTCAGCCGCTCTTTGTGTGATATATGAAACGCCGTTGGTTTTCGTGCTTTGTCGGCGAAGCCAAAGCTCGCAAAGCGAAACTCCGTCTCTGACAAGCTCTTTCGGCACTACAGTATAGCCGCAACGAAGCCCCGTAAACCCTGCTGTTTTGGAATATGAGCAAATCTCTATTGCACAGCTTTTTGCACCTTGTATTTCATATATGCTTTTCGGAAAGTCGCCTCTGACAAAGCCCTCGTATGCCGAGTCGCAAATTATTATGCTGTCATTGGCGTTTGCATAATCGACCCAACATTTCAGTTGACGGTAGTCGTATACTGCTCCTGTGGGATTGTTCGGGGTACAAAGATATATTACGTCGAATTTTTCTTTCGGCGGTAACGGCAAAAAACCGTTTTCCTCGGTTGCACCGAGAAAGCTTATTTTTCTGCCGTCCATAATGTTTATGTCCGCATATGCGGGATAGACGGGATCGGTTATCAAAACCTTGTTATCCGCCGACAAAATATCGTTCAGATTTCCCAAGTCGTTGCCTGCGCCGTCGGATATGAATATCTCGTCACGTGTCAGCTCGACGCCTTTTTCGAGGTAATCCTCTCTTATCCTGTCTCTTAAAAAGCCGTAGCCTTGCTCGGGTCCGTAGCCTCGGAAGCTGTCCGACGTTCTCATTTCGTCAACAGCCAAGTGCATCGCCTGTATCACTTCGTTGCAAAGCGGCAATGTGACGTCGCCGACACCCATATCGATCAAGTCTTTATCGGGGTTTCCTCTGATGAAGGCTTTCTTTCGTCTCTCGATCTCCGTGAAGAGATATCTGTTTTTTAGGTTGAAAAAGTTCCTGTTTACCGTCGCCATTAAATCTCGACCTCTCCGTCAAAGGCTATCTCTGCGCCGCCTGCCATGGTCACCGTGCTGTCCGTTGAGGTGACATAAAGCTCACCGCCGAGAAGTTCGACCTTGATTTTTCTGTTTTGCGGTACACGACCGAGTTTTACTGCCGCCGACACCGCCGCACACGCACCCGTGCCGCAAGCGAGAGTTTCACCGCTTCCCCGTTCACAGACTCGCATTTTCATATTATATCCGTCAGTGACAGTGACGAACTCAACATTCACTCCATTCGGGAAAATTCCGCTTTCGGCAATGGAATCGCCTATACCGCAAACGTCGATATTCTCGATATCATCACAGAATATTACGCAGTGCGGATTGCCCATCGAAACACACGTCACCTTATAATCAATATTATTGACCGTTATTTTTTCGTCAAGCATTTCTTTTTTATCTGCAATAACGGGTACGCTTTCGCAATCAAATTTCGGCTTGCCCATATCCACCGTGACAAGCAAGACCTTATCTTTAACCGCATCTGTTTTCAGCTGTTTTATTCCGCTTTTGGTCTCGACCGTTATATTTTCCTTGCGAAGCCCACGTCTTTCATACATATATTTCGCTACGCAACGAATACCGTTACCGCACATATTACCCTCACTGCCGTCAAGATTGAACATTCTCATTTTGCAGTCGGCTTTGTCCGACGGACAAATGAGTATCACTCCGTCGCCGCCCACCGAAAAATGTCTGTCCGACAGCTTCACGGTGAGCTTTTCCGGCTCACTCACGGTCTGTTCAAAGCAGTCGATATATATATAGTCGTTTCCACAGCCTTGCATCTTCGTAAATTTAAGCTTCATATTACTCTCCCTTAGCTTCGCTCATTTTGATTGACGATGAGATAAGCCCTGTAAACAGCGGATGGGGCTTATTGGGTCTTGATTTAAATTCGGGGTGGAACTGCGCCGCAACGTAAAAATCATTTTCTTTGACCTCGACAGTCTCAACTATAACTCCGTCGGGTGATGTTCCGCTTATGACTAAGCCCGCATTTTCAAGCTCCGCTCTGAAATCGTTATTAAACTCATATCTGTGTCTGTGTCTTTCGGAAACCGTATCGGTGTCATACCACTTTCGCATTTGTGTTCCCTCCGATATCTTACACGGATAAGCGCCGAGTCTGAGCGTACCGCCTTTTTCAATGTCGGAATATTGGTCGGGCAAAAAGTCGATGACCTTATGCTTGGACATTTCGTCAAATTCGCCGGAATTGGCGTCTTCAAATCCGCATACGTCTCTTGCAAATTCGATGACGGCTATCTGCATACCCAAACATATTCCGAGAAACGGAACGTTATTCTCCCTTGCGTAGCGAGCGGTCTCAAGCATTCCGTCGATCCCTCTTGCGCCAAAGCCGCCCGGGACGATGATTCCGTCGACCGAGCCGAGAATTTCGGACACATTGTCGCCTGTGACCGATTCGCTGTCTATCCATTCTATTTCGACCTTTGCGCCGCAACCGTAGCCGGCGTGGCGGAGAGCTTCGGCGACGGACAGATAGGCGTCATGAAGCTGAACATATTTTCCGACAAGTCCGATTTTTACCTTTTTGTCGGCATTTTTGATTCTGTTCACCATATTTTCCCAGCCTGTCAGATCGGGAGCTTTGCAATCAATTCCCATCTCACGACATACGATATCGCAAAGTCCGTTCTTTTCGAGCATCAGCGGCGCTTCGTAAAGCACGGGTATCGTGATGTTTTCGATAACGCAGTCGGGCTTCACGTTGCAGAACATGGCTATCTTTTTGAAGATGTTTTCTTCAAGCGGCTCATCGCACCTGAGAACGATTATATTCGGTGAAATGCCCATTCCTTGAAGCTCCTTGACGGAATGTTGTGTCGGCTTCGTCTTGTGTTCTTCCGAGCCACGCAAAAACGGCACGAGCGTGACGTGGATATAAAGCGAATTTTCCCTGCCGACCTCAAGTCCTACCTGTCTTATCGCTTCCAAAAACGGCTGGCTTTCGATGTCACCTGTTGTGCCTCCGATTTCGGTTATGACAACGTCTGCATCCGTCTTTTTTCCGACGCTGTAAATAAATTCCTTTATCTCGTTCGTGATATGCGGTATGACCTGCACCGTTTGCCCGAGATATTCGCCCCGTCTCTCCTTGTTCAGCACGTTCCAATAGACCTTGCCCGTGGTGAGATTTGAGAATCTGTTCAAGTCCTCATTGATGAATCTTTCGTAATGTCCGAGATCAAGATCCGTTTCTGCGCCGTCCTCAGTGACATAGACCTCGCCATGCTGAAACGGGCTCATTGTTCCGGGGTCAACATTTATGTACGGGTCAAGCTTCTGCGCAGCGACCTTTAGTCCTCGAGCTTTAAGAAGTCTGCCCAAGGAAGCCGCCGTTATGCCTTTGCCGAGACCCGAAACCACACCGCCGGTTACGAAAATATACTTTGTCATAGATATCCCACCTTTATTTAAAATAAGAAAAGTGTTCGTCAAAAGGGGTGACTCGTCCCCTTTTGATGAACACCGTTGCTCAATTTATGCGATTATTATATCGCAGGTTTTCGCTTTTTGTCAATAGCTTTTCAGCGGCTTTTGCGCTTTTTGTTTTTCTTTTTCAAGGCTGACAAGATACAGTCAATTTATGCCGTGTATGATGAGAAGCCGAAAGCCTTCATCGTAAGTCCTGTCTCGCTCTTTAAAAGCTTGTTCCACTCGGCGAATGCCGAATCTAAGATTTTCTTGGATTCCGTTTTCGCTGTCGTCTTTGTTATGCCCGTTCTCTGTGTGAAAGTGAATGTCGGCGTGGTATTCTTTCCTTTATATTTAGAAACGGTGAGATTTGTTCCCGACATAAATAATTTATCTAAATTGGGCATTCCGTCTTTAGTCTTATCAATATATGCTATTGTGACTTCCGACTTTTTGTCGCCCGGCTTTAACGTCATTGCACAAGTCTTGACATCGTTTTCGGTGTCGGTATAATAGAAAGAATATGTGCCGTTTGAATATTCGACCGTT
The DNA here is from genome assembly GCA_964480405.1 of uncultured Faecalibacterium sp. Taxonomy (GTDB): domain Bacteria; phylum Bacillota; class Clostridia; order Oscillospirales; family Acutalibacteraceae; genus UBA6857. Next base: position 1,214 of record CAYZOU010000053.1, on the reverse strand, counting down.
GCATTATTGAATATATCACCGTTTGAAACCGAGCCGTTTCTCTTGAAGAACCAAGAACGGAAATCCGCCGCTGTCTTTACTGTGATTCGGCAGGTGTATTTCTTGTCGCCGACCTTTGCCGTTATCGTTGCCTTGCCTGCCTTAACAGCCTTAACCGTGCCCTTTGAGCTGACAGTGGCTACCGACTTATCGCTTGTTGACCATGTGACCTTTTTCGTTGTTCCGTCAACATAAAGCTTTGTCGAGTCTCCGACCGGCATTGTTGCCGACTTGATGTTAAGCTGAACATCACCTGTTTTGACATAGATAGTGTTGCTCATCTTGCTTGCATATATCGTCTTTCCGACCTTATAGTAAGCGTCAACACGGAATTTATATGTCGTTTTCTTTTTAAGACCCGTGACCGTATACATATTATCACTCGTGGTTTTTATCTTGACCCACTTTTTAGTTTCGCTGTTGTACTTGTAAACTCTGTACATAGTGTCGGCATTGATATCCGATGACCAATAGAGTGTAGCCGAAGTCGCTAAAACATTGTATTTTCTGAGTGATGTCGGCTTTGCAGGTGCAATGTGTATAGTTATTGTCTTGCTCTTGTCACCGAGAGCCGCATAAGTATACTTCGTCACATATTTATATGCGCAGACATACACTTTATACTCAGCCGACGGTACTGTCGAGATCGTTACCGATGTTCCGGTCGTATCCGCAAGCTCGGTGTCATCGTCAAGAAATCCGAAATCAAAGTCCGAATCATTAACATCATATTCGATTCCGTCATCACAGAATACCTTGTATCCGTCAGCGCCCTTGACTTTATTCCAAGTGAGCTTGAATGAAGAATCGCCCTTTGATGCGAGCTTGAAGCCTGTTACCTTGCCCGTGAACGAGCCGCATTTGTCACATATGAGATCCGAGTTTTTGTCGGTGTGGCCTTTAGTGCAAACGTCAACATCTGCCGCACCCGTCGGTAGTATTATCACCGACATCAGCATTATGACCGAAAGCATGAAGCAAAGGAACTTGCTCATCGTTTTTTTGTTTGTTGTCAACATTTTTCTTTCTCCTATACAGATAGTATAAGTGCTTTCGCACAAGTTTATAGTATCACAGAATGTTCACAAAGTCAACAGATTATTAAACCGAGAAAAAAGGTTATAAATTGCAACATAAAGATTCCACAAAGTTAAGCAACACCTAATCGTTGAATA
>CAYZOU010000052.1:0-5562 GCA_964480405.1 uncultured Faecalibacterium sp. | reverse complement strand
AACCCCCTCCGTCAAAAGTCGCTTTTAGCTTTCATTATAAACAGAGACCCTTGTCGCCCCTGAAAGGGGAGATGTCGGCGAAGCCGACAGAGGGGTGTCTAGCGTCTAGAATCTAGTATCTAGTGTCTAAATCGACAGAGGGGTGTCTAGCGTCTAGCATCTAGCATCTAACATCTAGTATCTAATATCTAAAAACTATGTCTTGTTACACAAAAATCTTATCAAAAAGCAACGAATATCAAAAGCTTATGTCCGCCGTCAAGTCGGGCAGACTTCCCATGGGCTTTTTGGGCTTGAGTGGTGTCCATAAGGCGCATTATATTTCTTCCGTATGCTCTGAGCTTGATAAAAAGGCGCTGATAATCTGCCCCGATGAAGGACAGGCGACAAAGCTTGTCGGCGATCTTAATACGTTTTCCTCAGGCGCATACCTTTTTCCGTCAAGGGATTTCAATTTCCACTCAGCCGAAAGTCAGTCAAGAGAATTTGAACAAAAGCGGCTCGGCGCATTGATGAAGATAATCACGGGCGAATATAATTATATAGTATGCTCATCACAGGCGGCTTTACAGCTGACATTGCCGTTTGATGAGCTTGAACGCCGTTCGGTGAAGCTTTCGACGGGCGAGAGCGTGGGACTTGAAAAGACGGTCAACGCACTCGTTGCGGCAGGCTATGTCAGAAGCGAACAGGTTGACGGAATCGGTCAGTTTGCGCTCAGAGGCGGAATCCTCGACTTCTATCCGTCTCACACTCAAAGCCCCGTGCGAGTCGAATTTTGGGGCGATGACGTCGATTCGATGACACTTTTCGACATCGAAACTCAAAGAAAAACCGACATTATAGACAAAATAGAAATAATCCCCGCCACGGAAATACTCTTTGATTCCCGTCAAACGCTTATTGATAAGCTTGAGGAATTCAAGGAGAATATCAAGGGCAAGGGAAGCGTGAACTCGAAAAAGCATATCGAGCAGGATCTCGAAAAGCTCAGAGGCGGTGTCGACCTCGGCTCTTGCGATAAATATCTTGCTTTAGCGTACGAGAAGGCCGAGACGGTATTTGACTATTGCTTCTCGGATCTGTTGTTTGTCAGCGAAAGCTTCTCATGCAAGACAAGAGCGCAGGACTATATCAAGCGCTTCAATGAGGATATGAAGCTGTTTTTCGAGGACGGAACGCTGACAAAGGGGCTTGACCGATATAATATCACATTCCAAGACAGCCTCAAATACTATGAGGAAATGGGAGCGATATATCTCGACAACCTCTCAAGAGGAAGCTTTGATACACCCGTCAGAGAGCTTATCAGCGTTAAAGCTCAGCAAAATTCCAACTGGGACGGTACTCTCTCAACCTTGACCGACGATATAGTGCCGGCGATGAAAAGAGGCTACACCTGCGTTGTTTTGGCAGGAACGGAAAAAGCGGCGAAGGAGCTTTGCTATGACCTTGAAAGTGCCGATGTGAAAGCGCTGTATTTCGCCGTGCCTCCGGCTGAATTTCCCGAAAATACCGTCAGCGTTCTTGCCGGCGGACTGAGCGCAGGCTTTGAGTATACCGATCTTAAATTCGAGCTTTTCTCATTCGGCAGAAGCTTTACGTCGGTCAGCCGAAAGCGCCGCAAAAAAGCTATCTCACAGGGCAAGAGCATACACTCTATCGAGGAGCTTCATAAGGGCGACTATATCGTTCATGCGACACACGGAATCGGTGTCTTTGACGGTATCCATAAGATGCAGATAGGCGGCATCACAAAGGACTATATCAAGATACAATACGCTAAACAGGACGTGCTGATGATACCCGTCACTCAGCTTGACTTAGTGGCGAAATATATAACTCCCAACGGGGAAAACGCCAAGGTCAAGATAAACCGGCTGGGTACGGGCGACTGGGAAAAAACAAGAAACAAGGTCAAGGGCGCTGTCAAGGATATGGCGGCGGAGCTGACAAGGCTTTACAGTATCAGAATGAACAGCGAGGGCTACGCTTTTTCGCCCGACATTGATATGCAAAGCGACTTTGAGCGCCGATTTGAATTTGACGAGACTGACGACCAGCTGACCGCCGTCAACGAGATAAAACACGACATGGAACAGCCTCACCCCATGGACAGACTTCTCTGCGGCGACGTCGGCTTCGGCAAGACCGAGGTCGCACTGCGAGCTGTTTTCAAGTGCATAGCCGACGGAAAGCAGTGTGCGATACTTGTTCCGACAACGATTCTCGCTTTTCAGCATTATCAAACGATAATGAAGCGCTTCGACGGCTTCCCCGTTGAAATAGAAATGCTCTCACGCTTCAGAACTCAAACCGAAAGAGAGAAGATAAAAAAGGGCTTGAAGCGAGGCTCGATTGATATTATTGTCGGCACGCACAGTATCATCGCAAGGAGTGTTGAGTTCAAGGATTTGGGCTTGCTTATAGTTGACGAGGAGCAGCGTTTCGGCGTGGCTCAAAAGGAAAAGCTTAAAGAAAAATTCCCGTCGGTCGATGTCCTCACCCTCTCCGCTACGCCTATTCCGAGAACGCTCAACATGGCTATGAGCGGAATCAGAGATATGTCGATACTCGAAGATCCGCCGACGGACAGACACCCCGTTCAGACCTATGTTATCGAGCATGACGACGGCATTATCTCCCAAGCGATAGAAAGAGAGATTCGCCGAGGCGGTCAGGTCTATTATCTTTATAACCGTGTTGACGGTATCGAGAGAAAGGCTGCGAAGATAAAGGAGCTTGTGCCCGAAGCGAGAGTCGGTGTAGGCCACGGAAAAATGAGCGAGGATGAATTAAGCGAGGTTTGGCGACAGCTTTTGGAGGGCGAAATAGATGTCCTCGTATGCACGACGATAATCGAGACGGGAGTTGACGTTCCCAACGCAAACACCTTGATAATCGAAGATGCCGACAGGCTGGGTCTTGCTCAGTTGCATCAGATAAGAGGGCGAGTAGGACGTTCGTCACGCAGAGCCTTTGCGTACCTCACATTCAGACCCGACAGAGAGCTTTCGGAGGTCGCTCAACGCAGACTCAACGCCATAAGAGAGTATACTCAGTTCGGCTCGGGCTTCCAGATAGCCATGCGTGACCTCGAAATAAGAGGCGCAGGCAACGTCCTCGGCGCTCAACAGCACGGACACTTAGCCGCCGTCGGATACGATATGTATCTTCAGCTTTTGAGCATGGCGGTCGAGGAAGAAAAAGGCGAAGCGCCCAAGGCGAAGAAGCCCGAAAAGGAATGTCTCGTTGACCTTCAGATCGACGCATACATTCCCGAAAAATATATAGATTCGCTCAAAAACCGACTTTATATGTATAAGCGCATAGCCGACATCAAAAACAGCGACGACGCAAGCGACGTCATAGATGAGCTTTGCGACAGGTTCGGTGAGCCGCCGAAAGCAGTTCTCGGACTTATCGACGTCTGCCTTTTGAGAAACAGCGCAGCCGAGCTTAATATTTACGAGATAATTCAGCGAAACGGCGCATTGCTTCTTTACAGCGACAATATCGACATGAACAAGGTCGGCAGGCTCTCTCTCGTCATGAAAGGCAGAGTCATGATAAGCGCAGGAGTGAAGCCGTATATCTCAGTCAAGCTTTCTCCGAACACGCCGCCGATAGATACTTTAAAACAAGCTATTAAAATTATGCAAATATGATTGACAAAACGCCAAATTGAAGTATAATTTAATGGTGAGGTGAATAAGTTTGCACCCAAAGGTGAGCGAACGTTCACTTTAGATACGTGCAAAGCACGGAGGAAAGGGAGTATAAATATGTTAATTAACCGTTCAGAGAACTTAGAACCCGTACATTCAGACATAAGAGGGCCTCTCTATATCGAGAGCCAAAGAATGGCTAAAGAGGGTACGAAAGTATTAAGACTTAACACAGGCAATCCGGCAACATTCGGCTTCGGTATGCCCGACAGCGTTAAAAACGCACTCTTAAACAACGCCGACAAGGCTGTTGCTTACTGCGACCTCAAGGGTATGCCGGCGGCAAGAGAAGCTATCTGCGAATACCACAAGTCAAAGGGCGTTCAGGGAATCACACCCGACGATATCTATATCGGCAACGGCGTCAGCGAGCTTGTTCAGATGTGTCTTTTGGCTCTGCTTAACAAGGGCGACGAGATACTCATGCCTTCACCGAGCTATTCGCTGTGGTCAAACTCAGCTTATATAGCCGGCGGTAAGCCCGTATTCTATACCTGCGATGAGAAGAACGACTGGTATCCCGACATTGCGGACATCAAGAGCAAGGTCACAAGCAAGACAAAGGCTATCGTTATCATCAACCCGAACAACCCGACAGGTGCGGTATACCCGAAGGAAGTTCTTGAGGATATTATCAACGTCGCAAGAGAAAACGATCTTCTCATCTTCTCCGACGAAATCTATGACCGTCTTGTTATGGACGGCGTTGAGCATTATTCAACAGCGGCTCTCGCTCCCGACAGAATGGTCATCACGATGAACGGCCTTTCAAAGTCACACATCATCTGCGGCTTCCGTTGCGGCTGGATGTGCATAAGCGGATACAAGGGCAAGGCCGACGACTATGTTGAGGGTATCTTCCAGCTGGCAGCAATGAGACTTTGCTCAAACGCACTCACTCAGCTTGTTATCCCCGCAGCGCTTGAGGATAACGCAAGCACACAGGCAATGCTCGTTCCGGGCGGCAGACTTTATGAACAGAGAGAAGCCACGATGAGAGAGCTTGCCAAGATTGACGGAATCAGCTGCGTTAAGAACCACGGCGCATTCTATGTGTTCCCGAAGCTTGATGTTAAGAAGTTCAACATCACAAGCGACAAGAAATTCGCTTTCGACTTCCTGCATGAAAAGCATATCTTCATCGTTCCCGGCTCAGGCTTCGATTGGCCCGATCCCGACCACTTCAGAATCGTTATGCTTCCCGAAGCAGAGGAAATGGCTCAGGCTATCAGAGACCTCGGCGACTTCCTCAGCCACTACAGACAGGACTGATAAAAAACATTTTCGGCGGTACGAGAAAGTATCGCCGATTTTTTAATGAGCTGTCAATTATAAAAATATCGCTGAAATCATTGACAATATGTTAAGTTTATTGTAAAATTATTATCAAGGAAGGCTTTTGATAAACGGCCCGATAATTACAATAAGGAGGAAAACGTAATGGACTTTTTGAAGTTGGTACAGGATAACTGGGACAAGATCGTTGAACTCGTTGAAAGAATCTATAATATGTTCAAGGATTACGTTCTCGGTAAGGAAGAAGCATAATTTAAGCTGAAAGTAAGGCGACCGTCTGATGACGGTCGCTTTTTTCGTGCGTGTTTTAGATGCTAGATACTAGATACTAGACACTAGACACTAGACGCTAGATACTAGACGTGCTTGTTTTAGATGCTAGATAGTAGACAGTAGGCATTAGATGTGCTTGTTTTGGGTTTGATTACAGTGGCGGCTTGCTCTTCTAAAATCTAATATCTAACATCTAACTTGACAAAGCGTAAAAATCTGATATAATATAAATGAAAAGGGTACTGCGATAAGCGGTTACGCCCTC
>CAYZOU010000051.1:0-5944 GCA_964480405.1 uncultured Faecalibacterium sp. | reverse complement strand
GGGATTTTGCCGGAGGGGTGCGAACCGAGTTAATAGTTAATAGTGAATAGTGAAGGAGTTGACTGCTCAGCCGATTTAGGCTTTGGATGTTAGAAACCCCACCGGCACAACTGCGTTGTGTCGGTGGGGCTAAGTTTAGATTTCAGCTGACACTCACCACTGTGAGCGAAGCCAAGTCAAGTACGTCTAATGTCTACTGTCTAGTATCTAGCATCTAAATTATTACAGCAGGTTGATATTGTGCTTCTCACATTCTTCTCTCATTTCATCGGGCCATACCGACGCTTGAACTTCGCCGATGTGTGCCTTTCTCAAGAAGAACATACTTATTCTCGATTGACCTATTCCGCCGCCTATTGTATAGGGAAGTTCGCCGTTTAACAGCGCTTTCTGGAACGGAAGCTCCGCTCTTTCGGGACAGCCTCTTATTTCAAGCTGTCTCTTGAGCGCTTCCTCGTCAACTCTGATACCCATGCTCGAAAGCTCGAGGGCGATGTCCAAGATCGGATAATATACGACGATATCTCCGTTAAGCTCCCAGTCGTCATAGTCGGGCGCTCTGCCGTCATGTATCTTGCCGGACTTGAGCGTACCGCCTATTTTCATTATGAAAACAGCCTTGTGCTCTCTTGCGATGAGATTTTCTCTCTCCTTGGCTGTCTTGTCGGGGTATCTGTCTTCAAGCTCCTGTGTTGTGATGAAAAAGATATCCTCGGGCAGAAATTTATGTACAAAGTCATACTCGTTAGCTATATAATTTTCCGTATGCTTGAGGGCTTCGTAAACGCCTCTGACTGTCTTTTTGAGCGTTTCGACGTTTCTGTCCTCTTTGGCGATTATCTTTTCCCAGTCCCACTGGTCGACATAGATCGAGTGAAGATTATCCGTCTCCTCATCACGCCTTATCGCATACATATCGGTATAAAGGCCCTCGTTTCTCTCAAAGCCGTAATGCTTGAGGGCTGTTCTTTTCCACTTGGCGAGGGAGTGAACTATCTCGACCTCGTCGCCCGTCTCAAGAACATCGAACTTTACGGGTCTTTCGACACCGTTGAGCGTATCGTTGAGTCCGGTGCCGGTCTTAACAAAGAGCGGAGCCGAAACTCTCGTCAAATTCAGCTGTATCGAGAGATCCCTTTCGAAGAAATCCTTAACCTTTTTGATAGCTACCTCAGTGTGACGAATGTCGAGCAAGGGATCATAGCCATCGGGAATTTGCAATTTCACAGCTAAACGCCTCTTTTCAATAAAAATTTTAGATATTTTAACACGTCAAAGTGAGAAATGCAATAGCTGAGTTCACATTTCTTTAATTTTTGTATGGGTCGGTCGGCTGCCGAGACAAAGCTTCTTCCGTGCACCCGACTCGGTGTGTACCGAAAAATATTGTCGAAAAAGCTGTTAATCAAACAAAAGCGCTCGAAGCTCGTCTGTGCTTTCGAGGTATCGCTCGCAGCATTTTTTCATGTATTCCTTGATCTCCGGAACGATGTGTGACCAACCGGCGCAGGCGAACGGCACGTCAACGCTGTTAGCCATATCAAGCCCCGGCTTCATGTCGTCGACCATCAATATTTCATTAGGCGCAAAGCCGTATATCCTCATTATCTCGTTTAATGCGTACGGCGACGGTTTGATCTTGTCCTCGCCGAGATCGTAGCCGAAAACAAGGTCCGGCTCGGCAAGCCCGTGGAATTTATAGTCACGTCTGATGTTCGACGAGTTCGAGTGTGTCGCAACGCAGACCACTCCGCCCGCCTTTCGAAAATCGCTGATTATCTCGGGCATACCCTCATAGAAGTTCGGAACACGTGTCGCCGTGTATTCAGCCCACATCTTACCCTGTGCAACGGCCTCCTCATCGGTGAAGTTCAGCACCTCTCGGCACATTCTGAAAAATCCGATATCGAAATTGTATTTCATAAACTCCTCAAGGCTCATCTTCGTTTCGGGACGCATCACGTCAAGCGTCTCAAGCCATTGAGGATAGTGTATCTCGGGCGTACTTTTAACGGTCGTGTCGTCGTGGTCAAGCACGAGACATTTATACTTAAGCTTCATTTTGTCCTCCTTCGGAAAACGTCTTTCGTCTATTGTAACACAACAGACGAAAAAAGGCAACCTCCGCCGTGCTGATGATATATATAATAGTATGCTGTTGGGGTTGTAGGCGGTAGGGAGTAGGAAGTAGGGAGTAGGTTTGTTTCTTCACTATTCACTATTCACTATTCGTTATTAACTGAAATTCCGTTCACGGTTTTAGTGAAGAGTTAAAAGTTAATAGTGAATAAGTAAAAAATTCCGCTCACCTCGTGAACGGAATTTTTTGGAGCTACTGGTCGGACTCGAACCGACGACCTGCGCATTACGAATGCGCTGCTCTACCAACTGAGCCACAGTAGCATTTAATTTGCATGAGATATTATATATAAAACGGGCGAATAATGCAAGGGTTTTTGAGAAAATTTTTTCTGCCGTGCGTCTTTTTTTGAAAAGCACCCCCAAAATCGCCTTTCCTTGCTTCTCTGACGTCTGATTTTTCAATATATCCGCCCCTATCTTCACTTAGTAATAAAGTGTTTACAAAGAATCATTAAGTTTTCTATTGATTTTATTACATGTTTGTATTATTATTTTAACACAGTAAATTAAACTTTGTGTTATAAGGAGTATTATATATATGAGTAAAGGCTTTTTGAGGGTTGCTTCCGTGTTTATGACAGTCTTTTTGATTGCCGGAATTTTCTACGGTTGCAACAACAACTCCGATAAAGACGAAAACACCGTCACCGATCCGCAGGGTGTGACCTATCTTGCTATCGAGGGAAGCGACGGCAAAACCTATGCCGGTGTCACCGATGCCGCAGGTAAGCTTTATGCTGCCCCGATTGATGATAAGGGAAACGTACGCACCGACGGTGATCTTTACGAAGTCACCGACTACGACGGAACTCTCCCCGCTAACGACACAACGGTCGTTCCCGTTGACGACACGGGCGACGGTTATAATTACGCCGACGCACCCGTTGTCACAGACGAAAACCTGTCGACCTCCAAGGTCGAGGTCACGACAAAAGCCCCCTCGGATAAAACGACGAATTCCGACAAAACGACAAAATCCGACAGCACTACACTCTCCGATAAAACAACACACTCCGATAAAACGACAAAATCCGACAGCACTACAAAGACGAATCACACGACGAATCCCCGTGACGACGAATCCGAGCTTTTGGCGGAAAAGTATAAAAAGCTCTTCGCTTCGGGTACTTATTATATCGAATTTTCAAGTGATGATATGGAAGAACCCGTCACGGCGGCTGTCAAAAACAAAAACATATATATGAAAACCAAGCTTGAAGGCATGAATTGCACGATGATATATCAGGAATCTAAGGATAACCTCTATGTCGTTCTCGATGACTACAGAGTTTATTGCAAGATGCCGACAACGATGCTTGATGAGCTTGATATGTCTCAGTTCGGAAACTCAAGCGCTGTCGTTGACGCAACGGTATACGATGCGAAGATAGGCGACAGAACTTGTCGCTGTGAAGCGTATAAGCTCGACAACGGCGGAATCTCCGTATACTATTTCTATAAGGACTCCCTTGTCAGAATGGATCAGATAAACGAAGACGGAACTGTCGGCGTTATGAATATTTCAAAGGTATCCTCGACGGTCGATGATTCGCTCTTTGAGCTTCCGAGAGGCTTCATTCCGTTCAACCTCAGCAAGCTTGATCTTGATATGTTCAATGACGAGACAACAACCGATTCAACCAAGAAATAATTCGGCGGAATTAAGGAGACCCTTTGATGAAAAAAAGTAAAAAACTGACTGTGTTAATGGTCGTTGTCGTTTTGGTGGCTGTCATATTCTGCTTCAGAAGCGTTAAAAACAGCAGTAAGCAGACTCTCACGATAACAGACCCCGACGGCATAACATATCTTGCCGTGCTTGATCAAAATAACAATGTTTACGCCGGTGTGACCGATACCGCAGGCAACCTTTACGGAGCGAGGATAGACGCCGACGGATACCCCGTTTTAGACGAGTCGCTTTATGTTATCGGCGAATACGACGGAACGCTTCCGAAAAACAACACCACGGCTGTCAATATACAGCAGACACAAAACGGCGAGACTTATAATTACAACGCCGACGTCTCCATTATCGAGGACACCGATTCCTCGCAGGCGACAACGGGCGCAACCGGCAACTCGAACGGCTCGGAAAGCACCGACGCCACAGCCACCGCCACGGTCGGCGCAGACACAACGGCTTCGCAGGAACAAAAAGAGTACCTCGCCGACAAATATCGACAGCTTTTCGCCTCGGGTACGTATCAGATGACGTTCTCCTCTGACGATCCCGACCTCCCCGGTGACATCACCATGGCGTTCAAGAACGGCAACATATATGTTGAGACCACAGTTGAGGGCATGGCGGCTAAGGTCATCTATAACGATTCGCTCAAGCAGGGCATCATGGTCTTGCCGAGTATTCGAACATACTGCACCCTGCCCGAAGATATGATGCAGGAGATGTCGTCAAGCGCCATTGACATGGATAGCGGCGGCTTCAGCGAGGTCAAGTCCTATAAGGTCGACATAAACGGCCGTGAATGTCTCTGCGAGTCTTACAAAAACAACGACGGCAGCACCGACAACTACTACTTCTATAACAACGAGCTTGTCAGACTCGACTTCATCGAAGCCGACGGCTCATCAACGGTATACAACGTCACTCAGCTTTCATCAGACGTTCCCGACAGCTATTTCGAGATGCCGAAGGGATACTTGAAGCTCAACGTAGCGAGCCTGCTTGAAAACTACGGCGACGAAGAATAAGCTAAGGCGGGCGGAGCGATTCCGTCCGCTTTTTAGGTATACGGGCGGGGCGAGCGTAACGGCGGTCGGGCGTGTACCCCACAGCGCTCGCCGCAGGCGAAGTGCGAAGGGGTGCCGTACGGACGCCCCGCTGATGACGCTTGCGGTCAGACAGCGGTTTGAAGGCTGATGGGAGCTGACCTCTCCGAAAACACAGCTTGAAGCCGTATTGTGTTTGCTATGGGGGTGACTGCGTGAGTCACCTCTCCGCCGCAGGCGGAGAGGTGGCCAAGCAGGCAGCCAAGGAAGCCGAAAGAAAGATAAAGACAAAATAAGGAGAGCATATGGAAAGAAACTATCAAAAAGAACTTGACTCGATAATAAAGAGCATAACCGAAAACGAAGCGAGACCGAGGCTGTTGCTTCATGCCTGCTGTGCGCCGTGCAGCAGCTATTGTCTTGAATATCTGTCGGAATATTTCGATATAACCGTGCTGTTTTACAATCCGAATCTCTATCCCGAGACGGAATACGTCAAACGTGCGAAAGAGGAAGAAAGGCTGATAGAGACCGTGAACTCGAAATCCGACGACGAAGGCAAAAAAATAAAGCTCGTGGTCTCCGACTTCGACAGCAACGAGTTTTATGATAAGGTGAAAGGCCTCGAAAACTGCAAGGAGGGCGGCGACAGATGCCATGAATGTTTCACCCTCCGCCTTGAAAAAGCGGCGAGGTACGCCGCAGAAAACGGCTTCGACTTTTTCACGACGACCCTCACGATAAGCCCCTTAAAGAACGCAAGGCTTTTAAACGAAATAGGCGAAAGGGCGGGCGAAAAATTCGGCGTGAAGCATCTCCCGTCGGACTTCAAGAAGAAGGGCGGCTATCAGCGCTCGATAGTGCTGTCAAGGGAATACGGGCTTTACAGACAGAATTATTGCGGCTGCGTGTTCTCACAAAGAGACAGACAAAGCGAAACCGAAACCGTTTGAGGTACGCATCGGTCTGAGCCGAGACGGTCGAACAGCACACACCGAAGCATACGGCAAAAAAATAAGGCTCTATAATAAATGTTGGGGTAACCAAATAGAGCCTACAAAAAAATAAAAGT
>CAYZOU010000050.1:0-6068 GCA_964480405.1 uncultured Faecalibacterium sp. | reverse complement strand
TCGTTGATGATATACCATCGCTTCGCAATGGATAAAAAAATCGACTTGCGATTGCAAGTCGATTTTTTGGTGGGCGAGGGTGGATTCGAACCACCGAAGTCACTGACGACAGATTTACAGTCTGTTCCCTTTGGCCGCTCGGGAACTCGCCCATATTCAATTTTAATGGAGCTGGTGGACGGACTCGAACCCCCGACCTGCTGATTACAAATCAGCTGCTCTACCAACTGAGCTACACCAGCACACTAAACGTGCACTTCACAAGTGCTTGAATACTATATCATGAAATTTTGAGTTAGTCAAGAGTTTTTTGCAAAAAAATTTAAATTTTTCCTCGAATGTTGACGGTGCACTCTGAGCTTGTCGCTTTGTGATAATCTCGCACCTGTCACGCATACCTCGACCGCCCACCTAACCCACACCCTGCCATACCCATACATCTTACCGTACACCGCATTGCACTTCACGCCTTACGCACCATACCCCCACGCCATGTCGCCCCACACTACACCGAGCCACGCTATGCCTCGCACCACACCCCACGCTTACCGCCTCACATATTGTCATGCACCACGACCACCCACCGCACCGCACCGCCTACCGCCACGCACCACGACCACCCACTGCACCCCACACGGCACCGCCTACCGCCACGCATACCCCACGCATGGTGAACTGAGCTTTCGGCTAAATTTATGCTGTGCGCTTGCATTTCATAAGTCTTTGCGGTATAATATTAATTTGAAAGATTTAATTTGATTTAATATATTGAAAGGTGTGTTGATAATGTCAATTTTAGTTACGGGCGGCGCAGGATATATCGGTTCTCATACCTGTGTTGAGCTTATCAAGGCGGGCTATGATATCGTTGTTATAGATAACTTCTATAACAGTCGCAGAGAGTCCCTCAAGAGAATAGCCGAGCTTGCCGGCAAAAGCTTCGCCTTTTATGAGTGCGACATCAGAGACGAGGAGGGTCTTGCCCATGTCTTTGAAAATGAGAAGATAGAAGCCGTTATCCATTTCGCAGGCTTAAAGGCTGTTCCCGAAAGCTGTATCAAGCCTCTTGAATATTACGAAAACAACGTCGGCGGAACTATCACGCTTTGCCGTGTGATGAGAAAATACGGCTGCAAGAAGATCGTTTTCTCCTCCTCCGCTACCGTATACGGCATGAACAATCCCTCACCTTTGAAGGAGACAATGCCCACGGGCGGAACGACCAACCCGTACGGCACAACGAAATATATGATAGAGCTTATTCTCAGTGACCTTTATAAAGCCGACAACGAGTGGAGTGTATGCCTTCTGCGTTACTTCAATCCTATCGGCGCTCACGAAAGCGGAAGAATAGGCGAAGACCCCAACGGCATACCCAACAACCTTATGCCCTATATTTCGCAGGTCGCTGTCGGAAGACTTCCCAAGCTTAACGTATACGGCAACGACTACGACACCCCCGACGGAACGGGCGTTCGTGATTACATACACGTTGTCGATCTCGCTGTCGGTCATATCAGAGCGGTTGAACACGTGCTCAAAGCGAACACACTCGACGCCTATAATCTCGGAACAGGTACGGGCTACTCCGTGCTTGACATAGTTAACACGTTCGAAAGGGTCAATGATATCAAGATCCCGTATGAGATAGTCGGCAGACGTCCGGGCGATATAGCCACCTGTTACTCCGATCCGTCAAAGGCGGCTGAGGAGCTTAACTGGAAAGCCGAAAGAAATCTCGAAGATATGTGCCGTGACACATGGAACTGGCAAAAGCAGAATCCGAACGGCTATGCGGATTGCGAATGACGCTAGATGCTAGATGCTAGACAGTAGACATTAGTTGTGCTGACTCTTGGTTTCTGCGGCTTGGTCGGTCAGTGCCGACTTAAACCCTTCCGTCGCAACTTCGTTGTGCTACCTTCCCTTAGTGAAGCTACGCTTCAGTTAATAGCTAATAGTGAATAGTGAAGAGGTGAACCCCTCAGTCGTGCCGTTGGCACGACAGCTCCCCTATAGGGGAGCGAAGGTCTCTATTTTAATTTGAGCTAAATATTAGTCGGGCTTTAGTTAGTTTGTGCAGGAGGCTGGTAGCACCCCTCTGTCAAAATATCCGCTTGCGGATATTTTGACACCTCCGCTGAAAGCGGAGGTGTCAGCCATAGGCTGACAGAGGGGTGCGTTCTAGCCGCTAGATGCTAGATATTAGATGTTAGATGTGCTTGACTTGGCTTCGCTCACGACGGCGGGCTGTTGCCGGTATTCGGCTCAGTACGTCTAGTGTCTAACGTCTAAAATCTAAATGGACAGAGGCTTGTCCAACATCTAAATTGTCGGAAGCTTCATCTGCGAATCTCAAAGCCAAAAAATAAAAATCGCTTTCGGACCAATGGTCTTTGCAAAGATTGAGGTGCAACCCATGAACAACAACATTATAATAAAAGAGATTATGGATTTTTGTGACGACAACATTGATTTTTATGAAGAATTAATAATCTACGCTTGCAAACACGAACGTGAAGACTGGATAAAATTACTCGAAAATAAAAACGCAAGGAAGGTAATTGCTTCATATCTTAAAGTCAGATGCCTCCAAAACAATACCAGAAGAAAAAAGCCAAAACACGAAATGATGCGAGAGCGTATAATTGCCGAAGCAGAATATGAATCAAAACAATATGAGGCTAATTTGAAAAAGATAGAAGAAATGTACGATAAACAACATGAGGCTTGTTTGAAAAAGATGGAAGAAATGCACGATTAATGATTGGCAAATCGGACGAGTTAATAAAAAGCTTTTACTTAATAACGTACTCCACACTGTGATAAAACATCTATTAACCAAAATCTAACGTATAAACCTCCAACTTTGATTTAACATGAAAACTACCAATACTAAACCCAACAACATGGAGCTTATCAAGCGATTTGCTCCCTACTTCAAAAAATACTATCCGTCGCTTGCGATCGACCTGTTTTGCGCAGGGCTGACGACGGTGGGCGAGCTTGTGTTGCCGCTTATCGTCAAGCAGATAACCAACACCGCCATCAACGATATCTCTCAGTTGACGGTGCAGCTCGTGCTGTCGCTCGGCGGACTTTATGTGTTCCTGCGGCTTATCGACTCCGCCGCATACTATTACATGACCTCATACGGTCACATAATGGGAACAAAGATCGAAAACGATATGAGAGCGGATCTTTTCGCTCATCTTCAAAAGCTCCCGTTTTCATATTATGACGATATGAAAATAGGTCAGCTTATGTCGAGAATAACGAACGACCTATTTCAAATAACTGAATTTGCTCACCATTGCCCCGAAGAATTTTTCATAGCGGCGGTGAAGATAACGGCGACCTTCGTCATATTATGTCGAGTCAATGTTCCGCTGACGCTGATACTTTTCACCGTCCTACCTCTTATGCTTATATGTACGGCGAGGTCTCGCAGAAATATGAGACTTGCGTTCAAACGCAGGAAGCATGAGCTTGGCGAAATAAACTCACAGGCTGAGGACAGCCTCCTCGGTATCAGAGTAGTAAAATCCTTCGCCAACGAGGACGAGGAAAACCGCAAGTTCGCCGACGGGAACAAACGCTTCTTCAAAGCAAAAGCCGAATCGTACCGCCACATGGGCTCGTTCCACACGACAACGAGGGTCTTTGAGGGACTGATGTATATTGTCATAGTCGTTATCGGTGCGCTGTTTATGATAAACGGGAAAATAACACCTGCCGATTACACAGCGTATTTGCTATACGTCTCAACGCTTTTGGTCAGCGTTAAGAGGATCGTCGAATTCTCCGAGCAGTTCGAGGACGGCATGACGGGAATCGAGCGCTTCATCGAAATAATGGATGCGCCGACCGAAAAAGCCGACGGCGAAAACGCAGCGCCGCTTGAAAATGTCAAGGGCGACGTCACGTTCGACAATGTCACATTTAAGTATACAGAGGAAAAGGGCGAGGTGTTAAGCCATATAAGCCTTGACGTCAAGGCGGGCGAAAACGTCGCCATCGTCGGGCCGTCGGGAAGCGGAAAGACGACACTCTGTAATCTTCTTCCGAGATTCTATGAGCTGACGGGCGGCCGTATACTCATAGACGGAAACGACATATCTTCCCTCACTCTCTCATCGCTTAGGTCAAGCATTGGCGTCGTTCAGCAGGACGTTTATCTCTTTTCGGGTACGGTCAGAGAAAACATAGCCTACGGAAAGCCCAACGCAACCGATGAAGAAATAATCTCAGCAAGCAAGCTCGCCGGCGCACATGACTTCATAAGCGCACTGCCTAACGGATACGACACCTATGTAGGCGAAAGGGGAGTCATGCTTTCGGGCGGACAGAAGCAGAGGATAAGCATTGCCCGTGTATTCATCAAAAATCCGCCTATACTCATACTCGACGAAGCGACTTCTGCACTTGACAACGAGAGCGAGCTTTTGGTTCAGCAGTCACTCTCCGAACTCGCAAAGGGCAGAACGACTTTCACCATAGCTCACCGCCTGACGACCGTCAAAAACGCAAGCGTTATCATTGTGTTGACGGAAAACGGCATTGAGGAAAAAGGAACTCACAGTGAGCTGATAGCTAAAAAAGGTATATACTATGAGCTTTATAAGCTTTATGAAAGCCGACAGTAATAACGACAAAATACGACAAAAAAGGCATTGTGCAACTCGCACAATGCCTTTTTCGATCGCTTCTGATTTGATATATTATAGAACTGAAATTCCCGACGGCAAATTACGGCTCTTGGAAAGTTTTCGATCGCTTCTGATTTGATATATTATAGAGTTGAAACTCCCGACGGCGAATTACTGCTTTTGGAACAATCTGTTACAGAGCCGAAACTCGACACGGCTTTTTAAGGCATATTTTCGCCGATAAGGTGTCGGAGAGGTTAGCTCTCATCAGCCTTCAAGATTCCTGTCTGACCGCAAGCGTCATCAGCGGGGCGCCCGTACGGCACCCCTTCGCACCTCGCCTGCGGCGAGCGCTGTGGGGTACACGCCCGGCCGCCGTTACGCTCGCTTCGCTCGCTACCGCAGTCCTGCCTCAACAAAAATCTTTCCTTAAAACTGCTTCGCACTCAAAACGCATTTGACTGCGTTTTGGACGTATCGTGTCGGTTTAGCCCATTATCTCTTTAAGCTTGCTGAGTCTTTCGAGAGCCGCATTTAAGGTTTCGTCTTTCTTAGCGAAGTGAAGTCTGACGATGTGATTGACGTTCTCCTCAAAGAATGAGCTTCCGGGAACGCAGGCAACGCCGACCTTCTGAGCCATCTCAACGCAGAAATCGACGTCGGACTGACCCTTTTTCATATACGGTGAAATATCCGCAAGAACGAAATATGTGCCCTGAGGCTCGGTGAACGGTATATCAAGTGACTTCATTCCGCCCGTGAACAATTCTTTCATATGGGCGTAATGGTCGCCGAACTCCTTATAATAGCTGTCCGGCATATCAAGACCGACAACTGCGGCTTCCATCAAGGGCGATGCCGCACCGACGGTGTTGAAGTCGTGGTATTGCTTGATTCTGTCCATGATGTTTTTCGGTGCTATTGCGTAGCCGAGTCTCCAGCCCGTGACAGAATATGTCTTTGAAAGGCTTGAGCAGCTGACCGTTCTTTCCCACATTCCGGGGAGAGAGTTCATATAGATATGCTTATGACCCTCGAATATGATATGCTCATAGACCTCGTCCATGATAGCGTAGACGTCATATTTTATGCAAAGGTCGGCTATCAGCTTAAGCTCATCATATGTGAATACCTTACCGCTGGGGTTAGACGGGTTACAGATGAGGATAGCTTTCGGATGCTGACGGAACGCATCTTCAAGCACTTCGGGATCGAAGTTGAACTGCGGCGGAACGAGCGGAACGAATATCGGCTCACAGTCGGCCATGATAGCCTGCGCTCTGTAATTTTCAAAATACGGCGAGAACATGACTATCTTATCACCGGGATTTGTCAAGGCGAATATGGTGTCTACCATTGCCTCGGTTGAGCCTATCGTGACAACGACTTCAGTTTCGGGGTCAAGCTCTCGACCCATAA
>CAYZOU010000049.1:0-6627 GCA_964480405.1 uncultured Faecalibacterium sp. | reverse complement strand
AATCAAAGTCAGGGGCGACCTCTCACCCGAAGTCCGCACCCTGACCGCCGTACATATTATGATTATTCAGCCGTCGCTTCAGCTTTTTCTTCAACAGCAAAGCCCTTCTTCTTGAGGATTATGAGCGGAATAAACATGAACGCCGCAACAACCGCCGCCGCAACGAACATCGCAGGGCACGGCTCATATGCCGCTTCACCAACCTCGTTGACATACTGACCCGACTCCGAGAGTGAGCAAACCAAGTCGCCTATCGCAGGGCCGACGACCATCGGTATAAGAACGAAGAATATCATTCTGACACCCTGGAAAAGTCCGACCTTATCCTCGGGCGTATAGTCTCTGATAGTTGCGTTGAGCATGATTCCGAGGAAAGCATAGCCCAAAAGCATCGGAACGGCAAAGACGAAGAATACCGATATCTTTTCGGCAAACGAGACTGCAACAAGTCCGACAACGAACAAAGCCGCCGCAACGAACACAAGCTTGTCCTTGCCCTTTTTGTCGATAAGCTTGCCGCCGAATATCAAGAGCGCAACAACTGCGGCGACACCGACAACGAGAATAAGAATAACAGGCAGATTCAAATACTGCATGAGGTTTTCGAGATTGAAATTGAGATGATGCTCTAAATATATAAGCAAATACGGGAACCACACTTGAATGGCTATTGAATAAATGCAGATAGTAGTCAGAGCGATATAAAGTTTTGAGTTTTCCTTGACGACAGACGGGCGGAAGCCGTAGAACAGCTCTTTGAAGTAATTCTCGTTCTTTTTAACTCCGCTTCCCGAATCCGTGAGAGTGAAGAGACCGATTATACCGGCGATGATTACCATTGCGCCGATAACGAAGAAGAATGTCTTATAGCCTATGCTTTCGATAAAGCCGGCGAAAACGATAACAGCGCCCATAGCCGCAACGGGGAGTATCGAGAGAACACTTTCGACAGTCGCTCTGTTATGCGGTGTCGTGATGTCCGTTACCCACGCATTGAACGCAGAGTCGTTACTCGTTGAGCCCATAAACGTCATAACGCAGTCCATGACTATCACGGTGACAGAGGTTGCCGTGACAACAGAGGCAAGGTCCGATTTGTCGATTCCGAAAATCGTTGCGATATTATCCTTTGTGATGAAGCCGAACGCAAGAACAGTGATACCCCAGATTATGTAACCCATAGATATGAACACCTTACGCTTGTTCATCTTATCGCTGAGATTGCCCATGATAAACGTCGTGACAACTGCCGTTAAGGCGCTCAAGGCAACCATGAGCTGAATAGCTTTCATGGAGGAGATACCCTGCGCAACTGCGCCTTTTTCATAGACCGTGTTATAAAGGAACGTATTGAAATACATATTTTCAAGGTTCCATGCGACCTGACCGATAAAGCCGAAAACGCAAAGATTAAACCATATCCTCGGGCTCAGCTTGCCGTCATTTTGGAGTTTTTTTCCCATAATAGATATTTCCTTTCATAGCTGCCGATCGGCAACGTTTTATATCAGTAATTTTAACAAAAGACGCCGTAATAGTCAATACAAAATTCAACATATTTGACAAAGTTAAAATCAGTTCCTATTCAACTTCAACGCTTAAAGTAAGACATCGCCGACTCCCTGCAGCTTCCCGATCAGCTAAAACGGCAAGCAAAAGCAGCGGCGGCGCCGTCGGCACCCCGCTCGCCTTGCGGCTCGGGGGTACACGCCGTCGCCGCTTCTCTGTCAAGCATCACCCACAGTCGCCCTCTTTTCTTTTTCGATCAAGATTTCCCCATCTTTATATGAGCAAACGTATGCGTTGCCCTTTTCGACTTCTCCGCTTAAAATCATCTCGGACAGCTTATCTTCGATTCGAGCTTGTATTTCCCGTCTGATAGGTCTTGCACCGTACACCTCATCAAAGCCTTTGTCGGCGATAGCTTCAACGGTATCTGAGGTGAAGCTGACGGTAATTTTCATCGCTTCAAGCCTCGATGAAAGCTCGGAAAGAAGCCTTTGTGTTATCTTTCCGATATCCTCCCGTGTCAGCTTTTTGAAAACGATAGCCTCATCAATTCTGTTGAGAAATTCGGGTCTGAATGTCCGTTTAAGCTCACTCATGACCGCATCATATATCTTGCTGTCACCGAGAGCGCCGGATATGCCCGACGAAAATCCGACTACGCCCGAGCCTCCTGCGATAAGCTTTGCGCCGATATTCGAGGTCATTATGATTATCGTGTTACGAAAATCGACACGTCTGCCTTGAGAATCCGTCAGTATCCCGTCGTCTAATATTTGCAAGAGCATATTGAATATGTCCGGATGCGCTTTCTCTATTTCATCAAACAGCACCACGCTATACGGTTTTCTTCTGACCTTTTCCGTCAGCTGACCGCCCTCGTCATATCCGACGTATCCGGGAGGTGAGCCTATGAGCTTTGATGTGTTGTGTTTTTCCATAAATTCGCTCATGTCAAAACGTATCACCGCATTTTCATCGCCGAACACAGCTTGACCGAGAGCCTTGCAAAGCTCAGTCTTGCCGACGCCCGTCGGGCCTAGGAATATGAATGAGCCCATTGGTCTTTTCGGATCTTTAAGCCCACTCCTGCCTCGGCGTACCGCTCTTGCGACCGCCGAGACCGCTTTATCTTGACCTATGACTCGCTTATGAAGCTCGCTTTCAAGCTCCAGCAAACGCTGTCTTTCCTCTTTCGTCAGCTCAAGAACGGGGATACCTGTCCAACTTGAGACGATTTCCGCTATTTCATGTGGTGTTATCTCGCCCTCCGACTTTGCCGCCTGCTCTTTCCAGCGGCCTCTCATTTCGTTCAGCTGCTTTAAAAGCCGCTTTTCTCTGTCTCTGAGAGCCGCCGCCTTTTCGTAGTCCTGAACGTCAACGCTTGCGGACTTTTTTTCGGTTATCTCCTTGAGCTTCAGCTCGGCTTCTTTGATCTCTTTCGGCGGTGTGTACGCCTTGAGTCTCACTCTTGAGCAAGCTTCATCTATAAGGTCAATGGCCTTGTCGGGCAGGAATCTGTCCGTGATATAGCGAGACGAAAGCTTGACCGCCGCTTTCATCGCTCCGTCTGTTATCTTGACCTTATGATGAAGCTCGTATTTATCCTTGACACCCTTGAGTATTTCGAGTGTTTCCTTTTCCGACGGCTCACCGACCTTGACGGGCTGAAACCTTCTTTCAAGTGCCGAATCCTTTTCTATGTGTCTGCGGTATTCCTCGACCGTTGTCGCTCCGATGACCTGCAATTCGCTTCTTGCAAGCGACGGCTTTAATATATTCGCCGCATCGACTGCGCCCTCCGCCGAGCCTGCGCCTATGAGCGTATGCAATTCATCTATAAACAAGATGACATTTTGAGCTTTAATCACCTCGGATATCGCCGTTTTTATTCTCTCCTCGAAGTCACCTCTGTATTTCGTGCCTGCGACCATTCCCGTGAGATCGACGGAGACTATTCTTTTGTCATTCAAAAGCTCGGGTACGTTGCCGTCGCTTATTCTCAGTGCGAGGCCCTCGGCGATCGCTGTCTTGCCAACGCCCGGCTCACCTATCAAACACGGATTGTTTTTCGTACGCCTTGAAAGGATCTGAACCACACGCTCTATCTCCTTTTCACGTCCGATAACGGGGTCGACTCCGCCGTTTTGAGCGAGAAGTGTCAAGTCCTGTCCGTATTGATCGAGGGTCGGCGTGTCGGACTTTTGCGGTTGCCGTTTGACTGTCTTTTGCTGGTATGCAGATTTTGCTCTTGAGTCGGTCAGATCGTTTATCAGATCATGCTGTGACACTCCGAGCTCGTTGAGTATATACCCTCCGCAGCTGTCGTTTTCTTTGGCGAGTGCGAGAAGAAGAAATTCCGAGCCGACAAAGCCAGCCCCGTCATCTCTTGCAAGCGAAACCGACGACTCGATTATATGCTTGCATCTCGGTGTGAAATCATCGGGCGAAAGCACTGTCGGCACTCCCACTCCTACCGTTCTTTTGACAAGCTCCTCGACCCGTGCCGGTGTTATCCTTTTAGTTAAAAGCGCCGCCGCAACAGATGCGCCGTCCTCCTTTAGAAGTCCCATCAGAAGATGTTCACTCCCTATATATGTGTGGCCGAGATCTTCAGCCGATTCTATCGCACTGTTGAGCGCTCTGTTCGCCTTTTCCGTAAAGCCCGTAAACCTATACATACACTTTTCTCCTCTCAAAAAAAGCAACCGAAATATGTATCACCGATACATATTCGATTGCTTTAAATTTCCGATATGTTAATGTCAGATTTTTTTCTTGATCTCAGCGGCTCTGAAAATGTCTCTTTCACTTGTTGTGAAGCTCTTTCCCTCGGAGGCATTTATCGTCGCCGGCTGCATTGCTATCATAAGCTCGTCAAGCACTTGGATATCCGTTTCGAGCAAGCCTCCCGCACTTCCCAAGCGTACGAATGAAGCAAGCTCCATAAATTCACGGCAACTCATCATATGTGCTGTTTTCAGCACTCCGTATGCCCTCTGTATCTTATCAATATATCTGTCGTCTTTTATGACGTGTTCTCTTGTCTGCCTTTCCTGTGAGACAAGCTGCATGGCTATTGACTTCAGATTGTCAAGCGCCGCTTTCTCGCTTATACCGAGCGTGACCTGATTGCTGAGGCTGTATATGTTACCTATCGGCGTTATTCCGTCGGTGTAGCGGTTTCTCAGCATAAGTCCGAGCTTTGAAACGGTCGAAGCAAGCCTCGGCATACTTCCCGTTATGGACAACGCCGGAAGATGCAAAGTGACCGATGCTCTCATAGCTGTTCCGAGGTTAGCGGGATTTTGAGTGAGATAGCCGAGCCTTTCGTCAAACGCATACTGTTCGTTTTCGTCGATAAGTGAGTCGATATCGCTCACTGCGGTATACGGCATATCAAATTCAAGACCCGTTGAAACCGATCTTATATGGATATGATCCTCCTCGCAAAGCATCACGCCGACAGCTTCATCTTCACTCAAAAGCAAGGCTCTGCCTTGAGGATCGGAAGCAAACTCGGGCGTTATCATGCCTCTTTCGGCGAGGGATACTATCTGAAACGAGCCGAGGCTTTCCATGTCGATATAGCTCATGCCGTAAGCATTATTGCTCAAAACTATATCCTTTATAACGCCATTGAGCTTTTCTCTTTCGGACTTTGTCAGCTTCGACACGAACGGATATTCCTCAAGATTTCTCAAGAGACTTATCCTCGTGTTAAGCACGACATCGTTATCGTTGCCCTTTTTTTGATACCATTTTTGCATATCAGTCACCCTCTTTCAGCTGATTTATTCTGTCACGAAGTATTGCCGCCTGCTCAAAATTTTGAGCCTCGACAGCGCTTTTCATTTCGCCGTTCAGCCTCTCGATGATGTCCTGCTTTGTGGGCTTTTTGATCTCCCTGAGATTATCGGGCTTCTTGCCCAAATGGCTGACCTTTCCGTGAATCTGTCTGACAGACGGCAACAGCTTATTATAGAAGGTTCTGTAACATTCGGCGCAGCCGACCTTACCTGTTTTGACTATATCGTTAAATGATGAGCCGCATCTGTCGCATCTGACGGTTTTGTCGGGCAGACTTGCGGTATTGTCGCCGAAAAAGTTTGTGAAAAGCTCGCTCAGATTAAATCCGAAGCCGCCGAAAATATCGTCATATCCGAGATTTGACGCACATTCGGAGCAAAGCTCGAGCTGTCTTGACTCGCCGTTTTCAACGTGTTTTATATGTGTTGTTGCTTCTCTTTTTCCGCAATTTTCACAGAGCATTTTTTCTCATTCCTTTCACAGCCTCGGCTGACCCTTGTCAGCTTTAGGGGAAAACTTTACTTTCTTTATATTATACACCGAAAGTGTTCATTTTTCAATCTGTTTTTCGTCCGTTTCTTCTTTTTCATCGTACGCACTGACTTCATTGCTGTTTGATGGCATATACTTCTGTCCGAGAAACAGCGGAGATGAAGCTAAGTCGATGTTATCTATAGAGCTTTTCTTTCCGTCAAACGAATAAATTTTCATATAAAAGACTCCTATCGGCTTTATTTTGACAGATATAGTTTATGTGTTCTCGGCTTTTGTTATTCGGGTGCGGTAGCGAGCGAAGCGAGCGTAACGGCGGCCGGGCGTGTACCCCGAAGCCCTCGCCGCAGGCGAGGTGCGATGGGGTGCCGTACGGACGCCCCGCTGATTTCGCTTGGATTTTGTGAGAAGCTTCGAAGGCTGATGAAAGTCCGATTTCAAAAGTGCGTTGAGCTGACTTTTCAAAATGTGGCTGTCGCTTCGGGCGGTAGCGAGCGAAGCGAGCGTAACGGCGCTCGGGCGTGTACCCCGAAGCCCTCGCCGCAGGCGAGGTGCGATGGGGTGCCGAACGGGCGCCCCGCTGATTTCGCTTGCGGTCAGACAGGATCTTCAAGGCTGATTAGAGCTGACCCCTCCGGCAGCTTATCGGCGAAAATCATTTGGAAAGACTGTTCGCATCCTCGACTTTCGTCAGCTCGAGGTTCGGCTCAGCCTTCAAGCCGCTTGCAAAATTCAAGCGGCATCAGCGGGGCGGGGGGTGGGGCCCCCCCCCCCCCCCAGCCGGCGGCGCGGGGGGCGGGGGTGCCCACCACCCCCCCG
>CAYZOU010000048.1:0-7194 GCA_964480405.1 uncultured Faecalibacterium sp. | reverse complement strand
AATACACTTAGTTCCGGATTTAATTTTATATGAGCCTTTAATTGAATCTTTAGCTGATATTAAATGATTTCCTATATAAAGAACACCGTTTTTCCAATTTGATGAATTGTTGTAATATGCTGTATTCCCAAATGCACGGGTGCCAATGCTTGTCACGCTGTCGGAGATTGTTATGCTTTTTAAGCCGGTGCAATCAAAGAACGCATAACCGCCAATGCTTGTCACGCTGTTGGGAATTGTTATGCTTTTTAAGCTGCTGCAACCATCGAACGCCGACCAGCCAATGCTCGTCACACTATCGGGGATCGTTACGCTTGTTAAACCGGTACAACCATAGAACGCTTCATAGCCAATGCTTTTAACGCCACTTCCTATCTTTATGCTTGTTAAGCTGCTACAACCGCTGAACGCATAATCGCCAATGTTTGTCACACTGTCGGGAATTGCTATGCTTGTTAAGCCGGTGCAACCGGAGAATGCACGACCTGCAATACACTTAGTTCCGGATTTAATTTTATATGAGCCTTTAATTGAATCTTTAGCTTTTATTAAATGATTACCTATATAAAGAACACCGTTTTTCCAATTTGATGAGTTGTTATAATATGCTGTATTATAAAACGCAGAATAGCCAATGCTTGTCACGCTATCGGGGATGGTTATGCTTGTTAAGCCGGTGCAATCACGGAATGCCTCATAGGCTATGCTTGTCACGCTGTCGGGGATCGTTATGCTTTTTAAATTGGTGCGCTCGCGAAATGCCCAATTTTCTATACTCGTCACCGGATACCCGTCTATCTTCGACGGTATAGTAAGCTCTCCGCTTGCCGATTTATCACAGCCTATTATAGTGACCTCACCGTTTACAACTTCATATCTCCATTTTCCGCTCGTCTCAGCCGAAACATTCATCACCGGCAGCGCCGAGAAGATCATCATCGCCGCCATGAAAAACGCTATCAGCCTTTTTGTTACTTTCATAAAAATACCTCCGTTGGTTTGTTATTATATAAAAGTATATAACCTTTTATAAAAATTGCAAGATGTGACAAAGCGGTAAAAAAAATAATTGCTTTGTCACAGCCGTTATTTTTCTTTTGTGGGGTTAAGATGGTGCAGGGTGGGGGTCGGGGTGCGACAGCAGGGCGACAACGGCGGCTGAACGTGCACCCGTGAGCACGAAGTGCGAGTGGGTGCCGGAAGCCGTCCCACTGATGAAACTGCGAAAAAGACAAAATTAAAAGGCTGAACGACACCGAATGTCAAACAGCCGACAGCAAACTCAATGCTTACGAAATCTTAAGATTAAAGTCACCGAAAAGAAAGGTTGACAGTGTATTATAAAAGCGTAAACTAAAGCCGATGGGTCATACTTCCCGTCGAAAATAAAGGAGAGGTGTTTTTCATGAACATTATTGAATGTAAAAATCTGACAAAGGAATACATAAGCGGTGAAAATGTTATCAAGGCTGTTGATAATGCGACTGTTGCTTTTGAGAAGGGCGAGTTTTGCGCTATAACAGGTCCGTCGGGCTCGGGAAAGTCAACATTTTTGCATACGCTTTCCTCACTCGAAAGTTCCACAAGCGGCGATATTATCTATGGCGATAAGTCGCTTTCATCATATAGCGACAATCAGCTGTCGATCCTTCGCCGCCGCCGTTTCGGATTCGTCTTTCAAGCTTATAACCTCGTTCAAGAGCTTACGGGATATGAAAATATCCTGTTGCCCATTATGCTTGACGGAAAGAAGCCCGATGAGGAATATCTCAACAATATCATTGATGTTCTCGGTATACGTGACAGGCTCGACCATCTTCCGTCGGCGCTTTCGGGCGGTCAGCAGCAGAGAATAGCTATAGCAAGAGCCTTAGCTAACAGGCCGTCGATACTTTTCGCCGATGAGCCGACGGGAAATCTCGACGGAAAAAGCGGACGAGAGGTGCTTTCGCTTTTGAAGCACGTCAGTAAGCAGCTCGGGATAACGCTCATCCTCGTCACTCACGATCTTCATGTCGCCGAGCAGGCGGAGAGAGTGCTGACTATCGAAGACGGCAAAATCGTCAACGACACAAAGCCGACCGAGAATGTATAAGGTGAGGTGGCTGAAATGAAAAAGAAGCTGACAGTCAACACCCTCGCTTTAGGCAACCTAAAGCAAAGGAAGAAGCAATATACCGTCTTGATAATCGGTATAATCTTAGCGATAATTTTTTCGTCGGGAACGATGTTTTTTGTTTCATGCACAATGTCGTCTAACGAAGAATACCGCAATCAAAGCTACGGAAAATTCACGGGCTACTATTTCGCACCGCAGGATCTTGTCGATGCCGAAGCAGGCAAAGCAGGCGGATATCTCGAAAGCTACGGCTACGCTCATATCTTAGGCTACGGCTATACAGACGAAGAAAAAGCAGACAGAGGAACGGCTATAGCATGGCTCGATGACGAGGCGAAAGAGCTTTATTATGTCAATGTCAAAGAGGGAAGATATCCCGAAAACAAGGACGAAATAGCGATAGAAGAAAGCGCCGCAAGACAGCTCGGCATCAAGTCCGACAAGATAGGCGAGAAGGTCGCGCTCACGGTTTTCGGAGCGAACGGACTCGATTATCTGTCCAAAACGAAACAGAAAACCTATACATTAGTCGGAATCTTAAAAGATAAAAGGTCAAACATAGGAGAAATATACGATAAAGAGCAAAACTCAATTATACCTGCCGCATTTGTCAGCGACAAGGAGGACACCGACGCCGGCGAAAAGGAGATCTTGGGCATATATTTCAAGGGCACGGAAGAAACGCTTAACAAGAGAACATCATTGGGCGATACTGTGTTTTGGGCGAACTTCATCGCTCCGATATATGACAAAGCGGCGGCGAAATACGGAGACAATTATTCAAATCCGATGATTTATACACAGATTTACTCCGACGATTCAAGCGGTGATGTCATGAACTCTGCGCTTATCACCGTAACTCTTGCCGTTGTGCTTATGTTGGCGTCGTGTATGGGCATCATCAACGCCTTTTCGACAAACCTCAACGAGCGCCGCAAACAGATCGGTATGCTTCGTGCGGTCGGAGCGACAAGGCGACAGATAATAAATATCTTCGGCAGGGAGACCTTTATCATCACTCTTATCTGCACCCCGATAGGTGTTCTTATTTCCTATTTCGGCGTTAAGCTTATCACATATTTTATGGGTGAGCAATTTATTTTCATTCCCAATTTTGTGGTACTCATAGTCACTGCTGCGGTAAGTGTTGTCTGTGTAATGTTAGCGTCGCTCATTCCTCTGGCCTCGGCATCTAAGGTGTCACCTATGCAGTCGATAAGAAATGTCGAGCTTAGCAGGAAGATGAAAAAGCAGAAGATAAAGACCAAGATGCAATTTAAAGTTCCAAATCTTCTTGCAAGCAGAAGCATTAAGTTTTACCGTTCAAAGCAGATCGGCGTTACCGTTATCCTTATTATAACGATATTTATATCAAGCTTCGGATTTTCGGCTTTAAAGGCGGAATCCGATATGGATCGTTGGAATAAATATAATGAGTATGACTATTTGATGGAATTAAGAGGCGGTTACACGGCGGAAACCGGATATGTCAATTTGCCGAATATTGTTTCCGAAATAAGCGTTAATGAATACCGTGATGTTGCTGATTCGGCTATGTTCACTTCATTAAAGGGATATAAGGAATTATCATCATTTATAGAAGTTGATGAATATGATGATTATATGAAAGTTTTAGCAACAGGAAGTATGTTGAGTCCGTATACTTGTGCCGAGCCGACGAAAGAAATGCTTGAAAATACGAAACCCGAAGACTTTTTCGATGTTTACTTCAACGGCGAAGATGAAAATTACACATATTTCAAGAAAGCCTTGGGCAAGGGAGAGCTTTTCCACAGCAATATTCGAGGCTTTATGCCGGAAATGATAGAAGAAAATATGGATAGGTTTGAGATCATTGACGGAAAGATTGATATTGATAAGCTCAACTCCGGCGAAGAAGTGGTGCTTGTCGCTTATCAGAACATAAGTTTTGCCTGTACTTTTAACGATAATGGCGAGATATTTTCATACGGAGTTCGGAAGCTCGATGATACCGAGAGCATTAAAGGCTATTCTCTGTATGGCCCTGCGGCTTCATTAAGCTATAAGGCAGGCGACACCGTTAAGCTCATAACAGCTTATTCCGACCAAAGCCAATCCGATTTTGACGCCGGCAAGAGTCCGACAATTACGAAGTCATACGAAAAGGAAGTCAAAATAGGCGCAATAATCAAGAAATTTAGTTTTAGTTCGGCGATGACTATGAATGACCTTGAAGATATCGGAATAATGATAACAGTTGAGGGCTTGAACAAGATTTCAAAGCACACTCACGGCTACGGCTGTATGCAATTTGATTATGACGGTGAGCTTGACGATGCCGCCGACGAAAAAGCCATGGAATGCTTAAACGACATTTTCTCAGGCTCGGATTTCTCGGTATTTTCAAATTACGCTTATAAATCAAACAATCAATCGTATATGAGCACTCTTATTTTAGCCTTGCTTTCAATAGTTATATTGATGTTCGCCATTTGCGCAAGTATAGTCAATAACGCACTGACGGGCAAGATAAGAGAAAGCAAAAAGGAGATAGGAACTTTAAGAGCGGTCGGAGCGTCTGCCAAAGAACTCACCGAAGCGTACATAAGACAGTTAGTGTCAATGTTCGCTTGGGGCATGGGCATAGGCTTAGGCGGTTACACTGCCGTGCATTTGGCTTTGAAGCTTTCCTTGAAAGACATATACGTAATGAAATATCTCATTTGGCCCGCACTTGTCATATGCTTGCTGCTTTGCCTGATATGCAGCCTGAATTTATACTTCAAGGTGAAACAGGAAATGAAGCACAGTATCGTCGAAAATATCAGAGAATTATAAGGAGAGAGAATAAATGAAAAAAATGTTCGCATACATTTTCAGCCTCTTGCTTATCTTAGCGTCTCTTGCCGCTTTTGCGGCAGGAGAGGAGGCGGAAAACAACTCCACACCGAGATTCATGGTGACGGAATACAAGCTGAGTGAAGCGGGGCTGTCTCCGGAAAATTCAGCCGAGCTTTCGGTCACATTCAAAAATTACAGCAAGTCAAAAGCCCTTTACAATATCAAGCTTACACTTGAAGATCCGAGCGGCGAAATTCTGACCGAGGGTATGCCAACGCAGTATGTCGGATATATTTCGGCAGGCGGCTCATACACTTGGAATGTGAAGCTCAAGGCAACGAATACCGCCACTGTCGGCTCTCACGATATTCAAATCTCATCCGAATATGAGGATAAGTATTACTCACCCTACAGCTCAAGCGACACGCTGAGGATAGACATCAAACAGCCGGTGAAGCTCAAATACAGCGGAGCATCACTTCCCAAAAAAGTTGTCCAAGGTGAGACACAAACGGTCGAGATAACGCTGATGAATACAGGAAAAAGCAAGATATTCAACTGTACGCTTGACTTTGATATTGACAAAATGTCGTCGGGCGGAAGCTCATTTGTCGGCGATATCGAGCCTGCTCAAAGTGCTGTCGGCTCGGCTAATCTGAAGATAGACGGCGACGCTTTGGGAAAGACCAACGGAAAGATACTCATCACCTATGAAGACAGCTACGGCAAGGAGTATAAAAAGACGGTAAAGGTCAGCACCGTCATTGAGGAAAGGGTTATAGAAACGGTATCAAGCGAAGAAGAAAAAGACGAAAAAGGCAACTCGCTTTGGTGGCTGTTTCTCTTAATAGGCGCATTGGTCGGCGGCGGTCTCGGTTTCGGCATACTCTTTGCCGTCAATGACAGAAAGCAGAGAAAAGAAGACGACCTCAGATTGTGATAAGTTTTATGAGATTCTCCCCGTGCGGCTTCGTGCGGGGAGGGTTTATTTTCAATGCTTGAGCTGACGGGAATCGAACTCAATACGGTTTTTCAAGGCAAATTTTCGCCAATGCTGTGTCGGAAATCCTCGCAAGGCGTCAGCATTATTTTGAAAAGTCAGCTCAACGTACTTTTGTAATCGAGCTTTCATCAGCCTTCGGAGTTTCTCGTAAAATCCAAGCGAAATCAGCGGGGCGTCTGTTTGGCACTCACTCCGCCCTTCGCCTGCGGCGAGCGCTACGGAGTACACAAACAGCCGCCGTTACGCTCGCTTCGCTCGCTACTGCACGCCTTGCGAGTGGATTTAATCCGCAAAGCACCGAAAATACGCCGTTTTAGGCGGGTTCGGATGTGTTTGCTATGCTTAAGGGTGTCGACATTTTCACTTTGCGGTACGCCCGAGGTGAGTGCTGCAAGCGAAATAACAAACAGAATTCGGTGTGTACAAAAAAGAAATCGGAATATCAAATATTAACTGACGGTGAAAAATATTAAATTTTCTCTCGAAATTTGTTGACAATTTTTGTTAACTGTTGTATAATCGAATTAAACATATGAAAGGAGATATTGAAATGGAATTTTTTACAAACTTTTTTAATGCACTTTATGACGCAATAGCAAAGATTTTTGATTCAAACGTTGATGAAAACGGAGAAAAGAGAGACATTTTTGAAAGGATCAAGGCCGCTCTTGACACAATTTTCGGAATCGCATAAAGCCAAAACAGGGTCGCTGTAAAGAACGGGCAAGGTGAAAACACTTTGAACGCAACAGCGGCTCTTAAATTTTTCGAACGAAGCGAGAATGTTAATAAAAAATAAAGATATTTAATCAGCTATTGATTTTGTCTGAAAATATTGTATAATTAAGATACACGGTAGCGTGAAATAATAATTGCAAAGGAGATATCACAATGGATTTCTTAACAGAGCTTAAAGACATGATCATGAGAATCATGGAGACATTCTTCGGCGAGGAGAACGGTGTTTTCAACGCAATCAGAGATTTCTTTGACAACATCTTCGGCGGTGCTGCAGAATAATTAAAACGTATTTCATTATTGGAATATAGTCAAAACCGGTCAGCGAAAGCTGATCGGTTTTGCTCTCAATGTAAAATAGCGGTTTTCGGAAAAAATTCTGAAAAGTTCTGAAAAAAGTTTCAGAATGGTATTGACAAATTCGGCGGTATAGTGTATATTATACAAGTCGTTACACGATATTTGAGGGAGCATAGCTCAGCTGGGAGAGCATCTGCCTTACAAGCAGAGG
>CAYZOU010000047.1:0-7799 GCA_964480405.1 uncultured Faecalibacterium sp. | reverse complement strand
TACGCCTTGCGGCGAGCGCTTCGGGGGTGCACGCCCCTGCCGCATTACGCTCGCTAAAAAAGTGCAGCACCGAAGCACTGCACTTTCTATATATTTATGTATCAAACCGTATCGGCTTCGGTTTCCGTCAGCTTTAGCTCTCTGAGCGAAAAATGGAAATTGCTTTCGACGTCACGGACAAACTTAAATCCGAGCTTATCCCAAACGTTGTTAAGCTCTTGATTTGAGAAGATACATTCTATTCTCAAAGTGCTTTTGTCGGCTTCCTCGGCAAGCTTTTTAGCCTGTTCAACAATATACTTACCCAAATGTCTGTATGTGGGATCTGTTACGACTCTGCGCAAATATAACGCATCTGCGGATTCGTCCTCCCAATAGCGTGTGTCGGCATTGATAACAAATCCGCCGACGGTCTTTCCGCTCTTTTTCACAACATAATATTCGCCGTTCTCGATATATCGGAGGAACTCCTCTTTCGGATGATTTATCAAAAACGTTACCCACTGAGAGATCTTCTTCCACTTAAACCAAGATACTCTCTCTTTATAAAGCTCCATAATAAGGTCAAGATCATCGGCTGTTGCCATGCGGACCGAAAGCGTTTCATCGCCTGTGTTCTCGTGATAATCATAGACGGCATTGCCGAAATGCTTTTCCATAGCCTGCTTTGCGGTGAGATATGTGTTATCCTGCTTTATGTCGCTTCCCACGGTGACAGAGCCGTTGTTTATAACATGACTGTTTGCGGGGATGTCTGTTGTTATATAGCAGTTAGGGTCGATGCGTACGTTATCGCCGATAACAACATTTCCGATTATATTGACTCCGGCGCCGATATAAACGTCATTGCAGACCGTCGGAAAGCCGATGCTTCGGCTGTCTGTCAATGTGTCGGCACCGATGTATACGTTTTGAAAAATGACACAGCCCTTACCCAACGTTGCTTCGGGAGCAATTATGATTCCGGATAAACCGTTAGGCGACGTGAAGCGCTTAACACTTTGTTTTATCGGAACGCTGAAGCCCAAGGTCTGATGCATCCAATAGATCTTAGCTTTGATTTTCTGCTTTTCGAGCGTATCCTGAGAAGCGAAAAAAGCCTGTCTCAGCCGCCAATATTCCTTTTGAACAGCGGTTTGGCTACGTCCGATACTGTATTCCTTGAGTGATTCTTCGTCTGCGCATGAATCGACTGCATCGGCGAACTTTTTATATTCCGTCATGATATCCATATACTCATCTCCTACTCCGAGATATTTTAAGTTATTAAGGAAATTATACCATTAAATATTACATTTAATGTGTATTTTCAATAAATCTATGTTAAAAATTTTTAATTGACTTTTCGTATGCGACTGCGGTTTTTCTGTCTGACTGTGACGCCGAGACCGCTTCTTTCCCACAGCTTAAACCCACTCGTACCTCTTTTCGCAAATATTGTTGAAATTTTCATTTAATTCGTATATAATAAACGCCGAAATTAAAAATCACTATTCGGAGGAACTGATGTTAAAAGTTATCAAAAAAGAGGGCAATGCACGAAGATGCGAATTTGTCACAGTCCACGGCACGGTGCAGACGCCTGCATTCATGAACGTCGCAACCTGCGGCGCAATAAAGGGAGCGGTATCTGCGCTTGATTTAAAGGACATACACTGTCAGGTGCAGCTTTGCAACACTTATCATCTTCATTTAAGGCCGGGCGATGAAAACGTCAAGACTCTCGGCGGACTTCATAAGTTCACTCGCTGGGACGGCCCTATCTTAACGGACAGCGGCGGATTTCAGGTGTTTTCGCTTGCAAAGCTCAGAAATATCAAGGAGGAGGGCGTATACTTCTCATCGCATATCGACGGAAGAAAGATTTTCATGGGCCCCGAGGAAAGCATGAGAATACAGTCAAACCTCGGCTCGACTATCGCTATGGCTTTTGATGAATGTGTCGAGAATCCGGCTAAGTACGATTACGCTAAGAAATCGTGTGAGCGAACAGCTCGTTGGCTTGAACGGTGCAAGACCGAGCATGACAGACTAAACGCTCTGCCCGATGCGGTGAATCCTCATCAACTGCTTTTCGGAATAAACCAAGGCTGTACCTTTGACGACCTTCGAGTTGAGCATATGAAAGAGATAGCGAAGCTTGACCTTGACGGTTACGCTATAGGCGGACTTGCGGTCGGCGAGCCCAAGGAGGATATGTATAGGATAATTTCCGCTGTCGAGCCTTATATGCCTGCCGATAAGCCGAGATATCTCATGGGCGTCGGAACACCGGGCAACATCATTGAGGGTGTCAGCAGGGGAGTTGACCTTTTCGACTGCGTTATGCCAAGCCGAAACGCAAGACACGGACACCTTTTCACATGGAAAGGAATAATCAATCTCAATAACGCAAAGTACGCCCTTGACGAGTCGCCGATAGACGATGAGTGCGACTGTCCGACTTGCCGCAATTTTTCAAGAGCATACGTCAAGCATCTTCTCAAGAGCAAGGAAATGCTCGGAATGAGACTTGCCGTTATGCATAATCTCCATTTCTATAACACGCTTATGGAAAGAATAAGAGAAGCTATCGACGAGGACAGATTCGACGAGTTTAAGAATAAGTATGTCGATTTACTCGACACAAGAATATAAGTGCCGTGAAAATGAGCGGAATTTATTTAAATATTAGACAATTTTAATCAAATATTCACAGATAAATCGAATTTGCTATTGAATATCTGTTCGGATTTCTGTATAATATCAATATTATGTATAATTATCGGAGGTAATCAAATGTATTTGAATTTTTTAGCTGCTGCTTCAAGCGGTGGCAACACAGGCAGTAACTATACAATGCTCATCATGCTTGTTGTTATGTTCGCCCTTATGTATTTCCTTATGCTCAGACCGCAGAAGAAGCGCCAGAAGGAAGAACAGGAAATGAGAGACAATGTTCAGGTCGGCGATGAGATAGTAACGATCGGCGGCATCTGCGGCAGAGTCATCACCGTTAAGGATGACGATACGATCGTTATCGAGACAGGCGCAGACAGAGCAAAGCTCAAATTCAAGAAGTGGTCGATCCAACAGAATGTTACCGCCACAGACAAGCTCGCAGCCGAGAGAGCGGCAGCCAAGGAAGCCGCCGAAAAGGCAAAGGCAGAGAAGAAAGCGGCAAAGTCAAAGAAAGACTGATAACAGAATATCGGACTCCTCGCCGAATAGGGCGGGGAGTTTTTAAGCATATTTGCCACCTTCAAAAAATATTAATTTATTAATAAACAGTTGACCTTATTGAAAAAATATTATAAAATATAATTTAGCTTTTTTACACAGATTGAAAGCGAGGTGACTTGATGAGGGGCAACAAGGAAAAAGCCCGTTTCAGAGCGCTGAACATAGCCTCTGTTGTGTGCTTTTCGATAGCCATATTGCTGATTATACTTTTGCAACTGCTGAAAATCGACGGCATTTCTCAGTGGTACGGCAAATATACCGATTCATTGATGAGGTTTGAACAGAACATAGAAAACATGGATAACCGCTGGCTTGCCGTGCTTGTCATCGAGTTGAACTTTGTTATCAAGGCAATAATTCCGTGGCTTCCGATATCGTTTTTATGCGTTATATCGGGTGTTATGTTCAAGTGGTATATTGCGATTTTGATAAATTTGATAGGTCTGACGGCGCTTTTCACCATAAGATATTATTGGGGAAAGAGCATAGGCGGCGGAAATATCCACAAATATATTACAAGGTACGAGAAGGTTTACGATATAATTCAAAATGACAAGGTCGGAAGACCGCTCGTGCTTTTCGGAGCGAGGCTCATACCGTGCGTTCCGATAAATACGATAAGCCAGATATACGGCGCAGTCAATTATGAATATTGGAAATATCTTCTTCTTTCGCTGACGGGATTTGCGTATAAGCTTTTTTCTTACACGATAATCGGTCGTAACGTATACGATCCGCTGTCTGCGAAATTCATCGTGCCGTTTATCCCGTTGTTCCTGATATCAAGTATCGCACTGCTTATCCTAAACGGTGCTATAACTGTGACGGTGACGGCGAGGAGACGTATAAAGCTTTCAAAGACTAAAAAACAAATGTGAGGAAAATATCATGAAATTGTCAAACGCAAAAAATGAAATTATGAGCGGAGCATTTATCGAGTCTTTCAAAAAGGCTTATGTGACAGATGAATTTGCCGCCGAACAATATGAAAGGTACGCTCAAGTCCTCGATGATTTTGTGACTGTATACGGCGAGGGCGAAAGAGATATTCACCTGTTTTCCGCACCGGGCAGAAGCGAGGTCTGCGGAAACCATACCGACCACAACCACGGTTGCGTTCTTGCTGCGGCGATAAGCCTTGACGCCATTGCCGTCGCATCGGTCAATGACACAAACACGGTCAACATAAAGTCCGCAGGTTATGATATGGACACCGTAAGCTGTGACGATCTTGAGGTAAACGATTCGGATATCGGAAGAAGCAGAGCGCTTGTAAGAGGCGTTATGGCGAGATTTAAACAGCTCGGATATAACATCGGCGGCTTTGATGCAACGACCTCGTCAAGAGTTCTCTCGGGCTCGGGACTTTCGTCGTCTGCGGCATTTGAAGTGCTTATCGGAACGATGCTCAACTATCTTTTCAACGACGGAAAGATAAGCCCCGTTGAAATAGCTCAGATAGCTCAGTTTGCCGAAAACGTTCATTTCGGCAAGCCCTGCGGTCTGCTCGATCAAATGGCTTGTTCGGTCGGCGGCTTCGTTGAAATAGACTTCAAAGACCCGTCTGAGCCGATAATAAACAAGGTCGACTTCGATTTTTCCTCTTGCGGTCATTCCCTTATCATAGTTGACTCAAAGGGCAACCATGCCGATTTGACGGACGAGTATGCGGCTGTCAGAAGTGAGATGGAAGCCGCCGCCGCAGTTTTCGGCAAGCAGGTATTAAGAGACGTTGACGAGAGTGAGTTTATGAAAAATATCTCTCTCGTACGGGAAAAGACAAATGACAGAGCTGTGTTGAGAGCGCTTCATTTCTTCGCCGACAGCGACAGAGTCGAAAAGGAGATAACCGCTCTTAAAGACGGCGATTTCGAGCTTTTCAAGAGCCTTATCATCGAAAGCGGCGATTCATCGTATAAATATAATCAGAATATTTTCGCACCCAAGCAGGTCGAAAGTCAGCCCGTTTCACTCGCTCTTTGTCTCAGCGAACGCATCTTAAAGGGCAAGGGAGCATGGAGAGTTCACGGCGGTGGCTTTGCCGGAACGATACAGGCGTTTGTTCCGAACGAGCTTATTGAAGAATACACCGACGCCATGAAGGCTGTGTTCGGCGACGACTCATGCTATATACTTTCCATCAGACCTGTCGGCGGAATCGAGTTAGCTTAAACAGGTGAATTTTTAAGGCAATCTAAAAAAATATTAGTGTTTTTTGAAAT
This sequence comes from uncultured Faecalibacterium sp., assembly GCA_964480405.1. Classification (GTDB taxonomy): domain Bacteria; phylum Bacillota; class Clostridia; order Oscillospirales; family Acutalibacteraceae; genus UBA6857. Next base: position 2,355 of record CAYZOU010000047.1, on the reverse strand, counting down.
GTGTTGATTTTTTTGCTAAAATATATTATATTAAAATCAATCATTAAACAAGAAAAGGGGATATTATGAAAAAGCTGTTAAAATCATTCGTAGCACTTGTACTGTGTATCTGTATGCTTATGCCGAGTGCGGCATATGTATCGGCGGCACGTCTCGGACAAGTCAAAAACTTAAAATCAAGCGCCTCGACCGCAACGTCGATAACACTCGGCTGGAGTAAGGTCTCGGGTGCGAAAAGCTATCAGGTCTACAGATATAATTCTTCCACGGGGAAGTGGACAAGAGTTCAGACGACCTCGAGCACCTCATATAAGGTCACGTCACTTTCCTCTGCTTCATCGTATAAATTTAAAGTCAGAGCGAAAAACGACAGTCAGACAGGCAGCTATTCCGCTGTTTTGACCGCTTCGACAAAGCCGAATCAGGTCAAGAATCTGAAGATAAGCTCCGTCACGAAGACATCGCTCAAGCTTTCTTGGTCCGCAGTCAGCAGAGCCGCAGGCTATCAGGTCTACGCTTATAATTCTTCGACTCATAATTGGACAAGGATCAAGACAACGACATCAAGATCCTATACGGTTTCCGGACTTTCTTCGGGATCTTACTGTCAGTATAAGGTCAGAGCGTACAGCAACATAAACGACAAAAAGGTATACGGCGCATATTCTGCCTCTGTTGCAACGATCACGGATCTTGATAAGGTCAGCGGACTCAAGGCTCAGAGCATCACCTCAAGCGGATACACACTCAAGTGGGATTCCGTTTCGGGCGCAGATAAATACAGCGTATACAGACTTAACGGAAACAAGTGGGAATATCTTTGCAGTACGACAAAGACTCAGCAGAAGATAAGCGACAGCTCGGCGAAAGAGAAATCATATAAGGTCAGAGCTATCGCCACTCTCGGCGACACAAATTTCTTTGGAGCATACTCCGATGTCATCAAGGTCAAATCATTGAAGGTGTCGACGGTAAAAACTCCCGCAGTTCCCGAAAACTTAAAGGCAACAGCCAATCCCGATGCGAAAAACATAAAGCTTGAGTGGGATGCAGTTGAGGGCGCAAGCGGATATCAAGTATATAAGTATGACGCAGCAAACGGCCAGTGGTCACGCATAAAGACAACAAGCTCAACCTCTTGCACATATTCGGTCGACGAAACCAGCACATACACCTTCAAGATAAGAAGCTATGTTGTCAGCGATTCAAAGAAGTATTACAGTGACTATACTCATCAGGTCGAGGTATACTATAAGTCCAACACCGAGAGCGACAACGAGACTATCAGCGACCTTGAAAAGAGCGGAATTCTCGGCTATCTCTATGATCCCGTGAACAACTGCTTCTATACGGCGAGCGACCCGTGGCAGAGAAACTTCGGCTTCTCTCCGATATATGACGTATGCGCTCCGTTCGCTATCATGTTCTATAACACAAAGAGACTTAAATTCAACTGCGACGGACTTGACTGGATGATACAGATTTGGAAGGGTCAATACGGCTGGGTATTCATCGGCGCAGAGATCGGTGTCTATACAAAAGCTCCCGACTTCAACGTCGCCGGCTTCTATGCCTGCGCAAGCGACGAAAATCTCTTGAAGATGTCAATGGTGCTTTATCATAAGGATAAGGTCATCATCAACCGTCCTTACGGTGAATATTGGTGGTGCACGGGCTTCGTTCCGGGAGTTCTTCCCTCAGCTATCCTCGGCGCAGCGGCAAGCAATATAAACACCGATTCGCTCACACTTGTGGCGAGAATAACGCTTAAAAACGAAACAATGGCGGCAGGCTTCATTCAAGCTCTCGATGAGAACAAGATAGCCTATGTCAGAAGCGGCTTAGACGTAATTTTCACATGGCAGTAAGCCTAAGCCCGTTTTATACATGAGTGAATAAAACTCCGATTATCGGATAAAATATCAGCGAGGCCGTTCGGCTTCGCTGTATTTTTATATTTTGGAGGACTTCATCATGTCATGTAAAAACAACGTAAATAAGTGCATAAGCTGCACTGTTTCCTCATGCAGACATCATTGTGACAGTGAGAATTATTGCACACTTGAAAAGGTTTCCATAGGTACACATGAGCCGCACCCGACAGTTTGCGAGTGCGTTGACTGCGAATCTTTTCAGAAGAAATAAGCCGGATCAAACCGAGCCGCCGATAAGGCGGCTTTTTCTTAAGCATTGAAGTTAAATCCGAAGTCGCCTAAAACGGCATGTTTTGCCGATGAGTTGTCGGAGAGGTCAGTTCTCATCAGCCTTTAAGATTCTGTCTGACCGCAAGCGAAATCAGCGGGGCGGCTGTTCGGCACTCACTCCGCCCTTCGCCTGCGGCGAGCGCTACGGAGT
>CAYZOU010000046.1:0-8187 GCA_964480405.1 uncultured Faecalibacterium sp. | reverse complement strand
ATCACCTCCTTTCGGAGGATATACGCCAACCGCCTTAAACGCCTTTCGACTATGCGTTTATTATATTCTATATGACACTTTTTGTCAAACAGTTTTGATGAAAATAGACATTAATTCCAGATAACACTCGCCGCTGTAAGCGAATTCGAAACACGCACATCTAGTATCTAGCATCTAGTATCTAGCGTCTAGAATCTAGCATCTAGAACGCACCCTTCCGTCAAAAGTCGCCGGCGACTTTTGCCACCTTCCCTTTCAGGGCAGGCAAGGTTTCGATTTTAATTGCGACTAAAGTGAAGCTTCCTTGCCTCCCCTTTAGGGGAGGTGGCACAACGAAGTTGTGCCGGAGGGGTGTCTAGCGTCTAGTATCTAGCATCTAGATGCTAGACAGTAGACATTAGATGTGCGTGTTTTAGATGCTAGGCAGTAGACATTAGATGTGCTTGTTTCGGCTTCGCTTACAGTGGCGGCTCAGCACGGCTAGCATCTAGCTTCTAGTGTCTACTGTCTAGAATCTAGCATCTAAATTGGGTGGTGCTATGGAAGCTTATGTTTTGATTATCTTAATATTGATTTTCGCTACAGGCTACATATTAAGCATAAAAAAATAACCGCCCAGCCTCGAAATCTGACGGTTATTTAAGTTGATTTCGAGCAAACCGCTTATCGCAGTACCCTTTTCATTTATATTATATCAGATTTTTACGTTTTGTCAAGTTGGATTTTAGATATTGGATATTAGATTTTAGACACTAGATACTAGATGTGCTGAGCCGCCACTGTAATCAAACCCCAAACACGCACATCTAGCATCTAGCGTCTAGAATCTAGAATCTAGCATCTAGAACGCACCCTCTGTCCATTAGCCGCTTGCGGCTAATGGACATCTCCCCTAAAGGGGCGACGAGGTCATAATTTTTGTTTTTACGCTTGATTTTCACGTTTGCCCTTGCTTTTGATTGACTAAATCCGTCTGATGTGATACAATTTCCGATATAAACAATCGGGAGGACGAAATGAAAAATTTATCCGATATAAATGTCATAAAGGACGTTATGACCCGTCATGGCTTCAGCTTTTCCAAGGCTCTGGGACAAAACTTCATAATCGACCCCACCGTCTGTCCGAGGATAGCCGACGAAAGCCTTATCGACGGCGAGACCGGTGTCATCGAGATCGGCGCAGGAGTCGGCGTTCTGACAGCCGAGTTAGCTAAAAGAGCGAAAAAGGTCGTCTGTGTCGAGCTTGATAAGCGGCTGCTTCCCGTGCTTGACGAGACACTTTCCGACTTCGATAACGTGACCGTGATAAACGATGACATCTTGAAGGTCGATCTTCATAAGCTCATAGATGAACAGTTCGGCGGTATGCGTGTTTGCGTTTGCGCAAACCTGCCCTATTATATAACCTCGCCTATCATTATGACCTTGCTTGAAGCTAATCTCCCGATAGATTCCATCACCGTTATGGTTCAGCGTGAGGCGGCGGACAGACTTTGCGCCGAAGTCGGCTCACGTGATGCGGGGGCAGTTACCGTCGCCGTGAATTACTACGCAAAGGCGCAGAAGCTTTTCAACGTCTCCCGTGGTGCGTTCATGCCGTCACCCAATGTTGACAGCGCTGTTATAAAGCTCGATATGCGAGACGAGCCGCCCGTTGAGGTTGATGACGAGAAGAAATTCTTCCGCCTTGTAAAATCCGCTTTCGGTCAGCGCAGAAAAACTGCGGCAAACTCCATAAGCTCCGGCATGGGCTTGCCTAAGGATACGGTTATCTCGGCGCTTGAAAGCGGCGGCTTCGATAAGAGCGTGAGAGCCGAAAGCTTCACCATGGATGACTTTTGCAAGCTCGCTAAACTTCTTTGATAAGAGGGTATGATATGATCTACGCAATAATCGCCGCCGGCGGCGTTGGCTCACGCTTCGGCGCAGACAAACCCAAACAGCTGATTGAAATTAACGGCGAAAGCATACTCACGCATACGGCAAAAATATTTGAGGATATCGACGAGATCTCCAAAACCGTGGTCGCCTGTCCGCCCGATTGGCTTAGTGAATGTACGAGAGAGCTGAGCGGCTTAGACAAGGTCTGTGTGGTCGAGGGCGGAAAAACACGAAACGACACTGTTATGAATGCGATCGACTTCATCGGCGAGAATTTCGGAATCGACAGCGAGACGATAGTCGTCACTCACGATGCGGTGAGGCCGTTCGTGACACCTAAAATAATTCTCGAAAGCATAAAAGCTGCCGAAAAGTACGGCGCAAGCGTGGCGGCAGTCGAAGCGGTCGATACTATCGTCGAATGTGAAAACGGCTTCGTGACTCACATTCCCGACCGCAGTAAGATCTACCACGTGCAAACACCGCAAACCTTCAAGGCGGAAAAGCTCCGCTGTCTCTACTCACGCTTGAGCGAGTCGGAGAGGGCAGGGCTGACAGATTGCAGCAAGATATTCGTGCTGAACGGTGAAAAGGTCGCCGTGGTAAAGGGAGACAGAGCCAACATCAAGATAACGTATAAGTCGGATATTTGATTCAGCTCTACGGTTACACACCGACCCATGTCGAAAGAAGTCGGAATCTAAGACTTACTGTCGCATACATACTTATTACTATGTCGAAAGAGGTCGGAATCTAAGACTTACTGTCGCATACATACTTATTGCTATGTCGAAAGAAGTCGGATTCTAAGACTTGCTGTCGCAGGCATACTTATAGCTATGTCGAAAGAGGTCGGATTCTAAGACTTGCTGTCGCATACACACTTATTACTATGTCGAAAGAGGTCGGATTCTAAGACTTACTGTCGCACATATACTTATAGCTATGTCGAAAGAAGTCGGATTCTAAGACTTGCTGTCGCAGGCACACTTATAGCCGTGTCGAAAGAAGTCGGATTCTAAGACTTGCTGTCGCACATATACTTATTACTATGTCGAAAGAAGTCGGATTCTTAGACTTACTGTCGCACACACACTTATTGCCATGTCGAAAGAGGTCGGATTCTAAGACTTGCTGTCGCAAGTATACTGACTTTGTGTCGAAAGAAGTCGGATTCGCTGACTTAGTTTCACGGTCGCACACACACCGACCCGACACCTACAGCTCGGCTCGCTGTAACCTAAGCGTACATCACATTATTGAATGATCAAGGGATGATAAAATGAAATATTTCGCTAAAAGCTATGACGTTATCGTTATCGGCGCAGGTCACGCCGGCATCGAAGCCGGTCTCGCAAGCGCAAGGCTCGGTTGTCAGACAGCTGTTTTCACTATAAATATGGATTGGGTCGGCAATATGCCGTGTAACCCGTCTATCGGCGGAACGTCTAAGGGACACCTCGTCCGTGAGATCGACGCCCTCGGCGGCGAAATGGGCAAAGCCGCCGACGCAAATACTCTCCAAAGCCGCATACTTAACCTCGGAAAAGGGCCTGCCGTTCATTCGCTCAGAGCGCAGATCGACAGAAGAAGCTACAGCGCATACATGAAGCACACGCTTGAAACGCAGGAAAACTTAGAGCTTCGTCAAGCCGAGGTGACCGATCTTGTCAAAAACGGCGACGGCTTGTGGGAGCTGACAACTCGGCTTGAAGCTGTCTACACAGCTCGTTGTGTTATTCTTGCGACAGGAACTTTCCTTGCGGGAAAAATATATGTCGGTGACGTCAGCTACGCAGGCGGTCCGGACGGAATGTTCGCCGCCGATGAATTGGCTGTCGCATTAAAAAAGCTCGGCTTACCGACAAGACGTTTCAAGACGGGTACACCCTCGAGAGTCAACCGCAGAAGCATCGACTTCTCAACCTTGGAGGAACAGCCCGGCGATGAAAGAATAGTGCCGTTTTCGTTTGATTGCGACAAATTGCCCGAAAACAAAGAAATGTGTTATATCACATATACGAACACCGAGACTAAGCGTATCATCCTCGAAAATCTTCACCGTTCACCGCTTTACGGCGGCAAGATAGACGGCGTTGGCCCGAGATATTGTCCGAGCATTGAAGATAAAATAGTCCGCTTTTCAAACAAGGAGAGACATCAGATATTCATTGAGCCGTGCGGAGAAAACACAGAGGAAATGTATCTTCAAGGACTGTCGTCGTCACTTCCCGAGGACGTCCAATTAGCGTTTCTGAAAACTATACCCGGACTTGAAAATGTGCAAGTCATGCGAACGGCGTATGCGATAGAATATGATTGCGTCGATCCGCTCGCTTTAAAGAGTACGCTTGAGTTCCATGATTTAGACGGTCTTTACGGCGCAGGACAGTTCAACGGTTCAAGCGGATATGAAGAAGCCGCCGCACAAGGTTTAGTTGCCGGAATAAATGCCGCCCTCAAGATATTGGGAAAAGAGCCGCTCATACTCGACAGAGCAAGCTCATATATAGGAACACTCATTGATGATCTCGTCACAAAGGGCTGCACCGACCCATACAGAATGATGACCTCACGAAGCGAATACAGACTGATATTAAGACAGGATAACGCCGATATCAGACTTACGGAAATCGGCAGACGTGTCGGCTTGGTCGGCGACGAGAAGTGGGAAAGATATCAAAACAAGCTCAAGCTCATAGCCGAGGAAAGAGAGAGAATAGCTAAGGTCTCCGTACCGGTCAGCGACAAGTTAAACGAGCTTCTTGTTTCACGTGAAACATCGGCGCTCAAAACGGGTTGCCGTATAACCGAGCTGTTAAAGCGGCCTCAGCTTGACTATGAAGCGTTGACTGAGTTTGATAAAAAGCGTCCCGACCTTCCGCATGAAATATTCGAGCAGGTCGAGATCGAGATAAAATATGAGGGCTATATCAAAAGGCAGTTAGCCCAAATAGCCGAAATGCGCAGACTTGAGGTCAAGAGCCTTGAAGATGTTGATTATAACGACGTTGTCGGTTTGAGGCTTGAGGCGATAGAGAAGCTTAACAAAGTCAGACCGTCAAATGTCGGTCAAGCGTCGAGAATATCGGGTGTCACACCTGCCGATATATCGGTGCTTCTGATATATCTTGCGAAAAGGGGGAGATAAGGTGTTCATTTCAAAGGAGCTGCTTTTAAGCGGTGCGGCTGAATATGGCGTTGAGCTTAGCGACAATGCGGTCGAGAAGTTTGATATTTACGCTCAAATGCTCGTTGAGCGAAACAAGGTCATGAATTTGACGGCGATAACCGAAAGCGATGACATCGTCAGAAAGCATTTTGTCGACAGCATTTCCTTGCTCTCGGTTATTGATATCCCCGAAAACGCCAAGGTGATAGACGTCGGAACGGGCGCAGGTTTCCCCGGTATCCCGCTGATGATAGCGAGGCCCGATATCAAGATGACCCTCCTTGACAGCACTAAAAAGCGTCTCGGCTTTATTGATGACGTTTCACGTGAAACATCGCTTGAGCCTGAGCTTGTTCACATGAGGGCTGAGGATGCGGGAAAGAGTGTCGATTACCGAGAGAGGTATGACGTGGCGACAGCTCGAGCCGTGTCGAATCTTAGGGATTTGAGCGAGTATTGCTTGCCGTTTGTTAAAAAGGGCGGCATTTTCGCACCGATGAAAAGCGCAAAAGCCGATGAGGAGATCACTGCGGCAAAGAAGGCGATACACGTTTTGGGCGGTCAGCTTGACAAAAAAGTGAGCTTTGACCTCGGCGATGTCGGCACGAGGACTGTTATCGTGATAAAAAAGATTTCGCAAACTCCGACAAAGTACCCCAGACCTTCGGCAAAAATGGCTAAGTTTCCCATAGAATAAGGTTTTTTTGAGTCGTACGCAGTCGGTTTCTGCGATGGAAAACATTGGACAAGCGTCCGATAGTGTGATAGAGTATGAGCATAGCACAAGCTAAAGGCATACCGCACATTATCGGGCTTTTATTTTATCGGAGGTCGAATATGGTTTTCACAGCTTCTAAGCCGAAAGCAGTCGGACAGATAATCCTCATAGACGTTGAAAGAATCGCACCGAATAAAAATCAGCCGAGAGCCGAGTTTCCCATGGAGGAGCTCGAGGGCTTATCACGAAGCATCAAGGAGAACGGCATGATCCAACCGCTGACAGTCAGGCGTACGGGAGATTATTATGAATTGATAGCAGGTGAGCGCCGCCTCAGAGCCGCAAAAATGGCGAAGATGAGAGCCGTGCCGTGTATCGTCATGGAGGTCGACGACAAATCGTCGGCGGTGTTCGCTTTGATAGAGAACCTACAAAGGCAACAGCTGAACTTCATCGAGGAAGCGAAAGCGATAAAAACGCTCAATCTCTATTTCGGAATGAGACAGGAGGACATAGCCTCACGGCTCGGTAAAACTCAATCGGCGGTGTCAAATCTATTGAGAGTGCTGCGCTTGCCGACGGATATTCAAGAGGGCTTGGCGAAGAACGGTTTAACTCAACGTCACGCACGGGCGTTGCTCTCACTCTCGCATGAACAGCAGAAGAAAGCACTTGAGATCATCATAGATAAAAAGCTCAATGTCGAACAGACCGAAAGGCTTGTGGCAAGCATGGCGGAGGAAGAAAGCAAGCCTCGCCGCAAGCGGAAGATCTTCTTTAAGGACGTGAAGATCTTCATTAAGACGATAGACCATGCGGTCGAGACGATGCAAAGCGCAGGAATCTCGGCAACCTGTCTGAAAAGCGAGGACGACGAGAACTACACGTTCACGGTGACAGTACCGAAGTCGGCGGCGGAAAAGCGAGCTTAACAGACAGATACATACTATTTGTTTGAAATACTACATATGTAGTATTTTAATATCATATCTTTCTCTTTCACACACCCCACAGAACAGGCACTTGCGTAAAAGCAGGTGTCTGTTCGCTTATATGTGGAAATCGCAAGCGGTGCGTGGACAAAAACCCACTTCTCGAGCAAAAAACTTAAAAATCGTAAGCGAGTAAAACGGAGGAAAAGAGAGGAAAACGGAGAATTCGAGAGATATCAAAATCTAAATTAAATTTTCGGCGAAAAGGTGTTGACAAGCCGTTCGGTTTGTGATAATATATCCGAGCATTAAATATTTAATCGGAGGTACAGTTATGTCAACTTATATGGCAAAAGCGGGCGAAGTTGAGCGCAAGTGGCATCTTATTGATGCTGAAGGCAAGACGCTCGGCAGTGTTGCTGCTGAAGCTGCGGTTCTTCTCCGTGGCAAGCACAAGCCCATCTTTACACCGCACGTTGATTGCGGCGATCACGTTGTTATCATCAACGCATCAAAGATCGTTCTCACAGGCAAGAAGCTCGATCAGAAGATGTATTATCATCACACAGGCTACATCGGCAACCTTAAGGAAGTCAAATACAGCAAGCTCATGGCTGAGAAGCCCGAGTTCGTTGTCACGAAGGCTGTTAAGGGCATGCTCCCCGACACAACTCTCGGCCGTCAGGCTTTGACAAGACTCAGAGTTTATGCCGGCGCTGATCACAAGCAGGCTGCTCAGAAGCCCGAGAAGCATGAATTCTAAGAAAGGAGATTAAAATAATGTACGAAACAAATCCGTTTTTCTACGGCACAGGCCGCAGAAAGAAATCAGTTGCACGTGTCAGAGTTTACGCAGGCACAGGCAAGATCACAATAAACGACAGAGATATTGACGATTATTTTGGTCTCGAAACACTCAAGCTTATCGTTCGTCAGCCCCTTACACTTACAGGTACGACCGAGAAATTCGATATTGTTTGCCGTGTTAACGGCGGCGGAGTTACCGGTCAGGCAGGCGCTATCCGTCACGGTATTTCAAGAGCACTTCTTCAGTATGACGAAGAGCTTCGTCCGACTCTCAAGAAGGCAGGTCTCCTCACTCGTGACCCGAGAATGAAGGAAAGAAAGAAATACGGTCTCAAAGGCGCAAGACGTGCACCGCAGTTCTCAAAACGATAACTTATATCGTTTATCTTACCCACTCGATTATTCGGGTGGGTTCTTTTTTGCACTGAACTGCGGGTCCTGCAGCGAAGCTGCACACGTGCGAAGCACACTTCATAGCCGAAGGCTGCTTCATTAGCGATAGCGACTTCATGTTCCCGAGGGAACGCTTCATTTCAAATGAAGCGTTTGCTTCAAAGAAGCTTTGAGCAAACCGAAAACAACTCTCAGACAACCTACAGTTTATCAATGAGGCTTATAGCGTGAATTTAAGAATAAATCAATGCGAAGCATTGTATATCATCAATTTCGCAAGGA
>CAYZOU010000045.1:0-8196 GCA_964480405.1 uncultured Faecalibacterium sp. | reverse complement strand
GAAAATTCGTTTTGTACAGCCTTTCGGTTTTTCTTGGATTTCGTCTTTCTTCAGCGGGGCGGCTGTTTGGCACCCACTCCGCCCTTCGCCTGCGGCGAGCGCTGCGGGGTACGCAAACCGCCGCCGTTACGCTCGCTTCGCTCGCTACCGCCAAGCGCAAAAAAACGACGTGTCATCCGACACGTCGTTTTCGTTTTCAGGTGTGAAATCGAATTACTTAAGTGTAACTTTTGCGCCAACTTCTTCAAGCTTAGCCTTAGCTGCTTCTGCATCTTCCTTGCTCATAGCTTCCTTGAGTACCTTCGGTGCGCCGTCAACAGCTGCCTTAGCGTCAGCAAGGCCGAGACCTGTGATCTCACGAACAGCCTTGATAACCTTGATCTTCTCTGAGCCGATCTCTGTAAGCTCGAGGTCAAACTCTGTCTTCTCCTCAGCTGCTGCGCCTGCGTCAGCAACCGGGCCTGCTGCTACAACTGCTGCTGCAGCTGAAACGCCGAACTCTTCCTCAACAGCGTGAACAAGCTCTGAAAGCTCAAGAACTGTGAGAACCTTTAATTCTTCAATGATAGCAGTAATCTTTTCTGATGCCATGATAATTTACCTCCGATATTGTAAATCTAAATTAAATTTTTGCAGCAATTATTCAGCTGCTGCTTCTTCTGCCGGTGCTTCTTCAGCCACTGCCTCGCCGCTCTTGTCAACAATAGCCTGAACAGCTCTTGCGAATGAAGCGATGGGAGCGTTGAACGCACCGAGAACGTTTGCAAGAAGAATTTCTCTTGACGGAAGCTTTGCAAGACCTGTGATCTTGTCAACATCAATAACTTCGTTATCAAGGAATCCGTTCTTGATCGTGAAATTCTTGTTTGTGTCTGCGTACTTGCAGAGTATACGAGCTGCTGCAACATAGTCATCTGCGCTTGTTGCGATAGCTGTTGTGCCTTCGAGAACAGTGTCAAGACCGTTAAGTTCTGTCTGCTCGATAGCTAACTTTAAGAGAGTGTTCTTAACAACCGAGTATTCAACGCCGGCTTCACGAAGCTCTTTACGAAGCTTTGTGTCGTCAACAACGGTGATTCCTCTGTAGTCAACTATAACACCGGCACACGCCGAATTAAGTCTCTCTACTAAGCTTGCAACGATCTGTTGCTTCTGCTCTAAAACCTTCTGACTTGGCAAATCAATTCACCTCCTGAATTTGTGCGGAATAAATTCCGTCCCTGATGCAAAACAAAAACGCCTTCCTCGAATGTACCGAGAAAGGCGTAAACATACTAACTTCAAAAGTAAATGTATGCTCCGTTCCTCGGCAGGCGGTAAAACCTTTAAGCATTGCACCTGCTGTCTTAGGGATGGACAGCTTTAATATTATACTCCACCGATCATACGGTGTCAAGTATTTTTTTAAAAATTTCGCCGAGGAATGATATATTATATCTTATTCGGCTGCGGCTGCTGCACTGCCAACCTTATTGGGGTTAACACGTACGCCCGGGCCCATTGTTGATGTAACAACACATGAGCGGATATACTGACCCTTTGCTGCGGCGGGCTTAGCCTTGATGATAGCGTCAAGGAGAGTGTTGAAGTTCTCAAGAAGCTTATCCTGACCGAATGAAGCCTTGCCTATGGGGCAGTGAATGATGTTTGTCTTATCAAGACGGTACTCGATCTTACCTGCCTTAGCTTCGGTAACAGCCTGAGCTACGTTCGGTGTAACAGTACCTGCCTTCGGTGAGGGCATAAGTCCACGAGGACCGAGAACCTTACCTAAACGGCCAACAAGACCCATCATGTCGGGTGAAGCGATAGCGACATCGAAATCTGTCCAGCCTTCGCCCTGAATCTTTGCAACGAGGTCTTCTGCGCCGACGAATTCTGCGCCTGCATCCTCAGCTGCCTTTGCGTTGTCGCCCTTAGCGAAAACGACTACACGAACAGTCTTACCCGTTCCGTTCGGGAGAACGACTGCGCCTCTGACCTGCTGGTCAGCGTGACGTGAGTCAACACCGAGACGAATGTGAGCTTCAACTGTTTCGTCAAATTTTGCGGTAGCAGTCTTAACAGTTAAACCGAGAGCTTCCGCAGGATCATAAAGCATAGTTCTGTCAACAAGCTTGGCGCTGTCAACATATTTCTTTCCGTGTTTCATAACTTAAGTTCCTCCTATAGAGTGGTATATCGGATTTTTCCTCCCACCCGGAAGCATTAGTCAGCGACAACAACGCCCATGCTGCGAGCCGTACCTGCTATCATGCTCATAGCAGTCTCGATCGTTGCGGCATTTAAGTCGGGCATTTTTTGCTCTGCGATTTTTCTAATTTGCTCACCGGTAATTGTTGCGACCTTTGTCTTATTCGGTACACCCGAACCGCTGTCGATACCGCAAGCCTTCTTGATGAGGACAGCTGCGGGCGGTGTCTTGGTGACGAATGTGAATGAACGGTCGGCATAAACTGTGATAACGACCGGAATAATAAGACCGGCGTCATTCTTAGTGCGCTCGTTGAATTCCTTTGTGAAAGCCATGATGTTTACACCGTGCTGACCTAAAGCAGGACCAACAGGCGGTGCCGGAGTAGCTTTACCTGCAGGAATCTGGAGCTTGATTAAACCTACAACCTTTTGAGCCATTTTTTGCACCTCCAAAATAATGTGGTTGATGGCGATACTGCTTAAAAATTTGCAATATCTCCCACAGGGACACTCAGTCCCTCATAATAATCAGACAGCCTTAGCTGAAAAATTATTCATGCTTTGTTGCCTTATACGGCAACTTCAACTTGATTAAGCTGAAGTTCAACGGGTGTCTCTCTGCCGAGCATTGAGATCATGACCGTGACTATCTCCTTTTCAAGATCAATGGCGCTGACAACGCCGCTGAATCCGTCGAAAGGACCGCTTAATACGTTGACGAGATCTCCTACCTTGTATTCGACCTCTATCGTTCTCTTTTCGATTCCGAGGGCTATTACCTCATCATCGGAAAGCGGAACGGGCTTGCTTCCGGGACCGACAAAGCCTGTGACACCACGAGTGTTTCTGATAACATACCATGCTTCATCAGTCATGGTAAGCTCCTCATCGTCGAACTCGCCCTTTTTCTTATAAATGCAAGCGAGTCTGACCATAACATAGCCGGGGAAAATCTTCCTCTCGACCTCACGGGTCTTATCGTCTTTTATTTCAGTGACGATCTCGGTGGGGATCTTGACCTCTAAGATCTGATCCTGCATTTTACGGTTTTCAACGACCGTAAGAATGTTTGAGGCTACCTTGTTTTCATAGCCTGAGTAGGTGTGGATAACAAACCATCTGGTGTTATCAGCCATTATGACACCTCCTGAAAATCAGCCGACGAAATTCGAGAAGAAACCGATGAATCCCGCAGCAGCTGTGCTCGCTGCAGTTGATCCCGCTGTTGTTGAAGCCGCAGTTGTTGAAGCTTCGGTAACAGCTGCTGTTGTTTCTGCCGAACTTGTGGCAAGACTCTGAAGACTCTGAATGATGAACGCAAGAAGATTGTCGATGCCCATAACGACAACAGCGACCACTGCGACAACAAGTATAACTATACCTGTGTTCTTCAATACGGTCTTGCCGTCAGGCCAGACGATCTTTTTGCCTTCGCCCTTAAAGTCTTTGAAAAAGCGCTTTATGGCTTTTCCCATGCGAACGAAGATGTTTGGCTTTTTCTCTTTGGGTTTGTTGTTGCCCTTTGCTGCCTTAGCGACCTTAGCCGCAGCAGCCTTTTTAGTGTCAGTCGTGGCCTGTTCGACTTCACCGGCAACCTTTTTCTTATCTTCAGCCATTACATTCTACCTCCCGATTACTTTGTTTCTCTGTGGAGAGTATGCTTTCTGCAGAATCTGCAGTATTTGTTCATCTCCAGCCTGTCGGGATCGTTCTTCTTGTTTTTCATAGTGTTGTAGTTGCGCTGTTTGCACTCTGTGCAAGCCAATGTAACCTTTACTCTCATGACGGCACCTCCATTTTTAACGGATAATTACGCCCGACCGCAAACAACAAGGATTTCACGGTCAAACTGTTTTTAGGCCTCCCTCTGTTTAAGGCACAAAAATAAAGCCCTCTTTCAGAGGTGCTAATATATTAACACAATACGCAAGACAGGTCAAGCGATTTTTGAAAAAAACTGAAAATATTTTTCCCCACATCGACGGCTTCAAGCTCGCCGGTTCATTTGTCGCTTTCTATTATAATATACAAGCTATCATTTGAGGCTGTCGGCTTGCCCATTATTGAAAGTCGGTGTGTACCGCAAAAAATATTTATCGGTATTCTCGAAAGCTCGGGGGGCACACGCAGTCTTGCCCTTAAGCTCGCTAATCTGCCGTTCACTCCCGTTTAGCTACCGTTCGCTCCCTGCCTATTGAATTTTGCTCTCCCGTTGTTTATAATTTCTTTATCCTTTTAAAAGGAGAAAATCAAGAGATGGGAGTCTTTCGGATGAAAACACAAATCAAGAAAACCGTCTGCGTGATTATGGCGATGTTAATGTTGGTAGCATTAGTACCGTTAAACGATCTCGGTATCACGGCTCAGGCGGCAAAAAGCGGAAACTTTGAATATTCGGTTTCCGGCGGCAAGGCGACAGTAACAGGACTCGTTAATGAAAACGTAGCTTCTGTTATAATCCCCGACACACTCGGCGGCTATCCGGTAACATGCATCGGAGAAAGCTCATTTAATTGGTACAGCAAATTAAAGAGCGTAACCATTCCGGACAGTGTTACGAGCATAGAAGATTCCGCTTTCTACAGCTGCTATAACTTGACAAGCGTAAATATCCCACAAAATGTGACAAACATTGGATACTCTGCATTTTCGGGATGTAAAATAAAAAGTGTATCTCTTTCGGAGAAAGTAACATCTATCGGTACTTTTGCCTTTGATTGCGATACCTTAATAAAGATAACCGTTTCTCCCGATAACAAGGTTTATTCATCGGAAGACGGCGTTTTGTTCAACAAAGATAAAACCACTTTGATTCAATATCCGGCATCAAAGCCGGAGACGGAATATACCGTTCCCGACAGCGTAACCTCGTTTGATTCCCCGTCATTTGACGGCTGCAAATATTTGGAAACCGTAAATCTTCCGCGCAATTTATGGCTTATGAACAACAGGTTTTCAAACGCTGTCAGCTTAACTGACATAAATGTCGATCCGAATAACAGAAGTCTTTCTTCTATTGACGGCGTTTTGTTCAGCAAAGACGGAGACGAGCTTATCACATATCCTATGGGCCGCCAAGACCGTGAATATACTATTCCGGATGAAGTTACACACATTGGAAATTATGCATTTCAAGGTGACGGCAAACTGCAAAAAATAAACATCGGAAAAGGCTTGACCAAAATCGGCGATAGCTTTTTCGCCAGATGCTACAGCTTAAAAGAAATCAACATTCCCGATAATGTAACAGAAATCGGATATGCTGCCTTTGAGCTTTGCAAAAATCTGATGACCGTAACAATACCGAACACTGTCACTATAATTGACGACGATGCATTTCGTAATTGTTATTCATTGCAAAAAATTGAAATACCTGCAAGCGTCGCATACATAGGAGACGAAGCATTCCTCTTTGCCGATTTAGTAGAAATAACTATTCTCAATCCCAATTGTGTAATATATGACTCCTACAAAACGCTCGGATATCCCGAAACTATTATCGGATATAAAGGCTCAACAGCCGAAGCGTATGCGAAAAAAAATGAGATATATTTTATCGCCCTTTGTACCCATGATGAGACCTATCACATTTCAAGTGACGAAGCACCCGCCACCTGCACCGCAGACGGTCTGACAGCCGGTGTGTATTGCAGCAAGTGCGACAGATGGATCTCGGGTCATGAGGTCATATGGGCTCATCACACAGACGAAGACGGAGATAAGATTTGCGATATTTGCAAAGAAGATGCACCGATAATTGTTGCGATGGGAACCTGCGTTAACGGTGAAAGCTTAGAAAGCGATCTCGTTTGGCGTCTTGATGAAAACGGAAAGTTCACAGTCACCGGATCGGATGCAATGGTTGACTACGGCATGAGCGACACCGATCACCGCCCTTGGCGTGATTATATTGAGCAGATCAAAACGGTCGATATCGGCGACGGTGTCACGAGCATTGGATCTAATACATTCAAAGACTGCATCAATTTGACCTCTGTCAATATTTCTCAGAGCGTGACAGGAATCAGCCAAAGTGCATTTGAGGGCTGCACAAGCTTAAGCGATATAAATATTCCAAAAAGCGTAACATTTATAGGAGATTATGCTTTTGGATACAGCTATTCATCCAATACATACACGTCAATTGACGGATTTACAATTTACGGCCCTACCGACTCAGCTGCCGAAACTTATGCGGAAACAAACGGCTTTGCTTTTGTCGAAAAGATCTGTACTCATAACGAATCCACATACATTTCATATGATGAAGTGCCTGCTACTTGTAAAACCGGTGGATATACCGCAGGAAAATATTGTGACGAATGTAAAGAATGGATCACGGGACACAGCTTCATTAAAGCCCATCACACCGATACCAACGGTGACGATGTTTGTGACGTATGCGGTGAAGCTACGGCAATTACAATTAAGAATGGTGAAACAAAAACAATTAAAGTCAAAAGAAACGAGATAACTTATATAGCCTTCACTCCGAAAGTCTCGGGAACATACTCATTCACGTCAATTACTCACTGCTACGACACTTACGGATATCTCTTTGATTCAGACAAAAATAAAATCACCGAAGATGACGACGGCGGCGGCAACGGTAATTTCAAAATAACATACCGCCTTGAAAAAGGTCAAAAATACTACTTCGGTGCAATCTTCTGTTCAACTAGCGACTTCGGCAGCTTCGACGTCACACTCGGTTGCGATAATTTTGAATGTGATCATACAAACACAAGTTCCTTTGACGAAGTACCCGCAACGTGTACCGAAAACGGCTTCACGGCAGGTGTATTCTGTAATGACTGCGAGACATGGGTATCGGGTCACGAAACGATCAACTCTCACCACACCGATGACAATGACGACGGAATATGCGATGCGTGTAATACGGTTATAACGCTCACAATCAAAAACGGTGAAACAAAGACAGTCAACGTCGAAGAAGGTGAGACCGTTTATATAGCCTTCAAGCCTAAAGTTTCCGGCACATACTCATTCACATCAAATTCCGAGTATGACACTTACGGATATCTCTTTGATTCAGACAAAAATAAAATCACCGAAGATGACGACGGCGGCGGCAACGGTAATTTCAAAATAACATACCGCCTTGAAAAAGGTCAAAAATACTACTTCGGTGCAATCTTCTGTTCAACTAGCGACTTCGGCAGCTTCGACGTCACACTTACATGCGACGATGCCGAATGTGAACACACAAATACAAGTTCATTTGATGAAGTGGCCGCAACGTGTACCGAAATCGGCTTCACGGCAGGCGTATTCTGTAGCGACTGCGAATCATGGATATCGGGTCATACGATCATTGCCGCTCATCATACCGATGATGATGACGACGAAATATGTGATGTATGCAATGCAGTTATAGCGCTCACAATCAAAAACGGTGAGACAAAGACAGTCGATGTCGAAGAAGACGAGATAACTTATATAGCCTTCAAGCCTAAAGTTTCCGGCACATACTCATTCACATCAAATTCCGAGTATGACACTTACGGATATCTCTTTGATTCAGACAAAAATAAAATCACCGAAGATGACGACGGCGGCGGCAACGGTAATTTCAAAATAACATACCGCCTTGAAAAAGGTCAAAAATACTACTTCGGTGCAATCTTCTGTTCAACTAGCGACTTCGGCAGCTTCGACGTCACACTTACATGCGACGATGCCGAATGTGAACACACAAATACAAGTTCATTTGATGAAGTGGCCACAACGTGTACCGAAAGCGGCTTCACCGCAGGCGTATTTTGTAACGACTGCGAAACATGGGCTTCGGGTCATAGGTTCATTGCTGCTCACCACACCGATGACAATGACGATGAAATATGCGATATATGTGATACCGTTATAGCGCTCACAATCAAAAACGGTGAAACAAAGACAGTCAACGTCGAAGAAGGTGAGACCGTTTATATAGCCTTCAAGCCTAAAGTTTCCGGCACATACTCATTCACATCAAATTCC
>CAYZOU010000044.1:0-8859 GCA_964480405.1 uncultured Faecalibacterium sp. | reverse complement strand
CAACGATTAGGTGTTGCTTAACTTTGTGGAATCTTTATGTTGCAATTTATATTTTGGGCTAAATTTATAAAAAAGTCTTTATTTTTCGTGAATTTTAGTGTATAATGACAATATATATCTATAGGAGGTAAAAGTATGAGAAACCATGAAGTAACGACGGCTCATAAGCTCCTTGATGAGCAGGGTCATCTTGTTGAGCCGGGCTGGTCAAAAAGCCTTATTCAGAAATACGACCGCAACGATATCAAAATGCCGAAATTCAAAATTAAAGAGTGGGACTACTATATCGTTTTGTCGGAAAAATTCGCAGTCGCCTTCACTATCTCCGATGACGGTTATATCGGACTGCAAAGCGCATCCTTCCTCGATTTCACAACACCCTGCGAGCATACCGAAACAATTCTCGATCCGTTCCCGTTGGGAAAACTCAAGCTACCCTCCGACTCATCTTACGGCAACACGGTCTATCATAAGAAAAACCGCCTCGACATGGAATTTATTATCACAAAAGGAAAGCGCCACCTAAAATGCGACTTCAAGCGCTTTGACGGCGACAAGGATCTTTTCTGCGATATCGTGTTAGAACAGCCGCCGATGGACACCATGGTAATCGCTACGCCGTGGAAAGAAAACCCGAAATGCTTCTATTATAACCAAAAGATCAACTGTATGCGTGCAAGCGGCACTGTCATCTACGGCGGAGAAGAATACACATTCAATCCCGAAACCGATTTCGGTACTCTCGACTGGGGCAGAGGCGTTTGGACATATGATAACACATGGCATTGGGGAAGTGGAAACGGCATCGTCAACGGCAAGCCTTTCGGATTCAATCTCGGCTATGGCTTCAGCGACAGGTCAAGCGCCACGGAGAACATAATTTTCTATGACGGCGTAGCTCACAAGCTCGATGACGTGACCTTCAACATTCCGCATGACAGCTATACAAAGCCTTGGACATTCACATCGTCAGACGGAAGATTTGAGATGGATTTCGTTCCGATAATCGACCGCTCCGCTAAGCTTGACGTCAAGCTTCTCATCACCGACCAGCATCAGGTATTCGGAAGAATGAGCGGAAAAGCCGTGCTTGACGACGGAACGGTGCTTGAGATAAAAGACCTTGTCTGCTTCGCAGAGAGAGTGCATAACAAGTATTAAGCTGTATTTATTGCATGGGTGGAAATACCCATGCAATTTTGTAACCCGCCCGCAAAGCGGGCGGGGCGTTGAAATTGTGCCCTACCGCCGCAGGCGGCGGTAGGGCCGATTTCAACGCCGAGGAGGTTCGACCTCGAGCTGACTCGAACATAGCCGCAAAGCCGCAAGCATACAGGCAAGCTCAGCCTCCGAACTCACTGCAAATCCCGAATCAAATCAGCGGGGCGAGAGCTTGGCACCGACTCGCACTTCGTGCTCGCCGGTACACACGCTCTCGCCGTTCCGCCGGCTTCGCCGGCGAAAAAAAAGCAGGCATCTCTGCCTGCTTTTAATAATGCTTTATTAAATTACTGCTCGACTGCGTAAACGCTGACCTTCTTGCGGTCCTTGCCTACTCTCTCGAACTTAACCTTACCGTCGATAAGAGCGAATAAGGTATCGTCTGATCCTCTGCCGACGTTGTTGCCGGGATGGATATGAGTGCCACGCTGCTTAACAAGAATGTTGCCTGCGAGAACGAACTGACCGTCTGCTCTCTTAACACCGAGTCTCTTTGATTCCGAGTCACGGCCGTTACGGGTAGAACCCATACCTTTCTTGTGAGCGAATAATTGAATGTTTATCTTAAGCATTTTGTTACACCTCCATGTTTTACTTTGATTTAAGCTTTAGTCTGATAACGTTTTTCGGATATTGCTTCGACAGCTCTCCTATGTGAAGACTCAGTCCGCTTATAAGCGTTTCGGCTTCGTGGCTTTCATCAATGAGCTTGAATCTCATGTAGCCGTCACTTTCCTTAATATCGGCTTTCGCACCGATTATATCGGTTATCGTGTTGGCTGTCATATAAGCTGCCGACGAAACAGCAGCGCAGAGTATGTCGTTTCCGCTTTGAGCCAGCCTGCTGTGTCCCTTTATCTCGAAGCCTCTGTTATTGTCGAAAAAGCTCGCCGTTATCATTGTTTTTAAGCGTTGATAGAGCCGATAGCAACCTTTGTGTAGGGCTGTCTGTGACCCTTCTTACGCTTCTCGTTCTTCTTTGACTTGTAAGTGAAAACGATCACTTTCTTAGCCTTACCGTTCTTGATGACCTTAGCCGATACCGTTGCGCCTTCAACATAGGGAGCGCCAACCTTGATACCGTCGTCAGCACCAACTGCGATAACCTTATCAAAGGTAATTTCGGAGTCTGCTTCTACGTCAAGCTTTTCAATGTAGATTTCCTGACCTGCTTCTACCTTGTACTGCTTGCCGCCTGTTTCGATAATTGCGTACATTTTACTTTCCTTCCTTTATTATGGACTCGCTGCGTCGGGCTGAGTTATCTCATTCATGGCATGACAAATCACGCCGCCTATTGCATGCGGTAAGTGTTAGTATAAACTACTTTCAACGCTTTGTCAATAGAAATTTTCCGATTTTAGCGAAAATCACACAAAAATCCTCCGCATTTTGTCTGTGGAGGACTGTGATTCGGTTTATCAAAGCTTACATTTGGCTGTTGTCATATAACTGACTCATGAAGTTGCTCTTCTTCTTTTCCTTTTTCGGCTTGTATGCGGGCGGGTTAAGAAGCTTTTTCTTCGCTCTCTTTCCGCTTGCGCTTGCGAGATACTCATTGACGCTTATAACAACGGGAGCCATTGTCGGGCTCATATAGTCAACGCAGTTGGCGAGAAGTATCTGGTCGTTGTCAAGCGAGCCGAGAATCGTTACGGCGATGACATCTTGAACATCGTTTGAGCCGTCGGCGTAAATATCGTTGAGCGTATTGAAAAGCTTTTTCATCGTTGTCGGATCGTTCTGTCTGATGGTCTCGACGATGAGGCTGTTTGCATACTTCGTGAAAAATTCCTCGGCAAGCACCTCTCCGTAGGTTTCTATGCTCTCCTTATAATAAGGCTTCAGCTCCGGATAAATAACGCATATCTTGCTGACAAGCGTATTGGCGTCATATGACATTCCGCCGCTTCTGACAGCTGTTTTCGAAACTGTCGGCGGTGCTTTGAAGTTGTTTCTTTTCACGGCTTTTTTCTCGGCGAATTTCTCGTTTATGCTTTCGCTGAAATCATTAGCCACATATCTGATGTCGCCGTCGGTGCTGTTTTCATCAAACAGTGAAAGCGCAATACGCTTGAAATCATCTTCTGCGGTCTCACCGTAAGCAGTATCCGACGCATACAAATAAATCTTATCGTCGCCGTAGGTTATCTTAACACTGCCCTTATCGGCGCTTTCAAAAGCGAAAACATTCTCGCTCTCGGAATTTACAGCCTTGAATCCGTTATTGTCAAGTGCCGTCTGCATACCCTTAATGACGGCGGCTACACTTTCTTTTATATCTGCCATTTTGTTACACTCCTTAATCATATATACCGATTCATTGTAACACATATTATCCGTTTTGTCACTATTTCGGGCAAAATTTCTTTTATCCGGCGTATTCTTTCAGTTCTCTGCATCTCTCCTCAAGCTCGCTTTTTTCGTCATACAAAATATTCAGCAAATATCTCAGCCGCCTTATCTCGCTGAAATTAAGCTCCTTTTCGGCTTTCATCAGCTTTTGACGGTTGCAGGCGATCACCTGCTTTTGAACGGCTATACAGTCCTCATATGTATCCCACAGCTCATAAATATTTCCCATCGCAAGCCCTCCTCACACGCCGAAAATGGCTTGGTCTGCGCCGAGCTTATAAAACGAGATGAGCCTGACAAATTCACCAAGCTCAATCGTACCGCCCTTTTCAAAGCTTTCGATTCTCTTTTGCGGTACGCCCGTCATTTGCGACACGAGTGGGATAGATAACAGCTTTTTATCCCTCGCCTTTTTCAGCCTTTCCCCTGCCAGTTCCGGCTTCGCCGCCTCGTTCGACATCACGGCAAGCGCCTGCTCGATATATGCCGGAACGGCTTCGTTTCTGATATCGGTGTCTGCGTACTCGAAAACGTATTTCATTTTGTCGCTGAGAAGCTCGGTAATTTTCGTGAGATTTCGGCAAACGGTCGACCTGCTCACGCCGCACATCAAAGCAATCTCCTCGCCGCTTTTGTTTTCAAGATAGCTGAGGGTTATCAGGTCACGCTGTTCCTTCGTCAATTCGTTTTCGATTACCGACTTGAATATCTTCAAAAGCTTCAATCTTTTTATCCTATCGGAATATTCCTCGGCGCTTTCCGCAACTGCGTCCTTCCAATTAAAGAAGGCAGTGCAAGCCTCGTCAAAGCTGAATTTATCTTTAGACGTGGCTTGTCCGTAAATTTTAATTTTGCCTGTATACATTTTTCTGTCTCCTTCGTATTGAATTTAATCGAACAAATGTTCGTTTATAATTTAATTATAGGAGCAAAAAAACAGTTTGTCAAGAGTGAATTTTAAATTTAGTTTTTCCGGGTGGGCGGGTGGGTAGCGACCGCGAAGCGCCGCCGAGCAGCGCAGCTGCGTGTGCGGCTCCTGAGCGGTCGCCTGTCGCAGTGACTTAAAAAAGATCAAAACTCAAAAGCTGATGTAAGCCCGATCCTGCTATGCTCTGACTTCATTTTTTATCTCACCGCCAAAGAAGCTTTCGATGTTGTCAACCGTCGTCTCGGCGATATTTTCAAGCGCCTCCTTGGTTAAAAAAGCTTGATGAGAAGTAACGATAACATTCGGCATCGCTATAATTCTTGTCAGGGTATCATCTTGCACAATGTGTCCCGAGAAATCCTCAAAGAAAAACTCCGATTCCTCCTCATATACATCAAGACAGGCAGCGCCCACCTTCTTTTCTTTTATTCCGTTTATCAGCGCATCCGTGTCTATCAATAAGCCTCTTGATGTGTTGAGTATGACCACACCTTTTTTCATCCTTGAGATAGAATCCGCATTTATCAAATGCTTGTTCTCTTTAGTTAGCGGACAATGCAGGGAAATGACATCGCTTCGTCTGAAAAGCTCGTCAAGCTCAACATATTCGGCTTTCACGCTTTCATCGGGGAAAATATCATAAGCTACGACGTTCATTCCGAATCCGTTACATATATCGGCAAAAGCCTTGCCAATCTTGCCCGTTCCTATAACTCCGACTGTTTTCCCGTATAGCTCAAAGCCGGTAAAGCCGTTGACACTGAAGTTGAAGTTTCTTGTTCTGATGTATGCCTTATGGATTCTTCTGATCGAAGTTAGAAGCATTGCCGCCGTATGCTCGGCGACTGTTCTCGGTGAATAAGCGGGCACTCTTACAACAGTAATGCGATTCTTGGCGGCGACGAGATCGACATTGTTGAAGCCGGCGCATCGCAGGGCTATGAGCTTGACACCGTATTCATAAAGCTTGTCAATAACCTCTTTGTTGACATTGTCGTTCACGAACACAACAACTCCGTCATAGCCGTTAGCAAGTCTCACCGTGTCGGCATTGAGCTTGGTTTCGTAATGCTTAAACTCTATATTCTTGCCTTGTGAAAACTTGTCCAGTCCGGGTCTGTCATATTCTCTTGAATCAAAAACAGCAAATTTCAGCATAATTGTCTCCTTGATAATTTATTCTAAAACCGTATTTGCATTTATATATTTTCAGCTAAAGGTGGGTCTGCCGTTTCGGCTTTCGGCAGCTTCTCGGTTTGTTCCGACTGTCAGTCGGTGCAGCGGGCACGTCCTCGGCACCCACTCGCCTGCGGCTCGGGGTACACGATGCCGTGCCGTTTCGCTCGCTGCGCTCGCTACCTCCTACGTCAGCATTATCTTCCTAAGCCTCAGCAGCAGCGCTTTTTCCTTTCGTGAGACCTGCACCTGTGACATATTCATTTTTTCAGCTGTCTTGACCTGTGTCAGCCCCTTGAAATATCTAAGCTCTATCAATAATCTGTCCTCCTCATTCAGCGACTGCAAGACCTGAGAAAGCGCTATTTTGTCGGACAGTGTTTCTTCGGGTGGCGGTGTCGGCACATCTATCTGACCGTTTCCGCTGTCATCATCGGCTGTGAGCGACACCGTAGGCATGGACACCGTGATAAGCTCAGACGCCTCCGCTATATCGACACCGATATGCTTTGCAAATTCGCTTATCGTCGGCTCTCTGCCGAGAGTGACCGCAAGCTTTTCCCTCTCCTTTATCGCCTTGCGAGCTTTTTCCTTTAATGCCCGTCCGACCTTGACAGAGCCTCCGTCTCTGAATATGCGGCGAATCTCGCCCAATATCACCGGCACAGCGTACGTTGAAAAGGCAAAGCCTCTTTCGGGGTCGAAATTGTCGGCGGCTTTTATCAGACCGACACAGCCGGCTTGATAAAGATCGTCATATTCAACTCCCCTGTTTCTGAATTTGTTTGCGCAAGAATGGACAAGTCCGAAGTTTTCGGTGATCAATTCTTCTCTCCTTAAAAGAACCTGTGGCAAAATATCTCCTCCTCGGGAATTATTCATTTCTGCCGCACATCTTTTTTTCGAGCGTGACCGTTGTTCCCTTGCCGACATTTGAGCGCACACGAACTTTGTCTGTGAATGTTTCCATCACCGCAAAGCCGAGCCCTGCCCTCTCGCCGCCGAGTGAAGTATAAAGCGGCTCCATCGCTTTTTTAACGTCGGGTATTCCGACACCGTTATCTCTGATCTTTATTCTGATAACGCTGTTTTCCAAGACGGAAGCAGATATGTATATCTTCCCGACCTTTTCGGGGTACGCATGAACTATGCAATTTGTTACGGCTTCGCTGACCGCTGTTTTAATGTCGCTTATCTCCTCTAAATTCGGATCAAGCTGAGAGGCAAATGCGGCAACAGCCACCCTTGCAAAGCTCTCGTTTATCGACCTGCTTTCAACCGTCATTTTCATCTCATTTAACACTTTCATACCTTAACCTCACGTTCCTCAATTTTTCCCAGTCTGTCAAGCCCTGCAAGCTTCATCACCTTTTTTATATTGTCCGGCAGGTTTTGCATGACTATTTCACCTCCGAGCGACTGCATCAGCTTGTATCTGCCCATGACCAAGCCGATACCGGAGCTGTCCATGAAGGTTATCTCACCGAAATCAAGTGCGAGCATCCTCGGTCTGTTGACTAATATCGCATCATCTATGCCTGCTCTTATTATCGCCGCACTGTGATGGTCGAGATCGCCCTCAAGGCGAACCGACATTCTGTCTTTTTCATATGTTATTTGCGCCGCCATATACATTCCTCCTTTTTATTCTGCACTGAAAAAACAAAAAAATCCTCTGTTCTAACGGTATTAGAATAGAGGATTTAATTTAAAAATGGTGTCTTAATCTGTCATGAAGAAAAATATTCTTTCGCTTCGCCTGCCAGATAAAAAGATCCGAATATTATAACAGTGTTTCCTATTTCAACAGCCCTTTTAATTGCGGTATGCACTTTCGTTTCCACGGTTACGTTTTTATTATAGCTTTCAGCCTTTCTCGCAAGCTCATCCGCTTCGCAAGCCCTGTTTGAATCGACTTGAGTGACTATGATTTTATCGAACATTCCCGCAAGCTCCGCCAGCACTTCGTCGCACTGTTTGTCACGCATCATTGCAATAACGGCTGTCAGCTTTTCGTCCTTGAGCTCTGACTCGATGAACATTCTCAGCGCCCTTGCGCAGTCGGCATTATGTCCGCCGTCTATTATCACGTTGGGGTTTTCGCTGACCTTTTCAAGCCTTGCGTCAATACTCGCCTTATAAAATCCCGATACGATACTCCCGTTCGGTATGCGGTAACTCTTTGAAAGCTCCCTCAGCGCAGAATACGCTGTGAGAATATTCGCTTTTTGGTGTACGCCGCACAAGTGCGACGTCAAGGTAAGACCGTCGATTTCAAGTGTCGTATCGCCGAGAGAGCAGCTTGACGAAGTGATTTCATCGGGATCTGAAATTATCAGCTCGCTTTGCTTTTCCTTTGCCGCTTCCCTTATGATTTTCGCACTTTCGGCAGGCTGAGGATTGAAAACATCTTTTGTTTTCTTAAACGGATAGCTCACTACGGGTGTACCGCATTTGATTATTCCGCATTTTTCTCTTGTTATATCCGCAACCGTATTTCCGAGCAAGCCGACATGATCCATTGATATCGAGCATAGAACGCTTATCTCGGGCGTCACGATATTCGTGCTGTCAAACCGTCCGCCCAGACCACATTCGAGAACGGCGAAATCGCAATTATTACGTCTGAAATATTCGAACGCTACAGCGGTTATCAGATCGAACGCAGTCGGCTTTTCGCTCATGCCGTCAACCGTCGGAACAAGGGAGCTTGTTATCTCGGCGACCTCACTTTCGGCTATCGGCTTTCCGTCAAGCCTTATTCGCTCACAAAACGATCTTATATGCGGCGAGGTGAAAAGCCCTGTTTTATATCCGCTCTCGGTCAGCGCCGAGGCGATATAGGTCGAGACAGAGCCTTTGCCGTTCGTTCCCGCTATATGAACGCTTTTAAATGAGTTTTGCGGCTCATTCAAGCTTGAAAGCAACGTATCAATTCGCTCAAGGCTCGGCTTTGCATTAAGCGATGAGAACGAAAATATATAATCTACCGATTGGTTGTAGTTCATGGTGGGTCTCCTTTCGTCGAGGCCAGTCTCGGCACCGACCGCAATCAGCCTTTCAGCCGCAGCAAAAATTGAAATAACAGCAGTGGGGCGAGAGCTTGGCACCGACTCGCACTTGCGTGCTCGCCGGTACACACGCTCTCGCCGTTCCGCCGGCTTCGCCGGCGGAACTCG
>CAYZOU010000043.1:0-9248 GCA_964480405.1 uncultured Faecalibacterium sp. | reverse complement strand
ACGTCTTAGGTGTTGTGCATGTTGCGTCTGCCCAATCGTGGTCGAGTGCTTCGCCGTCTGTTTCCGAACATCTCTTACACGTCTTAGGTGTTGTGCAAGTTGCATCTGCCCAATCATGATCGAGTGCTTCGCCGTCTGTTTCCGAACATCTCTTACAGGTCTTGGGTGCTGTGCAAGTTGCATCTGCCCAATCGTGTCCCTTAATCTCAAACGTCTTTGTCGCTGTGTTGCCGGCTTTATCTGTGACGATTACACTGTAAGTTCCGATCTCACTGAATGTGTACTTATTATCACCGTCAAGGGCGATGTCGTCGCCGTTTGCCGTAACCGTATCAATATTAGCCTCGCTGACTGTGATCGTTGCCGATGCGCAGTCCGTTGTGACTGTGATAACGGGATCTGTGATATCGAATGTGAAGCCGTCTGTGCTGATGTATGCCACGTTGTTCTGATTGTCCGTCAGTTTAGCATAGATAACCTTCCGCTCGGCATCGCTCTTTTCGATCTCAAATGCGTCGGTGTATGCAGTCCAATCGCTGACTTCACCGAGCTGTTCCACTGTAAGTGCCTCATTTGAGACATAATATTCAACAGACTTAATTCCCGACTGTGAATCTGTTGCGCTTACAGTTACTGTAACATTATTATTTTCGTATCTTCCGAATGTAATTATTTCAAGAAGTCTATCCCATGTGCTTTCGCCGTAGCCGATAGTACCCGTCGGGGCGTTCTCGTCTTTAAGCATCGGGATCTCTTGAGTGTATGTTGCGCCGCAATCTTTTGCTGTGCAAGTGTAAGTCGTTTCACCTACATTGTTGTATGATGCATCAAGAGTTGTATCTCCGGCATTCCATGTGTGAGCCGAGACATCCTTTTCCGTGCAATCATCGCTTCTTGTACAAACTCTGTAATGTGTTGCATCCTTGCCGTTGCCGTTTGAAGTGTATGAATCTGACCAAAGATGTCCGAGAGCCTCAATCGTCTTGGGCGTACGGCTGATCTCAGCTTTACACTGTTCAACCGAGCAGTATACTACTAAATCATATGAGCCTGCGCTCGTACATTTAGCTTCAACACGGTTTTCCTCGACCGCCTCGGCAGGTGTGTGAGCTATCTTGTCGATGCTTTCGCCTGCTGTCTTGAGTTCGTCACAGCACTTATGGTATACATCGCCTGTGTAGCCCTCTTCATAGCAGGTCGCCGCCTTAGCGTTTTCAGTGTATGTCTCTGCGGAAGCGTGGTTGTTGGGATCTATCGGTGTAGATGTCTGAGCGACTGTTATCTCGCCGCAATCCT
Organism: uncultured Faecalibacterium sp.; assembly: GCA_964480405.1. Taxonomy (GTDB): domain Bacteria; phylum Bacillota; class Clostridia; order Oscillospirales; family Acutalibacteraceae; genus UBA6857. The sequence continues at coordinate 7,952 of CAYZOU010000043.1, read as the reverse complement.
TACACTTTTTGCCTGCCGTGAGACCTGTTGAATTACAGGTTGCGGCAACGGCGGGAATGTCGATCTCAGCGTGAGCTGTCTTTTCGATAGGCTCGGTATACGTTGCGCCGCAGCCGTCAGCTTTACAGGTGTGTGTCTTTACGCCCTCTTTAATGCAGCTGGCAGGTAAAGTTTGAACACCGTCATTCCAATCGTGATTTGAATACTGCTTCTCGCTACAACCGGCATTCGCACAAGCCTTATAATGACGGCCGTCTTTGCCGTCGGTATCCTTAATATAAACTACCGATGACCAGTTGTGACCGAGTGCTTTTTCCTCTGTGGGAGCTAAGATAATATAACCGCATACGGAGCATTCAAGTCCGCTCGTCCAACCTGTATCCGTACAAGTCGGTGCTACCGCCGGAATAAGTTTCGAGCTATGGTCAGCTTTTTTGACATTTTCGGTATACGTTGCGTCACAGCCGTCAGCTGTACAAGTATAAGTCTTTACGCCCTCTTTAGTGCAGCTGGGAGTTGATGTTATCGCACCCTTATCCCATGTGTGATCTGAAAGCTGTTTTTCTTCGCAGTTCTCTCTTGCGCAAACTATGTAATGCTTTCCGCTCTTACCGTCGGAGTCCATAGCGTAAGTTGTCGATGACCAATCGTGTCCGAGAACTTCGCCCTCTGTTTCACCGCAGTTCTTACAGGTCTTAGGTGCTGTACAGGTTGCATCTGCCCAGTCATGTTCCGAGTGTGTCAATGTAGTTCTATAGGTATATTCGCAATCTACGCACTCATATTCAATATAACCGTCTTCTGTGCAGTTTGCATCTTTTCTGTCTATCTCTTTCGGATTGTGGTTAGCTGTTTGCGTATGCTCCTTGGTTGTTGTTTTGCAGCCGTCACGCTCACAGGTTCTGGTATGCGTTGTGCCGTTTTCATCAGCGATCCAAGCGCCGTAGTCATGACCGAGTTTAGGTATATTTTGCTGTTCTGATAATTTTCCGCCGCAATTCTTACACTTTGAACCATCGGTAAGACCTGAGCTTACGCATGTTGCCGCATATCCCGGAATAACTTGAGGTTCATGTTCGGCTAACTCACCGAAAGCGTGAATACAGGTTCCGCACCATGCCTGCTCTGTACAGGTTGCTTCTCTCTGCTTATCGTGAGCAAGCTCCTTGCTGTAGCCGCAATCGCACGTTGCAATGTGAGTCTCGTCATCTTTATATGTATACTTATAAATATGAGCGACTGTTTTCTTATTTTCGGTGTAAGTAACATTTTCGCTCGCTGTATCGGCAACGTCTTTCCATGAATAGATATAATGATTAGTTTCATCATAATCTATAGCTGTGTTGTCGGGCTTAACTATCTCCTCACCGTATTTATACGTTTTGGAAACTTCCGTCTTTTGGTTGCCGTTGGCATCCTCAGCGTATACAAATTTCACGGTGTAGCTTCTGATAGTCCAATCAGAATAGACGCTGATATTTCTGTTGAATGTTAACGGCACTACACCGTCTTTACAGTAGTAATTTAAATACTGTGCGTTTGCGCCGAAAATATCGGTCATATTTTCAGCGCCGCTAATAATCCAGCCGTTGAATATATAGCCTTTTCTTTCGGGAGTAACAATGCTGTTATAGTCTATCTGATCGCCGTATTCAAAGGTCGTTCTGTAGCCTCTCTTTGTCCAGTTGGCGAGATCTACTAAGTTAGCTCTCTCCGTCTCATAAAGAGCAATGTTAGAGAAAGTTATGGAGTGGCTGTACTGACCGGTTGAACCGAAGCGGAACTGAACTGTCTTACAGTCGCTCGGAGTTGTGAATTCTGCCTTGTGTACGCCCTTAGTTGAGCCGAGACGATCGTGTGCCTTTGATGAGCATGCGTCGCCGTTGGCATCATAATAGAATACATAGCTTTGACCGTTTGTGGTATTCGTAGTGAATTCCAAAGTGTAGCTCTTGTTGCCTTCAACAGGTACGCTATAGCTACCTGCAGTACCGTAAACAGTATAACAATCCGTAGCCTGAGCTTTATCTCCGCCGTTTTGAGCGATCCACTTTTCACCCTCAACATTTGTCATAGAGGTCGTTGTGACCATGCCTGCTTTGATATCATAAGTAACAGTACCGTTATGGCAGCTGTTTGCACAGTCTGATGTAGCCCAGCCTGCGAATGAGAACAAGCTTTCATAGCTGATATCGAAAACTTTTTTAACGAGGTTGTTGTGAGCTTCTTCAAGCTCATTATATAAATCGTCTTGAGTTTTGCTCTGAACCAATGCAACTGTTGAGTCGGCGTTAGCTGAAAGGAAGAGCTCGGCATTCTGAAGCGCCGCTGTATATTCTTCCCAACCGTCAGCATAAGCTATGCCCTCAAGCTTTTCTGCGACATACTTATTATATAAGGTACGCAGTTTGGTGTTATCTATAACCTTGATCCAATATGAAAGGTCGGCGTGACCTCTGGCCTGCTTATCATTTAAGTGCTGTGCGCCCATGGTAACAGTGCCGTATACTGTGCCCGTTGTTGTCTGATAACCGCTTATCGTTGAATGATAAATAGCTTGCTTGTTTGTGTCGTATACCCCTGAGCCGCCATTAGCGGTAAGACCGCTGTCAAGAGTTAAGGTCTGAGAGGTATTCGACTCAGTGATAGCTGCGCCGTTGTGATTTATCGGAGAAGCATTCGGAGAAGTCTTAACATATGTTGTTCCCGATAAAACCTTGAAGGACCACTTACCGGAGGTTCTGTCATATGTAAGACCCGGATGATAGTCTGAGCTGATATCAAGATAATATGTTCCTCTGATAGCGTCGATCGAGCTATAATAATCTTCGATGAAATGACCGTTATCTGCCGCACCGCTTGCTGCTATTGCGTGAGCTCTGTTAAAGCCAACGCTCAAGTTCTTTGTGTTGTCAGTTGCTCTGTCGGCAAGATATGTTCCGGCGATTTTGTCGAAGCTTAACGCCTTATAAGTGAAACCGTCAACATATGACATATGGTCATCGTTGCTGTTATCGACCCAATATGAGGTATTATACGGCTGATAAGGTGTCGGATAGTTAGCATTTCCGACATACCAACCTTTTATATAGTTACCTGAGAGGCTATACTTATCTCCTCCACCGAGACCGCCGTTTTGACCGGTCGAGCCTTCGGCAGTGAGAAGAAGTGAAGCAACTCTGATACCGTTTCCTGTGTGATAAGCCAAAACAAGTGAGTGCTGAGGTACGGGGTTTGGAAGTACCGATACCTTGTGATACTCATATGTTCCGTCTGTGAATGTAAACTTCAGCGTTGCCAATCTGTCGGTCGTTGTTTGTCCAATAGACTCGTACTGACTACCGAGATCGCCCTGAAGATACAGCTTACCGCTGTCGCTCAAGGTTGTCAGTGTCTTTCCGCTCTCAACGACAGTTATCGTTTGAAGACTCTTTCCGCTGACGCTTACCTGTGTTGTCATTTCCCCTGCAACAGTTCCGTCGGCGACAAAGCTACCGTTCATCATGTAAGCGTAGCCGCTGCTGACGTTGCTTGTTCCGTGAACATAGATGACCGGATCCACGGTGACATAACCTGTGACTTCTTTTTCGATGTCATCGGTTGCCGCCAAAGCGTGGTTATGTTCATGCGGAGCAAAGACCCAGCATGACAGCACCATCAACACTGACAGAAAAACAGACAGGCTTTTTTTGAGTGTCTTGTTTTTCATATTTTGAAAAACCTCCTTATAAAAAATTTAAACCGCACAAAAAAATGTACAATTATTCGAGAAAAGTATATCATATTTTTATGCACATTTCAATACTTTGTAGACATTTTCATGAATTAGATGTATATATTTTTTAATTTTATTTAAAAGTTGTTGACAAGTGTTCATCTTTTATATATAATTTAACATAGCAAAAAGCGAAAAAATTTATTATACGGAGGAACTAATTATGAACGGTTTCATGGCAGTTATCAATTCACTTTATGCTTTTTTAGTACAGCTTTTCAAGATGATCGGCATTGATCTTCCGCCGGTTTTCGATCCCGAGATCGAGCCTCTTGACTGATCAATAATTTAAGGAGGAAATCAACATGACATTACCCGATAATTTCGTGAATATGCTCAAGTCTTTCATGACTTTCATTTCGTCTCTTTGCAGAATGGTCGGCCTTAACGACATCGCTGACGAGATCGACAGAAGAGTAGCTGATGAAGACGGCATTCTCGACTGATAATTAAACACACAAAAAAAGGCGTTGGGCATAAGCCCAACGCCTGAATTTTTATATCTCGTTTGTTGCCACAATGTCTGCGCCTGTGTCACAGATATTGCAAATGAGGACCTCGCCCATTTTTATCGGTGCATCGACGACTTCGTTGTTGATAGCCTCCATACACTCAAACATCTTGCCCTTCGGTATCGGCTTAGATGTCTTGACGGGTATCACGGGCAGTGAGCCGCCGTGAACTCTTATCGTCGATGTCAGCATTCTGACGGGATTCGTACATTCGTCATGAGCATATTTTTCTCCCCTCTTGCAGGTATTGCCCTTGACGGAAACAACCTCTCCCTTATCGTTCAGCTCCGCCGTAAGCATACAGCCGAGAGGACATGATACGCAAACTAATTCTCGCTTCATACTTATACCTCCACCTTAACGACGATTTCTTTCTTATCAAGTCCGTGTATTTCATCAGCCTTGATGAGAACATTTTCCATTTCACCCGGACAAAGCTTGGGCTTCTTCTTTGAATAAAGCACCTTGTCGCCGCAGGTCACAACGATCTTTGCTCCCTTGAACACATCTGTAACACGGAAATAGAGTTTCACGTCTTGATCGGTGTTTGCGTTTATGTTCTGCGGAACGATATATCTGACACCCTTGTCGGCTTTTGTCGAAATATATTTTGTATTCTTTGATTTGCCCTTTGAAAGTATGTACTTAGCAGCGCCTTCGCCTGCAAGCTGGCTCTCTGCCGTTACGTAGTCAACCAGATCGTGTACCTGAAGAACGTTTCCGCAAGCGAAGATTCCCGGTCGGTTGGTCTGTCTGTATTCGTCAACGATAGCGCCGTTTGTAACGGGATCTATGATGATGCCTGCCATTCTTGTCAGCTCGTTTTCCGGAATCAATCCAACCGAGAGCATAAGTGTGTCACACTCGACATACTGCTCCGTACCCGGTATCGGTCGGCGGTTTTCATCGACGTTGGCTATGGTGACGCCCTCAAGTCTCTCGATGCCGTGTGTTTTTATGACGGTACAGCTGAGCTTGAGCGGAATTCCGAGGTCATCGAGACATTGGACAATGTTTCTCGTCAAGCCGCCCGAGTAAGGCATAAGCTCACAAACCATTTCGACCTTTGCGCCCTCAAGCGTCATTCTTCTCGCCATGATAAGTCCGATGTCACCCGAGCCGAGAATAACTATCTTCTTTCCGGGCATATAGCCGTCTATGTTGACATATTTCTGAGCCGTACCTGCTGTCATTATACCCGAAGCTCTTGAGCCGGGAATGTCAAGTGCGCCTCTCGGTCTTTCACGGCAGCCCATAGCAAGGATTATTGCCGTTGCGTGAATTTCGAGGACACCGTCAACATTGTTCGTCGCAACGACTATGTTGCCCGTGAGGATATCCGTGACCATGGTGTCCGTCTTAACGGCGATGTCGGTCTGTTCGACCTGCTTTATAAATCTGTATGCATATTCCGGACCCGAAAGCTCCTCACCGAAATAGTGAAGTCCGAAGCCTGTATGTATACACTGCTCAAGGATACCGCCGAGCGTAGCCGCTCTTTCGAGAATGATTATCTTCTTGACGCCGCATTCCTTGGCTTTGAGGGCAGCCGCCATGCCTGCAGGGCCGCCGCCGATTACAACTAAATCATATTTTAACATAGCTTCCACCTCACTTCGTCTTATTATAAAGGATCTTTGAACGGTTTCCGTGCTTGGTTATCTGATTCATCGGAACGTCAAGCTCTCTTGCGAGTATCTCAACGACCTTTGAGCCGCAGAAGCCCGACTGACATCTGCCCATGCCGGCTCTTGTTCTTCTCTTAACACCGTCAACGTCTCTTGCGCCGCACGGAGCTTTTATTGCGTCGATTATTTCACCCTCGGTGATGCCCTCGCAACGACAAATTATTCTGCCGTATCTCTTATCCTTTTCGACGAGAGCCTTTCTTTCCTCAACGGAAAGTTCGTTGACTCTTATCGGAGCGGGACGGGTGGCTATGAAGTCTTCTCTCTTTTGATATTCGGGAGCCATATCTCTGAACATCTTGCCGACATATCTCGCTATAGCAGGTGCGGCGGTAAGACCCGGAGATTCTATACCGGCGACATTGATGAAATGCTCATTCTTTGCGCTGGGTGCGATTATGAAGTCGCTGTCGTCACCCTCTAAGTGAGCACGAAGTCCCGCAAACGAAGTGATAGCGTTTCTTGTCGTCAGTGTGGGGATTACTCTGTTTGTCGAATACTTGACTTCCATAAGACCCTCGATAGTTGTGTCTAAGTCAAGCTTGCTGTCGAAGTCAAGGTCAAGAGCTGTCGGGCCCATAAGCACGTTGCCGTGAGCTGTCGGAGTGACGAGGATACCCTTGCCCATCTTTGACGGACACTGGAACAGAACGTGATTGACCATCTTCTTCTCGGTTTTATCAAGAAGGTAATATTCGCCCTTTCTCGGAATTATCTTGAAGCTGTCGTCGCCTATCATTCTTGCGATATTATCGGCGAAAACGCCGGCGCAGTTGATGATATACTTAGCCTTGACAACTCCCGAGGCTGTTGAAATGATGAACATATCGTCTTTTTGTTCGATGTCGAAAACGCCGCTGTTTCTCTTAACTCTTGCGCCGTTTGTGACAGCGTTTTCGGTTGCCGCAATCGTCAGTTCATACGGGCTGACGATACCTGCCGTAGGTGCCCACAGAGCGCCGACAGCCTCCTCGCTGATATACGGCTCCATGGTTCTGAGTCTTTCCTGACTTATTATCTCCATATTCGGAACGCCGTTATTGAAGCCTCTCTCAAACAAAACGTCAAGAGTCTGCATATCGTTCCATGAATATGCCACAACAAGCGAGCCTATGTTTTTATAAGGTACGTGCAGCTTGTTGCAGTAATACGCCATAAGCGATGCGCCTTGAACATTCAGCTTCGCCTTAAGTGTTCCGTTCTCGGCGTCAAAGCCTGCGTGAACGATAGCGCTGTTGGCCTTTGAAGTTCCCATTGCAACGTCGTTGCACTTTTCAAGGACAACAAGCTTAAGGTCGAGCTTGCTTAATTCACGTGCGATCAATGCGCCGCAAACACCGGCACCGATCACAGCTACATCATATTGCATTAAAAATTCCCCCTGTTTTTTGAATTGAATACCATTCTTAAGCATTGAAGTTGAATCCGAAATCGATTTGTTTCGGATAAATGCCGCAACTGCTTCGTTAAAATGCTCGCAAATCCGTCAGGATTTGCTCCGCTTTTGCCTTGCATTTGCAATCATTTCTTTCGAAACAAATTCTGCGACCTAAAACGACCGGAGTTTCGAGGGATTTGCGGTGCAAAGACAGGAAGCAAGGCTGACGCCTTGCGAGTGGATTTAATCCGCAAAGCGCCGAAAATACGCCGTTTTAGGCGACTTCGGATTTAACTTCAATTCTTAAGTTATATTAACATTAAAGATGTTAATAGTCAACAAAAGGTTATTTTTTTAACAAAGATTTTTTGTATTTTTTGCCGAATTTATCGAAAATAAAGATTTTAGTATGCAAAAGTTAAATTTATTAAAAATTTTCAAGTCGGAAAACAGCCGAAAAGATGCGTGGGCTTTATTTAAAGTGTTAAAACCGCCTGAACATTTCAAGCGGTTTTTTCAATTTCAATTTGGAAACTACAGTTTTATAAGTGGTTATTAACCCTCACAGGGTTTTAATAAAATTCTCCAAAAGCCTTGAA
>CAYZOU010000042.1:0-9448 GCA_964480405.1 uncultured Faecalibacterium sp. | reverse complement strand
CCTCTGTTGAACCTATGGTAACAACGACTTCCGTTTCGGGGTTAAGTTCTCTGCCCATGAAGCGACCGCATTTGCGGCAAAGTGCCTGTCTGAAATTCGGCGCACCCATTGTTATTGGGTATTGATGAGGGCCTAACTTGCTGACCTCAAGGAGTCTGTCCGTCATCTCCTTGGGCGGATCGAAGTCGGGGAAGCCTTGGGCTAAGTTGATAGCTCCGCATTCAAGGCTTATTCTCGTCATGCGGCGAATAACGGAGTCGGTGAAGTTCTTGTTTTTTCTGCTCATTTCCTGCATTTCGGTTTCCTCTTTTCCTAAATTTATATTCCGAGTACGTTTGAGTCTGTATCTATGCCGGCATTTTTGAGGGCGGCTTCAAAGGTCTGCTGATCGGCGACACGGAATATCATCGAAGCCTTTCCGTCTTTCTGACCGAAAACGGAATACATATATAAAACGTCTATATTTGAGTCGGCGAGAATTTTGAGAAGAACACTCAATCCGCCCGGCTCATCGGGAACGGCGACAGACTGAACGTCGCTGATAGAAAAAACGAAGCTGTTTCTTTGAAGCACCTCACAAGCTTTCTGCTCATTATCGGTGATAAGACGGATTACGCCGTAGTCGGTGGTTTCGGCGACGTTTATCGCTCGAAGGTCGATTCCCTCGGCGGCAAGAAGTCCTGTTATTTCGGCGAGCTGACCTGCTCTGTTTTCAAGAAATACCGATATCTGATGAATTTTCATGTCGTACCCTCCTTAAATTTTTCTCTTATCAATTACTCTCACAGCCTTACCCTCGCTTCTGACGATGGATTTCGGGCTGACGAGATGAACGTTGACATAAATTCCGAGCATTGCCTTGAGTGCGGCAACGAGACCCTTTTCTTTCGCAGTGATGTCGGCGAGAGAATCGGAGAAGTGGTCGGCTGTCATCTCAACGAGAACGTCGAGAGTGTCGGAATTATTGACTCTGTCAACAACGATCTGATAGTTAGACGTGTATCCCTGCTCAAGAAGCACTGTTTCTATCTGTGACGGGAATACATTGACACCCTTGACGATAAGCATATCGTCACTTCTGCCCATAGGCTTACACATCTTTATATGAGTTCTGCCACACGGGCACTTTTCTCTGGTCAACACGCAAATGTCTCTCGTACGGTAACGCAAAAGCGGGAAAGCTTCTTTTGTTATCGAGGTGAAAACAAGCTCGCCCTGCGTTCCTTCGGGGAGGACTTCACCTGTGTCGGGGTCGATTATCTCGGCTATGAAGTGATCCTCATTGATATGCATACCCGTCTGAGCCGAACATTCATAGGCTACGCCCGGTCCGCTGAGCTCTGTTAAGCCATATATGTCGTACGCCTTGATGCCGAGGTTTTTCTCGATATCCTTACGCATTTCCTCGCTCCAAGCCTCTGCACCGAAGATGCCGGCTTTGAGGTGGATCTTGTCACGCAGTCCTCTTTCGTTTATGCTCTCGGCAAGATACGCCGCATAGCTGGGTGTACAGCAAAGGATAGTCGAACCGAGATCCTCCATGAATTGAAGCTGACGGTCTGTGTTGCCCGATGACATCGGAAGTGTCAGACAGCCGAGCTTCTGGCTTCCGCCGTTGAGACCGAAGCCGCCTGTGAAAAGTCCATAGCCGTAAGCGACCTGACATACGTCGTCGGGTGTTCCGCCGGCGGCGACTATCGCTCTTGCACAGCAGTCGTCCCAAAGGTCAATGTCGTTCTTTGTGTAGAATGCGACGACTCTCTTTCCGGTCGTGCCGGAGGTTGAGTGAATCCTCACGCAATCCTTGAGCGGTGTCGCCAAAAGTCCGTAGGGGTATGCGTCACGAAGATCCGACTTTGTCAGAAACGGAAGCTTATAAAGGTCGTCTCTGCTTTTGATATCGTCGGGCGTGACACCCTTTTCTTCCATTTTCGCTCTGTAATAGGGAACGTTGTCCCAAACGTGGCGAACCTGCTTAACAAGACGCTCGTCCTGCCAAGCCTTTATTTGTTCTTGAGATGCACATTCGATCTCTTTTTGATAATATTTCTGTTCCATTGTTGCTCCTTGATCCGAATTTCAAAAATTGTTAAATGCTATGTTCTAAATAAAATACCCGTATTGCCATTGACAAAACGGGGGGAAGTGTTATATAATACAGTCGAAGGGTGACCGTTAAAGCGGTTAGCGCTAACGATTTTTAGATTTTACTAAACAACCGTCACTTGCCAGAGTGGCGGTTGTTACTTTTTACTCTAAACTGTATTGTGAAAGTGTACTTTCCAATATGAAATGTAAAGGTAAAAATCATATGTATCACCTCCTTAGGAGGAAATACACTAACCGCCAAAGCACCTATCGACTGTGTAAGTATTATATACTTCTTGTCGAGTTTTGTCAAATGAGATTTACATTCGGGCAAAATAAATACCCGTATTGCCATTGACAAAACGGGGGAAGTGTTATATAATACAGTCGAAAGGTAACCGTTAAAAGCGGTTAGCGTTTTGGTTATTTTTTATTTAAAACAACCGTCACTTTGCCGAGTGGCGGTTGTTACTTTTAATCTTAATTTGTATCGTAAATGTATGTTTACGGATATAAAATGTAAGAGTTAAAATCATGCGTATCACCTCCTTTCGGACGTGATAAACACTAACCGCCAAAGCACCTATCGACTGTGTAAGTATTATATACTTCTTGTCGAGTTTTGTCAAATGAGATATTAGAGTGTAGGAAGCAGGCATTAGATGTTGTAATTTTCAATTTGCTTCACAAAGCAAGGTGAAAATTACAGCTTTATTTTTTTGTCAATAATGCCCTGCAACCTAACTTCCGATCTTTATAATTCAGCACCTAATTCAAATGCTCTCTTGTTCATTTCTGTAAACTTTTCCGGTACGCTCTTTTCGATGGCATCAAGCCATGCTTCTTTGTCAAAGTCAAAGTATCTGCTCAGTCTGCCTAAGAGCACCACGTTTACCGTTTTCGCCGATCCTGCCTTTTCCGCAAGCTCAAGTGCGTTCATCGTGTCAAGCTTTATGTCAAGCTTTGAAAGCTTGTCTTCAAGCTCTGACGGATATTCCGCCGCACCCGTGATAACGGGCATGGGGTTCATCTTCTGAGTGTTCGTCAGAAGAACGCCGCCTTTTTTAAGATGTCCTGCCCAACGGGCGGCTTCCAAAAGCTCAAACGATAAAACTATATCAGCCTCGCCCTCGTCAACTATAGGTGAATATACCTTGTCACCGTAGCGTACATATGTCACGACGCTTCCGCCTCTCTGGCTCATTCCGTGAACCTCGCTGACCTTTACGTCGTAGCCCTTGTCGAGAAGTATCCTGCCTAAAAGCTTGCTTGCAAGAAGCGTTCCCTGACCGCCGACACCGACTATCATTATATTTTTAGTTTCCATAATAAAGCCCTCCTGTCTCAGCCGAGTGCGTTCTTGCGGCAAAGCTGAGCGCAAACTCCGCAGCCGACGCAAAGTGTGCCGTCGATCATGGCCTTGCCGTCTCTGACGCTTATCGCAGGACAGCCTATCTTCATGCAAGCCTTACAGCCGACGCACTTGTCGCTGTCGCATGAGATCGGGCCGGGGTGCTTGACATATTTGAGCAGTGCGCACGGACGTCTTGATATAACGACCGACGGCTCATCTTTTTCAAGCTCCTCACCTATGACCCTGTCACATTCCGACAGATCATAAGGATCGACAACTCTGACGCTGTTTATGCCGACAGCCTTACACAGCGCTTCAAGGTCTATCTTTGTCGCAGCCTCGCCCTTGAGATTGAAGCCCGTTGTCGGATTCTGCTGATGACCTGTCATGCCCGTGATAGAGTTATCCAATATAATTACGGTTGAATTTGATTCGTTGTAGGCTATGTTCACAAGACCCGTTATGCCGGAATGCATAAACGTTGAGTCGCCTATGACCGCTACTGTATGCTTTGACTGCTCCTTGCCGGAAGCTTTATTGAAGCCGTGAAGTCCCGAGACCGAAGCGCCCATGCATACGGTCGAGTCTATCGCACCGAGCGGTGCGGCAGCGCCGAGAGTGTAACAGCCGATATCGCCCATGACTGTCAAATTCTTTTTCTTGAGAGTATAGAATAAGCCTCTGTGAGGACAGCCGGCGCACATGACGGGCGGTCTTTGAGGAAGGTTTTCGTCTAAGCTCTCACCCTTGTGTACCTCAAATCCGAGTTTTTCGGCGATATAGTTTCGGCTGAATTCGCCGATGCAACCGAAAAGCTCCTTGCCTGTGACATCGAGTCCTATTGAGTGGCAGTGGCTTTCGATCACTCCGTCAAGCTCCTCGACAACAACGAGTTTTTCGACCGACGAAGCGAAAGCCTTTATTTTTTCTGTCGGCAGGGGATTGACCATGCCGAGCTTTAAGACGGGGTGTTTGTCGCCGCATACCTCTTTGACATATTGATAGCAGGTCGATGAGGTGATGAAGCCGACCGAGTTATCCTCGCCGTTTTCAATGCGGTTGATGTCCGATTCCTCAGCCCAAGCGGCGAGCGAGCGAAGCCTCTCCTCAACTATCGGATGGCGAACCTTTGCGCAAGCGGGCATCATAACATATTTGCCGATATTTTTTTCATAAGGTACGGGAGAGTTCTCCTGTCTGTCGGAGGTTTCGACAACGCTTTGAGAGTGGGCTATTCTCGTACACATTTTAATTATAACGGGAGTATCAAATTTTTCGGAAAGCTCGAAACCGAGCTTAGTAAATCGCAACGCTTCCTCGGCATCCGACGGCTCAAGCATGGGTAGCTTGGCAGCTATGGCGTAGTGTCTTGAATCCTGTTCGTTTTGAGATGAGTGCATACCGGGGTCGTCTGCGACGGCGATAAGCATTCCGCCGTTGACACCTGTGTATGACGCCGTGAATAACGGGTCAGCGGCAACATTCAGACCGACGTGCTTCATCGCACAAAAGCTTCTGTGTCCCGATAGGCTTGCACCGAACGCCGCTTCCATGGCGACCTTTTCGTTAGGCGCCCATTCAGCGTAGATCTCCTTATACTTTGCGGCGGCTTCGGTTATCTCGGTACTGGGTGTACCCGGATAGCTTGAAACGAAGTCACATCCGGCTTCATACAGTCCTCTTGCGACTGCAACATTGCCGAGCATCAGTGTTTTCATTTTCTGATACCTCCTTGATTTTGCTTTGATATGAGTTTTCCCACAGCGTTTTAAAGACAGCTTGGCTGTGTATAAAACGCTATGGGTGAGAAATTAAGCTTCCGTCTTTTCGACTAAGTCCTTGTTATCGTCTTCCTTAATTTTAGCAAAGCACGAGAAGCACTTCTCGACCTGCTCGGACTTCGGCGCTTTTGTTATAAGACTTATCAACGGCACGATGATAAATCCTGCGAGCATACAAAATGCACCGGCATTTATGGGAGACTGAAGAATAGCGGGGAACTTCGCCTTGAAGAAGATGTTAGCGAGCATCACAACGGCTGAAAAAATGAAGTTGACCGCACAGGCTACCTTTGTCGTTTTCTTCCAGTAAAGGCTCAGAAGGAACGGTGCGAGGAAAGCACCTGCGAGCGCACCCCATGAAACGCCCATAAGCTGAGCGATAAAGGCGACTCCCGAGTTATACTGAACGATAGCGATAACGACCGAGATAGCTATAAATACGACTATAAGCGCTCTCATGAAACGAAGCTGCTTTTTCTCGTCCATATCAGGTAAGATTATATCCTTTATGAAGTCAAGTGTCAAGGTCGAGCTTGAAGTTAATACAAGAGAAGAAAGAGTTGACATTGACGCCGAGAGTACCAATATAACAACGATCGCAATGAGTATCGGTGAAAGATCGCCGAGCATAGCCGGAATTATCGAGTCGTAGCCGTCGGCGGCGATATCGACTCTATCCGAAAAGAGTCTGCCGAAGCCGCCGAGGAAGTAACAGCCGCCTGCGACGATAGCGGCGAAAATTGTCGAAATGATAGCGCCCTTGCCTATGGCTTGCTCATTCTTTATGGCGTAGAACTTCTGAACCATCTGCGGAAGTCCCCACGTACCTAAAGAGGTGAGAATGATAACGCCCAAAAGTCCGACGGGATCGGGGCCGAAGAACGATGTGAATACGCCCGGAGCCGATGAAACGCTTGCGTCGCTTACGTTCGCCAAGGCTTCTATTGCCGCCGAGAAACCGCCTTGACCTTTCAACACTGCGACGATAACGGCGATGATTCCGCCGATCATGATGATTCCTTGAATGAAGTCGTTTATAGCCGTTGCCATGTATCCGCCCGCTATAACATATACACCGGTAAGTGCCGCCATAACTATAACGCATACCGCATAGTCAATGTTGAACGCCATGGCGAAAAGACGTGAAAGTCCGTTATATAATGAGGCTGTGTAAGGAATGAGGAAAATGAAAACGATGACCGATGCGCCGAGCTTTAAGCCTCTTGATGAAAAGCGCTTTCCGAAAAATTCGGGCATCGTTGCGCTGTCCAAATGCTGAGTCATGATTCTCGTTCTTTTTCCGAGAACGACCCAAGCGAGAAGCGAGCCCAAAAGCGCATTGCCGATACCGACCCATGTTGCGGCAATTCCGTATTTCCAGCCGAACTGACCTGCATATCCGACGAAAACGACAGCCGAAAAATATGATGTGCCGTATGCGAAAGCGGTCAGCCACGGGCCGATGCTTCTGCCGCCGAGAACGAAGCCGTTGACATCAGTGGCATGGCGACGGCAGTAAATGCCGATGCCGACCATAACGGCGAAGAAAACAAAAAGCATTGAAAGTTTGATAATAAGATCTTGCATGATAAACACTCCCTATTTGGATTTTAGATATTAGATGTTAGATGTTAGATGTTAGACAACCCCTCTGCCAATTTAGATGCTAGATACTAGACAGTAGATGCTAGATAACCCCTCTGCCAATTTAGATGTTAGATACTATACAGTAGATGCTAGACGACCCCTCTGTCCATTAGCCGCTTGCGGCTAATGGACATCTCCCCTTTCAGGGGAGACAAGGTCTCTATTTTAATCAGAGCTAAGGGCGAGCTTCTTGCCTCCCCTGTAGGGGAGATGGCGAGGCGTAGCCTCGACTGAGGGGTACTTATTCGCTATTCACTCTTAACTATTAACTAAAGAATTACCCTGCTGTCTGTTCTTCGACTAACTTGCTTGCTCTGTATTTCTCACGGAGTGCGGGCTTTTCGATTTTGCCTGTCGCATTTCGTGGAACTTTGTCGAATATAACCTTTCTCGGACGCTTGTATCTCGGAAGCTCCTTGCAGAACTCGTTGACTTCGTCCTCCGAGCAGGTAACTCCTTCTTTTATTTCGATTATAGCCGCCGCTATTTCACCGAGTCTTGCATCGGGTAAGCCTATAACGGCAACGTCTTTGATCTTGTCAAAGCGGCGAAGGAAGTCCTCGATCTGAACGGGATAAAGATTTTCGCCGCCGGAGATAACAACATCCTTTTTGCGATCGACGAGATAGATAAATCCGTCCTCGTCGGTCTTAGCCATGTCGCCCGTCAACAACCATTCGCCGTGAAGCACCTCCGCCGTGGCTTCGGGATTCTTATAATAACAGCGCATTACTCCCGGGCCTTTAACGGCAAGCTCGCCGACGCTTCCCTTTTCAACCTCGTTGAAGCTTCCGTCGACTATCTTTGTCTCCCAAAGATAGCCTGCCTTGCCTATAGCACCGATCTTGTTTGTGTTTTCGACACCGAGATGAACACAGCCGGGGCCGATAGATTCGCTCAAGCCGTAATTCGTGTCATATTCATGCTTCGGGAAATATTTCTTCCAGCGGAGAATAAGACTTTGAGGTACGGGCTGGGCTCCGATATGCATCAAACGCCACTGCTCGAGAAGATAGTGGTCAAGCTCTATCTTTCCCGATTCGATAGCGTCGAGAATGTCCTGCGCCCACGGCACTAACAGCCAGACTATCGTGCATTTTTCTTCCGTAACCGTTCTGAGTATCCACTCCGGCTTAACGCCTCTTAACAGAACAGCCTTACTGCCCGAAGCGAGTGAGCCGAACCAATGCATTTTAGCGCCTGTGTGATAAAGGGGCGGTATGCAGAGGAACACGTCGTCTTTCTGCTGGCTGTGATGCTTTTGCTCGGTCAGCGCCGAACAGCAAAGCGCCTTATGACTGTGGAGGATAGCTTTCGGGAAACCTGTTGTTCCCGATGAGAAGTAGATAGCCGCATCGTCGTCCTCGCTTAAAGCTATCGGCGGATTAGTTGACGAGCAGAAGTTTACAAGTCTTATGCAGTCCTCAGCGTACTTAGGAACATCACGGCCGACGAAAAGACGAGTCTTGACGTTTGAAAGCTCACTCTCAATGGGATCTATTCTCGTGACAAACTCAGGGCCGAAAACGAGTATCTCAACGTCGGCAAGGTCTAAGCAATATTTTATCTCATCGGAGGAAAATCTGAAATTCAGAGGAACGGCGATACAGCCGGCCTTTAAAATTCCGAAATAGATCGGCAACCATTCAAGACAGTTCATAAGCAAAATTCCGACCTTTGTCCCTCTTTTCGTTCCTCGGCTCAAGAGAAAATTGGCGAAGCGGTTGGCTCTGCGGTCAAAGTCTCTCCATGAGAGCTCTCTGCGATAGGGCGCATCGGGCTGTGCCTCGGCGATGAGACTTGCCTCTCGCCATGTGACAGCGTTGTCTCTCTCCTCCGACGGGTTGACCTCGACCAAAGCCGTGTCCGCTCCGTATAGTCTCGAATTACGCTCCAAAAAATCTGTGATTACCATAATAAATTCCTTTCTGTGTGACAGTTGATTTCGCAGAGTAAAATTAAAACGCCCTCTGCACAGCTACGTGCAGAGGGCGAAAGCTATTTCGCGGTACCACCTCTGTTCACCGTTTCGCATACGCCGACAGACGAACGCTTCACGGCCTCATCAGGGCACAGATAATGCCCCTTGCGCTTTATCGGGCGCACCCGTCTCCGCCTACTGATGCGAAAGCACGTTCGGGAAGCGGCTCGGAAAGGTATTCGGTCAAAGCCTCATCACTGTCTCGCACCGCCCGACAGCTCTCTGAGAATCCGCATAAGACTTACTTGTTTTCGTCATTGCCTTGAATGAATATACTTTAGCACTTTTAGGTGATAAAGTCAACCGTTTTTTTGCACAAAGATGATGTCGGAAATTTGTCGAATAATATGCAAACTGCGGTTAAGCTGACGGGAGTCGAACACGATACGCCCAAAACGCAACATATCACGCACACTCGAACATTTTTTGCCTTGAAATACGTCAGTATTCCTGCGGCAAAGAAATATCCGATTGCACGCAATCTGTTGTGTTTTGGGTGCGAGGCAGTTTTTCAAGGATAGATTTTAGTCAAGGCAAGGAGGAAACCGCAAGCAATGCTGACGCATTGCGAGGATTTCCGACACAGCATTGGCGAAA
>CAYZOU010000041.1:0-9623 GCA_964480405.1 uncultured Faecalibacterium sp. | reverse complement strand
ACAGCGCTGTCGAATTTGTATTCATCGCCACCCTCGGTGTACCACGCATCGAAAGCGTAGCCTGTCTTTGTGGGCGCTGTCGGAGGAACGAGCTTTGTTCCGTCACCGACAACAAGTGCTGTCGCAAACGGCTCAGTGTCTGTGTCGTTCTCGAAGAATTTGACAGTGTAGGTGTTGCCGACGTCCCCGCCAAACTTTGAGTCGATATAATCTAAACCGCCGTAGAAAATACCGGCATGCACATTGCCTCTATATGTCACTTTTCCGTTGAAAACTGTTGTTCCCTTGGCATCATCACTGCGTATAATGTCACACCAGCTGCCAAAGTTTGCTGCGCCGTCGATCACACCGCCGTCGGCATACGTTTCGCCAACTTCTGTAGAACAATAAGCATTTGAACTAGGCGTATCCGTTGATTTGCAATTTTTAATTATGCCGCCTGTCATTTTGAACACAGAACCGTAATTCAAAACACCGCCGGATACGGATGTTCCTACACAATTTTCAATTATTCCGCCGTTCATAGTGAAAGTTTTATCGAAACCGGCAAAGTAAACGCCGCCACCGTTTGACGCATCGCAGTCTTTTATGCTACCGCCGTCCATGGTGAAATTGCCGGAACTTTGGATTCCGCCGCCGTAGTTTCCGGATGCACAGCCGATGATATTGCCGCCATTCATATTGACATTACTCCGCGCGCTATAGATTCCGCCGCCGCCATTTACTGCTATGCAACCGACGATGTTTCCACCGTTTATATTGATATCAAGAGCAACCGACAACTCATTATGAAATGCATGTATACCGCCGCCTTTATTGAAATAACCGCCGGTGATAACGCCACCTTCGACAAGCTCATAGCCCTCGGTCGCTTCGGTAACAGTCGGCTCCCATTTCCAAGTTCCGTTTGTCTGCTTTGAGAAATAGTGCTTTGCGGTGGGATTGCTGTCTTGAAGGGTGAAGTTTATTGCGCATACTTCACCTGTTAGTTTTATGTTGGAAAGGTATATAATAGTTCCTTCTGCCGAGCCGCCGTAAAAACGACTGTTGAACTTTATGACATGACCGTTGAGGTCAAGGACAACATTGCCATAAAAGTAAAGAGGTGCATCAATCGTGATATCTTCGCTTAAATAGTAGTTTCCGCCATCGAATGTCTTTCCGCCGTCTGCGTTCGTCAGAGCTGTCCAGCCGTCGGAGAAGTCGGGCGGAGTGCTTGCCGCAAATGCTGTCGGGACTAACGCCATGAGCATACACAGCGTTAAAATTATACTTAATGCTTTCTTCATAAATAATTGCCTCACTTTCAAATCGTTATTTTATTTTTTGTACAGGCGAACGTGTGCGAACTGTCCGCCTGTACTTGATTCACAACTTAGATATAGCTTTTAACTGCGTTTATGATTATTCTAACAAGAGCCATAAGTGCCTCATAAACTACATTAATTATGTAATCTTCGAGTGTCTTTTCAACTGTCGGTGTTGTCGGCTCTGTGGGCTCGGTCGGCACTGTGGTCGGTACTGCCTCACCGCAGGCGTCGCACAGTCCGTCACCGTCTGTGTCGGCGTGATCTGTGTGAGTATATTCGGCGTAAAGCGAGAAGTCACTCGCAACAGCGCTGTCGAATTTGTATTCATCGCCACCCTCGGTGTACCACGCATCGAAAGTGTAGCCCGTCTTTGTGGGCGCTGTCGGAGGAACGAGCTTTG
Source organism: uncultured Faecalibacterium sp. (assembly GCA_964480405.1). Lineage (GTDB taxonomy): Bacteria > Bacillota > Clostridia > Oscillospirales > Acutalibacteraceae > UBA6857. The sequence continues at coordinate 7,913 of CAYZOU010000041.1, read as the reverse complement.
TTCCGTCACCGACTATAAATGCTGCCGCAAAAGGCTCTGTGTCTGTGTCGTTCTCGAAGAAATCGACAGTGTAGGTGTTGCCGATGATTACGCTATACTTCGTGCTCTCACTATATAAATCGCCGTAGAAAATACCGGTATATACGTTGCCACCATATGTCACTTTTTCGTTGAAAACTGTTGTTCCCTTGGCATCATCGCTGCGTTTAATGTTACAACGGGTGCCAAAGTATGCTGTGCCGTCGATCACACCGCCGTCGGCATAAAATATACCATTGCTTAAACTACTGTAGGCATTTGAATTAGAATTATTCGTTGCGGTGCAATTTTTAATTGATCCACCTGTCATTTTGAAGCTGCCGGCTTGATTGCAAGCACCGCCGCCGTATTCAGTTACTACGCAATTTTCGATCTTTCCGTTGTTCATAGTAAAAGAGCTGCTATCGCCGCCGGAAAAGATGCCGCCACCGTATATATTTGCAACACAATCTTCAATGCTGACATCGTTGATAGTCAGATTGTAACAATTATAAATTCCACCACCGGCTTTTGCTCTGCAACCGATGATTTTGCCACCGTTTAATATGACCCTGCTATTTTGAAAGTTGCAGATTCCACCGCCAAGATATTCTGCAACGCAGCCAATGATATTGACACCGTTCAAGGCAGAAGCGGTATAATGAGTACTGCTATAGATTCCGCCACCATATTCTGCTTTGCAGCCGACGATGTTGCCGCCGTTCAGATTGGCAACAAAAGAATTTTTTCTGAAAAGCTCACATAAAATAACACCGCCGCCATACGTTGTATCTCCGCCGGTGATAACACCGCCTTCAACAAGCTCATAACCCTCTGTCGCTTCGGTAACAGTCGGTTCCCATTTCCAAAGTCCGTCTGCCTGCTTTGAAAAATAGTGCTTTGCTGTGGGATTGCTGTCTTGAAGCGTGAAATCTGTTGAAGTTTCATCCGTGTTGTAAACATTGATAACAGGAAGGTCGTCAGTTCCACTATAACGCGTTTTGTCGAGATTCAAGACATGGCCGTTGAGATCGAGGACAACTGTGCCTATGAAATCGATTCCGAGTTCTATCGTTACATCGTCATCTAAATAATAGTTTCCGCCGTTGAGTATCTGTCCGCCGTCTGCGCTCGTCAGAGCTGTCCAGCCGTCGGAGAAGTCGGGCGGAGTGCTTGCCGCAAATGCGGTCGGGACTAACGCCATGAGCATACATAAGGTCAATAAGATACTGATTGCTTTCTTCATTTTAATTTGCCTCACTTTCATTGACGCTGTCAGCGCCTTTAAATTTTATATAGAAAAGCTTAATACCCTCTTTTAAAATACCGATCTGTGTTTTGAGATAAAACTCATCTTCAAACAAAGCGAAGTGAACACACGCTCTGATAAGAATAAAGATCAACGGCGTTGTTATTTCATAAGGTATACCGATCTTGCTTTCAAGAAGCTTTGCGTATTCGGTATATCTTTTGTTAACACCTTCGAAAAATTTCTTGCCGTTTTCGATATATTTCGGATGAGTGTATACCTGATACATCAGTCTGTATTTTTTACCGTGTTTTTCGGCTGTCCAATATGGAATTTCATCAATGAATTTCTCAAGCTCCGCTTCACTTTCCGGCGCTACCGCCATGAAATCGTTCTCAACCTTAGACATACAGTATTCAGTGGATTGTATGATAAGATCGTCAAGATCCTCGAAATAGGTATACAGTGCCGCAGGATTGCAGCCGCAATATTCACCGAGCGCCCTAATGCCGACACTGCCAAGACCGTTTTCGGCGAAGCAGTCGAAGCATTTTTCCATTAAAGCTCTTTTCTTCTGTAAGAACTGTTCCTCGTTGCGTACTCTCATTAAATCTCTCCTAAAAAAATTTATATTCTGTTAATAATCAATCGTTTGATTAGATTATATCCCTTAGTGGTTGCTAAGTCAATAGAATTTATGACATTTATCCAAGAAATTGCCGAATTTTCCTGTCAAAATATATTGCTCTTGCCAAATCTCGGTTTTTATTGTAAAATAATATGGATTTCAATTAAGAGGTAATATCATGTCTGTTTTAAGCGCACAAAATTTAAAAATGGAATTCGGTCAGAACACTGTCTTTCAAAACGTCACCTTTGATGTGTACGAGAAAGACAAGATCGGACTTATAGGTGTCAACGGCGCAGGCAAGACAACGCTTTTCAAGGTGATAACAAAGGAATATGAGCCGACCGAGGGAACTCTCATTATCGGCAAAAACACCGTTGTCGGATATATGGAGCAACACGCCTGTCACAACTCGGAGCGTTCGGTCTATGACGAGATAGCGACCGTATTTTCACATTTAGCCTTACTCGAAGAACAAATCGAGTGTACGACAAAGTCAATAGATAGAGACGAAGGAGATATCGACGGCTTGATAGAGCGGCAATTAAGCTTGCAGGAGGAGTTTCAATCAAACGGCGGCTTGACTTATAAAAGCAGGCTGAGGGCAACTCTCATCGGCTTAGGCTTCAAGGAAAGCGACTTTGATATGCCCGTTTCGCTTTTAAGCGGCGGACAAAGATCAAAGCTCAGCTTGGGAAAGCTTCTTTTGAGCGGAGCGAATTTACTCCTGCTTGACGAGCCGACAAATCACCTTGACATAAAGAGCGTTGAGTGGCTCGAAAACTGGATAGCGGATTTTGACGGAAGCGTCATCGTCATATCTCACGACAGATATTTTCTCGACAAGGTCACGAACAAGACCATGGAAATGGAACGAAATCGCTTGACGGTAACTAAAGGAAGCTACACACGTTTTATGGAGCTAAAAGCCGAAAGACAGATGAATGTCGAGCGTACCTATGAGCAAGCGATGAAAGAGCTTCATCGAATCGAGGGCATCATCGCTCAACAAAAGCATTTCGGACAGGAGCGAAACTACATAACGATAGCTCACAAGCAAAAGTCGATCGACAGGCTTTTAGACGGACTTGAAGAACCCGAAAAAGAGCTTGAGAGCCTCAATTTCAAATTCACAGCCGATGCGGTCAGCGGAAACGAAGTCTTGGCGGTATCGGAACTCAGCAAAAAATTTGATAATAAGCGGCTTTTCAGTGACGTTGACTTTCTCATCAAGCGAAACGAACGGGTATTTCTTTTGGGCGACAACGGCTGCGGAAAGACAACGGTACTGAAGATACTCACCGGTCAACTCAGACAAGACAGCGGCGAATTTAAGTTCGGAGCAAATGTCAAGGTCGGATATTTCGATCAGACACTCTCTCAGCTGAATGAGAGCAAAACCGTCTTAGACGAGGTGTGGGACAGCTATTTATCAATGACCGAAAGCAAGGTCAGAGCCGCACTCGGAGCGTTTCTCTTCAAGGGCGATGACGTCTTCAAGCTTGTTTCAACGCTAAGCGGTGGCGAAAAAGCACGGGTAGCGCTGTTAAAGCTGATGCTGTCGGGAGCAAATCTGCTCTTGCTTGACGAGCCGACGAATCATCTCGATATAAAGTCAAGGGAAGCACTCGAAAATGCGCTGTTGGGCTATGACGGAACAATGCTTGTCGTGTCGCATGACAGATATCTCATAAACAAGCTTGCAACGAGAATATTCAGAATGACCGACTGCGGAATCAAGACGTTTAACGGTAACTATGACTATTATCTTGAGCATTTCGTTGAAAAGCAGGAAGTGAAAGAAAAAGCCGAAAAGCCGAAGGTCAACGATTATAAGCTCAGAAAGCAAAGAGAAAGCGAGCTGAGAAAGCTTAAAAGCGCTATAGCAAGATGTGAAAATGAGATAAATTCACTCGATGAAGAAATAGCGCTGACTGAAAAAGAACTCGAAAAGCCCGAAAATATGACCGACTATGAAAAGATAGCCGAGATAACGACGACGCTTGATGAGCTTCATAATAAGCAAAACAAGCTTATGTGCGAATGGGAAGAAATGCAAATTAAGCTTGAAAGTGAAAACGAATAACAAACAGCAGCACGGACAGAATCTGATCTGTCCGTGCTGTTTTACCGTGTCCGAAATATAGAATTATCAATAGTGAGCTGCGCCGCAGCGGCAGGTTTTATTGAAGCCGAAGAGCTTACAAACACCGATAGCAAGTTTCCATATGAATCCGAAAAATCCGCTCCTATGGCATAAGCACTTGCAGTTTGAATTACTTCCGATGTTATCGCCTGTGCTTGCTGTTGAGGAGGCTTTTTCCTGTGCGCCGACACAGACTGAATATGTGTCACCCGCAGTAAGCTCAGATGATGAATATACAACGCTGTTTATCTCGTAAGGTGCTTCGATTTCAAGAAGAACATTACCGGCTGAGTCCTTTAAGGTCATCGTCTCCCCTGCTTTTATTCCGAGGTTATCGCCGCCAAACAAGCTTCTCTGTTCATCGGGCTTACCGTTAGGTTTATCGTTCGGCATATCACTCGGTTTGTCGCTCGGATCGCCGTTCGGTATATCACTCGGCTTGTCACTCGGATCTCCGTTCGGTATATCGCTTGGCTTGTCATTCGGCTCTTCATTTGGCTTGCCGTTAGGTCTGTTACCGATAAAGCCGGAAATGCCCATTCGAGTTGCACCGAATACGAGACAGGGCTGAGTTGCGCTGAGCTTCATGCCCGTTCCGCCGCTACCGCCTGCCGCAAGAACAGTGCCGCCGCTTATATATATGCCCTTATCGGAATCAAGCGCCGAATTGTCGGCTTTGTTCTGTGTCCAGACAATCAACGTTCCGCCCGTAACTGTTATCGTTCCGTTGGAATCGAGTCCGTCACCGGTCTCGGCGTATACGACTGTCTTTCCGCCTGAGAATGTCATAGTGAAATCATAATCGTTTAAATCGGAGTTAGCGGCGTTGACACCGTCATCGGATGAATGGACCTCTATGTCGCCCGAGTACACTGTGATCTCTGCTCCTTCAATGCCCTCGTATGACTTTGTGATTCTGATAACAGGGCCGTCTGTTCCCTCTTTGCCGATATTAAAAATGCGGTCGCAGTGTAAGCCGTCATCTTCCGCACTGACAGTTATATTGCCGCTTTCTACATTGAGAAGCTGTTCGGCGTTGATACCGTCATTTACCGTGGTGGTAATGTTGAGCGTGATGTCCTTTATCGTAAGGCTCGCTTCGCCCTCGTCTTCAGTCGTTGCTCCCGACTTGATACCGTTCTTGCCGTTTGATACGACATTCAGTGTGCCTGTTCCGCAAAGAGTTACGTTTGAGCCGTCTTTGCATTTTATAACGGCGTTCTCGGCGTTTTCGTTTTCCGGATATTTGTCATCGTTGTTGTATGCGGCATCGGTGAGTGTGTTCACCGTGCCGTTTTCGGCGATGATCGTAGCTTCCGAGCTTTTGTTGCAGGTAAGCGGTGCGGTGTCGGAGCTTGTGAGCGTTAAGCCGTTAAGCACAAGTGTTACGCCCTTAACTCCTTTTTTGACAGTTACCGAGCCGTCGTCACATTCACCGGACAGAATATAAGTTCCCGAATCCTTGATAGAAAGAGCCGTGCCCTCAATTTTGTAGCCCGAATAGCTTCCCTTTTCAGCTGTGATCCCGTCGTTTGAAAAGGTCAACTTGGTTGCTCCCGTCTTGTCATACTCAGCGGCAAAAGCGAACGGTACTGCCGTTAAAACAAGTGCCAAGCTGAGAATGATCGAGAGTGCTTTCTTGAAGCATTTTTGAGTGTTCATTTTTTGACCTCGCTTTCATTATTTGAGCTTTAAGCTTCACTTTATATTTAAACCTAAAAATGTGAGAAGCAAATGCTGCGCTTATGAATTTTATAAAAATATAAAACACGAAATAATAAACAAAAATTAAAATTTGAGTATTTAATTCACGCAAAGCTCATACTCACCCGTACCGCAAAAAGCATTTGGCAATGTTAAAGTTTTCTGTAACGCACCGACTCGGTAATACATAAGCTGTAAGGAAACGGCCCGAAAAAAATATGGGTCGGAATAAGGAGTGACGATTTTGTATAACAGCAGAGAAAATATGCAATACAGATACGATCACGGACTTACGCAGGACAGAAACAGAGCATATTGCGGCTCACAGAGCGCTTCTCGGACAGATAACTGCTTTGTGCCGTCACCGTTTCCCGATGTGACACCTATCGCAATGGCTTATGTTCCGTTCCAGCAAAGTCCTGAGGTTTATGATGAGATGACGGCTTTTTGTCAAGGGACACTTTTTCCCGAGCTTGATAAGCCCTTTACGGAGTGCAGGCAATGAATAAGAACAGCTTAATGTGTCAGCTCTCGGCGGCAAAATTTGCGATGTGGGAACTTCATCTTTATCTTGACACGCATCCAAATGATTGCTCAATGATCGAGCTTTGGAAAGAATACGCAAACACAGTCAACAGACTGACTAAAGAATATGAAAGAATGAACGGACCGCTGACTCCCGAAAGCGGCTTCGGTGAGAACTGGACTAAATCGCCATGGCCGTGGCAGAGATGCGGAGGTAACAGATAATGTGGCAATATGAGAAGAAATTACAGTTTCCCGTAAACATCAAGAACCCCGATGCAAGAGCGGCTAAGATAATTATTACGCAATACGGCGGCCCTGACGGAGAGCTCGGAGCATCACTTCGCTATTTATCGCAAAGATTTTCTATGCCGTGGGGTGAGCTTATCGGCTTGCTGACAGATGTGGGCACCGAGGAGCTCGGTCATTTGGAAATGATCGGAGCTATCGTCTATCAGCTGACACGTAACCTTTCCCCCGAGGAGATAAAAGCTCAAGGCTTTGACGCTTATTTTGTCGATCATACCACGGGTGTATACCCATGCTCTGCGGCAGGCGTTCCGTTCACTGCGGCTTATCTTCAGTCAAAGGGCGATGTATTAACAGATCTTCATGAAAATATGGCTGCCGAACAGAAAGCCAGAAGCACATATGACAATATATTAAGACTCGTTGATGATCCCGACATCAGAGAGCCTATCAAGTTCCTTCGTGAACGTGAGATCGTTCATTATCAGCGCTTCGGCGAAGGCTTAAGAATCGCAACGGATAAGCTCAACGACAAGAATTTCTACGCTTTCAATCCGTCATATGATAACTGCACGGACTCCGGCTGTCAGACACGCAATATCAATCGCAGGTAACGACTATGCCTCTTGTTTATCTAAGCCCGTCAACACAAGAATTTAACCAATTCATCAACGGCGGCACAGAGGAAGAATGGATGAATATTATAGCTGACGAGATCGAGCCTTATCTGACAGCGAGCAATATAGATTTTGTCAGAAACACGCCGGATATGACAGCGAGAAGCTCTATTCAAGCGAGCAACGATGCCGGAGTCGACCTTCATATTGCCATCCACTCAAATTCATCTCCGCCGAGCCTTGCCGGTCAATTGCAGGGAACTGATATCTATTACTCTCCAAACGGCGTAAACAGCAGGCGGTTTGCCGAGATACTTCAAAATAATTTTGAAAACATCTATCCCGAGCCGTCGAGGGTGAATATTTTGCCGACAGACTATCTTGGCGAGGTCATCAAAACCAATGCGCCCGCCGTTCTTATCGAGACGGCATATCACGACAATCCCGAGGACGCAACATGGATAAAACGCAACACTCAAAGTATTGCCCGTGAGATAGCGAGGTCGATAGCCGAATATTTCGGCGTTCCGTTTATCGAAAACTAAAAAATCAGTGCGGCTTTTTTGGCTGCACTGATTGACTTGTTTTATTTTTTGTACGCTTCGGACACTGCTTTAACAAGCTTTGCGACCGACAGTCAGTTTTTCTTTGAAGCAAGGGTCAATACCGAAAATCACTCTCGCAAAGCGAGAATTTGAATGTTTATTGCATACATAGAAAATAGGCTCTATAATAAATGTTGGGGTAACCAAATAGAGCCTACAAAAAAATAAAAGT
>CAYZOU010000040.1:0-9664 GCA_964480405.1 uncultured Faecalibacterium sp. | reverse complement strand
TTCATTATTAACTATTAACTGAAGAATTTCCCCTCTGCCGATTTAGACACTAGATACTAGATTCTAGATGCTAGACAACCCCTCTGTCAATTTAGATGCTAGATGCTAGACGGTAGATATTAGACGTGCGGACTTTCGGTTTCTGCGACTTGGTCGGTCAGCGGCAAACTTCTTCACTATTCACTATTATCTATTAACTGAAGAATAACTCCTCTGACGTTTTAGATACTAGATGTTAGACGCTAGACGCTAGATAGCCCCTCCGACAAAATCCTTTGGATTTTGCCACCTCCCCTAAAGGGGCGACGAGGGTCTCTGTTTTAATTAAAGCTAAATATCCGCACGTCTAGAGTCTAGTGTCTAGCATCTAGCATCTAAAGTCCCTTTCCTCTGCAGATAAACCAAAACTCTCAGTTTCGCAAAGCTTCCTAAGCTGTTGCTTCCGTGAGCGAGTGCAACGGCGGATTTATCGGCACCGCACTCGCTTCGCTCGTGGGTACACGCTAACTCCGCTTGCCGCCCGTGCCCCGGCACCCCGCCCGCTCTCAATTAAACCGGCTCATAGCCTTTTCAAAGTCGCCCTCCAATATCAGCGGAACGGCTTCGCAAGCGCCGTCGACAGCTTCTCTTAATTTTTTCGCTTCGTCCTTAGTGAACGTGGACAGCACCCAGTCCGCTAAATCGTAATCAGGGTGGGGCTTCGCTCCGACTCCGAGCTTTATCCTCGGAAAGTTATCAGAGCCTATACAGGAGATTATGCTCTTTATCCCATTGTGGCCGCCGGCAGAGCCTTTACGTCTTATTCTCAGCTTTCCGACGTCAAGGCTGATATCGTCAAAGACAACGATGATATTTTCCGGCGGTATCTTATAGAAATTACAAGCCTCTTTGACCGCTTCTCCGCTCAGATTCATCATCGTGTTCGGCTTCATCACAAGGCAACGGTGACCGTTTATTCTCGCTTCACCCGTCAATGCGTGAAATTTAAGTCTGTCCGCCTTGAAATTATACTTTTCGCAGAGTATATCGACAAACAAAAAGCCTGCGTTATGACGTGTGAACTCATATTTTTTTCCGGGATTGCCTAAGCCGACTATCAAGTATTCATAAGCTCCCGTCTTTTCCTTAAATTTAAGTATCATTATTCATTTTCCCCATACGGTTTCTTTTTAAGTACCCAGTTAATTTTATTCGTCTGCCTTGCTCTCGCTATCGCCAAGGCGTTGGGTGGAACGTCTTCTGTCACTGTTGAGCCTGCCGCCGTGTAGCCGTAGTCTCCGACAGTTACCGGAGCGACAAGATTCGTGTTACAACCGATAAAGCAATGATCGCCGACCTTTGTTCTGTTCTTTGTCTTTCCGTTGAAGTTGACCGTGACACAGCCGCAACCGAAATTTACGTGTTTTCCGACGTCGCTGTCGCCGATATATGTCAGATGTGACACGCTCGTGTGTTCGCCGACATTTGAATTCTTCACCTCAACGAAATTTCCGAGATGAACATTGTCCTTTACGACACTGTTCGGGCGTACATGGACAAATGGGCCTATGTCGCAGTTATTTTTAACCTCGGCATCAAAGCCTTGAAATGCGTTTAAGTGTGAGCCGCAACCGACCTTCATATTATAAAGCAGGCTGTTTGGCCCTATGACGCTGTTTTCGCCGACCTCGGTGCTGCCGAGGATAATGCTCCCCGTCAAGACGAGAACGCCCTTTCCGAGCTTTGCGTTGTCGCCGATAATGACACCTTGCTCACACGGGATCAGCGCACCGCTTTGTTTTGCTTTCTCGATATTTTGAAGTCTTTTGCTTTCGTCAATGCCTTTAAGCTCATTTATGACGTTTTTATCCATTTAAAGACCCCCTTAACACATAGATATTTTTATGCTACCCTTTATTATGCCACAAAATCAACCGTGTTTCAAGGGATATTTGAAATTTGATGAAATGCGATTTTAGATTCTAGAATCTAGAATCTAAAATCCCGATGCAGCTGCATCGGGATTTTCTGTTATGCTGATTTATGCCGCCTTGTCAAGAATACCGACAACATAGATCTGATATAAGTTCCATGCGAACTTAACGAGCGTGGTGATGATTTCAAGAAGCTTTGCTAAGCCTGTCTTGCCGCTGTCTGTGGGCTGATCCTCTGTCGGCCAGTCCTCTTTGGCAAGCTCGTCGCCCTGTGTTGCATCCTTGCGGATAGCGAATGTGTCTATGCAGTCGACCTTGTCTCCGTCAACAAGATAAGCGTTGTAATAGAGAACGCCGTCTTTGATCTGGAATGCGGTGAAGAGATTTGTGTAAGCGTCAACGATCTTTTCGGCTCTCGGGAAGAGCTCGTCTGTTGCCGTGACGTCCTTTGTCTGATAGAACTTAACGCCTGAGCAACCGGCTATCTCATAGATAACGCCTGTCGGATCGTCATATGTCTTGTAGGTGTAACCGTCATTCTTGAGGTATGTTACCTTTTCTTCGACTACCTGATTTGAGTCAAGAGATGTCGTTCTGAGGTATACGTGGTCGTGGCCCTGAAGAACAACGTCGATTCCGAGGTCGGGCATGAGCGTTCCGAGCTGAGCTCTCATGGCAACAACGTCGTCGTCATCATAGTGTGAGCCGTTTGAATAAAGAGCCTTATGAAGAACGACTATCTTCCACTGAGCGTCGGATGAGTTCATGTCATTCTTTAACCACTCGACCTGCTTATCACTGAGCGATTCGTCAGCGTTGAGATCATTTGTATTGAGTACCGCAAAGTGAACGTTGTTATAATCATATGAATAGTAAACGCCTGTCTTTGTATCCTGTTCGGGTACGTTCGGCAGAGTGAAGTTTCCGACTGTTGAGTAGTCGTCCTTCTCCTCGTGATTGCCCGTTGTCGGCATGAGATATGTGTTGAGGAGGTTGTCGGAAGCTGTGTCGAACATCCACTGCCACATATGTGAGTTCATGCCGTAATCGACCATGTCGCCCGTGCAAGCGATGAACTTAGCGTCGGGATAAAGCTCGAACGCCTTGTCTATCGTATGTGCCCAGCCTCTTGTGTATTGCTCGGCGCTTTGAGCCTGCGGGTCAGCCATGTGGAAGAATGTGACCTCGTTTGAGCCGTTGGCTGTTTCGAGAACGCCTGTGTCACTCCACCAGCCTCTTGCGGCGTTACCGACACGGTATTCATACTTTGTGCCGGGCTCAAGGTTTGTCAGCTTGACGGTGTGTCTATACATATCGAAGTAGTAGTTGAACAAGCCGAATGCGCCGAGGTCGATGCCCGGATAGTAGCGCTCGACAAGCTCTGTTGTCTTTTCGATAGTGCCGCTGAAGCTGTCCGTGCCGACCTTCTTTATCTCGATGTCGGTTGCTTCAAGTGTGCTCTTTGAGAACCAGTTTATGTACGCTGAGGTCTGTGAGTCGTCGCCCATTGTGACCGAAATCATAGTCGGCTTTCTGTAGTTAGCGGTGTTGACGGGAACTTCAACGTCGTTTGATGTGTATGAAACGCCGTAGTCGCCCTGCGGCATGGGATCGCTGTCTGTCGCAAAGTCATTGATGAAGTATGCGAACGTGCGTCCGATAGATTCATCTTGGCTCTCGGTGTAATATTCCTGAATGAGAAGCTGATCGAGAATATCGTATAAGCTTGTATAGGGAAGAATACCGAGACCGAAGATCGTGTTGACGAGGTTAGAGTATGAATAGTTACCTCTGAGAACGTATTTGAGAAGATAGTTGATACCCTCTGCTGCCTTTTGGCTGAGCTGATCGTCGTTGAAGAACTTGTCAACTCTTATCTCAAGCTTCTTGAGAATGATGCCGTCAACGATGTCATTGAATACAACGTCCATGACAGCGTCAAAGAGACCTATCTCGGTAACGCCCTTCTTGAACTGCTCGATAACGTCCTGCAAGAACAGGTCATCGGATATATCCTCGTTGCCTGTATAGAAATAGTATACAGCCGAGAAGAGTGCGTCTTCAAGTGTGCCGCCCTTGTTGGGGTCGCCTATGCCTATTTCGTCAATAAGCTTAGTGCAGGGTATCTCGGAAAGCTGAGTGTCGGCAAGCTTTCTGATGCAAGGCTCAAGCTCAGCCCAGAGGTTATCGGGATCGTTGATATAAAGCTCCTCGATCTGACCGCAAAGGTCATTGATAAACCACATGATGTTTTCAGCCGAGACGATGCTCTTGCCGGCGATATAGAAGCCCTCGCCGATATACGGCTCAAGGAAGTCCTTGATTATGGCTTCAAGGTCGATATTGAATGTCTTGAGGTATTCGAGAAGACCGCCTGCCTCTGTGATGTCCTCGAATATGCCCTTAGCGTAGCCGTTATATAAGCCCTTAACAAAGCCGACAGCATCTGCTACACCGTCTTTGTTGCCTAAAGCGCCGCCGAAGCAAAGTCCGAATGACTCTTTCTTAAATTCACCCTGAGCGTAGGTCTTGCCGTTGTGGACATAAGCTGCGGCTGCATCAAAGTCTACATTCTCGTAAGCCATTTCGCCCTCACCGTTCTCGTAAACGGTGTAGTTCATTTCTCTGTATGTATTGGGATAGCTTGTCAGTGAGCCCGACTCGCAGTCATAGAGGATCTCGCCGTCATCGTTGATAACAGTGGCGATATCGGCTTGATGAAGGTGTCCCGTGAAGGTATAGTGGATATTGTGAGCCGCAAAGGTCTCGGCAACATCCAGATAATCATTGACACAGAAAGCGAATGTAACAGAAGGCTCGCACTCCATGTGGGGAGCGATATTGTGGTGTACCATAACGAGGTTTGTTCTGCCCTCGGCAGTAGCCTCGTCGGCCTTTTTGCATATCCACTCCATACATTCCTCGCTTATCTCGCCGCCTGTTTCTGCCTTGCCTACCTCGTCAAACGGATAGATGCAGGAATCAATAACGATAAGCTGTGTCTTTTCGTCAAGATCGACGGTGTAGGAAAGCGCATTCGCTTTGTTTTCGACAACAGGCTTGCCGTCTACATATTTAACACCGTATTCGTCTGTCGCAAGATCGTAACCGAGATCAGCGTAGATCTCTCTGAACTGCTGCGGTGAGGTTGAATCTGCTTGCTCTTTAACGCCCGTCTTATATGACGACGCTCTTGCACTGTTAAGGTCGTGGTTGCCGTTGACAGCGATGACCTCAATGCCTGTTTCCGCTTCAAAATCTCTCATCATTTCGGCAAGTCCGACATGAGCGTAATATTCGCTGTTTCTTGTCAGGTCGCCCGGAAGAAGCAGATACTTCGTGCCGTTTGCCTTAGCTCTTTCGGCTAAGGTAGCGAGAGCTGTCTTGACTATGTCTTCGCTCTCGTCGTATTCTTTTGCATCAGAACGGCAGTCCTCATACCAGGTGTCGCTCTTGTTACCGTTCTCATCGGTTGTGAGATACTGCGGATAGTAATGTATATCCGACATTGTCGCAAAAGCCAATGAGCTTACGGCTTTGCCGTTTGCGCTCTCTGCAAAGGTGGTTGCGGGGATCATGCAAATGACCATGATAAGCGCAAGAACAGTGCAAAGAATTTTCTTAGAAAGTTTCATGTCCTTTCCTCCTTTTAAAAAGTCATAATCATTGTATCATATTTACATATTTTTTCAAGAGTTTTCAAAAAATATCGTTGATTAAAATTTATAGATAGTTTAGATTTTGGATTCTAGATACTAGATACTAGATGCTAGATGCTAGACGGTAGATATTAGACGTGCGGACTTTCGGTTTCTGCGACTTGGTCGGTCAGCGGCAAACTTCTTCACTATTCATTATTAACTATTAACTGAAGAATTTCCCCTCTGCCGATTTAGACACTAGATACTAGATTCTAGATGCTAGACAACCCCTCTGTCAATTTAGATGCTAGATGCTAGACGGTAGATATTAGACGTGCGGACTTTCGGTTTCTGCGACTTGGTCGGTCAGCGGCAAACTTCTTCACTATTCATTATTAACTATTAACTGAAGAATTTCCCCTCTGCCGATTTAGACACTAGATTCTAGATGCTAGATGCTAGATGCTAGACAACCCCTCTGTCAAAAGTCGCTTGCGACTTTTGACAGAGGGGTGCGTTCGCACAGACCGGCCAAGTCGCAGAAACCAAATGCCCGCACATCTAATGTCTAGCATCTAGCATCTAGAATCTAAATCGACATCTCCCCTAAAGGGGAGGCGAGACTTTGTGTTTTAATTGAAGCTAAAGGCGAGGAGTCAAGTTTAGATTTCGGTTGACCCGCCACTGTGAGCAAAGCCGAAACACGCACGTCTAATGCCTACTGTCTAGCATCTAGAATCTAAACATCTCACGATTGTGTTTATTAATTGTAAACAATTCAAAATAAGTTTGAAATTTTCCTCTTACAGTGATAGAATAAACTGTATCATTTTCTGAGGAGGTATTATCTTGGACGATTTTGAAAGATCAGAGAATCAGCCCGAGGTTGAGCCGACTGCCGAATCGACCGCCGAGCAAGGCGTACTCGAAAGTGACAGTCTCAACGAGGAGCTGAATAATATCAGAGATATGTTTCAAGCGGAGCTTGACAACGCCACACAGACCTATCTTGCCGGCGGTGATCTTCAAGACTGCGACGACAACACAAACGATTCAGACGGAGATTCAAATGACGGCGAGGGCGGCGACGGAGCCGATGTTATCGACGAAGCTATGCTCTGTGAATGTTGCGGCGAGAGAGAAAGAGATCTCACCGAGGGCGAGGATTACCCGTATTGCAGCGAGTGTAAGGAGCTTATGAGAACATATCCCATCGGCTTTAAAGGTATACTCGTGCTTATCGCAGTGATTATCTTGGGCGGAGCTTCGCTCATGCTCAATTTCGGCAACAACGCCGATATCATCGACAAGGCGGTAACAGCTCAGTCGGCTGTCGCAGACGGTAAGCTTTACACAGGGCTTTACACTTACTATGCCGCTATAAGCGCCGCCGATTCAAGCGCTATGCCGAAAAAGCTTGTCGCGAGATGCGTTAAGGTTTTCGCCTCGCTCAACGATTACAGAGATGCGGTCGCAATGGCTAACCAATATCTCGACGAGAGCGACCTCAGCCACCCGTCATACAAATTCATAAGCAATTACGCTGTCAAGAATGAAACCGTAACGGCTATTGAAAATATTATCTATGAGCCGCTTTCATCGGATAAGACGACAGCCGATGACGCCGAGGGACTTTGCGAAAGTCTCGAAACGCTCAAGGGCGACAGCGAGCATAACTACGATCCATACTATATTGATTACTACAAATATGTAGTAAAGAACACACTTTGCGGTATGTCCGACGAAATATATAAAGATCTCATCACACTTGATGAGACCTACGGCGACACGGAGTGGGTACATCTTTATGACCTTTGCAATGCGGCGGCAAGACTCGGTGACACTTCGGCGGCTGTTGATTACTTCAACCGCATAGTCAAGGAAAACTCCGAGGACGGAACAGCTTATGTCTATCTCGCCAACGCTTACCGTTTCGCCGAAACAGCGGATACGGACAAAATGCTTGAACTCGCCGAGCAGGGCTTCGCCGCTCAGGGAAGCTACGGCTTCGCAAGCGCCGACCTTTACCGCATCCAAGCCGTTGCGTACCTCTTAAAAGGCGACAACGACAAAGCATATGAGGCGGCAACAAACATGTATTCGGTAGTCACTCAGAATAACTACTCGGTCAACAACCTTTTCCCCTGTCTTTACACCTACGCCGTCGCAAGCTCACTTGCAGGCAAGGAGGACAGCTATAACGGTGTTGTCGAGCTTCTCAAAACAAACGGCTACGATATGTCACAGCAGGTCATAAGCACCCTCAAGGGCGACATGACCGTCAAAGAACTTTTAACAGATGCGGAGGGTGATTTGGTATGACGACACTTTACATTATAACCCGTTTCATCACTTTCCCCGGCGCTATGATAAGAGCCTTCATTGAACAGCTTATTTGCCGTACGCACAAGACGGCGGTCGAGGACAACAGGTACCTTAGAAAAGATGAGCTCTGCTCTCATGTTGAGCATGAGTTTATGCCGAAAGCCGGAAGTGCGTTTGAGATCTGCTTCGTGCCGATGCTCATTCAGCTTGTTCTCGCTTTCATCGTTGCCGCACCGGCTTCATTCAATCTCCTCTATCTCGGCTCGTTCGGCTTCCCGACGGGGCTTCTCGATGTCGCTTGTCTGTGGGTCGGCTTCTCGCTTCTTGTCAACTGCTTCCCCTCTATCGAGGATGCGATGAACATGATCGACAAGCTTTATCACGGCGAGGCAAACATATTCCAAAAGATAATTTTCGCTATCGGCGCAGGCATTTGCTACGTCGGAGCGTATCTTGAAAGATACTGTTTGACATTCCTTTCAAGCTTGGTTATTTTATTGGTATGCGTATTTAAGGTTTGATAAAGAACTCGAATAAACGAATAATTAAGGTGGGTGCGAAAGCACCCGCTTTTTTTGTGCGGTGACGGAATCAGACGGTTTCCGCTTAAAAAAAGAATCGCCTCAAGCAAGGCGATAAAGGATAGTATTTCAGTCACGAAAATCAAAAAGCCGACCGTCACAGTCAAGGGCTCAAAGAGCAACGAGCTTAAGCTGACGGGAGTCGAACACGATACGGTTTTTCAAGGCATATTTTCGCCAATGCGGCGTCGGAAATCCTCGACAGGTGACAGCCTTATTTTAAAAAGTCAGCTCAACGTACTTTTGTAATCGAGCCTTCTTCAGCCTTCGGAGTTTCTCGTAAAATCCAAGCGAAATCAGCGGGGCGTTCGTACGGCACCCCTTCGCACCTCGCCTGCGGCGAGGCGCTGTGGGGTACACGCCCGAACGCCGTTACGCTCGCTTCGCTCGCTACCGCACCGCAAATACGCCGTTTTAGGCAGGTTCGGATGTGTTTGCTATGCTTAAAAACGGAACAGACTGCATGGTCAAGTGTCAAGAATGTAAAAACCAAATAACAAAAAGTACGTCGGGCTTCGGCTCGGCGTACTTTTTTGTCGGATACGGGAAGACGGACTGTGCGTTTACACAGCCCGTCTTCTTTCTGATTCTCGCTATTCTATAATGCGGGCGGAGTACCGCATGATAGACAAATTGAATTTATATCGCTTATTCAGCGTCGGGAGCGTAGAGGTCCTTGAGCTTGAGAAGATGCTCATATCTTGCCATAGCTGTCTTCTCGTTCTTCTCAAAGAGAACGTCTGCTCTATCCTTGAACTCTCTGACAAGTCTGTTGTAACGAGCTTCGTTCATGATGAAGTCTCTGTATACGCCTGTCGGAGCTTTTGAATCCATTGTGAACGGATTCTTACCCTCAGCCTTGAGAGCCGGGTTGTAGCGGAACATATTCCAGTAACCGCAGTCAACAGCCTTCTTCATCTCAGCCTGACAGTTAGTCATACCGCCCTTGATCGAGTGCATCTCGCACGGTGAGTAACCGATGATGAGTGACGGGCCGTTGTATGCCTCAGCCTCTTGGAGAGCCTTGAGTGTCTGGTTCATGTCAGCGCCCATAGCGATCTGAGCGACGTATACATAGCCATAGCTCATTGCGATCTCGGCAAGGCTCTTCTTAGCGACTTCCTTACCTGCCGCTGCGAACTGAGCGACCTGACCGATGTTGGAAGCCTTTGAAGCCTGTCCGCCTGTGTTGGAGTATACCTCT
>CAYZOU010000039.1:0-9929 GCA_964480405.1 uncultured Faecalibacterium sp. | reverse complement strand
TTGCGGCATTTATCCGAAACAAATCGATTTCGGATATGACTTCAATGCTTAAGCAGTATTAACAGGAGGTTACAACTATGGACAAGATCACAAAAGATATGACTGTCGGCGATATTCTCGATGCCGACAGAGGAACATCGGTTTTCTTCTTACAGATGGGTATGCACTGCCTCGGCTGTCCTTCTTCAAGAGGCGAAACAGTCGCAGAAGCCTGCATGGTTCACGGTGTTGACGCCGACAAGCTTGTTGATTCGATCAACGAATACCTTGCTTCAAAATAATAAGCTGCCGATTGTCGAACACCGATTTATCTCGGATTTGTTTGATAAGTACGGGAAAACATGATGGGGCGGATAGAACGCATTCGACGGTGAGTCACTGCCGAATGGGGTTTGTTATCCGTCCTTTTTCGTCAAACGGAGAAATAATGGATAATTTAAATTTAGGCAAAAGATTAAGCCTTGCCGCCGAGTTTGTCAGAAAAGGCTCAAGGCTTTGCGATATAGGAACGGATCACGCTTACCTGCCCGCATACCTTGTAAAAAACGGGATATCGGTGTCGGCGATAGCGGCTGACTTGAGAAAAGGGCCGCTGAAAAACGCAGAAAAGACGGTTGAAGATGTCGGCTTGAAAGACAAAATAACTCTCAGATTGTCCGACGGACTTGATGAGATATCACCCGACGAGGTGAGCGACATAGTTTTAGCCGGCATGGGCGGCGACTTAATATGCGACATTTTAAAAAGAGCCGATTGGATACACGAAAGCTCTAAGAGAATAATCGCCCAGCCGCAGACACATTCCGAGAAAGTCAGAGCTTTCTTCATATCAAACGGCTTTGAGATAATCGGAGAAAATGCCTGCGAGGAGGACGGCAGACTTTATATCTGCATCTGCGCCGAGTATACGGGCGAAAATAAAACATATCCGTTCGGCTATGAATACTACGGCGAGTTAGTGAACTGCGAATCCGTTCACGCTAAAGAATACCTCATCAAACAAAAGGAACGCTTCATGAAAAGAGCCGACGGACTTTCAAAAAGCGGACAAAACAAGAGCGAAGCCGAGTTTTTATATAAGCTTTGCGACACATTAAACAAGCTCATAAAGGAGAAAACATGATAACAGTTAAAGATATACTCGAATATTTAGACACGCTTGCACCGTTTGATAACAAGTGTGAGTGGGATAATTGCGGACTTTTGATAGGAGATATAAAAGCCGAAACGAAAAAGCTCGGCTTTACGCTCGACCTTACTCAGTCCGTATTGAAAAGCGCTATTGATAACGGAGTTGATCTGATAGTCACTCATCACCCCGTAATTTTCAGAGCGCAGAAGAACTTTTTAAAGGGCGATATCGCCTTTGAAACAGCTAAGTCGGGAATCAGCGTTATTTCCTGTCATACCTGTTACGATTGCGCAGAAAACGGAGTCAGCGATATTTTAGCCGAGACTTTAGGCTTGGTGAATATATCGGAGGTTGAGACCGAAGAAAAGCCGAGCTGTGTCAGAATAGGCGAGTGCGACGAATGTTCACCGTTGGAGTTAGCGCAAAGGACAGCGGAGATTCTTTCAACAACAGTCAGACTTTCACGAGGCAACAAAAATATCAAAAAGGTAGCTGTCTGCGGTGGCGCAGGCGGAGATTTCATCTTCGATGCGCTCAAGGCAGGCGCAGATGCGTATGTGACGGGTGACGTCAGCCATCATCATTTCCTCTTGGCTGAACAACTCGGAATGACCGTCATCGGCGCAGGACATTTTGAAACGGAAAATCCCTCGGTATTTCCGCTGATGAACAAGGTATGTGCGAAATTCTCGGAAGTAACGGGGATATACTTGGGCGAAGAAAATCCCGTAGAATTTATAGGTAACAAATAATGGCACTTGACGGAATATATTTACACAAGCTTAAAAATGAAATAGAAAAGGTCGCTGTCGGCTCAAGAGTCGATAAGGTCTCTCAGCCATCAAAGGACGAGATAGTTCTGACACTGAGAGGAAAAAGCGGACAGCAAAAGCTGCTTCTTTGCGTCAGAGCGAACAGCCCGAGAATACAGCTGACTAAGCATACTCTCGAAAACCCGTCTGTCCCTCCGATGCTTTGTATGCTTTTCAGAAAGCATCTTGTCGGAGCAATGATAAAAGCCGTAAGACAGCAGGAGCTTGACCGTATACTTTTTATTGATTTCGATGCAACGAATGAGATAGGCGACAGGGTAAGTCTCACCTTGTGCATAGAGATCATGGGAAAATACAGCAATATAATTTTAATCGACGGTGAGAATAAAATAATCGACTCGGTCAAAAGAGTTGACTTTTCGACTTCTTCCGTCAGACAGATATTGCCGGGACTTAATTATATCTTGCCGCCGGGTCAGACAAAATGCAATCTTTTAACAGACGATCCGCATGATGCGATAAGGCTCATAGATGGCGCAGACATCGGTCAAAAGCTGTCAAAAGCCGTGCTGTCCTCGGTGCAGGGCATATCACCCATAGTCGCAAGAGAGATAGCATACAGAGCTTGCGGAGAAGATAAATTCGTCGGTGAAATATCAAACTCCGAGCTTGAACGCACGGAAAGCTTGCTCACCGAGATAAAAGCTTCACTCGAAGACGACTCCGAAGCGTACATGGTGTCTGACGAGACGGGAAAACCGACCGATTATTCTTTCCTTGATATCGGGCAATACGGCGAAAGAGCGAGCGTCAAAAAATATGAAAGCTTCAGCGCCTTGCTCGACGAGTATTACTTTGAAAAAGACCGCATTGAGCGCACGAGACATAAAGGTCAGGAGCTTTTCAAGCTTGTTTCAAATCTCACCGAAAGAACGGCGAGAAAGCTGAATCTTCAGCGAGAAGAATTAAAAAAGTGCGGCGACAGAGAAACGCTCAGAATATATGCAGAGTTAATAAACGCCAATGTTTACAGGCTTGAAAAGGGTGCATTATATTATGAAATTGAGAATTATTATGACGGAAACAATACTGTCAGAATTAGTTGTGATCCGAGTTTAAGCCCTGTCAAAAACGCTCAAAAATATTATAAAGAATATAAAAAGGCGCAAACAGCCGAAAAAATGCTCACTCAACTTATCGAAAAGGGCGAGGAGGAGCTTGAATATTTCAAAACCGTTGAAGATGAGCTTATTCGTTCGGATACGGAAAGCGAATTAAGCTCAATAAGAGAAGAATTAGCTTCACTCGGTTATGTCAAAAATAAAAGAAAGTCAAACAAAAAGCCGCCGAAAGCGTTACCGCCTATGGAGTTTGAAACAACAGACGGCTTCGCGGTGCTTGTCGGAAGAAACAATATTCAAAATGACAGACTTTCAATGAAGCAAGCGAATAATCATGATATGTTCATGCATATCCAAAAACAGCCGGGTTCACACGTTATCATCGTCAGCGATAACAAGGATATCAGCGACAGAGCGATTGAGGAAGCTGCGGTCATAGCCGCATATTACAGCAGTGCAAGGCAATCCTCGAGAGTACCGATAGACTATACGCTTGTTAAAAATTTAAAAAAGCCGAACGGTGCAAAACCGGGCTTTGTGATATATCATGTTTATTATACGATAACCGTCAAACCCGACGGTGAGTTTGTCGAAAGCTTGAGAAAGAAGTAAGGAGGAAAGCATATGTCGGGCTTTACACATTTACACGTACATACCGAATACAGTCTGCTTGACGGTGCGTGCAAGATCGGCGCATTGCTCGACAGGGCTAAAGCGTTGGGTCAGACCTCACTCGCCATTACCGACCACGGTGCGATGTACGGTGTGATAGACTTCTATAAGGCGGCGAAGGAGCGAGGCATTAAGCCGATAATCGGCTGTGAATGTTATGTCGCAACGAGAAGCCGCCGTGACAAGATACAAGCGCTCGACCGTGAACGATATCATCTGATACTTCTTTGCAAAAATAATGTCGGCTATCAAAATCTAATCGCAATGGTCAGCGAATCATGGATAAACGGCTTCTACGTTAAGCCGAGGATAGACCGTGAACTTCTCGAAAAGCACCATGAAGGTCTGATAGCCTTATCCGGTTGCCTTTACGGTGAAATATCGAGACTTCTTCTGCGAGGCGACTATGAGGGCGCTAAGAATACCGCTTTGTGGTACGAGGAGCTTTTCGGTAAAGGGAACTATTATCTCGAAATACAAAATCATCTTCTCAGCGAGCAAAGAGAGCTTATCCCTCAGCTGATACGTTTAAGCGAGGATACGGGTATACCTCTTGCCGCAACTAACGACGTACATTATATAAACAGAGACGACGCATACGTTCAGCGTGTGCTTATATGTATTCAGACAAACCATACGGTTGATGAGGGAACGGGCATTGACTTTTCAAGCGATGAGCTGTATTTAAAAAGCGCCGATGAAATGGCCGAGCTTTTTCCGCAGATACCCGAAGCTATAGAGAACACGAATATAATAGCCGAGCAATGCAATGTCGAGTTTGAATTCGGCAAGATAAAACTGCCGTTTTTCGATATACCCGGCTGTGATGATCACTTTGAATATTTCAAGAATCAATGCTATGCCGGCTTAAAAGAAAAGGTCGGAGAAGCTCCGCCCAAAGAATACACCGATAGACTCGATTATGAGCTTGGTGTCATAAATCAAATGGGATATGTTGACTATTATCTAATCGTCAATGACTACGTTTCGTTCGCTAAAAGCAAGAACATACCCGTCGGCCCGGGCAGAGGCTCGGGTGCGGGAAGTCTTGCGGCGTACTGTATAGGAATAACGGAGATCGACCCGTTAAAATATGACCTACTCTTTGAACGCTTTTTAAATCCCGAGCGTGTGAGTATGCCCGATTTTGACGTTGATTTTTGTTATATTCGCCGTGACGAAGTTATAAATTACGTCATCGAAAAATACGGCAGTGATCATGTCGCTCAAATAATAACGTTCGGTACACTTGCCGCTAAAGCGGCTGTGCGTGATGTCGGCAGAGCGCTCGGAATACCGTATGCAACTGTCGATGCGGTCGCAAAGGCTATTCCGAATGAGATCAAGATAACGATTGAAAAAGCGCTTAAATCTTCGCCCGACCTAAAGCGAATGTATGATGAAAACAGCGAGATAAGAAAGCTCATCGACACAGCGCAAAAGGTCGAGGGAATGCCGAGACACGCTTCAACCCACGCCGCAGGTGTAGTCATAACCGAAAATCCCGTTGACACTTACGTTCCGCTCGCTGTCAACGATAATGTTCCCGTAACACAGTATACAATGACTGCGCTTGAACAGCTCGGTTTATTGAAAATGGACTTTTTGGGACTGAGAACCTTAACCGTTGTCGATTACGCTCAACAGCTTGTCAGAAAAAAGAATCCCGATTTTGACATAAAGAAGATAGATATAAACGATAAAAAGGTTTTTGCCATGTTGTCAAGAGGGGAGACCTCTGCGGTATTTCAATATGAATCCTCCGGTATGCGAAGCGTATTGATGCGTCTTAAGCCGAAAAGCCTCGAGGACATGATAGCCGTTGTCTCGCTTTATCGACCCGGACCTGCCGATTCTATAGACACATATATTGAAAACAGCCATCACCCCGAGAAGATAAAATATAAAACTCCGCTCGTCAAAGATATATTTGACGTGACTTACGGCTGCATGGTCTATCAAGAGCAGGTCATGCAGGTTTGCCGAAAGCTTGCCGGTTATTCATACGGCAGAGCGGATCTTGTCAGACGTGCGATGAGCAAGAAAAAGCTTGACGTCATGGAAAGCGAGAGACATAATTTTATTTACGGCTTAACGAATCCCGACGGAACTGTTGAATGTGAGGGGTGCATTAAGCGTGGCGTCAGCGAAGAAGTGGCAAATTCGATTTTTGATGAAATGTCATCGTTTGCGAAATACGCATTCAACAAATCTCATGCCGCCGCTTACGCATATTTAGCGTATCAGACGGCTTACTTGAAATGCTACTATCCATGCGAAATCATGGCTGCAACACTTACGAGCATACTTGAACGTACGGATAAGGTAGCCGAATATATCGAAGAGTGTAACCGATTGGGAATAAGCATCAAAGCGCCGAGTGTAAACACAAGCTATGATGACTTCACGGTTAAAGACGGCGATATTTATTTCGGTCTGAGAGCAATTAAAAATATCGGCAGAGGATACATCTCGACGATCGTTGACGAGAGAAACAAAAACGGCGACTACAAGACTTTTTATACATTTTGCAAGAGAACATATGGCAAGGAATTTAACCGCCGAGCTTGCGAAAGTCTGATAAAAAGCGGCGCATTAGACGGACTCGGGCTCAACAGGCACCAAATGCTGTCTCTGCTTCCGGAGATACTATCCGAGCTTGAAAGGGATAAACACACAAGAGGTGTCGGACAAATGGGCTTTTTCGATACGGGTACACAGTATAGCGATAACTATGAGCCTATTGCGCCGAATATCGAGGAATATACAAAGTCAGAGCTTCTTGCAATGGAAAAAGAGATAACGGGTCTTTATTTCTCGGGTCATCCGATGAAAAAATATGAGCAGGTCGAAAAGCAAGTTAAAGCCTGTAAGATTTCGGAGATTTTAAGAAGTGACGAGGCGTTCGGCTCAAAATATAAAGATAACGCCGACGTCAGAATCCTCGGAATGATAAACGCACTTGAGACCAAGACGACAAAGAATAACTCTATCATGTGCTTTGTGACCTTAGAAGGCATAAGCGGAAGCATCGAATGTATACTTTTTTCAAATGTATACGAAAGCTCCATGCCAATGCTGAGAAAGGGAAATGTTATTCTCGTTGACGGTCGGCTTTCGTTGAGAGAGGATAAAGCGCCGACGGTCATCGCATCGGTCGTAAGTCCGTGTCCGAAGCCGAATGAAGATAATATCGCCGCTCAAACCGACAATAATAAACCAAAGCGCAGGGGATTGTTTCTCAGAGCTTCAAGCGAGAACTACGCCGAAAAGAAAAAGGTTGAAAATCTTCTTTCGATCTTTGACGGAAACGAGCCTGTTTACATTTATTATAATGACACAAAGAAATATTCGATGATGAGCCGAGGATTTTCTCCCGATGTAGTTTTGCTAAGAGAACTTAAAAAGCTGCTCGGTGACGAAAATGTTGTTATTCAATAGAATATTTTTGTATCATTTTGTAAATACTTGACAATTTATGCATTAGCGTGTAAAATAGATAACCGAGTTAAAAATTATAAAAAGGGGAGTTTTTTCGTGAAAACTATTGGTATATTAACAAGCGGCGGTGACGCCCCCGGCATGAATGCCGCAATCAGAGCTGTTGTCAGAGCCGGCTGTGAAAAGGGTATGAAGGTTTACGGTATCAACAGAGGCTATAACGGTCTTATGGATAATGATATGTACGAAATGAACCTGCGTTCTGTATCCGACATCATTCAGCGTGGCGGCACAATTCTCTATTCGGCAAGAAGCCCGCAGTTCAAGACAGAAGAAGGCATGGCAAAAGCAATGCAGGTCTGTAAGGATAGAGGAATCGACGGCCTTGTTGTTATCGGCGGTGACGGCTCGTTCAGAGGTGCAAGAGACTTATCTCTCAGAGGTGTACCCTGTGTAGCTATTCCCGGCACTATCGACAACGATATCGGCTGCTGTGATTACACTATCGGCTATGATACCGCTCTTAACACTGTTATGCAGATGGTAGACAGAATCCGTGACACAACAGAGTCACATGACAGATGCGCTGTTGTTGAAGTCATGGGCAGAGGCGCAGGTTATATCGCTCTTAACTCGGGTATCGCCTGCGGTGCAACATCAATACTCATCCCCGAAATCGAATACGATTTCGAGAGAGACGTTATTGACAGAATGAAGCGTACACAAAAGACGGGCAAGGTTCACTTTGTTATCGTCGTTTCCGAAGCTATCGGCGGTGTACATGAAATGGCAAAGAGAATTCAGGCAGAAACAGGTGTCGAAAGCCGAGCAACGATTTTGGGTCACGTTCAGAGAGGCGGTTCGCCCACAGCTAAGGACAGAATCGTAGCGAGCCAGATGGGCTACAGAGCTGTTGAGCTTCTTGAGCAGGGCATCGGCAACAGAGTTGTCGCAATGCAGAAAGAAAAGATACTCGACTTCGATATCTATGAAGCGCTCAATATGAAGAGCGGAATCGATCTCAACCTTTACAAGATCGCACAGGAAATTTCTATCTGATTATCAATAAAATCATATTCGGGCGGATAGAGCATATTTATCCGCCCGTTATTTACATCTACACTCAACAATCGGAGAGCAAAAAATGAGAAAAAAGCTGATTTTGATAATTTCTGCCGTTGTTTTGTTTTTGGCGGTCGCCGCAAGCATTTTCTTTGCGACCGTCGGCATTGGCAGTTCATATAAAAATCCCGATGATTTCGAAGCTAAAGCGGTCTCATATATCGGCTCATGCGGCGACAATATCACATGGAAGCTGAACACGGTCACGGGAAAGCTTGAGCTTGAGGGAAAGGGCAAATTCAAAAACATAGATTCGCCCGAAAGTATTCCTTGGAGGATATATTCAAAATACATAAAGGAAGTCACTGTTCAAAACGGGATAACCGACATCGCACCTTATCTCTTTTATAGGACAAAGCGGCTTGTGAGCGTTGAAATTCCGAGATCCGTTAAGACTATCGGAGCTAATGCGTTTTACGGTTGCGGCGATCTTCTGAGCGTGAAATTCGCAGAGAACAGCAATTTAGAAAAAATCGACGAAGCGGCATTTGCGTATTGCCGCTCACTGAAAAACATTGATATTCCGTCAAGGGTCACATCTATCGGAAAGAACGCTTTTCTTTGTTGCTATTCGATTCCGAAATTGACCTTGGGATACTCGGTCAGCAGTGTAGGTCAAGGCGCTTTTTCGAGCTGTAGCGGGCTTAAGAAGCTTCGAATCGTCAATTATAACTGCGACATATACGATGACGGCGAGACTTTCTATAGCGGAATCACACTTGAATGCTTCAAAAAGTCGAGCGCTAAGGAGTATGCGGAGAAGTATCTTCGTGAATACAGCTTGATAAAAGACATGAATAATATCAACGAAATGAAAGTCAAGCTGAGCTTCACCGAGTGTGTATACAACGGAAAAAAACAGAAACCCAAGGTTACAATAAAAGGACTTGATATCGGCAAGGATTACACCGTAAACTATGTTGAAAATGTTCAGCCCGGAATCGGCTCGGTCATAGTTTCGGCCGCCGGAAGCACTTTAGGCGAAGTAACTCTCAAATTCAAAATAAAGCCGCAAAAGGCAAAAAGCCTCAGAGTCAGAACAGCCGACGAAACTAAGCTCACGCTGACATGGAACAAAGTCCACGGCGCAAGCGGATATGAGGTATATCAATACTTGTCGGGAGAATGGAAAAAGATAAAAACCGTCAAGAGCAACAGCGTTACGGTCAAGGAGCTGACCTGTGCGACAAAATATCAGTTTAAGGTCAGAGCATATGTCAAGGTCGATAACGGAAAAATATACGGAAAATTCGGAAAGGTATGCGAATGTGCGACCTGTCCGGAAGCGGTAAATTTAAAGTCGGTAGTAAACAGAGGAGTCGGCAGACTGACTATCTCATGGAACAGAGTCAAAAAAGCCGACGGATATATCGTTTATACATCAACAAAGAAAGTCGGAGGATACAAAGAAGCCGCCACACTTAACGGCTCGGGCAGGACTTTGTGTGTTCTCAATAACCTAAAAAGCAATCAAAAGCTTTATGTCACCGTCAAGGCATTCGTTAAAGTCGGAGACTCGAAGGTCATCGGCAAAGACGGAGACATAATCGCAAAGCCACCAATGTGATACTGAGCGTCGGTATATACCGACGCTTATTTTCTATATTCTTTAAGGTAAGTTGTAAAATAAAGATTCCAAAAAAAGATGACTCACATCGAGAACTCTGA
>CAYZOU010000038.1:0-9982 GCA_964480405.1 uncultured Faecalibacterium sp. | reverse complement strand
CTCAAAAACCCAGTGTTTATGCAGGTTTTCAGCGTTTTTGGTATTATTCCCACTCCACCGTTCCGGGTGGTTTGCTCGTGATATCATACACGACTCTGTTTACGTGTTCGACTTCGTTTGTTATCCTGTTCGACACCTTGGCGAGCAGATCGTACGGTATCTGCGCCCAATCGGCTGTCATGAAATTATCGGTCGTGATCGCTCTGAGCGCTATCAGGTGATCGTATGTCCTGTGGTCACCCATAACTCCCACCGTCTTTACATCGGGCAGAACAGCGAAAAACTGGCTGAGATTTTCCTCGTACCCCGACTTCGCCATTTCATCTCTGAAAACAGCATCGGCGTCTTGAAGTATCTTTATCTTCTCTTTCGTGACCTCGCCTATTATTCTGACACCCAGACCCGGGCCCGGGAACGGCTGTCTCCAAACAAGCTCACGAGGTATGCCGAGCTTCTCACCTACCGCTCTGACTTCGTCCTTGAAAAGATCGCAAAGCGGCTCGATTATCCCCGCAAACTTAACGTCATCGGGCATTTTGACCTTGTTGTGATGTGTCTTGATGACATCGGCGTTGCCCTTTCCGGACTCTATACAGTCGGGATATATCGTTCCTTGAGCGAAGAAAGGTTCTTCTCCGTCCTTGCTCTCGGCTCTTATCTGATCCCAAAATACATTGAAAAACTCAGTGCCGATTATCTTTCTCTTTTGCTCAGGATCGGTAACACCCTTTAACTTTTCATAAAACTTGTCTTGAGCGTTCACTCTGACAAATCTCATGTCAAAAAGTGTAGTGAATGTCTTTTCGACAAAGTCGCCCTCATCCTTACGCATCAGTCCTTGATCGACGAAAACGCAAGTCAGCTGCTTGCCGACCGCCTTTGAAAGCAAGCCAGCCGCAACAGACGAATCAACGCCGCCCGAAAGACCGAGAATAACTTTTCTGTCGCCTATCTTCTCTCTGAGCTCTGCAACACTTCTGTCTATAAAGTCGTCCATTATCCAGTCACCGCTGCAGCCGCATACCTCATAAAGAAAGTTGTGAAGCATTTCCTTGCCGAATTCGCTGTGTGTGACTTCGGGGTGGAACTGAACGGCATATATCTTCTTATCCGCATTTTCCATTGCGGCGCACGGACAGTCGTTCGTTGTCGCAGTGATCTTAAATCCGTTCGGTGCTTTTGAAATATAGTCGGTGTGGCTCATCCAAACCGTGCTTTTCTTGTCAATGCCTTTAAAAAGTACGCTGTCGGTGTCAGCGTCAAGCTCAATCTTGCCGTATTCCGAAACGGGTGCGGTGCTGACAACTCCGTCACACATCCAAGCGATAAGCTGACAGCCGTAGCAGATTCCGAGCACGGGTATTCCGAGCTCTAATATTTCCTTCGTGTAGTGCGGTGATGTCTCATCGTAAACACTGTTAGGACCGCCGGTAAAAATAATTCCCTTGTAGCCACGGCTTTTTATCTCGTCAAGCGACGCCGTATACGGCAGCAACTCGGCGTATACATTATTATCACGGACACGTCTCGCAATAAGCTGATTGTATTGACCGCCGAAATCGAGAACAAGAATTTTTTCGTTAGTCATTTTTTCCTCCGTCAGATTGAATTTATCTGTAAATAACTTCGCTTCTCTTAGGGCCGTTAGATACGATGGAGATCTTTACACCGATCTCGTCTTCGATGAACTTGACATAGTCCTGCGCCTCCTTGGGAAGCTTGTCAAATTCCTTTATGCCTCTGATGTCTGTCTTCCAGCCCTTGAGTGTTGTGTAAACGGGCTTTGCCTTTTTGAGGTCGGGTGTTGTCGGGAAATCCTTTGTAACCGTTCCGTCAACATCATATCCTACGCAAACCTTGATCTCATCAAGATATGAAAGACAGTCTATAGCCGTCAACGCTACCTGTGTTGCGCCTTGAACCTCACAGCCGTAACGTGTGGCAACGCAGTCAAACCAACCCATTCTTCTCGGTCTGCCCGTTGTTGCGCCGAACTCGCCCTTGTCGCCGCCTCTGATTCTCATTTCCTGAGCCTCATCGCCGAATATCTCGCTGACAAATTCGCCTGCTCCGACAGCCGATGAATACGCCTTTGTGACGACAACGATATCCTTGATTTCATAAGGAGGAATGTCAGCTCCGACAGCGCCGTAACCGGCGAGTGTTGATGAAGATGTAACCATCGGATAGATTCCGTGGTCGGGATCTTTGAGTGAGCCGAGCTGACCCTCAAGAAGAATATTCTTGCCGTCCTTGATAGCCTGATGAATGAACTTTGTTGTGTTGGCGACATATGGTCTTATCATCTCTCTGTATTCCATGAGAGTGTTGAACACCTCGTCAACGTCAAGCGTCGGCTTATGATAAATGTTTTCAATGATAAGGTTCTTTACTTCGAGAACTCTTTCAAGCTTCTCACGCAAAAGCTTCTCATCGAAAAGCTCGCAGATCTGGAAGCCTATCTTAGCATACTTGTCCGAATAAAACGGAGCGATACCGCTCTTGGTCGAGCCGAATGCGTTAGCCGCAAGTCTCTCCTCCTCATATGTGTCAAGGAGAACGTGATACGGCATCATTATCTGGCATCTCTCGCTGACGAGTATCTTCGGTGCGGGAACGCCGCCGTCTGTGACGGATTTAATCTCGTTTATAATTCTCGGAATATCGAGTGCGACACCGTTTCCGATAATGTTTGTTGTATGCTGATAGCATACGCCCGACGGAAGCTGATGAAGCGCAAAACGTCCGTAATCGTTGATTATAGTGTGACCTGCGTTAGCACCGCCTTGAAAGCGGATAACAACGTCCGCCTTTTCAGCGAACATATCGGTAATTTTGCCCTTACCCTCGTCGCCCCAGTTAGCGCCGACAATAGCTCTGACCATAGTGATTTACCTCCTAATTGACGGGAGACCAAACGCCCCCAACATAAAATTACTTATATATTATATTACTGTTTCACTCATAAGTCAATCATTTTTTAAATAGAACACTGTGCGGTTTTTAAGATACATTTTGTATATTGTGTTCAATTTCATCACAAGATGTCGCCTTCCTCGGCTTCTTGCCACTTCATTATATCGGCTTTGACCTTGGCGTATTTCTTCGCCGGAACGGGTATCTCGTCGCCCGTGTCAAGGATTATCTTATAGCCGCCTATCTTTTTGACTCGGCGCAGATTGACTATATAGCTTGCGTGGCAACGGTAGTAATAATCGGGCAGCTTTTTCTCAACGTCTTTCAGTAATTGGGTGACGAGCAGTGTTTCATCTTTTGTATGCACATAGCACTGAACGCCCTTTCCTCCCTCGATATACAGTATGGCATCCTCGGCGACGTAGTAGTTTGAGTTGCCCTGTCCCGAAAGGAGTATTTTTTTGACCGACTTTCTCTGTGTCATCAAAATATCTACGAGGCTTTTTTCGTTTTCTCCGAGGTACGCATCGGCTGTGCTTCTGTTCCCTCTTTTCTTCGTCACGTCGGAAATATGTATCAACGGACTTTTCCACGCATAGTTTCCGTCTTTATCCTTTTTCTTTTTGGATATGATTATCATATGACGGCGGTATTTCTGAACTCTGCCGTCGGGATGATAGGCATATAGGCTATATTCCGAGAAGAACGCAAACGCATCGGCTTTCAGCGGAAAAAGCTTGACCGAGATATCCTCAAAATTAAACCTCAGCGTTCTGCTCTCACGAGTAAAGTATTTCATCAAATTATCTTTTCCTATAATAACCTGACCCTCCATAGGGCCGTACCACACGACATCGTCATCAACGTTTTCAAGGAAGTCCGTGCCGCCGGAATTGTAATAGCCTTCAAGCGCATCAATACAGAATTTTTCTACCATATCAAGCATATTGTCGCCCCCGTAACAATTTTTAATTTATGTATATACTATCACAATTGTAAAAATTTTTCAATCCGATATCGGTTATTTTTTTAATTTATCGGTCATTTATTTATTTAAGTTGACTATTTTACGACTTTGCTATATAGTAGTCGAGGATTTTAAATCAGTGTATGCGAAAGGAAAAACAATTAATATGAAAGCACCCATCTATACGGAGCCCGAAAAGGGCTATCTTCAAAAGCCGGGCGATCAGTCCTGCTACGAATATTTATGCGAATGTTCATCTAAGATCATCAAGGACGTCGGAGATTACACGGCATTCGTCAATCTCGATTGCGAGACCTCTGTTCAGCAAATGATATCAGACGTTGAAAAGTTCGCAGCTTATCTCAGCGCTAACGGCTTCAAAAAGGGCGATGTTGTTTCGGTATTTCTTCCGACATCGGCTCACGCATTTATCGCATTCTACGCTCTTAATAAGCTCGGCATTATCTGCAACATGGTTCACCCGTTGCTTCCGCCCGATGCTTTGCAGGAGATAATAGACATCACTAAATCTAAGGCACTGCTTATCCTCGACAGAGCAGCCGGTGCGTACGAAAAAGTTATCGAAAAAATCTTCACGGTCGTCTGCTCGACATCGGATTACACCTCGGGCCCGATAAAGCCCTATGTTGTCGCCGATGACGCTAAGAATTCAAACGTACCCGACTTTGACACTGTTCATCGCTACAGCGATATCATGGCGGGCGAATATGAAAAAGTCGAGACTGTCAGACACCTCGGAAAAGAGACCATGTATTATCTCGGCGGTGGCGGCACGACCGGCAGAAGCAAGATCATCAAGCTTTCATCTTACGCTTTCAATTATGTCGCATACGCTTGCTATATTTTCGATAAGGACTGCAAAAAGCACGAATACGGCAATTCTTACTGCCTTTGTGTTCTCCCCTGCTTCCACGCATACGGCTTGGGCGAGGGAATGCACTACATAGTTTGTAACGCTTACTCCGGTATTCTCATGCCGAAGTTTGATGCGCAGAAGGCTAACGACTACATAAGCCGTTACAATGTAAAGGAAATCTTCGGCGTACCGAATATGTTTAAGAAAATGATCGCCGCCGATAATTTCGATAATCCCGGTGTCAAGAATCTCGACTTCATCTCTTGCGGCGGTGACGTTGTCACGAAAGAGTTCTCCGAGGAGTTCAACGCAAGAGTCAGAAAGAACGGCAACGAATGTCCGATCTATCCCGGCTACGGCTTGACAGAGGTTTGCGCTTTGGCAACAGCTAACAGCAAAACTCACAACAAGCTCGGAACAGTCGGTCGCCCCGTTCACGGAACGGAAATTCTTATCGTCGATGAAAACAAGAAAGAACTTCCCATCGGTGAGATCGGCGAGATAATGATTCACAGCGAATGTATGATGAACGGCTATCTCGACGACGGCTACGTCACGGAAAGCGGCATTTGGTATGACGAGAACGGTGTCGGCTGGGTCTGCACAGGTGACGCAGGCAAGTTTGACGAGGACGGCTACCTTTACATTTCCGGCAGAATAAAGAGAATCATCATCATTTCCGGCTACAACATTTATCCGGCAACGATTGAACAAAAGGTAATGCTCCTTGACTACATAGACGAGGCTTGCGCTGTTCAAGGCTACGATGAAAACGGTAAGGTTTGTATCAAACTTTGCGTTGTGCTTAACGATCCCGAGCTTGATCACGACAAGATAAAGCAGGAGCTTTTCGACTACTGCAAGCACAATTTGGATAAGTTCTCAGTGCCGAGAAAGATCGAATTCTTGAGTGCGCTTCCGAGAACGAAGATGGACAAGGTCGACTTCATGAGCATGACCGAAAAAGCACCACTCGTGACAAAGTAACCCCCATAAATAAACGATAGTATGACGTCCTGCAGCTTATGGCTGTGGGACGTTATATTTTTGGTATGCGTGGGTAGCGAGCGAAGCGAGCGTAACGGCGGCTGTTCGTGTACTCCGCAGCGCTCGCCGCAGGCGATGGGCGGAGTGAGTGCCGAACAGCCGCCCCGCTGATTTGACTGAGTTTTTGCAGGAGGTTTGGAGGCTAAGCCGGTTGAGCAAGAAATTCATAAATGCGAAGTGTTTTTGAATTTGATCGTGGCTGATTTATGACGGAAATATAAAAAGTAGGAGAGTTGCCTCCCCTACTCTTTTTTATTGTGTTTTATTTTGTGTTGAGCTGTTCGAGCTTTTCTTCAAGCTCGCCTGCTTCATCATCAGCCGGTGCTTTAGGGCCGCCTTTCTTAGCCTGCTTAGCCTGTGCCTTAGCGTATTTCTTGGCTACCTTGTCAGCCTTCTTTGCGGCTTTCTTAGCCTTGCGTGTCGGCTTGCCCTTTGAGTTCTTTTTCTCAGCCTTTTCGAGAAGATCCTGCTCTCTCTGCTGATGCTTCAGAGCTATCTCCTGCTCCTTCTCGGCTATCTTTTCAGCCTTGGCTTCTTCTTTCTTTTCGATCTTTCTTGTCTTATAGTCCTGTCTCGACATAACCTTCTTGAGCTCTTTCTCATAAGCTTCATGCTGGAACTCTGAGAACTTCAGTTCGAACGGTCTGCGTTCAACTGAATCGTAAAGCTCGGAAACGAGGATCGTGCTTGCCGTGTCATTGACCTGAGTTGCGCAAAGAACTATTATCTCATTGCCGACGGGAAGCTTGACCTTTCTTGCTCCCTTGACGTGAAGATCATATCTGAAGAAGAACAGCTGATTGGCTACGTTGTCGCCCTCTGCCGAGTGCGTATGTGTACATTCCCAAGCGACCTTGTCTCTCTTGATGTATGCGGTCTCGCCGAGGCCGTAAAGATCCCAACAGCCGACTCTTTCTTCCAAAGCCTGAATGGGTACTATAGCTTCCTCGCCGTCAATTTCGAATACGAAATCGGCGTCGCCTATAAGTGAAGCCGCCATTATCGAAAGCGTATCGCAGTCAACGTCAATTTCCTGACCGTCGCAGATGAGCGCATTGTTCATCGTGTTCATTGCGCCGCTCGTCTTGAATGTTACGCCGCCGCAGGTTATCTCCGCCGGAAGAATTTCGGCAGGTATTGAAACTCCCTTTGTGGGAATTATGGTATGCTCTCTGTTGGAGTTGAAGGTTACAACGTCAACGTTGAACGGAAGCTCGACCGGCTTCTGCTTTGCCTTATCCGAAACCTTGCCGGACTTGAGTCTGACAGCAAATGTCTTGACTTCAAACGGCTCAAGGTCAAATGCAAGTCTGCCTTCGACAAGCTCAGCTTCGCCCTTGTATTCCTCTGAAGCGTACATTTCACGGGCACTTTCGATTCCGTCGCCGAGGTAGAGCTTGATATTTCTTGTGATGCGGTTGTTGCCCTCGTTGACTCTGACGATGACCTCGTCGCTGTTTTCGGCTTTCTTTATCGCACGGATGATTACACCGTCTTCGGATACACTGCCGAAGCTGTAGCTGCTGCCGAGATTTCCGACGTGTTTATCCGTGACGAACACGCCCATCGGGCATGAGAAGCAGCGGGCATAGAACTGTGTTCCGTTCTCGTATCCGCCGTGGTGTGAATAAACGGCATAGCCGTAGCGGTTGAGACCGAGATCCATCATGCTCTGTAAGCTGTCGGGTCTGTAGTTATGGGCAGGTGTATGTATAGCTGTCAGTCTGAGCGTATTCTTGTCGGGCTTATCCCAGCCGTACTTACTGTCGCTGAAGACGGAAACGCCGTAGTAATTCTTAGCGTCGCTGATATCTGCCCACTTCTGAGCGGGTACTTCATAGCTGTTCTTGTTTCTGTCGCCTCTGCCGATAACGCCGAGACCTAAGTCGAAGCTTGCTGTCTTTGAGGAGGCGGTGAATGAGAATCTGTTCTTGAGAAGCGCCTTTGTGGTGTTCCACTCTATCTCATTCTGTACCTCGACATACTGTCCGCCGGCTGAAAGAGAAACATAGTATACATACTCAGCGTGGTCTGTTGACTGAGTGACTTTAAGCGTAACTCTCGCCGGACCTCTCTCGAATATCTCGGTCTGACCGTGGCCTGCGAACTCCCAGGGAATACCCTTTTCGTCTTTATACTTGATTTCCCATGCGGCGTATTCCTTGCCACCCTCACAGAGCATGACATGATAACCGATGGGCTTATTGAGAAGCTCTTTGTTAGCGAGTGTCTTATCAATGATAGAGGAAATGTTTCCGTTGTCATCTATCATTATGAAATACTTCTCGTTTTCAAGTGAATGATCGCTGATTCTGAGTGTTGACTCTGCGGGATACTTTTCACTCGAAAGTCTGATGTCAAACGCCTTGACGCCCATTGAGGGAACTGTTGCGATGAATACGCATTTTGCGCTTGATCTTGTTTTATTTGAAAGCTGACAGGGATATTCGTTTCCGTCTGAGTCATAAACTCTCGCAAACTCGATATCCTCGGCTATAAGCTCAACGTCAACAGCGCCCGTTCTCTCTCTTTCGAGAGTGTTGGAAACGACAACAGCCGTGCCCTTGACCCATGAAGTGTCGATGTTCTTTATGATCTGCTGGCCTGCGCCCTCATAAACGTTTCTGAACTGGTTAGCGCTGACGATGAGGTCGTTCCAGCTGCGCTCATAAACTCTCTGAATAGATGTACCCGTTATGTCGTCGTGGAAGGTGTGAGCGATCGTTCTCTTCCAAGCCTTTTCAAGCTCGGTCTGAGGATAGTCACTGCCTGTCAGGAAAGAAGCGGCGACAGCCGTTCTTTCAGCCATGTCCGCAAGCTCCTCGTTACGTCTGTTCATTCTCTTGCTGAATGATCTTGATGTATACGAGCCGGCACCGTGCATAGTCATAAGCAGCTCGTCCTTAAACTCGGGAAGAGCATATTTATCATCGTTTGAAAGTGCATCAAGATCACGGAAGATCTTATCGGTGCTTGAAGAAATGACCTGAATGGGATCATTCGGGTTTGCTATCATTTCATCGCAAACGACCTTTACGCCCTCCTCCTTCGGTGCGCCGCCGACGTCGCCGACACCGTAAAGAGCGAGAGTCCAAGGAAGCTTGCCCTCTTTTTCACTTCTGCGAAGCTTCTTGACAAGCTTCGGATTCTTTCTGATATTCTTATAAGTGTTGCAATATGATAAACCGTCAAGGTTAGCAAATATCCACTTACCGTTAGAGCCGTACCATCTGCCCACGTCAAAAGGAATTCCGTTTGCGCTGCCCCATGAAAGCTTCTGAGTTGTGAAGCCGAGAAGGTTAGCGTGTTCCGCTATTGACGGCAACGCCCAACCGAAGCCGAAGCAGTCGGGAAGATAAATGTCCTTGCTTCTCTTTCCGAATTTTTTATCAAAGTATTCATTACCGTAAAGGATATTTCTGAAAAGAGACTCGGGTGACGGAATATTAACGTCGCCGTTTTCATAGCTGCTTCCGGCAACATTCCATTTTCCTTTCTCTATGTATCCTTTCAGCTGTTCAAACAGCTCGGGGTAGTATTCCTCCATAAGCTCATAGCGATAAGCACCCTCGAAGCTGAACTTATAGTCGGGGTATTTTTCAAAAAGCTTGAAGTTCTCCGCAAGGGTATTGAACAGACACTCGCTGATCGTGTGTTCAAAATCCCAATTCCATACCGTGTCAAGATGCGCTGTGGCTACGGTATAAATTCTCCTGTCATTTACCATCTTAAACAATTCCTTTCGATTGCAAAAGTAGTTGTTGGACATAACGATCCAAATTACCTTAAATATTTTAACATATCAAAATATTTTTTACAATACGGTTTTACAAAATTTATTAGGCATTTTTTCAATATTATTGCAATATTTTGAAGTTTTTTGCCCAAAAAGCACAGAAAATCAGTCTGCTGTTTTCTTTTCTCTTTGTTGGAAATTCCGATTCGCAAAATAGCCTTTTTATTCTTTTTCCGTATAAGTCTCGATTTTAAGCATAGCAAACATATCACGCACCCTCGAACATTTTTCGCTTTGAAGTATGTGTTGGGGTTGGATTTCGTCAGCGAGCGAAGCGAGCGTGAAGCTGACGAAAGTCAAACGCAATACGCTCAAAACGCAGGACTGCGTTTTGAGTGCGAAGCAGTTTTTAAGGAAAGATTTTTGTCGAGACAAGGAG
>CAYZOU010000037.1:0-10376 GCA_964480405.1 uncultured Faecalibacterium sp. | reverse complement strand
GGCGAGCGCTACGGAGTACACGAACAGCCGCCGTTACGCTCGCTTCGCTCGCTACTGCACCGCAAATCCTGACGGAACTGCGAGCATTTTAACGCCGCAGTTGCGGCATTTATCCGAAACAAAGCGATTTCGGATTCAACTTCAATGCTTAAGGGGGTCACGATATGAGATTTATTTTAGCCTCGGCTTCTCCGAGAAGAAAAGAATTGTTGACAGCCGCCGGCTTTGAATATGAGGTACGCCCTGCCGACATCGACGAGACGATTCCCTCGGACACGCCGACCGAGCTTGTGGCTGAGTTTCTGTCTCGCAAGAAGGCTTTGAGCGTACTCGAAAAAAATCCCGACGCTGTCGTTTTGGGCTCGGACACGATAGTTGTTCTTGACGGGAGTATTCTCGGAAAGCCGCATGACACAGCCGAAGCTTCGGATATGCTTCATCGGCTTTCGGGCAAAGCGCACCGTGTATATACGGGAGTTTGCGTTTGTTCAAGCGAGAAGACGCTCACCTTGACAAGCTTCACCGACGTCTATTTTCGCAAGCTGTCCGACAAGCTCATCGACGCTTACATCGCAACGGGTGAGCCTATGGACAAGGCCGGCGCTTACGGCGCTCAAGGCTTAGGCAGTACGCTTATCAAAAAAATCGACGGCGACTTCTTCACCGTCATGGGATTACCGATAGCGGACACGGCGAGGCTTTTGAGTGAGTTCGGAGTTGTGGGTGCGTTGCCGATGGCGTGATCAGCGAGCGAAGCGAGCGTAACGGCGCTCGGGCGTGTACCCCGCAGCGCTCGCCGCAGGCGAGGTGCGAAGGGGTGCCGTACGGGCGCCCCGCTGATTTAGCTTGCGGTCAGACAGAGCCTTGAAGGCTGATGAGAGCTGACCCCTCCGACAGCTTATTTGCGAAATATTCCTTGAAAAACCGTATTGACTTCAACGCTTAAATCAAAAAACCGTGTCCTCTTAATCGGAGACACGGTTTTTGATTTGCAAGCGGCAAGCTTTAAGCCCGCCGCTTTATATTTGATTTTACTGTCCGAAGAACTGGCTGAAGAAGTCTTCCCAGCTTCCGCTTTGTGAGCCGTAGCCCGAGCCGGAATCGTCAAACGGATTCATGTGACTGCTCTGTGTCGTTTCTTCTTCGTCGCTTGAGGTTGAACCCTTATCCTCAACAAGCTCTGCCGTGACTTCAAAGGTCGTCACCTCATAAGTCCTTGAATTGATACGGCAAATGCCGAGCTTGATCTTATCGCCGACCTTTGCGTTATCGACAACATCGAGAAGCACATCCGATGAATCGAGATCCTTTCCGTTGACCGAGGTTATCATATCGCCGACTTGAACGTCGCCGCCCGAAAGTGAGCTGTCATCGGATATCGAAGCGATGATGACCGAGCCCTTGGGCAAGCCCTTGATATGAACGACCATGCTGTAAGCCTGATAATTTGTAACCGCCGCATAAGATATACCGAGCTTCGGTCTGTTGGGCACATAGCCGTATTTGATAATGTTGTCAACAACGGGCTTAGCTATTGAGATCGGAACTGCGAAGCCGATGCCCTCATAATCCGTTGCCGCAATTTTCGATGAGTTGATACCGATGACCTGACCTGCCGAGTTGACAAGTGCGCCGCCCGAGTTACCGGGGCTGATAGCCGCTGTATGCTGGATAACCTGCATCGTATACTTTGATGTCAATGAACGGTCAAGAGCCGAAACTATGCCGTTTGTGACAGAGCCGTAATATTCCGAGCCGCCGGGATTGCCTATAGCGTAAACCTCCTCTGTTACTTCAAGAGCTGTCGAATCGCCGAACGATGCCTTTGCAAGACCTATTTCCTTGATGCTGAGAACGCCGATATCCGTTCTCTCGTCATATCCGACTATCTTCGCATCATAAACAGTGCCGTCCTCTAAGAGGATACCGCAAGACTTAACTGAGCTGTCGGAAACAACGTGAGCGCAGGTGATGATGTAAGTCAAGCTTCCCGAATCGTTTGTTCCCATAACGACACCCGAGCCTTCGCCCGCAAGCTCTCCGCTTGAATCGTAAACCACGATACCGACAACGCTGTCTCTTGCCTTTTTAACTGCGTCGAGATCGGTTGAAGCGTTGCTCTTTTTCGTTTCGTCGATTACGACTTGAGCGCTGTCCGCCGTTGAATTTTCTTCGCCGTTTGAACTGCTCGGCTTAGATGAGCTGTTTCTGCCGATAGCTGTGCCGATACCTATGGAGGCTATGACAACAAAGAACGCAAGCAATACAGCGAGGACCTTTTTGCCCGTGCCGCTCTTTTTTGGCGGCTGAGAGGGCATTGAATTATAGCTGTTATAATTGCCGGTGTTTTGATTTGCGTTATAGCTGTTGTATCCGCTGTAGTTGTTTTGCGTATACGGATTTGAGTTGGGGCCGCTGTGATAAGTGCAGCCGTTATTGTTCTGATACGGGTTTTGCTGATAGCTGTTCGACTGCTGTTCGCCGGAATAGTCATATCCGTTGGTATACTCCGGCTGTGCGTTCGTCTCTGCGCTTTCATCTACAGCTTCACTTTCGCTGTAGACGTTGTTATCCGTCTGTTCACTCTCTGAGTATTGAGAGTATTCTTCCCTTTCCTGCTCGTTTTCGTCATTTGAGCCGTAAGGGTTTTCATTCTTAAATTCGTCCATGATCAGTTATTCCTTTCTTCTTCATTGAGCAATATAATAAATCGTTTTTTTCAAGTTTATAGATCGCTTGAATTAAGTTTTTTTAAACATTCAAATGAATAAAATCTCAAACTTTGTCATTCTTTTGATAAAAACTTTGAATTTTTAGCTTAAAATTATTTATAATCTGGTATCGTGAAAGTAAACTCCGTATATTCGCCCTCTTTGCTGCCGGCGGTTATTTTACCCTCATGCATATTAACTATGGTCTTTACTATATACAATCCGAGACCGACGCCCTTGACGTCGAAGCTTCTTGATTGATCGACCTTATAGAAGCGCTCGAAGATCCTCGATATCTCTCCGTCGGAGATTCCCTGTCCGCTGTTTCTCACAGTCAGAGTCGTTGCGTCATTTTCATGCTTTCCGAGAAACTCGATCGTACCGCCGTCGGGTGTAAACTTCACGGCATTGTCAAGCAGATTATATATGACCTGATGAAGAAGGTCTCTGTCGGCGCATATTTTAATTTCGCTTATATTTTCAAGTCCCTCGACCGAAATGTTCTTTTCT
Source organism: uncultured Faecalibacterium sp. (assembly GCA_964480405.1). Taxonomy (GTDB): domain Bacteria; phylum Bacillota; class Clostridia; order Oscillospirales; family Acutalibacteraceae; genus UBA6857. The sequence continues at coordinate 7,155 of CAYZOU010000037.1, read as the reverse complement.
TCAAGCCTTTGCTCCATCGACAAAAGCACTTCGATTATCTGTGACGATACATTATACTTGACCGGCTTTATGCTTATTTCTCCCGATTCGATTTTCGAAAGATTCAGCATTGCCACAACAAGCCTTGAAAGTCTCTTGACCTCGCTTGATACCGTTCTCAGATATTCGTCTTCTTTCTCTCTTGGGATAGTTCCGTCAAGGATTCCGTCAACAAAGCCGCCTATAGTTGTCATCGGCGTTTTAAGCTCATGGGAAACATTGGCGACGAAGCTCTTTTTGGCTTTATCGTCTATCGCCAGCTCATCGACCATTCGGTTCATAGCCTCCGCCATGTTTGCCATTTCGGTACTCAGTCCGGTCGTGTTGACATGGTAGGTGAAATCTCCCTTGGCGTAATGATCCGTGGCTTCGATCATGTCGGATATGGGCCTCGTTATCTTCCTTGAATAGAAATATATCATCGTGTACGCAATGAGCAAAGCTATCAGGAAAGAATAAAAGACCATTTTACACATTGAGCCGACATAGGGAAGCAAGCCTTGAATAGCATCGACCACGGCGAATACCTCACCTATGACCTTTCCGCCATATAGAACGGGCATAGCCACAACGAAGCTGTCTCTGTTGTCGCCGTCAATACTTCTGAATGTCGAAAAACGCTTAGCTTTAGCCATCTCAACAAGCTCCGAGCTGACCCTGATCGCACCGTGCTTTTGGCATACTCTGCCGTTTGTCTCAAGGAATTCCTGACAGACAAGCACTTTTCCGTTTGTGTCGCAGATGAAATAGTCAGCCTCCGTTGCGACGGATATAGTCTGAATGTCATTTCCGAGCAGCAGTGTGCTGAGATTGCCGCCCTCACTGTATACCGCATTGATATAGTCCGAGGCGATGCTTTGACAGTTGACGTCGAGCATATCGACCTTTTCATTCCACCAATGCATCGTTATCATGACGAGCGTCATAAGTCCGAATATCAAAAACGCAAACATAATGATAAGACCGCTTGCGACATAGAATTTCAAAAAGACCGGACTTCTTCTTTTGGTACGCTTAGTATGTTGCTTTTTCATAGTTGCATCCTCGTTTTGAGTTAATACAAAACTGTGACACAGAGCTTTGACTCCGCATCACAGTCAGGGATTTATTATCAGTCCTTAGTCTCAAATTTGTAGCCTACGCCCCAAACCGTGCGAAGCTCCCATTTATCGGATACTCCCTCAAGCTTTTCACGAAGTCTCTTGACGTGAACGTCAACCGTTCTTGAATCTCCGTAGTAATCAAAGCCCCATACCTCATCGAGAAGCTGGTCTCTTGTGAATACTCTGTTCGGATTCTTAGCGAGATGGAAAATAAGCTCCATCTCTTTCGGGGGTGTATCGACCTGTTTTCCGTTGACCTTTAACTCATAGTTTGTCAAGTTGATGGAAAGCTTGTCATAATGTACCTCTTTGATCTCATCAACGGGGTTCTTAGCCGCTCTGCGAAGAACAGCCTTAACTCTGGCTATTATCTCCTTTGTGTCAAACGGCTTCACTACATAGTCATCTGCGCCAAGCTCAAGGCCGAGCACCTTATCGAATACCTCACCCTTAGCTGTGAGCATGATTATCGGATTATCCGAGAACTTTCTTATCTCTCTGCATACCTGCCAACCGTCAAGTCTCGGAAGCATAATGTCAAGAAGAACAAGGTCGGGCGATTCCTCTTGGAAGGTCGTCACCGCAGTGACACCGTCGTTGGCAATAACGACCGTGTAGCCCTCTTTCTCAAGATACAGTCTCAACAACTCACAAATATTAAGGTCGTCATCTACGACGAGAATTTTTGCTGAACTCATGTTCATTCCTCCCTTTGTGTTAGATTATAAGCTCATTATATATATTATTCGTTCCGCAGATATTAATTTTTTTAAAATTTTCACATCTTTTCGGGGGCTTCTATCTTCAAAAGCTTCAAAACGTTCTTAATTGTGTCCTTTACGCAAACGCAAAGATAAAGTCTTGCCTGCATGAGATCCTTATCCTCCGTATCGACTCGGCAAGCGTTATAGAACTTGTGGAAGCAGGTCGCAAGGTCAGTGACATAATGTGTGACCTTCGCCGGATCGTAGTTGACGGCAGCGCCGATTATGACATCGGTCAGCGAGGACAGGTGGCGAATCAGCTCTCTTTCCTCGTCGGCTTTGAGAAGCTCCAGCTGTTCTCTCGTGCAATCTTCGGGTGTAATGCCCTTTTCCTCAAGCTTTCTGAGAATACTGCAAATTCTTGCGTGAGCATACTGACAGTAGTAGACGGGATTCTGTGCGCTTTGTTCAACGGCGAGGTCGAGGTCGAAATCCATCGTTGAGCCGGCTTCACGCATATTAAACAGGAATCGCACCGCATCTATGGGCACTTCATCGAGAAGGTCAACGAGTGTTATCGCCTTGCCTGTTCTCTTGCTCATTTTAACAGGCTCGCCGTCCTTGACAAGTCTGACAAGCTGCATAAGCACAACGTCAAGTCTGTTCGGGTCGATTCCGACAGCCTCCATAGCGCCCTTCATTCTCGCCACGTGTCCGTGGTGATCTGCGCCCCAAATGTCGATAGCCTTGTCAAAGCCTCTTGCGAATTTGTTTCTGTGATAAGCTATATCGGCAAGGAAGTATGTCGGGTTGCCGTTGGCTCTGATGAGAACATCGTCTTTAAGCTCAAGCTTTTCTATTTCCTCGTCGCTCTTGCCCTGCGCCTTTAACATTCTTGTCTGAACGAGAATGTTTTTATACCACAAAGCGCCGTCTTTTTCATATGTGTATCCGTTATCTTTAAGGATATCGAGAGTCTCTTTAAGCTCTGTTCCGTTATGGAGTGACAGCTCGCTGAACCACAGGTCATATTTTATCCTGTATTTCTCCATTGCCTTTTTCATGTTTTCGATGTTCTTCGGCAATGCGAACTCAACTAACGCCTTACGTCTTTCCCCCTCGCTCTTTTCAAGGTACGAGTCACCGTGTTCGTCGGCGAACTGTTTTGCCCGTACTTTAATATCTTCGCCGTGGTAGCTGTCCTCGGGAAGCTCGACGGCGTCTTCGCCTTTATAAAGCTGTTGATATCTGATGTCAAGCGAAAGGGCGAATTTGTCTATCTGATTTCCGGCATCGTTGACGTAAAATTCTCTTGCGACATCATATCCGGCATAGTCGAGCACTGCCGCCAAGCAGTCGCCCAATGCGCCGCCTCTTGCGTTGCCCATATGCATGGGGCCTGTGGGATTCGCCGAGACAAATTCGACGTTGACCCGCTTGCCCTTGCCGTAATCCGATCTGCCGTAATCCGAGCCGCATGATCTTATATCAAGCAAGACGTCGGCATAGTAGGCGTCGCCCAAGTAGAAATTGATAAAGCCCGGGCCTGCGACCTCGATCTTATCGAAATAGGTGTCGGTCTTATCGGCGTATTCCAAAATCGTATCTGCGATTTTTCTCGGAGCTAAACGGAACGCTCTGGCGTTGACCATGGCGGCGTTTGTCGAGTAGTCACCGTTCGCTCTGTCCGACGGAACTTCGACGATGAAGTCGTTCATCGGCTCTGCGGGCAATTTTCCGTCGGCAACGGCTCTGCCTACAGACTCGATAATTATGTTTCTTATTTGTGATTTAGCTTCTGAAACTATTTTTGACATATATATAACCTCTCTGATCAAAACTCAAAATCAAATTCTATATCGCCTATCGGTACCATTTCGATATCGGTCGAATAGCTGAAGTGAAGCTTGCCCGAACCGAAATCGGAATTTATCTCATTGCAGGACATTCCCATTAAAAACGAGCCTGCCGGTGTGTTATGGTGCGACAGATGCCTGACGCTCTTTTCTATTATAATATGTGAGCTGTAAGGGCCTCGTCGGTTTATTGATATCCGTCTGCCTCTTGTGACGTGCAACGTCGTTTCACAGCCCTCGAGATCTCCGTCATCGTCACGGTAGGTTATGAAGTAATCGTCCTCACTGCCGTTTATATTCGCTTCGGTATGCATGACGATCTCTTCGGTGTCACCGTCCGAGGTCTGTCTTGTGACAATTTTTATCAGCCTTTTCTTATCGTTCAAAGTCTTACCTTCTTTGCATATTCTAACTATTATATAATATCATATCAAGAAGCGTAAATCAAGATGTATTATGCGGCAAATTTAAAAAGCGGCTGCGATACACCCCCACGGCACGAAGTGCCGTGGGGGTGGCTGAGCAGTCGCCGCTGCTTAGAGTTTCATATCGCACAGAGTCGGAAGCTGCACTGATTGAGGGAAGGGCAAGGTGCGGCTTATATTTGTTTTGTGTGTACGCTTTAAACTTTCCGAAAGCGGAGTGGAAGCTCGGCTTCTGATTTCGCTTGTCGGCGGACTTCTTTCCGAGTCTCGGCTGTGAGCCGAAGCGTACCGAAACGGAATTGTCATAAATCACGAATGACCCTCGGCGAAGCTCTTTTCGCAAAGAAACAGAAAAAGCTCCCGCCGCCCTTTTCGGACAGTGGAAGCTTTTATTCACAAGACGGGCACTCGCCTTTGTCATTGAGCGAGTGTCAACTATTGCGTTTCGGGTTGTCGGTCAATCCGAGCAAGTAGTCAATACTTGTTTTGTATAGTTCGGAAAGCTCGATAAGAGCCTTTGTCGGAATTTCCCTTCGCCCGTTTTCATAATAGGAATAGCAGACTTGAGAACATCTGAGATAGTCCGCTACATCTTGCTGGCGGAAGTCATTGTCTTCCCGCAAATCACGGATTCGTTTATACATTGCTATTTTGATACCCCTAACCTAAAATTTCAATGCTTTATAAATAAAGTATATGAAAAAAATTCGACAAAATTCGACTTCACAACACAATGTTATATTACTTCGTTAGAGCAAAATTACATTATGTCGGTTTGTGTCGAATTAAAAATATGAAAAAGAATAAAAAATAATGAATTTTCTATTGACACGTAAAACAAATAGTTATATAATTTCCTTGCTAAAATATGAAATACAAAATTTGAACGGAGGTAATGACATGAAAAAGATTTTAGCAATCTTGCTTGCAGCTGTTATGACATTCTCGATGGCTATTTCAGTTGCGGCAGCAGATGTATCAGGCAAGATCGACGAAGTTGAGGAAGTTGTATCAGACGTATGTGAGGCAGCTTCAGACGCTTACGACGAAGCAACAGGCGTTCATGACAGCATCGAAGCAGGCGAATGCACAGAGGCAGTCAGTGGTTCATTCAGTCTCGCAAAGGCTGTTGCGAAAGCAATCCACACACTCGTTCACAGACTTTCAGATCTCTTTGACTTTGACTGCCCGTTCTGCGACGGTATCATAGAGTCAGGCGACAAGGAAGAAATCCCCGGCGGCAACAATGACGGTATAGTTGATGAAGAAGTTCCCGGCGGCAACGATGACGGCATAGTTGAAGAAGAAGTTCCCGCATGGTAATGACTGATTGAGTTCAACCCCGATGCAGTCATCAGCTTAGATCGGAGTTTTAGCTGATGACTGTTATTTAAAAATGGCTATAATTTTTTTAGTTAATATATATATGGAGGTAATGACATGAAAAAGATTTTAGCAATTTTGCTTGCAGCTGTTATGGCTTTCTCAATGGTCATTTCGGTTGCAGCAGCAGACGTATCAGGCAAGCTCGACGAGGCTGAAGGCGCTGTATCAGACGTATATGATGCAGCTTCGGATGCTTACGACGCAGCAACAGGCGTTTGCGACAACATTCAGGCAGGCGACTGCAACGAAGCTGTCAGCGGAGCTTTCACTTTCGCAAAGGCTCTCGCAAACGCAATCCACACACTTGTTCACAGACTTTCAGAGCTTTTCGACTTTGACTGCCCGTTCTGCGACGGCACAGGCTTAGACAAGGACGAGCCCATAATTGACGATGAGCCGCAGTTCAGCCCCGACGCTGTTTTCGTTGCAAGCGAAGACGAGCTTAATGCAGCTTTAGTCGAGGGTGGCGAGATCGTTCTCACAGATGACATCGTTTTAAGCGACAAGCTTTTCCTTGAAAAGGGTGCAAAGATTACACTCAACATGAACGGCAAGACAATTTCTCTTCCCGACGGTGCAGATGCTGAAACATGCGATCCGATGATCGAGATGGCAAGCGGTCAGGAAGAAGGCAACCTCACAGAGCTCATCATCGACGGCGACGGAACATTCGATCTCGGCGCAAATCCGGGCTTCTCATTTATATTCCCCCGTGGCAATGTTACGATCAACAGCGGTACATTTAAGATTGATACAGGTCTTTCAGGCTATGGTTCATTCTTTGTCGGAATTAGCGGTTGCAAGGGCAAGATGGTTATTAACGGCGGTTACTTCGACGGCGGTTATTATGTACCGGGCGACTGCTTCCACAACTGCAGAAACCTTCTTAACGCATCTTGGGGTCAGAGCATCACCGTATACGGCGGCACATTCGTAGGCCAGAACCCCGCATGGGGCGACGAAGGTATGGCATTCCTTTGCACATGCTGCGGCGGTAATGATGTTTACTGTCAGGGAACATTCCTTGAGGGACAGAGCCACAAGGATACAACTATGCCTGCCGGTTACTCAATCACAACAGGCACAACAGCTGACGGACGTCCGACATACACAGTTAACTACAGCAAATAATTTCAAACAACTTAAAGAACAGACCGTCATTTCGGCGGTCTGTTTTTTCTGCGACGAACGCTCTCTATTACATTATATATATCTGCCACGACCACAGCGGCTGCTCGGGCACTCCACTCACTCCGTTCGGGAGTACCGCTTCACAGCCGCTCGTCGCCCACCCCCGACACCCCACCCGGTGCCGCCACTAACAATATATAGTATACACCGCCGAGATGTCAACAAAAACACACGGCTGAATGTACAGAAGGGCGCAACAAAAGGTAGAAAAAGGAAGAAAAAGTGTTGACAAACAGGAGGTTAGGTGATAAAATTACGACACTGTTTCCGAGGTACGCAGTAAGGCTGTGCCTAAGGAGAGACAGATGACAGAATAACGCTTTTCAAGAGGAAAGAGGCTTTCGGAGCGGCTTGGGAAAAGCCGAAAAAAAGTTTCAAAAATTTTGAAAAAAGTCTTGACAAAGGCTTTCAAGCGTGATAGAATAGTCAAGCTGTCTCGAGGGAGACTTCA
>CAYZOU010000036.1:0-11359 GCA_964480405.1 uncultured Faecalibacterium sp. | reverse complement strand
TCTCACAGTAAAAATCAGAGTCGGATATTAAAAGATTAATTGCGGATATCGGAAAAAACAGCCGTGATATTTCCACGGAAATATCCCTGCCGCCGATAGAAGCAGAGAAAATTATGTCCGTCAGAGAGGCGATATTTGCACCGAAAGAAACTGTTTTGACCGAAAACGCATTGGGACGTATCTGTGCGACACCGACAGTTTCGTGTCCGCCTGCGATACCGATAGCTGTGTCGGGCGAGAGGATAGACGAAAGCGTGATCAAGCTTTTCGAATATTACGGAATCGACACGGTTGACGTTATCAGATGAAGCGGCGACGGTCTCGGCACTCCATCGCAATTCTTGCAATGGAGTACGCAAGCCCGTCGCTTTTTGTTTGCCTACAGCCTTCGGGCTTCCTACAGACCCCAAATCCTATCAGCGGGGAGCTCGCTTTGCGGGCGGAGCTTCCCCACATTTCACAATTTCCCACGGAAATTTTTTCTTAGGGGTTGTATTCTGCGTAATTTTAGTATAAAATAGACAACAGATCCACTGAAAAGCAGGCATTTTTTCAACTTTTTTGGAGGTTTTTATGAAATATTCACTTACTGAAGCTCAAGCAAAAGAGCTTATAGAAGCAAAGCTTTCGCACTTCTACGGTGTCTCACCCTCGGAAGCGACCGATGAGCAGTTTTATAAGGCTGTTGCGCTTATCGTCAGAGAGATGATGCATGACGGCAGCAGAGAATTTAAAAAGACAGCTCTCGAAAACGGCGCTAAGAAGATCTACTATTTGAGCATGGAATTTCTTATGGGTCGTTCCCTTAAGAATAATCTTTATAATCTTAATTTGACTCAGACCTTTGAAAAGGCTCTGAAAGGCTTCGGCATAAAACTCGATAAGCTCTATGAGCAAGAGCCCGACGCAGGTCTCGGAAACGGCGGCCTCGGACGTCTCGCCGCTTGCTATCTTGACGGCTTGGCTTCACAGGGCTATCAGGGAATGGGTTATTCCATTTTATATGAATACGGTATATTCAAGCAGAAGCTTGTTGACGGTTGGCAGACGGAGCTTCCTGATTTCTGGCTTCCCGGCGGCGAGGTTTGGCTTGTCAGACGTGACAAGGATAAGGTTGACGTTCTGTTTAACGGATACATCGAGGATTCATGGGATAATCAGTATCACAACGTCGAGCATAAAAACGCAACAGTCATTACGGCTGTTCCTTATGATATGTTTGTCAGCGGAAAGGACGGCAAGGCAACGAGCATACTCAGACTTTGGAAGTCACAAGCTCCCGGTCTTGATATGAGCCTTTTCGATCAGGGACAGTATATGAGAGCCATGGAGCAGACAGCTATGGCTGAGGTCATCAGCAAGGTTCTCTATCCCTCCGACAATCACCCCGAGGGCAAGTCGCTTCGTTTGAAGCAGCAGTATTTCTTGGTTTCGGCTTCTGTTCAGGATATGATCCACCGCCACCTTCGCCACTACGGCACTATGGAGAACTTCGCCGAGAAGAACGCTGTCCATATCAACGACACTCACCCGACCTTGGCTATTCTCGAGCTTATGCGAATCCTGCTTGACGAATGCGGCTACGGCTGGGACGATGCGTGGAGCATTGTCACAAAGGCTTGCGCATACACGAATCATACGGTCATGAAAGAAGCTCTCGAATGTTGGAACGAGGAACTGTTCCGTTCGCTTCTTCCGAGAGTACACCAGATAGCCAAAGAGGTCGATAATCGCTACAGAGCTAACATTTGGGCGCTCACAGGCGATGCGGGCAAGGTCGAAAGCATGGCTGTCATCTCAAACGGCGTTGTCAGAATGGCAAACCTTTGTGTTGCCGCTTGCCACAGCGTCAACGGCGTTTCGGCGCTTCACTCTCAGATTCTCAAAGACGATCTCTTTAACGATTACTATAAGCTCACACCCGACAAGTTCAAGAATGTCACTAACGGCATCGCTCACAGACGTTGGCTCTGTCAGTCGAATCCGCTTTTGACAGACTATCTTACAAAGCTTATCGGAAATGATTTTGTGTACGCTGCGGATAATCTCGAGAAGCTCAAGAAGTACTCGAACGATAAAAAGGTGCTTGACAAAATAGGGGAGATAAAGCTTGAGAATAAGAAGTCATTTTCCGAATACGTCAAAAAGGCAACGGGAACAGAGCTTGACCCCAATTCAATATTTGACGTTCAGGTCAAGAGACTTCACGAGTATAAGCGTCAGCATCTCAACGCATTGAACATCGTCGCAAAGTATCTCGAAATTAAGGAAAATCCGAATGGCGATTATGTGCCGCATACCTATATATTTGCCGCAAAGGCAGCCTCGGGCTACTTCATGGCTAAGAAGATCATCAGCTTTATTTGCGCTCTTGCCGACCTTATCAACAACGACCCCGACATGAAGGGCAGACTCAAGGTCGTCTATCTTGAGGACTACAATGTCACAATGGCTGAAAAGCTTATGCCTGCGGCTGATGTCAGCGAGCAGATCTCGCTTGCCGGTACTGAAGCGAGCGGAACAGGCAACATGAAGCTTATGATAAACGGCGCTGTTACTCTCGGTACACTTGACGGAGCTAATGTTGAGATACATGAAGCGGTCGGTGACGACAATATCGTCATCTTCGGTATGAAGACTCCGGAGGTCAACGAGCTTAAAAGAAACGGCTACACGCCCATGAATTACTATATCAATAACCCCGAGCTTAAAAAGGTTATCGACTTCATTCAAAAGGGCATCGACGGCAAGCAGTTCCCCGAAATCGGCAACACGATAATCCACCATGATCCGTATATGGTATTAGCTGATTTCGCAGATTACAGAAACGCTCAAAGAAAGCTTGATGAGCTTTATCGTGATAAGGATCGCTTCAACAGAATGTCACTTATGAATATCGCCGGCGCAGGACGCTTTGCCGCAGACAGAGCGATAAACGAATACGCCCGTGATATTTGGAATGCCGACAAGGTAGTCAAGTAAGACAGACCTAAATTGCATCGGCAAAATCAATATATTATTATTGCTTTCAGTGCGGAGATGCCACGAAAAATGACATCTCCGTGTCGTTTGCTGTTTTACTTTAGCTGATTATCACGCTAATTACAAACAGCTGTACTTTAAAATGTTAAGTTAAAATATCACAAAACTTAAAATTATTTATGCTATTTAAACGAAACAAAGTTTGAATTGCAACTATTGTTTTACAAAATGCACAAATATTGACGGCAATTGTTAAAAAAACTGCATAAATAGTTGAAATTTATCTAACTGTAATGTATAATAACACGAAGTAAAACTGTGTTCCGAACGAAAAAGTTTCATTCGGACACGGAAATATTTTCGGCTTTAAAGCCGCTTGGGGTCATAGGCGTTCCGCCTATGATGATACTCTATTTTATTGTTGAGGTGTTTGAAAAACATGGATTCTAAGACTTTTGGCTACATACTCAAACGACTTGCGCTTGCATTGTTGACCGTTTGGGTAGTAATCACAATTACATTTTTTGTAATGCACGCTGTTCCCGGTGGCCCGTTCACAAGTGAAAAGGCTATCTCGCCTGCGGCAAAGGCTGCACTTGAAGCGAAATACGGACTTGATAAGCCCGTAACAGTTCAGTATGTCACTTATCTCAAGGACATTGTTACAAAGTTCGACTTCGGTCCTTCTCTTAAACAGAGAGGCAGACAGGTCGTTGATATCATTTTTGACGGACTTAAGGTTTCGGCAAAGCTCGGTGTCATTGCCGCATTTGTGGCGTTGATAACGGGTGTATTGCTCGGCTCGATAGCGGCATTGAGACGAAACAAGATAATCGACCGTGTCATCATGGTCATAACCACGGCGTTTGTTTCCATGCCATCGTTTATAATGGGGTCGCTGCTACTGATACTATTCGCTATCAAGTTCCCGATATTGCCGGCTAACGGCTCTACGTCCGAGGGCTTGATATTGCCGATAATCACACTCGCCTTGTATCCCATGGCGTATATCACGAGACTTACGAGGTCGTCAATGCTCGATGTTCTCGGACAGGACTATATCAGAACGGCTAAAGCAAAGGGCGTTTCGGGCAAGAATATAATCTTCGGCCATGCGCTGAAAAACTCGCTTATTCCCGTTATAACCTATTTCGGCCCTATGCTCGCTTATATCGTCACAGGCTCACTTGTCGTTGAGCAGATATTTGCCGTTCCCGGAATCGGCAGAGCGTTCGTCAACAGCATAACAAACCGTGACTACACGCTCATTATGGGTACGACGATCATCTTGGCGACATTGATCGTTGTGATGAACCTTATCGGCGACATTATGTATAAGATAGTCGATCCGAGAATAAATCTTGAATAAATAAAGGAGGTTAAAGACATGAAAAAAACACCGTTCAGTATGCAGGTCGATCTTGATCAGTTTATCCCTGCAACAGCTGAGGATAAAGCATATATGGTGCAAATGCGTCCGTCATCGACCTTCTTTAAGGACGGCGTAAAGCGTCTTCTCAAAAATAAGATAGCGACTATAAGCTTCATAATTATAGTTATCATCACTGTTTCATCTATAATCATTCCCATATTTTGGCCCTATGATTACGGTACACAGTTAGGTATTCAGGCAGGAAAGCCCGTTGACCCGACATATAACAATTTAAGTCCGTTTGAATACGGCGAGACCGAACAGGAAAAAATCGCCAACGGCGAAAAGGTATTCCCCCATGTTTTCGGAACTGATTCGTTCGGCAGAGACTATTTCATCCGTGTCGTTTACGGAACGAGAATTTCGTTAGCTGTCGGTTTCTTCGCAAGTATAATCGTTCTTATTATAGGTATGCTCATAGGCTCTATTGCGGGTTACTGCGGAGGCAAGATAGACCTATGGATAATGCGATTTGTCGATATCATATATTCACTTCCCGATATGCTTATGGTTATTCTCCTGTCCGCTGTTTTGAAAGAGACACTCGGAGCGGCGATAGAGGGAACAGCTCTTGCGAAAATAGGCAGTAACATTATCAGCTTGTTTATCGTTTTCGCCTTACTTTATTGGGTATCCATGTCACGACTTATCAGAGGCCAAATACTGTCTTTGCGTGAGCAGGAATATGTTCTTGCCGCTCAGGCAACGGGCGCAAAGGGAAGCTGGATAATCAGAAAGCATCTTATGCCCAACTGCATAAGCGTTGTTATCATTTCAACCGCCTTGCAGATCCCCAACGCAATATTCACCGAAAGTTATCTTTCGTTCTTAGGTCTCGGTGTTAATGCGCCGATGCCGTCGCTCGGCTCTCTTGCTTCGGATGCGCTTAACGGAATCAGCTCCTATTCATACAGATTGGTGATTCCCGCAATCGTCATTTCACTTATAGTTCTTTCGCTCAACCTTTTCGGCGACGGACTTCGTGATGCGTTCGATCCCAAGCTGAATGCATAAGGAGGAAGATAAAATGGCACTTTTAGAAGTTAAAGATCTCCACACCTCGTTTTTCACCGACGCAGGTGAAGTCAAGGCAGTCAACGGCATATCGTTCAACCTTGAAAGAGGCAAGGTTTTAGGCATAGTCGGCGAGTCGGGCTCGGGAAAATCCGTCACCGCTTATTCGATAATGCAAATATTGGCAAGCACGGGCAAGATCGTTTCGGGCTCAATAAAGCTTGACGGTGAGGAGCTTGTCGGTGCAGGCGAAAAGACGATGAAAAACATCAGAGGCAACAAGATCTCAATAATTTTCCAAGATCCCATGACCTCGCTTAATCCGACCTATACAATAGGTCATCAGCTGATAGAAGCGATCGTTCTTCACACCGACAGAGACAAAAAGCAGGCGTATGACAGAGCGGTCGAAATGCTCAGACTCGTCAATGTTAATGAGCCGGAAAAGAGAATGAAACAGTATCCGCATGAGTTTTCGGGCGGTATGCGTCAGCGTGTTATGATCGCCATGGCGCTCGCCTGTGAGCCGGATATTCTCATTGCCGACGAGCCGACAACAGCGCTTGACGTTACAATACAGGCTCAGATACTTGAGCTTATGACATCGCTTCAGGAAGAACTCGGAATGGCTATCATCATGATAACCCATGACCTTGGTGTCGTCGCTCAGATGTGTGACGAGGTCATTGTTATGTATGCAGGTTCTATCTGTGAGCAGGGCAGTGCCGACGAGATTTTCTATAATCCCGCTCACGAATATACAAAGGGTCTTATGCGCTCAATTCCCACAACGACAACGGCGGGAACAAAGCTTAAGCCCATAACGGGTACTCCCATTGACCTTCTCAATATGCCGAAGGGCTGTCCGTTTGCTCCGAGATGTGATGCGGCGATGAAAATATGTATCACTCAAAGAGCGGAACGCATGGAGGTTTCGGATAACCACTTTGCGACTTGCTGGATGAATGTCAAACAGCAACTCGAAAACAATACCGAGGACAGCAGTGAAGCTGCCCGTACCGAATAAGAAAGGGGAAAATGTGATGAGTGAAAATACAAACAACACCCCTTTGCTTCAGGTAAAGGATCTTAAAGAATATTTCAATATCAATATGGGACTTTTCAAGTCCAAGCCTTTAAAGGCGGTCGATGGCGTTTCGTTTGACATTAACAAGGGCGAAACTCTCGGTTTGGTCGGCGAATCCGGTTGCGGCAAGACCACGGTCGGAAGAACTATACTCCGTCTTTATGAGCCGACGGGCGGCGAAGTTTACTATAAAGGAAAAAAGATAGAGACGAAAGCCGACGTCAAGGAATTCAGAAAGGAAGCCACAATGGTTTTCCAGGATCCCTATTCATCGCTCAACCCCCGAATGACGGTTTCGGATATTATCGGTGAGCCTCTCGACGTTCACAAGCTTTATTCAAACAAGAAAGAACGTGAGGAGAAGATCCTCGAACTTATGAATCACGTCGGACTCAACAGCGAACACGCTTCAAGATATGCCCATGAATTTTCGGGCGGTCAGAGACAGCGTATAGGTATCGCTCGTGCCCTTGCCGTCAATCCCTCGTTTATCGTATGCGATGAGCCGGTTTCGGCGCTTGACGTTTCGATACAGGCTCAGGTCATCAATATGTTTGACGAGCTTCAGGACTCTTTGGGACTTACCTATCTGTTTATAGCGCATGATATTCTTGTCGTACGCCACATCAGTGACAGAATTGCGGTCATGTATCTCGGAAAGATGGTTGAGCTTGCGGATTCGGCTGAAATATACGAGCATCCGCTTCATCCGTATTCAAAGGCGCTCATGTCTGCCGTTCCGATGCCCGATCCCAAGATAGCTCGTGCTAATAAGCGTATCACGCTTTCGGGAGATATTCCCAGTCCGCTCAACGCTCCGTCGGGCTGCCCGTTCAGAACAAGATGTCCGTATGCGACAGATATGTGCGCTGAGTCGATGCCCGAGTTTAAGGAGGTTTCGGCAGGACACTTTGTCGCTTGCCACAGAGTAGGCGAGATCAACTAATTTAAGTTCATTATTTGTCGCATGGGATCGTGCAATATTTCATGCGGCGATTTTGGAAAATATTTTTTGAAAGGAAAGAAAAAGCCATGAAAAAATTTTTAGCAATCCTTCTTGCAGCTGTTATGGTATTCAGCTTTGCTGCTTGCGGCGGTAATGGCGGTAATGACACAGACGCTGACAAGGCTCAGGCTCTCAACGTTTGTATCGCTTCAGAGCCCGACACTCTCGACCCGGCACTCAACTCAGCAGTTGACGGTGCAACTCTTTGCGCTCACCTCTTCCAGGGTCTTGCAAAGTGGTCACAGGACAGCGAAGGCAAGCTTGTAATCGTAGCCGATGCTGCAAAGGAACTTACCGAAGGCGTTAAGAACGACGACGGTACAATCACTTACACCTACACCCTTAAAGACGGACTCAAGTGGTCTGACGGCAAGGACGTAACCGCAGGTGACTTCGTATTCGCATGGAACCGTGCTGCATCAGCCGCTCTCGGCGCTGACTACGGTTATATGTTCGACGTTGTTGCAGGTTATGACAAGGTTTCAGAGACAAAGGTCAAGCTCGACGAGAGCGGCAACCCCGTTTTGAACGATGACGGTGAAGAAGTTGTTGAGCCGGCTAACCCCGACGCAAAGCTTAGTGTTGAAGCTGTTGACGAGAAGACGATCAAGGTTACACTTACAACCGACGTTAAGTATTGGAACGAGCTTCTCGCTTTCCCGTGCTACTATCCCGTTCGTGAGGATGTAGTTGCTAACGAAGGCTGGGCAACAGATCCCGCAACATACGTCTGCAACGGTCCTTACAAGATGGCTTCTTGGGATCACAACAGCGTTATCAAGCTTGAAAAGAACGCTGACTTCGTTGATGCCGACGCTATCACAATGCCTCAGATCAGCTTCTATCTCTCTGACGATGCCAACAACATGCTCACAAACTTCAAGAAGGGCGACTGGCTCCTCATTGACGACGTTCCGACCAACGAGATTTCTGCTCTCAAGTCAGAGTATCCCGACGAGTACTTTGTAACAGGTCAGCTCGGTACATACTATGTATCATGGAACATCAACGCTAACATTCTTCCGAAGGATTCAAAGCTTGAGGGAGAAGACGCAGAGAAGGCTATGGCTGAAATCAGAAATGCTATCGGTCTCCTCTTAGATCGTAACTACATCGTTGAGAATGTTTCACAGAGCGGCGAGCTTCCGGCATCTTCATTCGTTTCAATGGGTATGATGAACCCCGACGGATCTCAGTTCTATGAGACCGCAGGCGACAAGGAAGCTAACGGCTATGTAGGTTACTATGATGTTTCTAAGGAAGCATTTGAAGGCAACTGCGCAAGTGCTGTTGAAGTTCTCAAGAAGTACTATGACTATGACGAAGAGTCAAAGAAGTTCACAAATGTTCCTGAGATGACATACCTCTACAACACCAACGACGGCCACAAGGCTATCGCTGAGTACGTTCAGGGTGCTCTTGCCGGCTACGGCATCACGCTCAACCTTGAGAACCAGGAGTGGAACACATTCCTTAACACACGTAAGGCAGGCGATTACACGATCGCTCGTAACGGTTGGCTCGCTGACTACAACGACGCTATCAGCTACCTTGATATGTGGATCACAGATTCAGGTAACAACGATACTCAGTTCGGTAAGGGCGCACACAAGAAGCTCAAGATGTACAGCCTTGACCTCACACCTTACGGCTATGATGTAAAGGTTGAGAACGGCACATGGGCTGAGACCTATGATGTACTCATCAGCACAATAAAGACTGAGAATGATAACGAGATTCGCTATAAGATGATGCACATCGCAGAAGATATGCTTATGGAATCAGGTTGTATCACTCCTCTCTACTTCTACACTGACACATATATGCTCAACAAGTCAGTAGAGGGCTTCTATTCTAACCCGCTCGGTTACAAGTACTTTATGTATTGCACAATTAAATAAGGTTTGTAGCTGAAACAAAAACAATAAAATGGCTTACGCCCCTCGAGTTTGATCTCGAGGGGCGCTTTTCGCTGTTTAGTCGGTTGTCAAATATGATCTTTATATCTTTCGGCGGTCAAAATCCCGTCGTTTACGTTTATTTTGCAAATTCTCGCCGTTCTCGCATCGAAGGAATTAAGCTCGTCGCCATAATCTCTTGCGTGGTAAACGGCATACCACTGACCGTTTTCTTTTATCATGGAGTTGTGCCCCGTGCCCTCCTCAAATTCATTTGCTTTGAGTATGGGGAAGTAGGTTTTGTCATCGGGATACTTCTCAAATTTGATTTTTGTCAAGTCGTTTTCATTTGTTTTTGCCCGAGCGTAACCGACGTAATATGTCGGCTGTTCATAGCAATTTCCGGAATACATCAGATAGTGCCAATCGCCCTCACGAAAGTAGAAAGCACCCTCAATCGTGTGCCAATGCTGACCCTTTTTATATCTGTCACGCCTGAAAATATCCTCATCAAGTGTCGGCTCAAGTACCAACACGGGCGTACCCATCGGAGTGAACGGGTCAATCATTCTGTCGACATAAATGCACGTGCCGATTCTCTCACCATCAAACCTATTTGACGAATAGAAAAGGAAAAGCCCCGCCTCGTTTTTCACGATATGCGAGTCGATTGAAAACGGGTGCAAAATTCGGCGTGTGCATTCAAAAGGTCCGAGTGGATTATCGGCGACGGAAACGTGCATTGCTCCCCTGTGACCGCCTTTGTCGGGCGTGTCGTCGAAGATCTCGATTGAGTTATACATATAGAAAGTGCCGTCGATTTCGATGACGCTCGGTGCCCAAAACGAGTCATGCTCGGGCATTGTCATAACGGCTCCGCAGTATTCCCAGCCGTCAAACAGCGACTTTGAGCGATAGGCGTATACGGCATCGTGCCCCGTGACATAGATAAAATATTCGCCTTGACTTTTTAATATGTACGGGTCAGCCTGACCTTGAAAATCGGTTTGTTCTCGGTTTAGAAGCTTCATATTATCACCAATACGGAAAAAATTACAGTGTTCATCTGCTTGTCAATTATACAATACTGCATCTAAAAATTCAACGTTTTAGCGGCGCTTGATGAAAATTTCGGTTCTTGCGGCAAGAGCTCGGCACTCACTCGCTGTCGCTCGGGGTGCACAAGCTCTCACCGTCCGCCCGCTTCGCAGGCGGGCTTCTCCCACAAAAATAAGTTGACGGGAATCGAACACAACACGGTTTTTTTAAGGTGCATTTCCGCCGATACTGTGTCGGAAATCCTCGACAGCCACATTTTGAAAAGACAGCTCAACGTACTTTTGTAATCGAGCTTTCTTCAGCCTTCAAAGTTTCTCGTAAAATCTAAGCGAAATCAGCGGGGCGGCTGTTCGGCACTCACTCCGCCCTTCGCCTGCGGCGAGCGCTACGGAGTACACGAACAGCCGCCGTTACGCTCGCTTCGCTCGCTACCGAAATCCAACCCAACACGGTTTTTTAAGGTGCATTTCCGCCGATACTGCGTCGAAAATCCTCGACAGCCACATTTTGAAAAGACAGCTCAACGTACTTTTGTAATCGAGCTTTCTTCAGCCTTCAAAGTTTCTCGTAAAATCTAAGCGAAATCAGCGGGGCGGCTGTTCGGCACTCACTCCGCCCTTCGCCTGCGGCGAGCGCTACGGAGTACACGAACAGCCGCCGTTACGCTCGCTTCGCTCGCTACCGAAATCCAACCCAACACGGTTTTTTAAGGTGCATTTCCGCCGATACTGCGTCGAAAATCCTCGACAGCCACATTTTGAAAAGACAGCTCAACGTACTTTTGTAATCGAGCTTTCTTCAGCCTTCAAAGTTTCTCGTAAAATCTAAGCGAAATCAGCGGGGCGGCTGTTCGGCACTCACTCCGCCCTTCGCCTGCGGCG
>CAYZOU010000035.1:0-11366 GCA_964480405.1 uncultured Faecalibacterium sp. | reverse complement strand
TGTAGGGGAGATGCAAACTTAGATGCTAGATGCTAGACAGTAGATGCTAGATGTGGAACTTTGGTTTCTGCGGCTTAGGAAGCTTGTGCAGGAGGCAGGTAGCACCCCTCCGTCAAAAGTCGCAAGCGACTTTTGACACCTCCGCTTTCAGCGGAGGTGTCAGCCTGCGGCTGACAGAGGGGTGCGTTGCTAGATTCTAGATGCTAGACAGTAGATGCTAGATGTGCGGATATTTAGCTCAAATTTAAAAAGACAGTTCTTGCCTGCCCTGAAAGGGAAGGTGGCAAAAGTCGCCGGCGACTTTTGACGGAAGGGTTTCTAACGTCTAACATCTAAAGCCTAAATCGGCTGAGCAGTCAACTTCTTCACTATTCACTATTAACTCGGCTCGCACCCCTACTCCCTACCACCTACAACCTACTGCCTACAACCTACAACCTCTTGTATTTCCGTCTTGATCTGACTACAACTCGGCGGTCATATCAGCCAAAAATTGTTACGGCTTTTTGGATATTTTTACTAAAAAATTACGGCATGGCGATTAATTCTTGACTTGAAGCCGAAGTTGGTGTACAATAAAAGCGGAAATTTGGGGATTTGTTTATGTATATTCTTTTGAAAGGAGAATCGCTCAATGTTTGATAATGTTGATATCCTCGGCCTTTGGGATTTGTTTATCGGCTTCTTCAACAGACTCGTTGCTTGGCTCGTGTTCATTTTCGGCGGCGGAGAGTGGGATCCCGGCGCAGTTGAAGGAAATAAATAAGCTTTTATAAGGAGAATCGGAATATGGATTGGGATATTTTCAGAGAAGTTTACGTCTATTTCAGAGACGCATTCAGAAAATTTCTTGAGTGGCTCGTTGTTAATTTCGGAGGAAACAACGAATAAGCCGGCGAGATCTTAAATTTCAAACAAGCTCTGCTATGCAGGGTTTGTTTCTGTTGCAATGACTTATGGCGACCCTTGTGTTTTGACACGGGGGTCGCTATTTATTTTTACTCGGTTCATATAAAATTCACATAAAAAACGAAAAAAATGCTATGTTTTTCGTATATTTTATTGACATTTTTGTATGTTTTTGATAAACTAAACTCATCTACAAGGTGAGGGCGGTATGTAACCGAAAGTGAGTCGTCGCTCACCTAAAATAAGGAGGAATTCATCATGACAGATGCAAAAACCTTAGCGTACATAAACCTTTACGGTATTTTCGGCGCTTTGGAAAATCTTTGTGAGCTTGACGAAAGCGCACAGGAATTGTTAAAAGGCAAGAAGCCCGTCTCTATCGGCATCGCTGTCAAGGGCGGCCCGAGTGCTACTCTTACATTTAAGAACTGCCGTTGCAGAATGGAAGACGGTTGCGCACCGGATTGCGATGTTAAACTGCCGTTCTCATCATGTGAGAAGTTCAACGGCCTTTTCGACGGAACGGTTACTCCGATTCCCTCAAAGGGCTTCCAGCACATCGGCTTTCTTCTCAAGCGCTTCATGCCGCTGACAGATATTCTCACGAAATATCTTCGTCCCGAAGAGGAAGACCTCAAGGACGAGAAGTTCTTCGAGATCAGCACTAAGATCATGTTCTATCTCATCACAGTCGCTATTTCTCAGATAGCTAACAACGACGAAATAGGCAAGTTCTCAGCTCACCTTGTTCCCGACGGTATCATCGAGATGTCCATTAAGGATTCGGTTGCCGCAACAATCAGAGTAAAGGATCATCATTTCGTAACGATCAAGCAGAAGCCGCAGTCATATCGCTCGGCTATGCAGTTCAGTGACATTCACCTCGCCCGTGATCTCTTTGACGGTAAGGTCAACGCTGTTGCCTGTATCGGTGAAGGCACGATCGAAATGCACGGTCTTATCAACATGATCGACAATCTCAACAGAATTCTTGACAGAGTCGGTCTGTACTTAGCATAAGGAGGGTTTAAAAATGAGTTTTCCGACATATAACAATGATAAAAGCTCAGAGCTTTACGCAAGAGCTACAAAAGTAATCCCCTCAGGCGTTTACGGTCATTTAGGCCCTGCCGAAGGTCAGTTCATCCCCGTTCAGAAGTGGCCCCGCTTCTCAGAGAAAGCTAAGGGTACATATTTCTGGGATGTTGACGGAAATAAATATATCGACTATATGTGCGCATACGGCCCGAACGTTCTCGGTTACTGTGACCCCGACGTTGACAAGGCAGCTATCGCTCAGATAAAGCTCGGCAACTGCACAACTTCACCCAGCAAGATCATGGTTGATTGCGCAGAGCTTCTCGTTGACACTGTTAACTGCGCCGATTGGGCTTTCTTCGCAAAGAACGGTAACGACGTTACACAGGCAGCTATCATGACAGCAAGAGCACACACCCACAGAAAGAAGATCGTATTCTTCAACGGCTTCTATCACGGTGTATCCGCTGTTGTTCAGAAGATCGACTATCCGGGCGTTCTTCCCGAAGATGTCGCAAACAATATATATGTAAACTGGGACGACATTGACGGTCTCAAGAAGGTCGTTGCCGAGAACGAAGGCGAGATCGCAGGTATCATCGCTCAGCCGTATAACCACGGTAACTTCGCCGACAACACGATCTCAACAAAGGAATTCTGGCAGCAGGTTCGTAAGCTTTGCGACGACAACGGCATTATCCTTATCATTGATGACGTTCGTGCGGGCTTCCGTCTTGACCTTGCAGGCTCTGACCATTACTTCGGCTTCAAGGCTGACCTTATCTGCTTCTGTAAGGCTCTTGCAAACGGCTACAATATGTCAGCTCTTTGCGGCAGAGAGTTCCTTAAGAGCACCGTTTCCGGTCTTTCATACACAGGTTCATACTGGATGAGCGCTGTTCCGTTCGCTGCTTGTATCGCAACTATCAACAAGATGAAGAAGCTTGACACACCCACAATGTTCAGACAGAAGGGTCTCATGCTCACAGACGGTCTTGTTGCCGCAGGTAAGGAGCACGGCTTCGATCTCGTATTCTCAGGCGAGCCGGCACTGTTCTATCTCAGAATAGCCAACGACGACTCAATGCTTCTCCATCAGGAGTGGATCGCAGAGTGCGTCAACAGAGGTATATTCCTCGCTTCTCACCACAACCACTTCATCAATGCCGCTCTTTCAGAAGAGGACATCAAGCACTCAATCGAGGTCGCTGAGGAAGCGTTCAGCATAGTCGCCAAGAATCATCCCGAGCTCCCCGAGCTTCACTAATCTATAAATAATATGTACGGGTAAGTCCCGTGCTCACGCAAGCTCGACCGTCGAGCTTCGGGGTTCGATAAGCACTCACTTGCCCGTACATATAAAATAAAAACATAATTCAGGAGGAAATACTATTATGCCACTTTCAAAAAAAGAATGGCGTGCGCTTGAAGATAAGGCCTATGACCTTCGCAAGCTCTGCCTTCAGACAACAATGTGGGCAGGCAGCGGTCATATCGGCGGCGGTATGAGCGTTATGGACCTTCTCACCGTTCTTTATCACAAATATCTTAACATCAAGGTCGAAGATCCCAAGTGGGAAGACAGAGACAGATTCATTCTCTCTAAGGGCCACGCTGCTATTGCGTACGCTCCGGTTCTCTGCGACAAGGGCTTCAACGATGTCGAAATGTTAAAGACATTCAACCTTTCAGGTTCAAAGATGGGTATGCACCTTGACTCAAACAAGGTTGTCGGCGTTGACGCTTCAACAGGCTCTCTCGGCCACGGCGCTTCAATCGCAGCAGGTACAGCTCTCGCAGCTAGAATCCTCGGCAAAGACTACCTTACATACATCGTCACAGGTGACGGTGAATTAGGCGAAGGCTCCAACTGGGAAGGCTTCATGACGATCAACCACTATCAGCTTTCAAACTGCATCGTCTTCATCGACAGAAACCACTGCATGATCGACGGTCCGACAGAGGAAGTTATGAAGTTAGAGCCGCTTGCCGACAAGATGACAGCTTTCGGCTTCAACACAGTTGTTATCGACGGTAACAACATCGGCGCTCTTTGCGACGCTATTGATGCCGCAAGAGAAAGAGCAAAAGAGCCGTGCGCACCGACATGTATCATCATGGATACACTCAAGGGCGCAGGTATCAAGTCAATAGCAGGCGATTATCACTGCCACTACATGGCAATTGATGAGCCGACATTCGACAAATACAGCAAGGAACTTGAAGAAGATTATAAGGCACGTTGCGCACGTGCGGAAAAGGAGGGTAAATAATTATGGCAGGCGGATTCGTATATAACGCAATTGACCAGACAGAAGTTGCTACCGCTGAAATTTACGGTAAGGCTCTGGCTGACATCATAATGAAAGACCCCAAGGTCGTAGCCATAACACCCGACCTTGCAAAATCAACAAAATTAGGCGACGTTCTCAAGGTTTGCCCCGAGAGAGTTATCAACGTCGGTATCGCTGAGCAGGATATGTTCGGTGTTGGTGCAGGTATGGCAAGAGCAGGTATGATCCCGTTCATGTCGGGCTTCTCAGCTTTCACATCAATGAGAGCTTGCGATCAGCTTCACACCGATATCTGCTATCAGAACGTTAACGCTAAGATCATCGCTACACACGCAGGTACATCGTTCGGTCAGGCAGGCTCAACTCACCACGCTATAGTTGACCTTGCTATCACAAGAGCAATGCCGAACCTCACTGTTATCGTTCCCGCTGACGGCTTCGAGACAGCTAACGCAGTTAACGCTGCATATGAAAACTTCGGCCCGTATTACATCAGAATCAACCGTGGCTTCGACCGTGTTCTTTATGAGAATCAGGACTACGGCTTTGAAGTTGGTAAGGCTGTTGAGATCCACGAGGGTACAGATATCACAGTTATCGCTTGCGGCTCTTGCGTATTCCAGGCTAAGCAGGCTGCGGAATTCCTCGAGAATGCTGACGGACTCAAGGTCAGAGTTCTCAATATGCATACAATCAAGCCCATCGACAAAGACGCTATCATCAAGGCAGTTCTTGAGACAAGAAGAATCATCACTGTTGAAGATCATAACATCGTCGGCGGTCTCGGCTCAGCTGTTGCCGAAGTCGTTGTTGACTCAGGTAAGGCTTGCGCATTCAAGATGCTCGGTCATCCCGATAAGTTCGCTCCTATCGGTCTTCAGGAAGACATCATGTCCGAAGTCGGTATCGACGCTAACGGCATAATCGCAGCAGTTCGTGAGGTTATGAAGAAAGACTTTGAAGAAGACGACAACTGGGACGATGAATTCTAATTAAGGAAAGGAGCAAAATATAATGTCAGTATCACCGGAAGCATTATATACAAACAAAATATTTTTAAATGCTGCTCTTCCGCTCGTTAAGGTCATTGCAACAGATGTTCCGTCTCTTGCGAAGAAGTTTGAACACGCTCACGCAGTTATACAGGTCAGCTGTATCAACCCCGAAGCTCCCGAAGGCAAGTCAGGTATGCACTTCGTTGTCAACAGCGGCGAATGGCTCGTTCACACCTGCTTGACAAAGGATCCTCATATTGAGCTTGAATTCAAGAGCGTTGAGGCTCTCAACGGCTTCTTCAAGGGCAATATCACTCTCGGTGCTATTCCGAAGATCCACGGTGTTAAGAAGGCAGGTATTCTTCTTGCATTCGTTCAGGTTCTTCTCAAGATGTCATCACTCTTAACGGCTAAAGAAGCTCCCGAGGATGAGGAGACACAGAGACTCATGGTTAAGTGCTTCTTCTATCTTCTTTCAAGCGGTATCAGCCAGCTCAACAAGTGCGGACATCCCGAGGTTAAGGAGTGGACAACAAAGTCACCCGACAGAGTTTATGCTCTTGCGGTTGACGATCACCCCGAGGTTGCAGCTTATATCCGTATCAAGGCCGGCAAGTCAAGAGCAGGCAGAGGCGAATACAAGAGAGCTATGCCTTTCTTCACCCTTCGCTTCAGTTCTCTTAAGAACGCACTGAATATCCTTCTCGGCGTTGACGATATGCTTGACGCTACAAAGAAGGGCAGACTTATCATGGACGGCGGTCCGGAGTTCGGCGCACAGTTCGGTAACTTCCTTCTCGTAGTCGGCGGTTACGCTCAGTAAGCTAAAATTCAGCTATATATAACAGAAAACAGTGTGGCTTTTGCCGCACTGTTTTTTTGCGTTGAGGGTAGCGAGCGAAGCGAGCGTAACGGCGGCTGTTCGTGTACTCCGTAGCGCTCGCCGCAGGCGAAGGGCGGAGTGAGTGCCGAACAGCCGCCCCGCTGATTTCGCTTGAATTTCACGAGAAGCTTCGAAGGCTGAAGAAAGTCCGATTGCGAAAGCTCGTTGAGCTGTCTTTTTAAAATGTGGCTGTCGAGGATTTCCGACACGGTATCGGTGAAAATATTCCTTGAAAGCCGTGCGGGTTTGAACTTCGGTAGCGAGCGAAGCGAGCGTAACGGCGGTCGGGCGTGTACTCCCGAAGCGAAGCGAGTGGAGTGCCGTACGAGCGCCCCGCTGATTTGACTGAGATTAAGAAGTGTTCGAGAGGCTGATGAGACCGAAAGAGCAAAGTTCGACGAAAGAGCAAACCGACATAAATCGACATAAACCGAACACGGCAAAGCACCGATCGGCTTCGGACAAATGCGGTCAATTTTCGACAAAAAACACCCCAAGACAGAGAACACGTCTTGAGGCATTGAATGTGATTATTTCTCGGATACGGTCTGACCGTCGAGATACTTTTTGATAGGCTTGACGCTGACTATCACGATACCGACAACCGCCGTGATAATTATTTCCGGTATGAGGTATGACGCTTGATAGATAAGCGAGTATATGACCGAGAGCTTGAAGCCGCCGAAGGTGTCGAGTATACGCTGACCCCATGCGGGGAAGCCCTCCTGCGTGAAATACCACTCAGCCCAAGAGCCGAAGAAAAGAACGCCGGAGACGAAGTGAGCGACGAAGCGCAGGAGCATCGCCGTGACCGAGCCGACAGTGAAAGCCACCGCCGAGTTCTTGATTTTCCCCTTGAACATACCCGACGTACCGATGACGGTGAAGGCGATAATGTAGTCCAAAAGTATGATAAACACGACGTTTATTGCGCTTTGCGAAGCGAAGGGAGTGCTTGTCAGCGCACCGAGAACGCACTGCAAGACGCCGTAAACGAAGCCGGAAAAGACGCCCCATTTCACGCCGAACATATAGCCGACCATCAGTAGTGGCAGCATCGAGAAGAACGTGACCGAGCCGCCGAACGGCAGGGAATAGAGCTTGAACACCGACAGCACCGTACCGAGCGCTATCATGACGGCGGTGACCGTCAGACGAAAGGTTTTTGATTGTTTTGTCATGATAAGACCTCCTAAAAATAATAACGCCCAATGAAACTAAACTTCATCGGCGTTAAGATCTTTTCTCCCTACGTCCGCATTACCGGCATCAGGTTAAAGGGTCAAAGGCGACAGCCTTAATCTCAGCCGAATTTCATCGGCACCCCCGAAGTCTATATTCATTTAAGCTTTGTCCTTGATGCGGTACGCTCAAGTAACAGTGTCATTATAACCCGATATCGACGGCGTGTCAATAGCGGTGGGGAAATTTTTTGAGGGTGTGCGGTGCGAGCGTAGAGATGCGAAACGCAGTCGTAAAAAGAGAAGCAGAACAGAACGCAGAAAAAAGAATTAAGCCTGCGACCGCAAATGAAAACGCAGACGAAAAGACTAACACGCAACGAAAAAAAGGGGAACGACTTTTTCTGAAAGCCGTTCCCCTATATAATATCCCCATATATTCTTCTGTGTTAAACGTAAAGCTCGGTGAGCTTCACTGTATTAAATTTAACACAAATGCAAACTTTTGTCAACGTGTTATTAAAGTTCTGTTCAATTTTAATAAGTTTTAATAAAACCGACAACGCTGATCCTCTCCCACATTTGACGGGATTTGCGAATGCATTTGTCTTGGGGCTTGTTCTGCGTTTGTCTTGTACTTGTCTTGGGGCTTGTTCTGCGTTTGTCCTGCATTTGTCTTGAGCTTTTCTGTACTTGTCTTGAGCCTGTCTTGCACTTGTATTTGTTCTGCGTTTGCATTGGGCTTGTTCTGCATTCGTTCTGTGTTTGTCCTGCGCTTGCTCCGATTTGTGTCGGATAAATGCCACACCTGCTTCACTGAAATGCTCGAAAATACGATAAGCCTTGCGAGAAGCTCAGATGCGGTATCGGCGAAATATATCTTAAAAGATGTATCGTGTCTGACCTCCGTCAGCTTTTGATAAGCACCTTTTCGATCTCGCCGACATAGAAGCGGTGGAGATCGTTTAGCTTGTAGCAGTCGCTTAATATCGACTTGTCGGCGAAGCCCGATGAATCAAAGTCTTGGCTGTAAAGCTTCTTACAGCAGAGGATAAGTCTCGCTTGCTCAAATGCCGCACCGTAACCCGTGTCGAACGGTGTCAATCCCGTCTCTTTCGCCTTGTCGTAATCTCTGCCGCTTTTGCTTCCGCAGAAAGAGAGCGCCTTTTTGTATTCCTCGGTGAAAAACGAAACCGTGAAGCTGTCGTTTTCTTCCATGAAGCCGTAGGTGTAGCGCTGAGGTCTGACAAAGACGGTGCAAACGTCCCGACTCCACAACTCCCCGAGTGTACCCCAGCTTATGGTCATTGTGTTGTGACTGTCGGCTTCTCCGGCTGTCAGCAATCCCCAGCTGTCATCAAAGAGACTGACGGAGTTGTCTTTTATTTCTTTCGGCGTGATTTCTTTAAACATAGATGTTACCTCCTGTGTACCTTATATAATATTGATTTATGTCAGCTTAATTAAATTATATCATATTTTATATAAAATTTACCTCGGAATCACAAATTTTATGAAAAATTGCTGTATAATAAGAAATGAAAATAAAGATAAAAATGAAGAGGTGACGTAATGGCAGGTCAGTATGTACCGGAAATTCAAGGAGAGCTTAGAAAATTCAGACTTCATGTACCCGAGCCGATATATAAGGCGAGCGGTATAATCGTCTTTGGAAGAAGAATAAAATCGGTCGTCTTTTCCACCGATGTGTGTATTATCAGAAACACCAACGCCGACGCAGTGATCGCTGTGTACCCGTTCACACCGCAGCCGATAATAACGCAGGCAATAATGACGGCGGCTGAAACTCCCGTTTTCGTCGGCGTAGGCGGAGGACTTACGCAGGGACAGCGAGTTATAGAGCTGGGTCAACACGCAGAGCATCAGGGCGCATTGGGCGTAGTTGTCAACGCTCCGACAGCAAACGAAACCATAGCTCGATTGAAGGAGACGATAGATATTCCGATAATCGTGACGGTCGTATCGGATAACTGTAATATACAGGAAAGACTTGATGCCGGCGCTCAGATACTCAATGTTTCGGGTGGCGCACGAACGGTGGAGATCGTCAAGAAGATAAGAGCGGAGTTTCCGCAAGTGCCGATCCTCGCAACGGGCGGCCCGACAGACGAGAGCATAGAAGCGACGATCGAAGCCGGCGCAAACGCTATCTCATGGACACCGCCGACAAACGGTGAGATATTCAAGGATATCATGCAAGCCTACAGAAACGGCGAAGGACACCCGGAGTTTTAGGCTCTAGATGCTAGATGCTAGACAGTAGATGCTAGACGTGCGTGTTTTAGACGCTAGATACTAGACAGTAGACATTAGATGTGCTTGTTTTAGACGCTAGATACTAGACAGTAGACATTAGATGTGCTTGTTTTGAGTTTGCTCACAGTGGCGAGAGTTGTCTGAAATCTAATATCTAATCGGGTATAAAAAATCCCGCTCTGTCATTGACAAAACGGGAGATATTGTTTATAATATAGTCGGAAAGGTAACCGTAGAAAGCGGTTAGCGTTCGTGAAAAATTGATTTATTTAAAACAACCGTCACTTTGCCGAGTGGCGGTTGTTTTCTTTTACTTGAAGCTTTATCGTTACGGTTATTTTACCGAGATGAAAAGTCAATGTAATAGGCATATGTATCACCTCCTTTCGGAGGATATACGCCAACCGCCTTAAACGCCTTTCGACTATGCAATTATTATATTCTACATGACATGTTTTATCAATTTAGATTTTGAATTTTAGATAACTCTCGCCACTGTGAGCAAACCAAAAACAAGCACATCTAACATCTAATGTCTAGTGTCTAGCATCAAAATTTGACAAATAAATATTTCGTGATATAATATCTTCGGGTACTGCAAAAAACGGTAGGCGGTTTCGCTCTCTTTATCAGAGGGCAATGCCCTCTGAATTGACATCAGGGGGTGATGCTATGGAAGCTTATGCTTTGATCATTTTAATCTTGATTTTCGCAACGGGTTACATATTAAGCATAAAAAAATAACCGCCGGACTCTTCCAAAATGTCGGCGGTTATTTTTTAACTAAAAACATTTAAGAGCAAACCGCTTATCGCAGTACCCTTTTCATTTATATTATATCAGATTTTTACGTTTTGTCAAGTTTAGATTTTAGACTTTAGACGCTAGACACTAGACGTGCGTGTTTTAGACGCTAGATACTAGACAGTAGACATTAGATGTGCTTGTTTTGAGTTTGTTCACAGTGGCGAGAGTTGTCTGAAATCTGAAATCTAATATCTAATCGGGCATAAAAAATCCCGCTCTGTCAAGTTTAGATTTTAGACTTTAGCCGCTAGACATTAGATATGCTTGTTTTGAGTTTGCTCACAGTGGCGAGTGGTTTCTAAAATCCAATATCCAAAATCCAACTTAACAAAGCGTAAAATCCGATACAATATAAATGAAAAGAGCACTGCGATAAGTGGTTACGCTCTCAAGGTTTAGTTAAAAAAATAACCGTCAGCTTTCGAGGCCGGCGGTTATTTTTTATGCTTAATGTGTAACCTGTTGCGAAAATCGGAAACCGCCTTGAAATCAAGCGATTACCTTGCTCAAAAAGTCCTTGAGTCTTTCGCTCTTCGGGCTGTCGAAAATCTCGCTCGGAGTGCCTTGTTCAACGATTTTTCCGTCATCCATGAACAGCACCTTTGATGCGACTTCCCGTGCAAATCCCATTTCATGCGTGACGACGACCATCGTCATGCCGTCTTTTGCCAGTCGTCTCATGACCTCGAGAACCTCGCCGACCATTTCCGGATCGAGCGCCGATGTCGGCTCATCGAACAAAAGCACGTCGGGCTCCATCGCCAACGCTCTGACTATCGCCACACGCTGTTTCTGTCCGCCCGAAAGCTGAGACGGATAAGCGTTCGCCTTGTCTTCGAGTCCGACTGTTTTCAATAACGCTGTCGCTTGTTCGTACGCATCGGACTTTTTAATTTTTTTCAGCTTCATCGGCGCGTAGGCAATGTTATTTATAATAGAAAGATTATTGAAAAGGTTAAAATGCTGGAATACCATGCCCATC
>CAYZOU010000034.1:0-12817 GCA_964480405.1 uncultured Faecalibacterium sp. | reverse complement strand
CATCAGCCGCTTGAGGATCTTGAAGCAGGAGCAAGAATAAACGTCGGCGAAAAGAAAAAAGAGCCCATGGACTTCGCTCTTTGGAAAGCGGCAAAGCCGGGCGAGCCTTATTGGGAATCACCGTGGGGTCATGGCAGACCGGGCTGGCATATTGAATGTTCGGCTATGGTACACAGATACCTCGGCAACACGATAGACATTCACTGCGGCGGTCAGGATCTCATCTTCCCCCACCACGAAAACGAGATAGCTCAAAGCGAATGCTGCAACGGCGCTGCTTTCTCACATTATTGGATGCATAACGGCTTCATCACGGTTGACAACGAAAAGATGTCAAAGTCACTCGGCAACTTCTTCACAGTCCGTGACGTTGCTGAAAAATACGGCTATGAGCCTATCCGCTATTTGATGATATCCTGCCAATACAGAAGCCCGATAAACTATAGTTTTGACGCTATCGAGCAATGTAAGGCATCACTGACAAGACTTTACACTTGCCGTGACAATCTCGACTTTGCTCTTAAAAATGCCTCAGATGAGACAGGTGCAGACGATACGGAGATAATCGCAGTTATAGATGCAAAGAGAGAAAAATTCATTTCGGCTATGGACGACGACCTCAACACAGGCGAAGCTCTCGGCGCTATCTTTGAGCTTGTCAAGGAGATCAACACAAGGCTCATAGATAAGGTAAGCTCAAAGGCTGTTGTCGAACACGCTATAAAGACATTCGACGACTTGACGGGAGTGCTCGGACTTCTTTATGAGAGAAAAGAAGAAAAGAGCCTTGATGAAAAAGTCGAAGAGATGATCAACGCTCGAAACGAAGCTCGCAAGAATAAGAACTGGGCTGAAGCGGACAGAATCCGTGATGAGCTTAAAGCGCAGGGAATAATTCTCGAGGACACACCGCAAGGTGTCAAGTGGCACAGAGAATAAGCTATTATCAAAACTTAAAAGCACAGCATACCACGCAACCACGGTATGCTGTGCTTTTGTTCAGCCTTTCGGTTTCGGCTTGATTCAAGCCGAAATCAGCGGGGCGGCTGTTTGGCACCCACTCCGCCCTTCGCCTGCGGCGAAGGGCTGCGGGGTACGCAAACAGCCGCCGTTACGCTCGCTTCGCTCGCTGCTAAAATCCCCTCACCAAAGGTGAGGGGATAAATCTTAGATAAGATAATTACTTCTTTCCGATATGCAATTCAATAAGATCGGAAAATGACTTCGGTACAGCCTTATAATTTGTTTTAAGCGCCTTATGAATAGTTGAGCCGAAGTTCATGTTTCGAGAGAACCAAATGTTGATTTTGGTGTATGGCTGATATCTTTGGCCGAGATCAAACCATGATACCTTGTCAACGATGCTTGCGTAGTGAGTGAATGTGTCAAAGCCGTCTTTGCCGTGGTATTGACCCATTCCGCTCTCACCGACACCGCCGAAGCCCATGGCTGTCGTGATAACGTGAATGTCGGTTTCGTTTACACAGCCGCCGCCGAATGTACACGATGAGTGTATCTTCTCAATGTTAGCCTTGCTCTCCGAAAAGACATAGAGCGCAAGAGGCTTGTCATGCTTGTTTATCTCGGTGATAACCTCGTCAAGACTTTCATATGTCATGAACGGCATTATCGGGCCGAAGATCTCCTCTTTCATAACGGCGTCGTCCCATGTAACGTTATCCATGACCGTCATCTGAATCTTTCTTGTCGCAGGATCGGTCTTACCGCCGAACACGACCTTATCCTCATTGATAAGTCCGGATAATCTGTTGAAATGCTTGTCGTTGATTATACAGCCGTAGTCCTCGTTGCTCAGACAGTCGCCGAACTGACGGACTATCTCAGCCTTAACGCACTCGATAAACTTATCCTTAATGCTCTTGTGAACGTAAATATAGTCGGGCGCAACGCAGGTTTGACCGACATTGAAGCCCTTACCGAAAACGAGACGTCTTGCGGCGATCTTAAGCTTTGCGGTCTCGTCGACTATCGTCGGGCTTTTGCCGCCAAGCTCAAGGGTGACGGGTGTCAGATTGACAGCGGCTTTTTCGAGAACGAGTCTGCCGACGTTTTTGCTTCCGGTGAAGAAGATGTAATCGAATTTTTCATCGAGGAGAAAGCTGTTTTCATCTCTGCCGCCCGTGATAACGGTGACATATTCTTTCGGGAATATGCTCTCAAGCATATTTTTAACGGCCTCGCTCGTGTTGGGGGAGTATGCGCTTGTCTTGACGATACAGGTGTTGCCCGCCGAGATGGCGTCAATAACCGGCGGCAAGGTGAGCATGAACGGATAGTTCCACGGGCTCATGATAAGCGTCACACCGTAAGGCATGGGTCTTACATAGCTGTGAGACAGCTGCTGACCGAACGGAGTCATCACGGTCTTGTTCTTTGTGAGCTTGCGGATGTTTTTGAGCATATAGTTGACCTCGGCGACAACGACCGCTATTTCGCAAAGATAGGATTCATACGGGCTCTTGCCTAAATCGGCTTTGAGCGCCGCTGCGATAACGCTTTCGTTTCGGATAAGATAATCCTTGATTTTTTTGAGGTATTCGATTCGCTTGTCAACCGATCTCGTAGCTCCCGAATTAAAGTACTTCCTTTGGCTTAAAACTATGCTGTGGATTTCTTCTTTCTTCATATTGAACCTCCTTAAACTGATTTACAATAAAATAATAACATATATATGTTAATAAATTTTTATCAATTTTAAAAAGTACTTTTTAACATTATTAACATCGAGTAAAAATTGTATAAATAAAAGCGGAACAGCTTTTTTCGGCTGCTCCGCTTTGGATTTTCACTATAATATTTTTCGGATAGCTCCGTGTCGGTTTCCGAGTTTATCAGCCGTATATCGGGCCGTAGGTCTGACAAGCCTTGTAATCGGCGCTCTGGCTGTCCTGCGTTCCGAAAGCAGACCACGCATGAGGACGGAAAATTCTGTCCTTTGATACGTTATGCATATTGACGGGAATACGAAGCATCGAAGCGAGAGTTATAAGCTCTGCACCAACGTGCCCGTACACCGTAACACCATGGTTTGCGCCCCAGTTAGCCATTACGGAGTAAACGTCCTTGAATGCGCCCTCACCCGTGAGGTTGGGTACGAACCAAGTTGTCGGCCAAGAGGGATCTGTTCTCTTGTCGATAGGCTCGTGTATACCATCGGGAAGATCGGCGGTGTAGCCCTCGGCAAGCTGAAGCACAGGGCCGATTCCGTCAACTATGTTGACACGAAGCATTGTCACGGGCATCTCGGCTTTGCAACGGAAGTGGCTTGAGAATCCGCCGCCTCTGAAGTATTCATAGTTAGCTCTGCACCAGTCGGTAGCTTCAAGGCAAGCCTTGATGTCATCATCTGTCATATCCCAGAACGGTTTCATGCAGCCCTCGCCGTTGCCGTTCTTTGCCGCACCGCTGCCGTCAAGCGCCGTTGCGCCGGAGTTGATAAGGTGAATGAAGCCGTTTGCGGCCTTGCCCTCGGGCTTGATTCCGGTCACACGCTCACATGCCTCAGGACTCCAATACGTACGAACATCATGGAAGCAGGGAGCAGAGCCGGAAACGAGAGTGCCGAGCATCATGGCGACGCCGTTGAGAGTGTCGTTTTCGGTTGCGAACGGCGTGGGAGCTTTCGGGCCGTTCCAGTCAAAGCTTGAAGCCATGATAGCTTCTGTGAAGTCGGCGTTGGGAAGCCAGTCTGTCCAGTTTCTCTGACCTTGGAAACCGCCTGCGACAGCGTTCTTGCCGAGAGCCTCCTCATGCCAGCCCATGTCGTCAAGCTTCTTGTTTCCGTAAAGTATATCTCTGACGATGATTGAGAATTTCGTGATGAATTCCCAATCCTTGTCTGCGGGAACGACCTTGGATTTTCTGATGATTTCGGGGAGATCCTTGCCTTCATTGAGGTCGAAGCCCTCCTTGCAGTTCGCCTTGATCCATGCGTATGCCTTGTCGTATTCGTCTTTGTCGTAGATTTCGAGAGCTATTCTTCTGATGATCTCGCTCATGTCTACCCATTCGGCACGGATACCGAAATATTTTCTGAACATCGCTTCGTCGCAATAGCTGCCTGCGATACCCATAGCGACACCGCCGAGGTTGACGTAAGACTTGTTCTTCATCCAGCCGACAACAACAGCGCCTCTTGCAAAGAGAAGTATCTTTTCGGCGACGTCGTCGGGTATGCTTGAGTCGTCAATATCCTGAACGTCTCTGCCATAGATCGAGAACGCAGGCTGACCCTTTTGAGCGTATGCCGCCATAACTGCCGCAAGATAAACTGCGCCGGGTCTCTCTGTTCCGTTGAAGCCCCAAACAGCCTTTATCGTGTTCGGATTCATGTCAAATGTCTCTGAGCCGTAGCACCAGCAGGGAGTGACCGAAAGAGTGGCGACAACATTTTCCTTTGAGAACTGTTCTTCACACTTTGCGGCTTCTGCACCTCCGCCGATAGTCGTGTTTGAAATTACGCACTGAACGGGTGTTCCGTCGGGATATCTGAGCTTTTCGCTTATGAGCTTTGCGGCGGCTTCAGCCATGCCCATTGTCTTAGCTTCAAGGCTCTCTCTTACACCGCCCCAGCGGCCGTCAATTACCGGTCTTATACCGATTTTCGGATACAACATAGTTATTTCTCCTTATATTTATTTTTTAATAATTTCACAAAATCTTTTATACGCTTCGTCCCAATCGGGAGAATGTTTTTCATCATATACCTTGACCTTTTCGGTTTCGGCGATGATTTTTCTGCCCTCGTCAACGCTTTCGATCTCGCCCAAAGCTATCAGCTGAAGAACAATATTTCCCAAAGCCGTCGCCTCGATAGGTCCTGCCACAACGGGCATACCGAGACTTTGAGACGTCAGCTCACATAAAAATCCGTCTTTTGTTCCTCCGCCCATGAGGTGAAGAATATCGAAAGACTTACCCGTACACTCGGATATTTGTTCGAGCGCAAGGCGATATTTCAATGCGAGACTTTCATAGATACAGCGGACTGTTTGTCCCGTCGTTTCGGGTACAGGCTGATTTGTGCGTCGGCAATACTCTTTTATCTTGTCGGGAAGCTTTCCGTGCGAGGCAAGTGACGGGTCATCGGGATCAATAAAGCTTCTGAATTCACCGCTTTGACGGGCGAACATTTCAAGCTGATTATATGTATATTTAAGTCCCGCTTCGGCGAAGTCACGCTTCGTTTCCTGAATGAGCCAAAGACCGCTGATGTTTTTGAGGAAGTTTATCTTTCCGTTAGCGCCAAGCTCATTTGAAAGCTCGAGAGCATCGCTCTTTTCCGTCATGACAGGCTCGTCAAGCTCACAGCCTATAAGCGACCAAGTTCCGCATGAGAGGAAAGCCGGATCTCCCATTCTTTTCGGCATCGCCGCCACAGCGCATTGAGTGTCATGACCGGCAACACTTATCACGGGTATACCGTTATATTTGCCGTTGACCGTTGCACTTTCACAAAGCCGAGGGAAGATGTCCTTCTTTATGCCGAACGTGTCGAGGATTTTCTCGCTCATACGCTTTTCTTTCATGTCAAGCATCTGAGAGGTTGAAGCTATCGACATTTCGCATACCTTTTCACCTGTCAAAAGATAGCCGAAAAGATCTGGCATGAAAAGCAAAGTGTCGGCTTTGTCTGCGTTTTCGTCGCATATCAGCTGGAAAAGGGTATTGATATTCATTATCTGATTGCCCGTTTCCCTGTATATTTCCTCACGGCTGAGTTTTTCAAAGGCTTTTTCAAGCGCATCTTTTGTTCTTTCGTCTCGGTAGTGATACGGTTCATGAAGAAGCTTGCCGTTTTTATCCAAAAGCGCATAGTCAACGCCCCAAGTGTCAAATGCGATAGAATCGACATTTCCCGCTTTTTCGATAGCCGCCTTGACTTCTCCCATGATCATTTCAACGTCATGGCAAACGTGACCGTCGACTGTTTTCGGCGTGTTTTCAAAGCGGTGGATCTCCTCATAGGCTATGCTTTTTCCGTCAAATACGGCTTTTATCGCTCTGCCTGTTGAAGCACCGAAGTCAAAGGCTAAAACCGTTTTCATTTCACCACGCCC
Source organism: uncultured Faecalibacterium sp. (assembly GCA_964480405.1). Classification (GTDB taxonomy): domain Bacteria; phylum Bacillota; class Clostridia; order Oscillospirales; family Acutalibacteraceae; genus UBA6857. The sequence continues at coordinate 6,737 of CAYZOU010000034.1, read as the reverse complement.
TTTTTAAGAAGAATGTTGGCATAGATAGCCTTTTCACCTGTCGCAATTATCAGGTATGCGTTTTTGGCTCTTTCATAAAACGCAAATCTCTCCGTATACTCAATATCATGATGACAAGGCTCATGCTTTGTGAGAAGCTCCTCGTATACTTTCCAAATTTCCGGAGTCGAGCAGGTGTCACCCTTGACGACCTCCATAAGCGCAACGGGCTTCTCGGTGTATGTATCAAGCGGAATAAGCTTTAAAACGGCGTCTAATATTTCGGGTACACCGTGACCGTCAGCCCTTATGACAACGGAATTCTTTCCGACGCTGTGACACGGAAAATTTCCGTCGGCTATGACAAGCTCGTCGCCGTGACCCATTTCGGCAAGCGCTTTAAGAAGCTCCGGCGATATTACGGGTGATATTCCTTTAAGCATGGCGCACCTCTCAGTCTTTCTTGTGAAGCATCTCGTCGTCGGGATCGAAAACCTTGTAGCCGGGATGTCTGCCCGTTACTCTGTAATATCCTCGAAGGTCGATAAGCTTTTGAATGTTGTCTCTGCTTATGTCGTGACTTCCGCCGAGAATGACGGCGTTTATCGTGATCTTAGCCCAAAGCTCAAGGCTCTCCATTCTGTAAAATGCGGTGATAACATCGCTTCCGACAGCCAATGCTCCGTGATTTTCAAGAAGCATTACGTCATGTTCTTCAAGATAAGGCTCAATAGCATCGGGGACTTCCGTTGTTGACGGAGTGCCGTAGGGTGTCAGCGGAACAGAACCGATAACGGCAACGTCTTCTATCATGTTATACATATCCATTGCCTTGTGAGCGACCGCAAAACCCGTTGCTCCGGGAGGGTGAGCATGAATAACGCTGAAAACGTCCTCACGCTTGTCATAACAGCGAAGATGCATTTTTATCTCGCTTGACGGACGGTAGCCCTCTTGAGCTTCAAGGATATTTCCGTCTTTGTCGAGAATAACGAGCTTTTCGGGCGTTATGAATGACTTGCTGATGCCTGTCGGTGTGGCGATTATTCTGCCGTCGGGGAGTTTTACGCTGACGTTTCCGTCGTTTGCCGCAACCCAACCGAGCTGCCACATTTTGTGACATACGTCGCATATTTGTTCTTTGATCTGTTCAATGTCCATTTGATTACTCCTTTTGCTTTGAGTTTTGTTTACAAAGTTAATTATATCAAAACAATAAACGCAATTCAATAAATATCTGTTAATTGCATTTGAGTTTTATGTGACAGCTCGAAAAAGCCTAAGTGAGAACAATAAAAAAGCAACGCAGAAATAAATCATCTGCGTTGCTTTAAGCATATTTTATTATTTCCTCAGCATAGAATAAAATCTTCCCGTGAGTGACGACGGCATAATAAAGAGCAAAAGTTGAGCGACACAGGGAATGACAAAATCTGAGAATGAGCTGAAGCCCGATCTGTATATCCTGTATCTTGATATGATAAACCATTTCGTGTTGACAAAATTCTTGCGTCTTTTGAGATTATCCCTCGACGTTCTGTATTTGACTAAGCTTTCGGGAATGTTTGCACCCTTTGCCCCTGCGGCAAGCATTCTGACAACAAAGTCGTAATCCTCGCATCTGACCATGTCGTTATATCCTCCGATCTTGTCGGCGAGAGTTTTCGAGAATGCGATACCGGGGTTGTTGAACGGATTTCTGCGTTTGGCGAATTTATATATCTCGTCATGCTCGGTGGGCGTTTTCTTCGTTGAAATTAACTCCTTCGTTTCGTCGTCGAACTCGTCGATATATACGCCGCAGATGTCAATTCCCGATTCAAATTCGGCGAGTACCTTTTCAACATAGGTCGGCATGAGAATGTCGTCTGAATCAATTTTCGCTATGATGTCGGTCTTACAAAGCTCGATAGCCTTGTTGGAAGCGAACCAATTTCCCCTGTGTTCCTCGGCTTCATGGAAAAGGAATATGTCGGGGTATACCGAGGTGTATTTTCCGATAACGGCATAAAGCTCATCAGTCAGCTTACCGTCGGCGACAAGGATCACCTTTTGCGGCAGGACAGTCTGAGCGAATATCGAAGCAAGGCACTGATCGAGATTAGCGCCTTTCTCTTTTTCATATGTTGTTGAGATTACAGATAAGGATTTCATAATTTACCGTCCTTGAATTTTGGGTTATATCAACAGTATATCATCTATATATCTTGATGTCAAACGATTGACAATAAATACCGCTGATGTTAAAATATATGAGTTGAATTTGAAATTATGCTCGGAGGTGAGAGACTTGAAGGTAGCGATAATAGGAGGCTCGGCGGCGGGACTTGCCTGTGCGATCGAGCTTGCAAAGAGGAAAACGGGAGCGCAAATAACCGTCTTTGAGCAAAACGACCGAGTGGGAAAGAAGCTCTTAGCCACGGGCAACGGCAGGTGCAATCTGACCAATCTCTCGGCAGGGGAGAGCGGATACAGAAATATGTCCTTTGCTTCGTACGCTTTGGCTGAGTTCTCGCCGACAGATAATATATCGTTTTTTAATTCGATCGGACTTTACACTAAGTCGGATTCCTGCGGCAGAGTATATCCGCTGAGCAATCAAGCGACGAGTGTCCTTGACAGCTTACGCTTTGCCGCCGAAAGCCTCGGAGTCAATATGTCGGTTGGAGTGCGTGTTGAAAGCGTAAAAAAGAATGGCGGTAAGTTTAAGATAAACGGTGGCGAGAGCTTCGATTTTGTTGTTATCGCAACAGGAGGAAAGGCGGCTTCAAGCCACGGCTCAGACGGAAGCGGATATGAAATCCTGCGTTCGCTCGGGCATAGAATAACCAAGCTTTCACCGAGTCTTGTCCAACTTGAGACAAAAAGCCGTGAATTTGTTAAACCGTTAAAAGGCGTTCGCTGTGAGACGGAAATGACACTTTATCTTGACTCTAAGCTTATATGCCGAAAGCACGGCGAATTGCTGTTTGCTGATTACGGCTTGTCGGGCATAGTCTCAATGGAGGTCTCGGCTTACGCTTCACCGTATTTGGCAAGAGGCGGAAAACGTGCAGAGGTCTTTGCCGATCTTGTTCCGTCTGTGGAGGAAAAGACACTCGGAGCGCATTTGAAAAGCCAAGCTAAAGCATTTCCCGATAAGTCGGTCGAGGATATACTGAGCGGATTTTTGCCGAAGAAGGCAGGACAGGCGGTCATGAAAACAGTCGGAATTTCGCTTTCAAAGCCTGCTTTCACACTGCCGCCCGAAAAAATCGACAGTCTCGCAAGAGCACTGAAAAATGTCAGATTCGAACTCAGCGGAACGAAAGATTTCAGCTTCGCTCAGGTGACCTCGGGCGGTGCGGCAACAGATGAATTTGAGCCTAAAACCATGCAGTCAAAGCGAGTCGGCGGATTATACTGCGCCGGTGAGGTGCTTGACGTTGACGGTGACTGCGGCGGTTACAATTTGAATTGGGCGTGGTCAAGCGGACGTCTTGCGGCAAGAAGCATAGCGGAAAAAGTGGTGCAAAATGATAAGAATAAATGAGATAAAAACAGGACTTGAATACACCTCGGATGAGCTTTATAAAAAGGCGGCGAGGGTACTCGGAATCAAAAAAAGTGACATAAAATGTCTCACAATATACAAAAAAGCGGTTGACAGTCGAAAGAAAGACGATATAAAATTTGTGTTTTCTCTCGACGTCGAAATAGACGGAGACGAGGAAATAATTGCGGCGGCGTTCCCCGAAAGCAAGGTGAGCGTTGTTGAAAAATACGAATACGAGATGCCCGAAAACAAGAGACATTCTGCGTTCAGACCCGTTATTGCCGGCTTCGGACCTGCCGGAATATTTGCGGCTCTGATATTGGCGAGAGCCGGATTGAAACCGCTCGTTCTCGAACGTGGCAGAGCAGTCGATGAGCGAACAGCCGACGTAGCTCGTTTCTGTGCGACACGGGAGCTTGATGTCACGTCAAACATTCAGTTCGGCGAGGGTGGCGCAGGAACATTTTCCGACGGAAAGCTTAACACGGGAACAAAAAGTCCGCTGATACGCAAGGTCTTTGAGGAGTTCGTTTCCCACGGAGCACCCGAGGAAATCATATATTCCGCCAAGCCTCATATAGGCACGGATAAGCTCGGCGGCGTGATAAAGAAAATGCGCGAAGAAATAATTTCGCTCGGCGGCGAAGTTAAATTCAGCTGTAAGCTGACGGGCGTTATTGTATACAATAAGTTTGTACAGGGTATAACGTACGAAGAAAACGGAAAAAGTGTCGATTTTGAGACAGATTGCTTGATAATCGCAATAGGACACTCAGCCCGAGACACAGTCAGAATGCTTCATGACAAGGGCATAGTGATGATGCAGAAGCCGTTTTCCGTCGGTTGCCGAATCGAACATCCGAGAGAGCTTATCGACAGATCGCAATACGGCAATTTCGCAGGGCATCCGGCGCTCGGCTCGGCAAGCTATAAAATGGCGTGTCATCCGCCTCATTCACGGGGACTTTATACGTTTTGTATGTGCCCCGGCGGAACGGTGGTTGCGGCAACAAGCGAATATCACGGAGTTGTCGTCAACGGCATGAGCGAATACGCAAGAGACGGTGAAAATTCAAACTCCGCACTTCTCGTCGGCATAGAGCCGGAGGACTTTCCGAGTGACGACGTTTTATCGGGCTTCGCACTTCAAGAGCAAATTGAGCATACCGCATTCAAGGTCGGCGGCGAGGACTACACCGCACCGTGTCAGCTTGTCGGTGACTTCCTCTCGGACAGACGCTCGATAAAGCTCGGCTGTGTCAAGCCAAGCTATCCGTTGGGAGTGACACCGAGTGACATAAGGTCGGTGCTTCCAAAGAAGGTGACTGACACCATGCAGGAGGGGCTTGTTAAAATGGGAAAAATGATCGACGGCTTCACGATGAACGATGCTGTTTTAACAGCGCCCGAATCTCGAAGCTCGTCACCTGTCAGAATAATCAGAGACGAGTTTTTCCAGACAAATGTAAGAGGGCTTTACCCGTGCGGTGAGGGCGCAGGATATGCCGGCGGCATAGTTTCGGCGGCGGTTGACGGAATAAAGTGCGCTCATGCGGTGCTGAGCGACGAGACGTGAGGATAAATTAAGACAAAGGGTAGTCTCAACCGACTGCCCTTTATGTGAATTCTATTGAAAATTTTCGCATAAAATGCTATATTATATTTGTATAGATATGATCACCACAAAAGGAGAAAATGAATTTCGGAGGTAAATATGGACTTTAAGGATATCATAGCTAAAAAGAGAGACGGCCTTGAACTGAGCCGAGAGGAAATAGAATTTTTCGCTCGCTCGGCAGGTGAGGGGAGTGTACCCGATTATCAAATATCGGCACTTTTGATGGCAATATATATCAACGGCTTAAACGACCGTGAAACGCTTGACTTGACAAACGCAATGACTCATTCGGGCGATGTCGCCGACCTGTCGGGAATAGACGGCATAAAGGGCGACAAACATTCGACAGGCGGAGTCGGAGATAAAACGACTCTCATCGTTGCGCCGATAGTTTCATGCTGTGGAGTCAAAATAGCCAAAATGAGCGGCAGAGGTCTGGGGCATACGGGCGGAACGGTCGATAAGCTCGAATCTATTCCCGGATTCAATTCATCGCTGTCATCGGCGGACTTCACAGACACAGTCAATAAGTGCGGACTTTGTGTTACGGGTCAGTCGGGCAATCTTTGCCCTGCCGATAAAAAGCTCTATTCGCTCAGAGACGTCACAGCGACAGTCGGAAACATATCTCTCATAGCGTCAAGCATCATGAGCAAGAAGCTCGCAGGCGGTGCTGATTGCATCGTGCTTGACGTAAAATGCGGAAGCGGAGCATTTATGCAAGACGTAAAAGCCGCCGAAACGCTCGCTCGAAAAATGGTAAACATAGGCAACTCGGCAGGCAGAAAGACGGCGGCGCTCATAACCGACATGGACGTTCCGCTCGGCAAAAATATCGGAAATTCGCTTGAAATAACAGAAGCGGTCGATGTGCTTAAAGGGAACGGGCCTGCGGATCTCAAGGAAGTTGCATTACAGCTTGCGGCGAAGCTTTTACAGCTTGCCGGCAAGGGCAGTCACGAAGAATGTCTCGCAATGGCTCAATCGAAAATCGACGACGGCTCGGCACTTGAAAAGCTCGCAGAAATGGTGAAGCTTCAAGGCGGAGATGAAAGATATATCCATGACACATCGCTGTTTGAAAAGTCGAAATTCAGCTTAGAGGTCAAAGCTTTAAGAAGCGGATATATTACCTCGATGCAAACGCAGGAGATTGGCTCGGCTTGCGTTATTCTCGGCGCAGGCAGACAGACGAAGGAAGATGAAATCGACCATTCATCGGGAATCATACTCGAAAAAAAGACGGGCATGGGAGTTGAAGTCGGAGATGTCATAGCCACAATATATGCCTCAGATGAGACAGTTTTACAGGCGGCTTCAGATAAGATACTTGCCGCTGTCAACATCGGCGACGAAAAGCCGAGTGATAGACCGCTGATACTTGAGGTTGTCAGCTGATTTGAAAAAACAGCTTCCGCCTATTTAACCGGCACAGCCTCCATACTTTTCATAAGAATTAAAGCGAAAGCAGCGGGGCGGCTGTTCGGCACTCACTCCGCCCTTCGCCTGCGGCGAGCGCTACGGAGTACACGAACAGCCGCCAAGAAGCCGACGAAAGCCAAACCCAACACGGTTTTTAAGGCATATTTCCGCCGATACTGCGTC
>CAYZOU010000033.1:0-14639 GCA_964480405.1 uncultured Faecalibacterium sp. | reverse complement strand
AAGAGGTCAGCGGTTCGATCCCGCTTATCTCCACCAGACCGAAAGCATTGAAAACACTACGTTTTCAGTGCTTTTTCTTTTTAATTCAGCTGTAAAAATTTAGCAGTTTCTAACACCTTTTCTAACACTTATCACCGCTTGTTTGAGCCGATAATGCGTTTATCATTCCCTTAGCTATATCGTTCTTCCTTGACATATCTAAGTGACCGTAAACATTCGCTGTCATTTTGATATCTGCGTGTCCGAGCCATTCTTGAACATCTTTCAGCGTGAAGCCTTTAGACAACAGAATACTTGCACAGCTGTGTCTTAAATCGTGGAAACGGATATGAGGCATATTGTAACGTTTTAAAAGCTTGCTGAAGCCCTTAGTCGCATAGTCGGGTGGAATAGGGCTACCGTTCTCCCAAACGAAAACATACGGACTGTCTGTGTATTCTTTGCCGAACAGCTTTTTGTTTTCGGCTTGTCTTTCCCTTTCTTTCAAGAGTTCTTCCCGTATCTCGGGAATTAGCGGAAATGAGCGATAACTGCTTGCGTTCTTCGTTTTGTCCTTATGAACGATTTTATCAACCTTAACAACGGTGTGCCTTATTGATAATATATTTTCATCAAAGTTGACGCTGTCCCACTTCAAGCCGAGAGCCTCGCTTCGCCGTAAGCCGTAAAAAGTCACTACCTTTATAAGAAGATAGAGCTTCTCATCTTTTATAGCAGACAACAGCTTTTCGATTTGTTCGGCAGAATAGAACGAAGGCTCTCTGCGTTGTATAGACGGCAATTTGACAAACTGACATGGATTGCTCATCAACAAGTTGTTTTTGACAGCTTCGTTTAAGGTCTGATTTATGATGTTTCTGTGGCTTTTCAACGAAGCAGGTGATAATCCTTTCTTTGTTCTGTCGTTGCCGTTTTTTGCTTTTTCGTCGAAGTAATTTTGCAGCACTTCAGTTGACACTTTTTCAAGCGAAATGCCGAGATTTTCGAAATACGGAATAATATGCTTATCAGCAAGTATTCTGTATCCCTGCATTGTAACTTCGTCAACATTGCTTTCGATTTCTTCAAGCCAATGGCGAACATAGTCACTGAAAAGCATATCGGATTGCACAAAATTCACTCGAGCTTCAAACAAGGCTAATTGTTCCCTCAAAAACTTCTCGGCTTTTTTCTTGTTGTTCTTGACATCAAGACCCGATGAAATCCATTTCTGTTTGCGCTTTCCGAAGCGGTCGATCGTGTTTATCACGGCATAATATTTGCCGTTTTTAATTTGCAGGCTACCTGTCATTTTTAACTCCTTTCTCGTGACCTGCCAATGAAATTCGATTTGATTATATTCTATTTCATTCGGTATTGCAAGATTTATCTGTACAAGTTAATGTAATCAATTAAATAAACTTTCGGTATTATGTACTTTTTCCCTATCTTTATACTTTTTATCGCTGAGCTTTTAAGAAGCTGATACAGCTTGTTTTTACCTATCGAGAGAGCGTTGCAGGCTTCATTTACGGTGAGTACATCGTTGTAGTTTTCAAACATATTTTCACCTCTTTACACTTCGAGAAAATCAGGAAATTCCTCAATCATTTCGCCGTTTTTATCAAGTTTGTATACATGGCTGATTCTCCGAAGAAATGCATTGAAAGTTTCGGGCTCGGTCTTTTGTATGTATTCAAATTGCTTCTCAATCGGAATATTGCTTGTGATATAAACCTTTGTGAAGCAAGCGACTTTGTCGGCATATCTGGCAGGGAGTGAACACGGATAGCAGTCCAAATATTGGAGCATATCCGAAATCGGTATCGAATCTCTGAACTCATCAAACAGAATTACATCTTGATTTTTGTAATTATCGAATGGGTTATTATAGTTTGTGATTTTACAGACATTTTTGTAGCCGTACTTGTCCATTACATACCGTGTCTTGCCTGTACCGGTAGAGCCGTAAATATAAACAACTTCGACTTCTCTGCGCTCGTTACAGAATTTTTCGTTGAGATATTCTTGGCGCATTTTTTCAATATACCCTATTTTGCTGTAGTGCGACGGAAATCTATCTATAATTTCAGTGTTAGTGTAACCGTCTTTTATCATCTGCAAAACCTGTGCACTGACAGCTTCATTTTTCTCCGCTTTATCTAACGGCATTTCGCCGTATTCTTCGAAAGTTTCGGGCAAATTTGTTTCTTTCTTTGAACTGTTTTCATATTTCCCCTCTTTGCGTATGTAATTACGGTTATCTCTTGAACTGCCCTTGGCACTTTCAATGTGTGCGTTTGGGAACAGCTTTTTAACCTTGGAAAAGTGTACAGCATTTTTACATACAAAATACAAGTGAGTGTGCGGTGTGCTTTCTTTCTCTCCTATTTCATCACATAAGCAATAGTACAGATAGGTTATTTCTTTCATTCTCTCGCTTATGCTTTCATGTGTGTCTCCATGTTCTAACGGATTGTTGAATGTGAGTTGATACTTGCGAGATTTAGTATCAGGTTTGTTTGACATAAAATGCCTCCTTTATATTAAAATAGATCGGATATCATCGTAAGCTTACATAAAAGCTCATATCTGTTTGTTTTGGCACAAATTACACAAGTTAGACAAAAGGGTAATACTACGCCTTTTGCCAATCGTAACTAATTTGTGTGCGCCGATTAACTTATCAGTTTACATGATTCTATCATATTGAAACTTTTTTGTCAATACCTATTTACAAAAAAGTTAATCTGTGCTAAAATACTTTCCGAGGTGATGAAAATGCCATACACAAAATTATTAAATCAGTTGATAGACAATAGCGGCATGACCGTAAAGGAGATTGCACAAAAATGTACCGATGACGGTGTGAAAGTCACTCCCGCATACATCAGCACATTAAGAAATGACACTAATAACCGTACACCGTCTGAAACAATGTCAAAGGCGATTGCACGAGCCTGTGGAAGTAAGAACGAGGACATATTGGTTATCGAGGGTTACATAGACAGTGCGCCCGAAGCGTTTAAGTCAGTAATAGAGTTTTTGCAAGAAAGCGCATTGACCGTAATGTTAAGTGCATTTAACAACAATTACACCGAGGAAGAAATCAGTATTGCACGAAAACAGGTTGAAGAAATGCCGCTTGCAGGGATTGTGATGACAATGAGCGAAAGAAGTAGCGAAATATCCAAGGCATACGGCGCAATGAACTTCAAAAGCGAAATCAGCGATAATGAAATTAAATCTGAAGTACAATTGAAACAGGCTATCGGCTTTGATGTAACGGATAATTCAATGTTTCCAACACTTCCGAAAGGCGCAAAAGTAACGCTCGAAATGTGCGAGGAGTACAAAGACGGCGACATACTTGCGTTTATAGATAAAGAAAACAATATGACATACAGAAAAGTCGGATTTATCGGCAGTGATCACACAACAGCGGCGATGTTTCCGTTAAGTATGGAGTATGAGACAAAAGTATACAACATAGACGAAATAAGTATACTCGGAAAAGTTGTGCAGGTAATTATGGACATAGGGTAAGCTATAGGATTGTATAGATGATAGGCAAGGTAGCTGCGCAAGATTAGTCTGCGGACAGACTGACGTTTGCTTTGAAAGTCAATGACGCTTCTGTAAACTTTTCGCAAGCGAAAACTTTACAGACTTCCTCATTGACTTTCAATTTTTCTCGGCATGGCAGTAGGTCGTAGCAACCGACTCAAAAGCAGGAAGAAAGTAAACAGGTCGCACGACAGCTTATTATATGCCGAGAAAAAGCCGCAAACTGCTGTGTTCTTTTCGGGATTTTGGTAGTTCCCGATCTAAAAGCAGGGTTTTTGTGAGAGCGCAAGAGGCAAGTTTGTGCGTTTGTTGGTTTTATTTTGTACGGGCAAGCAAGTGCGAATTGAAAAATACAGAACGAAAGAAGAAGTCATCGGTGCTACGCAACACCGATGACAACTCAATTTCATTGACAGGTTTTCTGTACATTAACTTACATATTTATTTGCGGATTTCTAACACTTTTTCTAACGTTTTGCAGAAATTCATTTTTACCATGAAGCGCACAAATGCGTGAACACATTCCGAAAGCCCTTATTTTTCAAGGGTTGCAGTGAATTGCATAACAGATAAAAAAGCATAGTAACGAACGCAGTGCAAAAATGGCATTCAAGAGGTCAGCGGTTCGATCCCGCTTATCTCCACCAGTAGACCTGAAATCTTACGGTTTCAGGTCTTTTTTCGTTCTGTTTTGGCAATTCTTTTGCTGTTTTGAGATTTCTAATTAAATTCTACCTTGATTTTGTTGCAATTATGAGCATTAATATGTACAATTGGCAGTGAGGTGATTGTATGAATATGTACAAATTTGGAAATTACATTTGCAAACTGCGTGAGGAAAAATGTCTTACTCAAGCTGATCTTGCAAAGCTGTTAGATGTTTCCGATAAGTCTATATCAAAATGGGAAAACGGACAGGCTTTTCCGAGGATCGAAACATTTGAAAAGCTCGCAGATTCACTGGATACAACCGTCGAGGACATATTTTCCGCAAGCAAAGACGGTGTCAAGAGAATCTGCATAGCTAACGATTTATATTATATAATGCAGGTCGATGTCGATGGACAGGTACATTCGATAAGAGCCGACGAAAGCAAATGGATAGAAATCAACGATGCGACAGATTCGGTGGTAATTAAAGTCACGGGTGATTTTTTAACAGATGAAGCGTTCGAGGATTTGGACAGCAGCACCCCGGCACTTAAAGAAAAGCTGATGTATAAATTCGTTAAAAAGGCAACCACCGAGCTTATGGATGTAATCTTACAGGTTGACTGCGTATATAAGATATCGAATATATCGCCGGAGTGTCTGATCACGGTCGAGGACGACAGTTTTGACTTGGGCGATAAGACTTGGATGATGCAAGACTTTCAAATCATGTATCCCAAACTCATTTGCAATGACGATATAAAAGTTGAGCTGTTAAGTGCTAAAGGTAAGAACAGTAAGGAAGTAATCAAGAAATATAAGAAAATGGGATTACTGTCCGACATGGGCTTAGACTTTATCACAATGTTTCTTGCGTATCCCCTGAGAAGCTTATACTTCAGACATTTATGCAAGCCCTCTGTTTTAAAGAAAAACATTTTGAATGTCGAAGCTCATAAGGTTAACACGCAAAAACGTAACAGTGGCAAAAAAATCGGCTGTATCGGCTGATGCCTCTCGCTGATCGCCGTCGTGCTTCTATTTTTTATATTAGACGCCTTTGTTTTCTCCGTGCTTTTTGTGTCATCGGAAAAGCCGTATTTGGTCGCATCGGATTATTCGACCGTAACCTTCGGAGACAACGTTTATGTGAGAATAGATGAGTTGCCCGATTACGCATATCCGTCAACATTTTTAGGCGCAACAATTTGGCAGGATTCAAGAACAGACGGTCTATCAAGATGGGATCAGTCCATGCAAGGCGACAAGGTTCAGCTGTTTGAGGATAATGAGGGCAGAGAATATCTGTGGTTAGTCGAAGACTATACGGACACCATCTTCAACGAAAACGGCGATGATTTTGAATATGAGGACTTTGACGAACACTATGTTTACGTCTGTGAAGATCCTTGATGTATACGCCGTTTCCCGATTCAAATTCGGTCGAAGATCAGACCGACGTATACCCCAAACAGACAATATTTAACACTTCCGCTATTGACTTTATAGGCTTATGCTGATAAAATAATTGTGACTTATGTCAATTTGAAAGGAGTCTGTTTTATGGGATTTTTAACAGGTAAGACCGCCATTATCACGGGCGGCGGACGTGCGGTACTCAGTGACGGCAGCTGCGGTTCTATCGGCTACGGCATCGCTACCGCATACGCAAAGGAGGGCGCAAATCTTGTCCTCACAGGACGTAATGTTCAGAAGCTTGAAGACGCTAAGGCAGAGCTTGAGAAGCTTTACGGCATCAAGGTTTTAGCTGTACAAGCTGACGTCAGCGCAGGCGCAGACAATGAAGCCACAGTTCAGAATGTTATCGACAAAGCTATCGAAGCTTTCGGCAGAATCGACGTGCTTATCAACAACGCTCAGGCTTCGGCTTCCGGTGTTGCTCTCTCGGATCACACCACAGAGCAGTTTGATCTCGCTATGTATTCGGGTCTCTATGCAACCTTCTACTACATGAAGGCTTGCTATCCTCATCTCAAGGAGACACAGGGAACTGTCATCAACTTCGCTTCGGGCGCAGGTCTTTTCGGAAACTACGGTCAGTGCTCATATGCCGCCGCTAAGGAGGGCATCAGAGGCTTGACAAGAGTTGCGGCGACCGAATGGGGCAAAGACGGCATCAATGTAAACATCGTCTGTCCTCTCGCTTGGACATCACAGCTTGAAAACTTCGAAAAAGCTTACCCCGACGCATTCAAGGCAAATGTTAAGATGCCGCCGATGGGTCACTATGGCGACGTTGAAAAGGAGATCGGCAGAGCTTGCGTTTCTCTCGCTTCACCCGACTTCAAGTATATGAGCGGCGAAACGATCACTCTTGAGGGTGGTATGGGTCTCAGACCGTAAGCTCGCTCACTGTATACAAACAACTCTATAAAGACTTATGCTGTGCAGAAAGCTTATCTGCACAGCATATTTTTATTGAATTTTGAAGCCTATTTGTCGTTGTAAGAAATTTTATAAGTGTTTTTGTCAAGGTCAACAGTGACTGTTGTGCCGTCGGAATAGGTCGCCTTTTGGCGACGGAGTGAGCCTAAAAATTCATGCTTGACCATCTCTTTGTCATAGAGCCTTGCCTGCAAATCGCAAAGCGGAGAAATGCGGGCGATTTCTTTCTTCAGCTCATCATTGCTCATCAGCTCAAGGTCGGCGGTGCGGCTGTCCGTTCCTATCTTTCTGAGTCCACTGCCATAGGGACTGATATACGGCATACCGGCGCAGAGAGCGCAATACAAGTCGCCGTCGTCCCCTCTCGGAATACCCCAATTATTGAACCAATTCCACGGTACGATAACGCAGTCATGGAAAACGAGGTTTCCGATCGGAACGGGGATTCCGACAGCCTCGCCGTTTTCCTGTGGTCTCAAGGTATACGGGCCGTGGTGAACGAGGGCGATATTATTCAAAAGCTGCATTCCCGGCTCTTCGGAGGACATAATGAGACCTTTACCGTTGAGATAATCGAAACATTCGGCTCGGTGCTTTATGCTTTCTTCTCTCGTTATTCTGTGGTCCTTATGGAAGCACTCGTCACCATTCATGATTGAAAATACGTCGAGGTATGCGCCTTGGATATCGACACCGTGAGTTTCAAACTCGGAATATGTCTTTTTCACAAATTCCAAGGCTTGCGAGGAGCAAAGGAAGGTATGCTCACCGCCATCCCATATCGAGCAATACGGGTGACTGCCGTCAATATTCGTGACAGCCTTTTCTATATCAAAAACAGAACTGCTGTAATAGAAGTCTCTATACTGATCGTGTACGGCGAAAACGTATCCGAGCTCTCGGCTGACATCGGAAAGTGCTTTCAAGCCGTCCCAACCGCCTGCCTTTTCACAAGGCGGAAGGATATACGGATGATTATTGTCGTATCCGTTCTCGCCCCAGCCGTCTGTATGGATATACAGCTTATCAAGACCGCAGTCTTTCAGCTTTTTCAGCTGTTCGGCACGTTCATGAAACGTAGCGTAAAGTATCTCATTTGTTCCGTTTTTATCATAAAAGCTTGACTTTTCGTTTATCTTTGAAAATATCTTATGATGAAGCACGGGCGCACCGATTATATTTTTGATGTTCGGATTTTTCGTGATTTTATCTTCAAGAGATACAAACTGATTTGTTTCCGTCAAGTAGCTTCTGTAATCCTTGGCGACAGCGTTATAATCGCCGTTTTCGTGGAAAATGAAGCGAATTTTCCTTTCATATGAAAGCTTTCCCAAAGAAGAACTCCAGTGTACCGAATTTAAAAATGACCGACGTTTTCCGAAAGATGAAAAAACGCACGCATCAAACGGTGTCTCAACGATTGCAGTAAAGGTGTGGCCGTCACAGACTCTGCCCCAAATCGGCATATAGCAGTCACCGGTGTTGATTTTTCTCAAGTAATGGGTGAAGGCGAAGGTTGAGGCGAAGTTTTCTTTGTATCCGTCGGGAAGCAAAAAGCCTTGGCGCATTGCGTCGACATGGTAAGACTCTTTGCCTTTGACCTTTGAGTTGAACGGCGCCGGAAAATATACGGCTTGGATATCGTAGCCCGTTTCGTTTTCGGCTTTGAGTAAAAATTCGACTGTGTCATCACCGATGATTTTTGCGGTGCAGACGATCGTGAAGTCGAGCTTTTTGGCGAAAGCGACAAATCCGGAATACCTGCTGACGACCATGTTTTCATATTGCCGTGACTCTTTTTTCATTGCCGAACACAGCAGTCTCGCCGTGCTGATATACTTCTTTCCGACCTTTTTGCGAATTATGATATACGGTCGTCTGCCGTCACTGACCCATGAAAAGCCCTTGTGAATTATTTCGTAGTCCCCTGTTTTCTTGTTGCAGTAAAGTTTTATATTGCTTTCTTTCATATTGACCTGCCCGTTCATATGATTGATTTTGTAATTTTAATGTTTGTGGCATATTCAAATTGTCGCACAGCTCACGCTCCAATTATACATGGTTTTCATGCGTTCGTCAATATGAGCGGAGTTGCATAGGGTGGGGTTTCTTTTTTGGGGGGGGTGGGTGGGGGGGGGGGGGGGGGGGGGGGGGGGCGCCTCGGCTCGGACTCGTGCACCCCGAGCCTTTGGCGAGTGGGTGCCGAGGTCGAGCCCGCTGATCAGACTCCCCTCTCGACAAGACCGAAAAGCTGTAGAGACAATGTTAAGCCGTGTTTCCCGAATTCGAGAAACACGGCTTTGTCAGTCGGTGGGATCAATAATGAACACTGCCGCAATCGCAAACCTTATTTGAGCCGAAAAGCTTATAGAAGAATCTTAATATCTTCCAAATAAAGCCTGTGAAGCCTGATGAGTGACACATACAGTCACAATTTGATGAGCTTATGTTCTTGCCGCAACTGTCGCACGCTCCGTCGCCGTTTGTGTCGCTGTGACCTGTGGCGGAAACGTAGCTGTCTTTGTAGCTGTCACCGCATGAGCAGGTATGTTGAACATAGCCTTCTTCGGTGCAGGTGGGCTCGACGGTTACCGTGCTGTAATTGTGTGGAAGCTTCGCTATCTCGTCTGAATGTATCGTTGTGTGGCAGGCAGTACATTCGGTATGCTTTTTGCCGACCGATGAGCAAGTAGCGGCTTTGTCTGTTATCCAATCGGATTCAGTATGTGAGAGCTTGTCGATCGACTCATGGAATACGTCCTTTTCACATTCTGTGCAATAAGCATGCTTTGAGCCTTGCTCGGTGCAGGATGCTTTCTTTGTGACTATCCATTCTCCACGTACGTGGTTATCACAGGGTACGTCGAATACGACTTCGTATGGTGTGAAGTGATCACAGGTTATGATGAGGAAGCCGTTTTCTATCTTTGCCGGAACGACCGTTTTGCTGCCGTCGGGATTTGTTCTGATGACCGTTACTTTTGTTGCGTTTGAATGAAGATCGGTGAGCGGTATTCTGACGTTTATTTCGCCGTCGGGCTGCATTTCGGTGTTGAGATCATCGTCTGTGAGTTGGAACTCATAGAGAAGATTAAACTTTCTGCCCGAGGAATTGATGACCGCATAGTCAAGCGCATAGTCATATTTGTCGCCGCAATTTGTGCAGCAGAATGTGCACTTGGCATCTTTTTTATCAAGCGACGGGGTAATAGCTTCATAGTTATGGCCCGTAGCCTTGATATCTTCGGTGTAGGTGTCGCCGCATGAGCAGGTGTATGTCATGATTCCGTCATCGGTGCAGGTCATTTTCTTTGTGATGTCGGACACATATTTGTGGACATGACCGCCGTATACGGCTGTGAATTCGAGATTTTCGTCGGGCATTGTTGTGGGTATGCTCTTATTCCAGCTGAGGAATATTTCTTCTTCCGACTTATCGTCTGCGACAGGCGGTGTTATGTAGTCGCCCTCAACGTAGGTCTGAACTATGTCGCCGCTTGCTGTATGCCATGTGACTGTTCTGTTGGCTTTGACGAGTGTTGCATCGAATGTTGAGCCGTTTTGGGCTTTATTCGACGAGGTGTTCCAGCCGCTGAACTGCCAGTCGTCGGCGACGTTGAATTCGGGAGCGACTGCGTAGCCGTTTGAAAGGCTCTCGGATATCTCGTAGACCTCGCCGTTTATCGTGAATATGACTCTCGTCTTTTTGCTTGTGAGGGTTATTGATGAGGTGTCGAATGTCGCTTCGTAGCCCTTAGCGTCTTCGCCGAGCATTACGCCGCTGTCTTCGGTGTCGACGGTGTAGTCACCCGAAGCTGAGGCATTTTCGTTGAGCGACGCAAAGAACTCGACGGATACCTCATATGTGATATTTCCGTTTTCGTCGGTCACTTCATATGGGGTGAGCGAGTTTATTTGAATGGTCGTTGAGCCGTCGGCGTTGCGGGTTATGACGATGTCGTCGTTTGTTATTGAGTATTTGCGAATGAGGTCGACTCGAAGCTGTTCTTCCTGTTTAGAAGTAAGTGTGACGTACTTCGACAAGGTCTTGATGACGGTCAAATTGTCAAATGGTGCGGTATGCGAGAGCGATTCGGTCGAGATCGACTTGAACACAGACGAAAGCGCATCGGTGTTGTTGACGTTGAGATAGAACTGTCCGTCAACGCCGCTTCCCATATATCTCATGGAAACCGCATCGGGATAGCCCGACGAAACGGCGTTCATGAAATTTTTGATATTGCTGTTTTGGCTGTCACGCTGTGAGAATATTCCGACCGAATAGACCGAGGCGTTGTATGCTTTCTTGAGAAGCGAGGCGTTGGCTATTGCGGAATTGGCGACAGATGTCTGGAAATCGCTTGAATATGTCGGCTCGCCGTCTGTCATGAAGATGACGACACGCTGTCTGTCGGTCGAATCGGTGTTAGCGAAAACGCCCTTCGCCATCTCGAAGCCGAGGTCGGCGGCTGTTGCGCCCCTTGCGGCTATTGAGCTGACGGCAGCAGTGAGCTTTTCGTTCACTTCGCCGTTGACGTTGACATTCAAAAGCGAGGTTGCGTAATCGGCGGTCTTGATCTTATCGAAGCGTACAGCGCCGTTAGCCGATGTGAGAAGCTCTGTGTTTTCATTTTTTTCGTACCCTTGGTAGTCACCGGAAAGGCCGAAGCCGACGAGCGAAATTCTATGATCTGCGCCTGTCAATTTTGCGTTTTCGAAAACGCTTTGGATAAACTCGTTAGCCGTGTTTTTGAGCGCATCGACCTTTTTCGTTTTTCCGCCCAAGGTTTCGTCCATTGAGCCGGACTGATCGACCACAAGTACGATATCAAGCGGAACTGACTTTGAAACTGTGGATTTGACGACTTTTGCGTCAGCCGAAGCCTTGAATCTGAACAAGACATCGTCTTTATCTGTATAGTGAACGACCTCCGAGTCGGTTTTTATCTGTGAAGCGTCGGAGCTTTTGATGAGCGTATAGACGGCGTTCACGGTGATATTGCTGTCGGTGAGGGTATAGTCCTCCCATTCGCCGATATATCTATCCTTAGCGGGTACTGTCGGCTCGGATATTTCGGTCGCACCCTTTGAGAAGTCGACTGTTGAGACGACCTTTCCGTCGGCGACGAATGTGGCTGTGTAGGTATCCTTGACGAGCTTGGGGATAACTCTTTCTTCGTATCCGTCGCAGTATGCGCAGTCACGTCTCTCGATTCCGTCTTTTTCATATGTAGCCGGCTCTTTGACATACCAGTCGAGGAAGGTGTGTCCGATCGACTCGAAGTTATAAAGGCTCTTGACC
Source organism: uncultured Faecalibacterium sp. (assembly GCA_964480405.1). Taxonomy (GTDB): domain Bacteria; phylum Bacillota; class Clostridia; order Oscillospirales; family Acutalibacteraceae; genus UBA6857. The sequence continues at coordinate 2,734 of CAYZOU010000033.1, read as the reverse complement.
GCAAGCTCATGACCGGGCGATCCGCAGTAAGCACGGATAGTGCAGTTGGAAGCAAAGCCGGGAGAACTTTTGCTTGTGTATTCACAATAGCGGTTTTCGATTGTTAGGGTTTTGAGCTTTGACCAGTATTGTTTGTCGAAAGACTGAATGTTGTCTGGGAGTGTCAGTTCTGTCAAACCACAATATCCAAATATACCATTATCAATTTTCAAAATACCTTTCGGAAGCCGAATTGTTCTAAGATTTCCGCAAGACCAAAACGCACTTGTTTCAATTGATTCTAACGTATCAGGTAAATCAATCTCTGTTAAATCCGAGCATGAAAAAAATGCATGGTCGCCAATTGCTTTTAAATTGTTAGACAAATTGATTGCTGTGATATTTGAGCACCAAGAAAATGCATAATCGCCAATAAGTTCTACTGATTTAGGCAAATTAACACTTGTCAATAAAACATTCATATGAAACGCATAATCGCCGATTGTTTCTGTACCATCTTTGACAATAATAGTGCCAGATTTTCCACTTGGACATACTATTAACCTTTTTCCATCAGCTGAATAGACTATACCATCAACGGACTTATAATTTTTATTTCCGACTTCAATATTAATTTCAGTTAATTTATTACAATTTTCAAAACTTTTATATGTCAGATTATCAACTGTCGCAGGAATTGTTATTTTGCCACTTATTGCGTTAGGAGTCAATATAAGTTCTGTTTTTTCTTTATTATACAAAAGTCCATCATACGAGGAATAATTTTGGTTTTCATCCGAAACGGTTATTGAAAGTAATTCTGTACAAGATGAAAATGCATCCGATTTAATCATATTTAATCTACTGCCGATTGAAATGTACTTAAGAGATGAACAGCTATAAAATGCTGATTCCCATAATTTTTCTAACGAATTTGGCAAGTTAATTGTTGTTAAATTCTTACAGTTATAGAATGCACTACTACCTATTGAAGTAAGTGAATCATTGAAGCAAATTGTTTCAAGAGCAGTGCAATTGTAAAAGGCGCTACTGCCGATATCTACTAAAGATTTTGGAAACTCAACTTTAGCAAGAGCGGTACAATCCCAAAACGCTTGACCACCTATAATAGTTAATGATTCCGAAAAAATTATATCTGTAATCAATTTACAATTATAGAAAGCCCATATTTGAATTATCTCCGTTCCATTTGAGACCGTTACTGTACCAGATTTTCCTCTTGGGCAAACTATCAAGGTTTTACCATCAGCCGAATAGACTATTCCGTCAACGGATTTATAGCTTTGATTTCCGTCTTCGACATTGATCGCCGTTAATTTTGAACAAGTGTTAACACTTTCATATGTAAGTTTTTCAACTGTATTCGGAATCGTTATTTCACCGCTAATGGCATTGGGAACAATTTTAAGCTCTGTTTTCCCTTTGTCATATAAGATTCCGTCATATGATGAATAATTCGGATTTTTTCAGAAACGGATATTGAAGATAAATTTGAACAATTATAGAATGTATTAGAATATATAGTTTTTAACCCTTTGCCGATTGAAACAGTTGTGAGGTTGTCGCAATTATTAAACGCATACCGACCTATTGACTCTAATGAATCTGGAAAATCAGCTGTTATAAGATTTGAGCAACCAGAAAATGTATCAGAACCTATAGTCCTCAATGAATTACCGAATATAATTGTTTTAAGATTTGAGCAAACTTCAAATGCACCATCGCCAATTGATGTCAACGAATCTGGGAAATCAACTGTTGTAATCTTTTTGCAAGAAGAAAATGCACGATTACCTATAAACTCTAGTAAATCGTTAAAATTGATTTTTGTCAGGTTATGGCAGCCCGTAAACGCACTATCGCCTATCGTGGTCAAAAAGCGTGGGAAATCTATTGTAGCAAGATTACTACACCATTGAAACGTATATTCGCCTATAAATTCCAACGAATTTGGAAAGCTTACTGTTATCAAACCATCACAGCAGTAAAACGCACGCTTACCTATTGACTTAAGTGATTCTGAAAATTCTATATCAGTCAGTTTATTGCAAAAATAAAAACTAAAACTGTCAATGCTCTCCACATCGTCACCCATTGTGACCTTTGTGAGATTTCGACAGTCATTGAAACAATATTCCGATATATTTGTGATGCCGTCGCTGATAACGACTTCTTTTATTCTTTGATCATATTTAAACGCTTCTTTTGCCATTTTGCCCGTGCCGGTGACGGTCAAAACGCCGTTTTCGTCGAGTGTCCAGGAGATATTTTTTCCGTCTGAGTCATCAGAAGTGTCGCCGCAAAAGCCGCTTGTCAGATATGTGCTTGACGTTGCAGTTGCAGCTTCAGCCTCAACAGCAAAGAGACCGGAAAAATCGAGATCAAGACCCACTAACCCCTCTAACGGAGCGGAAGTGAGAACCATTAAGACTACCAGAAAAACCGATAGAATTTTTTTGAGCGAATTCATGATAATTCCTCCTAAAATTAGGTTTAGTTTCATTCCGAATTGATATTCTGTATCAAAATAATTCTACTCCTGTTTTTTGGGAATGTCAATAAAATGTGAATATTTTTTTATGATTTTTTGCGTTGTGTCCGATTTTAATGTATGGATTTCATTTTTGGCTTACTTTTTTTCGCCGTGAGGTGAATTTCTGCGGGGCTGTGGTGTGCGTTAAAATCACGGCGAAGCCGTGAACTTCTTCACTATTCACTCTTACCTATTAACTGA
>CAYZOU010000032.1:10436-20378 GCA_964480405.1 uncultured Faecalibacterium sp. | reverse complement strand
GAAACAGACGGCGAAGCACTCGATCATGATTGGGCAGATGCAACCTGTACAACACCCAAGACATGTAAGAGATGTTCAGAAACAGAAGGCGAAGCACTCGACCACGATTGGGCAAATGCAACATGCACAGAGCCTAAGACATGTAAGAGATGTTCAACAACAGAGGGCGAAGCACTCGACCATGATTGGGCAAATGCAACATGCACAGAGCCTAAGACATGTAAGAGATGTTCAGAAACAGAAGGCGAAGCTCTCGGACATGATTGGGCAAACGCAACCTGCACAAAACCCAAGACCTGTAAGAACTGCGGTGCAACAGTAGGCGAAGCGCTTGGTCACAATGAAGTCAAGATGACAGAAAAAGCAGCGACCTGCACAGAAACAGGTCTGACAGGCGGAAAGTATTGCTCGGTTTGCCATACGGTTCTCACACCTCAGACCGTATTACCTGCAAAGGGTCATGCATGGAGCGAATGGACAAGAGAAACCGAAGCTACCTGCGATAAGGCTGAAGTACTCATCAGAACTTGCGGTAACTGTAGCGCCAAGGAAACTAAGAACGGCGCACCTGCTCTCGGTCACAACGACTCTGACGGAGACGGAAACTGCGACCACTGCGGCGGCAGCATGGGCTTCCATTGCGACGGCAATTGTAATTGTATTTGCCATAAGAAGTCATTCTTCGGCAAGATCGTAAGATTCGTTTATACTATAATCTCGATCATATGCCACAGAAGAATCACTTGCTGTCCCGGGATGGAATATCTTGTTGATATCAGCAAGTATACCTAATAAAAATGAGCTTAGCGCTTAAATAAAATTACAGAGCTGCGTCAATTCGGCGCAGCTCTTGATTTTATTTTAAATTTAGTGTATACTTAAAAAGGAAAACAAAAACATTTGGAGGAAGTCAAAATGGAATTTATAAAGGTAAAAACATATGAGGAGCTCAGCCGAAAGGCGGCGCAGATCATACTCGATCAGCTTGAAAAAAAGCCGGACAGCGTTCTCGGACTCGCCACAGGCTCAACACCCATCGGAACATATGACGAGCTTATCAAGGCGTATAACGACGGCAATGCCGACTTTTCGAAGGTGAGATCTGTCAATTTGGATGAATATTGCGGATTGCCCGAAACGAACGATCAAAGCTACCGCTACTTTATGAATGAGCATCTTTTCGATAAGGTCAACATCGACAAGTCAAAAACCAACGTTCCCGGCGGTGTCACCGATGATCCCGATGCGGAGTGCAAGAGATATGACAACGTCGTTAAAGAGCTCGGCGGGATAGATCTTCAGATCCTCGGAATCGGTGTCAACGGACACATCGGTTTCAACGAGCCGTCAGATGAATTTTCCGAGGGTACGCACGTGGTCACTCTCGACGAGAGAACACGCAACTCGAATGCAAGATTTTTCGAAAAGATGAGCGACGTTCCGACGAAAGCCATAACCATGGGCATCGGTACGATAATGTCGGCTAAGAAGATACTGCTTCTTGCTAACGGTGACGCTAAAAAGGAGATAATCGAAAAGGCTGTTTACGGAGAGATAACCCCGAACGTTCCGGCATCTATCCTCCAAAAGCATGACGATCTGACGGTAATTTTCAGTGAAAATTGAGAGGGGTAAATTATGAACTTAGAAAAAACGATTGAAAATTTCAAGAATAACGGGTATGCGGTCAGCTATTTTGAAACGGCAGAGTCTGCAAGTGCGTACCTAAATGAGAAAATAGACGGCTTAACAGTATCCTCCGGCGGCTCAATGACCGTCAACGAGATGGGACTCATCGAATCCCTCTCGAAGCACAACACCTACCTCAGCCATTGGAATCCGCCCGAGGGAATGACCGCCGAGCAGGTCCTTAAACAAGCGATGCACACCGACGTTTACCTCCTCAGCGCAAATGCGGCGAGCGAAACGGGCGAGCTTGTCAACATCGACGGAACGGGCAACAGAATCTCATCGTCACTCTACGGACACCAAAAGGTATACTTCATATTGGGAACAAACAAGTTCGAGCCTGATTTGGAAAGCGCAATCAAGAGGGCGAGGAATGTCGCTTCGCCGCCGAACGCCAAGCGTTTGGGCAAGAACACACCATGCGCAGTCAAGGGCGACAAATGCTATAATTGCAACAGCGCCGACCGTATTTGCAAGGCGATGACTATTCACTTTAAGAAAGTCAACAGCTGTGAGACGGAAATCGTCATCGTCGGCGAAAAGCTCGGCTATTGATATCTCATAATAGGGGGAAGATATGAAAAAGCTTGTCATCGCCATATTATCGGTTATCGTGTTGGCGGCTGTCGGTATCGCTGTGTTTCTCTCATGCAAGGATAATGTCTACACGGATATATCCTCGCTGACGGAAAAGGCGAGAGAGGAGCTTCCCGTTGCCGATGCAGAGAATATGGAGATTTCTTATGCCGGACAAATCAAAAAAGATGATCGGGTTTTGCTGTGGTTTGTCTCGGGCAATGAGCATCAGTCACATTATTATCTGCCAATGGAATGTACTTTAGTCGGCGAGAATGAATATAGATTCGAGCGGACATATAAGCCCATGACACGTTTAAGCGACATTTCGGTTCTCGAATGGAACAACATCTATGTCTTCGCTGTAAACGACCCCGATTGCAAGTCGGTGCATATCGAGGGCGAGAGCGGAGAGGTTGATGAAAGCCTTAAAGATAAAAGCTATCCTTATATCTTTTATTATAACGGCTTGCCGACTGAATATGAATTTTTCGATTCCGACGGTCAAAAGATACAATAAAAATATCCTCCCTGCGTTTCGATGTAGGGAGGATTTATAATTAGCACTTAAAAGCTGTTTTCAAAAATCCAATAAATTTCGAAAAAGCTCACAATAGAAAGTATCAAATGCAAAACCGCATTTATTGTGAACGCACATTTGCTATCGACTTTGTTTTTAACGATGTTATATATGAACATAAAAATTGCAAGCACGGCATACACATTATGAAATTTGTGCAGCCTTTCGGCTTTTATGTTATCCGACTCTAATCAGCGGGCGGCGACTTTGGCACCCCACTCGCTTCGCTCGGGGGTACACAAAGCCGCCGCTTTACGCTCGCTTCGCTCGCTGCCTCACCCGACAAAATGCAATATCGCCGCACAAACCGCCGCACCGACGAGAGAAGCAACGCCGATTTTTATAATATCCGCAAGTCTCGCTCTGCCGCTTTTCTTTGTCGGAGGCGGCAGCGTTGTCGAATTGGCTATCCTGCCTGCACGTTCACGAATCTTGCCCTCACTGACGAATGAATATTCGGGCTTAACGAAGAAAATTATTCTTTCAAAATATTCGCAAGCCGTATCGTTGACCTCAACGACTTGATGATTGACACCTTTTATCATATCCTAACTCTCCCAACTGAATTTATCTTTTATATTTTAGCCACCGAGTTTGTTTTTATGCTGATTTTTTATGCGTTCTCGGACAGAATATCCGCATTTTTCGCCGAAAAGGGTATACAAAAAATCGCAACTATGATATAATTAATTTAATTATAGATTAGCGTGGTGGTAAAATGAAATTGACCGAGAAGGACGGCTGTGTGCTGCTTGAACAGGTGGAGTGTCTCGACATTCCGCTTTGCCTTGATTGCGGTCAAGCGTTTCGTTTTGCCGAAACGGCGGACGGCGGCTTTCACGGTGTCGTATGCGGTGAGATACTCGACGTCAAAAGAATTGACGACGGCTATGTTTTCGAGCATACCGACTTGAAAAAATTCGAAAAAATATGGAAGCCGTACTTCGATCTTGACCGAGATTATGCCGAGATCTGCGCTTTGTTTGACGATGAAAATTTGAAAAAAGCCGTCAACGAATTTTACGGTATTCGCATTTTGCGTCAAGAGCCGTGGGAGACACTTTGCTCATTTATAATTTCGCAAAACAACAATATACCGAGAATCAAGGGCATTGTCGAAAGGCTATGCCAAAATTTCGGCGAAAAGATAAGCGACTGCGACTATACGTTTCCGTCATATGAGGTACTCGCCGACGTGAGCGTTGACGAGCTTTTCGTCTTGAGAGCGGGCTTTCGGGCGAAATACATTTCCGATGCCGCTCAAAAGGTAAAAAGCGGAGAAGTCAGACTTTATGAGCTTTACGAAATGCCGATGGACGAAGCGAGAGAAGAACTGATGAAGATAAAAGGAGTTGGCGCAAAGGTCGCCGAATGTACCTTGCTTTACGGTTTAGGCAGAGTCGAGGCTTTCCCTGTTGATGTATGGGTAAAGAGGATAATGTCCGAAATGTACCCCGACGGACTTCCCGAATGTACAAAGGGCGTTGAGGGAATAGCACAGCAATATCTGTTCCATTGGAGACGGAAATCAAAGGAGTTTTTGAAAAATGACGAAAAAACAGAGAGCGCTCTCTGCGGTGTCGGCTCTTAAAGAAAAGTATCCCGAGGCGATATGTTCTCTTAACGCCTCAAATCCCTTGGAGTTGTTGATCGCCACAAGGCTGTCGGCTCAGTGTACCGACGCAAGAGTAAATATGGTCACGCCGACACTCTTTGAAAAATATAAGACACTCGATGACTACTGCGAAGCCGACGTTTCCGATGTTGAAGAAATAATACGCTCATGCGGATTTTTCAAGACGAAAGCAAAAGACATCGTCGGTATGGCACAGATGATAAGAGACGAATACGGTGGGTGCGTACCGAATAGTATTGAAAAGCTGACGAGCCTCCCGGGTGTCGGAAGAAAGACGGCGAATCTTATCATGGGCGACGTGTATAAGCAACCTGCCGTTGTCGCCGACACGCATCTTATCAGAATCTCAAATCTCTTGGGACTAGTCGAGACGAAAGATCCGAAAAAGGTCGAGCTTGAGCTTAAAAAGCTGTTGCCGCCCGAGGAGAGCAACGACTTCTGTCATAGATGCGTTTTGTTTGGCAGAGAAATATGTATAGCAAGAAGACCGAAATGCGATATCTGTCCGATGAACAGATTTTGCAAATCGGCAAAGCAATAAAAACTAAAAAGGATGGATGTAAGTGGACAGCGAAAAGAAAAAGCAATTAGGAGAAAAGGTCAAAAAAGCCATTGGCGTCAAGGGTGACTTCAAAACGGCTATATTGCCGATGATGAATTACAGCTTCTCAAACATAGCAATGAGCGGCTCGGGGTACATAGTAAGTATGTACTTCACGATATTCTTGACGGACGTTGTTAATTTTGACCTTGCGACTGCGGGTGTTATCGTTATGATAGCTACGCTTTGGGACGCTATAACCGACCCCGTAATGGGCGTTATAACCGACAGAACACGCTCGAAATACGGTAAACACAGACGGTATTTCCTGTGGGGACTTCCGGTTTTGCTTGTGTCGTATGCTTTGATGTGGAACACCTTCGGCGTTTTCGACGGACAGGCAGACAAGACTAAAGCAATGATATACTTCACGGTGATGTTCATGCTTTATAAGACGGCGTATACGATAATCGACGTTCCTCACACGGCGATGCTTCCCGAGCTTGCTCCGGAATATAACCTCAGAACGCAGTATACCTCAATGGGCTATATCTTCAATTCCTGCGGAATGATTCCGGCGTATGCGATAACGCTGGTCGTTCTTGCCGCATTCGGCTCAAGCGACGATCTGACAAGAAACTCTCAGACACCGTTTGCGGTCACCGGACTTATTTTGGCGGTGCTGTTCTCCGTGGCGGTTTACTTCACGTTTAAGCTGACAAAAGAGCCAAGCTCACTTGATATGCAAGTGCCGAAGCTTGACCTTAAATATATCATAAACGAATATGTTTATGTATTCAAAAACCGAGCTTTCAGACAGTATTTCTTCATGAGCCTTGCTTATCAGTTTGCGACGGGCTTCTATCTGACTTCAAAGGTTTTCTATATCAAATATCTTGCCAACCAATACGCAATGTATCCGATATTTAATATCGTTGCCGGTGTTGCGGAGTCGGCGGCTTTCCCGCTCAACTATGCGCTGACGATGAAATACGGCAAGAAGAAATGCGGCGCTATCGTGACACCGATAATGGTTATCGGCCTCGGAATCGGTCTCTTTATGGGCAGAAGCACGGGCGGCGCAGGCTCAATCTTCTGGGGCATTCTTATGATGCTGAGTATGATTCTTTATCCGTTCGGCATGAGCGGCCTCGGCTTTGTATGCAACAACATCTTCCCCGACCTTACCGACGTTGACGAGGTAATCACAGGCAGAAGAAGAGAGGGCGTTATCTCAACCTTCAGCACTCTCATCAAAAAGAGCGCATCGGGCGTCATGGCGGCTCTCGTTACATTTATCATGCAGGCTTTCGGCTTGGTAACAGGTACAGCCGTTCAGGAATATGAAGCGGCAAACAACACTCTTTATCCTCAGACCAACTCGGCTCTTTGGGGTGTCAGAATATGTGTTGCGGTCATTCCCATCGCCGCTACACTCGTCGCCTTAGTTCTTCTCAGACATTTCAAGATGAGCAAGAAGGATCACGAAATGATAAGAGCCGCTATAGCCACAAAGCGTGAATATGGCTCTGTTGAGCTGACGGAAGAAGAAATCAAGTGCTGCGAGGAGATATCCGGTCAGAAGTTTGAAACAACATGGCTCGGCAAGGATAACCCCGTCGGAAACGGAAACAGACTTGAAAGAAACGATGACGGCGATTATACTATCCTTGTTATGATAGAGGAAAGAAACGCACTTGCGAGTGAGAAATAATAACGATTGGAGATACATAAAATGAAAAAGTTTTTATTTTACTTTTGGCAGTGGACATGGGGTCTGACCGTCAATCTTGTCGGCGGTATCGTATACCTCGTTTGCACGAAAATATTAAAGTATGATCATGACAAGGTCGGCTATTCTCACATTGCGCTTATGCCGTGGAATCAAGGCGGTCTGTCACTCGGAACATTCATCTTCATGAGAAAGGATCACCCCGATAAAGATTGGGCATACAACACAAGAATACACGAATACGGCCACACATGGCAGTGCTTGCTTTTAGGCCCTCTCTATTGGATAGTCATAGCCTTGCCGTCGGCGATATGGTGCAACTGCTTTGCAGGCTACCGCAAGAAAAACAACGTCTCATATTATAAGCTCTATTGCGAAAGCTGGGCGAACAAATGGGGCCAAAAGGCAACCGGACTTAAAATGAAAATCGAAAAATAATTGAAACGATGCCCGATCGGCGGAAAGCTCTGTCGGTCGGGCTGATGGGGAAAGAGAAATGAAAAAACGTACGATATCATTACTGCTGATAATAACGTTGCTGCTCGGCTTGCTGACTGCCTGCGGAAGCGAACCGCAGGAGGGCGGAAGCTTCGTCACACCGATAGATAACGATCCCGTATACCTCGATCCGCAGATAGCGACAGACAAGGGAGCGTTATCAATAATCAATAATTGCTTCGAGGGCTTGGTCAGAATGGACTCCGACGGCAAGATAATCTCCGGTGTAGCGACCGAGTGGAGTGTGTCGGACGACGGCTTGACTTATTCGTTTAAGCTGAGAAAAGATGCGAAATGGTATGTCACGAAAACAGCAGGTAAAACTATAGGCGAGGACTATGAAACAACCTTTGATACGGCATTGACGGCAGACGATTTTGTGTTTGCGTTAAGACGTGCTGTCAGAAAGAGCACGAATTCCGATAATGCCGACAAGCTGCTTTGTATAAAAAATGCTCAGGCGATACATGAGGGCAGTATGTCGGCATCACAGCTTGGCGTAAAAAAGAACGGGAAGCACGGTCTCACCATCGAGCTTGAATATCCCGACAGCGACTTCTTGACCGTACTGACAACGGCTATTGCGATGCCGTGTAACAAGGAGTTCTTCGAAATAACCGCCGGCCGTTACGGGCTTTCAAGCTCATATCTTATATATAACGGCCCATTCTATATCAGCAATTGGAACGAGGATACATCGGTCACGATAAAGAAAAACAGCGAATATGCGGGTGAAAACACAGCAAAGGCGGCAAGCGTATTTTTCTCTGTCAATAATGAATATGAGACAAGAGCTAAGAAGCTTTCGCAGGAAACCTATGACTTTTCACCCTTGACATACAGCCAGTATTCAACAATAAGCGAGAGCAACGAGATAAGCTTCTCAAGCTCACAGGATACCTTATGGGGACTTGTGTTTAACTGCAAGGATGAGGATATGTCAAACAAGGCGCTCAGACTCGCTATATGCAGAGGCTTCGATAAGAGCCTCATGGAGAAAAGCGAATATATGAGCGGCACTGCCGAGGGGATCTTGCCTCCGTCTGTCATGCTTTCGGGCAAGGCTTACAGAGACAGGGCAGGCGAGATAAAACAGATCGGCTATAACTCGAAAAAAGCAGGAGAGTATTGGGAAACAGCACTGTCCGAAATAGAAAAGAGCGGACTTAGCATAACTATTAAATGCACCCGTGAGCATGAAAATCAGCTCAGAGCGGTGCTCCAAAATCTTCAAAAGACATTCGGTATCAGCTGTGACGTCAGAGTCAGCGCCTTGGAAGAAGCACAGCTTATAAGCGACATAAAATCGGGCGACTTCCAAATAGCGTATGCGCCGATAAGATCGGAAAGCGGATTTGCGTCCGACTTCCTCAAAAACGGTGTCGCAAGCATCACCGGATATAAAAACAGCGAATTGACATCACTTATAAATTCGTCTCAAAAGGGGAGCAACAGCCAAAAGACAAAGAGCTTGAAAGCGGCAGAGGAGCTTTTGATAAGCAATGCGGTCATTCTTCCCGTGTTCTTTGCCGAAAGCTATTACGGAATGAATACAATAGCGCAGGGAATATATATGTCAAAGGCAAACGGTGCGCTCTGCTTTATTGACGCTTTGAAAGCAGGATAAAAATGGCACTTCATGAATCGGATAAAACCACATGAGGCTGTCTTATATGATACAACTTTTAGAAAAGGAGCGAGTAAAATGAACGACATTAACGCTTTATATGATCTCTGGCTCAACAAAGCCGAGGATGATGAGGAGCTTGTTTCGGAGCTTAAAGCTATCGAGGGCAAGGAAGACGAAATACTTGACAGATTTTATAAAAACCTCGAGTTCGGCACTGCCGGATTAAGAGGAGTTATCGGCGCAGGTACAAACAGAATGAATATCTATACCGTCAATCAGGCGACACAGGGACTTGCCGACTATCTCAACAGCGAGTTTGATACTCCGTCTGTTGCCATAGCCTATGATTCACGAATCAAGTCTGACGTGTTTGCGAAAAGTGCGGCAGGTGTTCTTGCGGCTAACGGCATCAAGGTTTGGTTTTATCCGAGACTTGTTCCGACACCGATGCTGTCATTTGCTGTCAGACGACTTAAATGTCAGTCGGGAATTATTATCACCGCAAGCCACAACCCGTCAAAATATAACGGCTACAAGTGCTATGATCCCAACGGTTACCAAATGACCGATGAAGCAGCCGCCAAAACGTACGACTTCATAGAAAAGGTCGATATGTTTGACGGAGTTAAAAAAGTCAGCTTCGATTCGGCTCTCGCAGACGGAAAGATCGAATATATCGGCGAGGACATCTTTGAGGAATTTTATGAAAAGGTGCTGTCGGCGAGCGTTTATGACTGCCACGGAACAGACCTCAAGGTCATCTATACACCTCTTAACGGTACGGGCAACTTACCGGTCAGAGAAATCCTTTCCCGAAAGGGAATCGACAGCGTGAGGGTAGTCAAAGAGCAGGAGCTTCCCGACGGAAACTTCCCGACTTGTCCTTTCCCGAATCCCGAAATAAAACAGGCATTTGAGCTTGCAATAAAAATGGGTGAAAATGAGCAGGCAGACCTCCTGCTTGCCACAGACCCCGACTGCGACAGAGTCGGTATAGCTGTCAATGTCGGCGGCGAGTATAAGCTTATGACAGGCAATGAGGTCGGCGTACTTCTTTGTG
>CAYZOU010000032.1:0-10426 GCA_964480405.1 uncultured Faecalibacterium sp. | reverse complement strand
GGTTGGTGTCCTTTTGGCTGAATATCTTCTTTCAAGAAGAAAAGAGCTCGGAACACTGCCGAAAGATCCGATAGTCGTCAAGTCGTTTGTCACGACCTCACTCGTTGACGAGGTAGCTAAGACATATTCAGCCGAGACGAGAAGCTTGCTGACAGGCTTCAAGTATATAGGCGAGCTGATAACACAGCTTGAAGAAAAGGGAGAGGAAAACCGCTTCGTCGTCGGAATGGAAGAAAGCTACGGCTACCTTTCCGGAACACACGCAAGAGACAAGGATGCGGTCGTTGCATCAATGCTCATATGCGAAATGGCGGCATATTACAAGTCAAAGGGTATAAGCCTCTATGATAAGATGCAGAGCCTTTACAAGCAATACGGAATGTATCTCAATACGCTTCTCAACTTCGGCTTCGAGGGCGCAACGGGTATGAAGAAGATGCAGGACATGATGGAAGCGCTCAGAGCCGATGCACCGAAAGAAATAGCAGGACTCAAGGTCGAGGAAATATCCGACTATATGGCGAGCAAGACAATTTGTGTCTCAGACGGAACAGAAAAAACGATAAATCTTCCGAAATCAAATGTTCTCGCATATAAGCTTCCCGGCGGAAGCGGAGTTATAGTCAGACCCTCGGGAACAGAGCCGAAGATAAAAATATATATCACGGCTAATTCCGACACCCGTGAAAACGCATTAAAGCTCAGCGACAAGCTCGGTGAGGACATGAAAAAAATAATGAATATAGACTGAGGTAAAAAGCTATGATGAACAAAAAAATGATCAAGGTGATTTGCATTATCCTTGCCGCACTTATGGCGCTCAGCGGTCTTGCGGTGCTGACACAGGTGTTCGCAATGGAGGCTAATGTCGTTCCCGTAACGGGCGACGATGATATGAGGTTCATCGTTCCGATAGTGATCGTCGCAGTTGCGGTGATAGCTGTTGCGGCTTGCCTTGTTTTACCGAAGATAAAGAAAAAGGATACAGACGAATGATAAGAAAAATTGAGAAAAGAGACGAAAAAGACTATATTGAAATGGCGGAGGAATTCTATTCCTCAAGTGCGGTTTTGCACCCCATACCGACGGAATATTTTACCCGTACGTTCAGCGAGCTTATGACAAGTGACCGCTACGCCGAGGGTTACATCTTAGAAAAGGACGGCGTGACAGCGGGCTATGCTCTGTTAGCTAAGACCTTTTCACAGGAGGCAGGCGGCTTGGTGATATGGGCGGAGGAGCTTTATATCAAGCCCGAATTTCGCTCTCACGGTCTCGGCACGGAGTTCTTCAAATTCCTTGAGGAAAACCGCAGCGACGACGTGAAACGCATAAGACTTGAAGTTGAGCTTGAAAACACGGGAGCCGTTAAGCTTTATAAGCGGCTCGGCTATGATTTCCTTGAATACAATCAAATGATAAAAGAATTTTGATCTGTCGCACGCAGCCGAAAACTGCGTGCGATAAACTTTGCTTAGACGGCAAGCTGTTTCTTAATATAATTTTACTTGCAATGTCGGCGCTGTTGGTGTATAATTCATGTGACAGGTGCATATGCAGACAAATTTGTTTTATTGTTGCAATTACTTTGTCAAATTTGGGTGATATAATACCAAAAAATAAGAAGCAGAGAAAAATTGAGGCTTTTGCCTCGGTACGCACATACTCGGTGCGTACAAAAAAGAAGAGAGAAAAAATATATTAATGTGTGGTGTTGCGATGATAAGCTGAACGAACTATAGCACTGACTCATAAAACAACAACGATTTTGAATATATTAAACTAACATCTTTTGGATGTAGGAGGAAAAAATGAATATTTTAGTAACCATCGACAGAAATTATCTGCCGCCGCTATTGGTGGCTCTGGATTCGATAGGTAAGTCAAACAGTGAAAGTCATATTGACGTTTATGTTGCGCACTCAAAGCTGATTGAAGAAGATTTTGAAAAGATCAATGAAACTGTCCGAAATTACGATATAAACATCATACCGATCAAGCTCAACGATGATCTGTTTGAAAATACGCCTGTTGATGAAAGACTTTCAAAAGAAACATTCTACAGACTTTTGGCGTTTAAGTTCTTACCCGAAAGCGTTGAAAAATGTCTGTATCTTGACCCCGATATATACGTCTTGCGCTCACTTGAGCCTCTTTACAACATGGATATGGGCGACAACATAATCGCCGCTTCAAGCCATACCTATAGCTTTATCGAGGGCATGAACCATGTAAGACTCAAAATGGGTAAGCAGTCGAAATATATCAACGCCGGCATTATGCTCATGAATATTGCCGAAATGAGAAAGTATACGACCGTCGAGAAGATAATGGAATTTGTCAACGAGAACATACAAAAGCTTTATCTTGCCGATCAGGACGTTATAAACGCCATGTTTTGGGAAAAGTCAATGTATATCGACCCGAAGATCTATAACATGGACGAAAAGACTCTCAGCCTTTTCAGAAAGGATATCAACTTCGTTAAGGAAAACACCGTCATAGTCCACTATAACGGAAAATACAAGCCATGGCTCAACGGATACAGGGGCAAGCTTGATTGCTTCTATCCGCCCGTTGAAAATAAAGGGCCTGCGCCGAAAAACAAGGCGAAAGCGAGGATAAAGACAACATTAAACATGATAAAAATGACAAAGCAGCAGAAGATCGTGGTCGGTTTAGCTGCGGGCTTTTGGTCGCTGTGTTTAGTTTTGTATTTTTTCTTCGGGAGGGGTCTTTTAGATATTGTTAAAGACCCCGTCGTATTCAAGGGTTATCTGGATAGCTTCGGTGGTTTTGACCGAGTGATCTTCGTGCTGATAAGAGCGGCTCAGACCGTTGTCAAATTCATACCTGCCGAACCGCTTGAGATCGGCTCCGGCTATGCCTACGGAACATGGGGCGGCTTGCTTTACTGTATGCTCGGTTCGCTCTTAGGCTCGTTCGCCATATTGATTTTAACTAAGCTGTTCGGAAAGAAGATAGTCGATATATTCGTGCCGACGAGCAAGCTTGAAAGCATGGCGCTTTTCCAAAACGATCAAAAGCTCTATTCCATGGTATTCATACTCTATTTGATACCGGGTACGCCGAAAGACATCTTCACCTACTTTGTCGGTCTGACGCCGATAAAGACTGTCCCGTTCATGATCATTGCGAGCTTGGCGAGAATACCGTCAATAATCACTTCGACCTGGTGCGGAGCGACGCTTTCCGATAAAAATTATCTCTTTGCGGCTGCTATCTTCATTGCCACGGCTCTTTTAGGGGTACTCGGCGGTGTGATCTATAATAAGATTTCCAATAAAAACAAGGAAAACGAGAGATTAAAGGGCAGTAACGCATAAGCGTTGAAATTAAATTTGCAAAAAACAGTTGACATGAGGCCCGATAATGTGTTATCATTATCGGGCTGAAAATAAAAAGCGCCGGTGTGTTGGAATTGGCAGACGAGACGGACTCAAAATCCGTTGGTGGCAACACCGTGTGGGTTCGACCCCCACCACCGGCACCACGAAAAGCACTTGCATTCGCAGGTGCTTTTTGTTTTGGTAATTCACATTTTAATCAAAGCTATTGACTTAAATCCAAAACCGAGTATAATGTAAATCACATACAAAACAGATGTTATAAAACAAGCGTTTTGTATTATCTATGTCTGCGACATTAATTTTCCGAATTATATATTCATCGGTAATATCGCAAGTAAACACAAAAGCAGGATAATTCAGCTGAGATATATGTATCATATGAGACAAATGTGTGCAGTTGACTATAGGAGGCAAAATCACAATGAAGGAACAAAAAGTCGTCTTCAGACGCATACCGAAAAGTGAAACATTGATTATATATATTCACGGAAAAGGAGGCACTGCCGAGGAAGCCGAGCATTACAAAGTTCTTTTTTCAGACTGTGATGTGGTCGGACTTGACTATAAATCCGAAACACCATGGGAAGCAAAAGAAGAATTTCCGCCTCTGTTTCAAAAGCTCTGCAAGGGCTACAGCCGAGCTATACTGATAGCAAACAGTATCGGCGCATACCTTGCCATGTGCGCCTTACCGCAGGAAAGTATCGACACAGCATACTTCATATCACCGATTGTCAATATGGAAAAGTTGATTTGTGACATGATGCTGTGGGCAAACGTGAGCGAATCGGAGCTACGTGAAATGGGTACGGTCAAAACGAATTTTGGCGAAACGCTCTCATGGGAATACTTAAGCTATGTTCGCAGTCACCCAATTCAGTGGACTGTGCATACCGATATTCTCTATGGCGGGCAGGATAATTTGACCGATTTAAAAACAATCACTGATTTTGCAAATAACCACGGCGCAGGGCTGACCGTAATGGAAAACGGTAAGCATTGGTTTCATACACCGGAGCAAATGGAGTTTTTAGATAAATGGCTGATGGGAGGTTACTATGGCAACAGATAAAGAATACCTAAACTATATCTTAGATCAACTGTCAGATTTGGAGGGAATCAAATACCGAGCAATGATGGGAGAGTACATTATATATTACGCTGAAAAAATAGCAGCATATGTCTGCGATAACCGTCTTTTAGTAAAGCCCGTAAAATCGGCGGTAAAGATGATGCCGAACGCAAAATATGAGCCGCCGTATGACGGGGCGAAAGATATGCTCTTAGTTGAGGACGTTGACGACAGAGAGTTCTTGACGGAGCTGTTTCGTGCTATGTATTCCGAATTACCAAAGCCTAAGCATTGAAGTCGCCTAAAACGGCGTATTTTCGGCGCTTTGCGGATTAAATCCACTCGCAAGGCGACACTTTGGGGTGCAGTAGCGAGCGAAGCGAGCGTAACGGCGTTCGGGCGTGTACCCCACAGCCCTCGCCGCAGGCGAGGTGCGAAGGGGTGCCGTACGAACGCCCCGCTGTTTTCGCTTGGATTTTACGAGAAACTCCGGTCGGTTTAGGTTGCAGAATTTATTTTTAGATGAACAATTACAACTGTGTAATTCATCCAAAACAAATCGACTTAGGATTCAACTTCAATGCTTAACGAAAAAAAGTCGAATAAAATTATAAAAAGACTTGCTTTTTTCGCCGATATCTGCTAAACTATTTCTGCTAAAGTGTAATGTAGTAATAAAAGGAGGTGCTGACACATGGCAAAATGCGATTTCTGCGGCAAGGATGTGTCTTTCGGCATAAAGGTTTCTCACTCACACAGACGTTCAAACAGAGCTTGGAAGCCCAATGTTAAGCGTGTAAAAGCTATCGTAAACGGTTCACCTAAGAGAGTTTACGCTTGCACACGTTGCTTACGTTCAGGCAAGGTTACACGTGCTATCTGATAAGCTGAAGATATAACCGACAGATTCCCGACCTTTTCGGTCGGGTCTTTTGTTTGTGGGCTGATATGGCTCGGCTCAGCGGTTAAAATGCCAAAGTCCGAAAAATCGGACTGAGCGACCGACGGCGAGATAATTAAGAAAAAACTATTGCATTTTCTCGGAAAATGATATATAATAGCAACATCAGTCGAACAAATGTACTTTCGGAGGTATTCGCATGGAGGATAAGAAAAAAGCACTGGAAACCGCTCTTGCGCAGATAGAAAAATCATATGGCAAGGGAGCTATCATGAGGCTCGGTCAAAATTCGGGTCTTAATGTTGAATCAATATCAACAGGCTCAATAGCGCTCGATATCGCAACGGGTATAGGAGGACTTCCGAAGGGAAGAATAGTTGAAATATACGGACCCGAATCATCGGGCAAGACAACGCTTGCGCTTCACTGTATCGCCGAGGCTCAGAAAGCGGGCGGCGAGGCGGCGTTCATTGATGCCGAACACGCTCTTGACCCTGTGTACGCTAAGGCTTTGGGCGTTGATGTTGATTCTCTGCTCGTCTCTCAGCCCGATAACGGCGAAGATGCGCTTTCCATTACCGAGGCTCTCGTTCGCTCCGGAGCGCTCGATATAGTTGTCGTCGACTCTGTTGCGGCTCTTGTACCCAAGGCGGAAATAGAGGGTGAAATGGGCGACTCACACATGGGACTTCACGCAAGACTTATGTCGCAGGCGCTCAGAAAGATAACAGGTATCGTTGCAAAGAGCAACACTGTCGTAGTTTTCATAAATCAGCTCAGAGATAAGGTCGGCGTGGTTTACGGCAGCCCCGAAGTCACAACGGGCGGCAGAGCGCTTAAATTCTATTCGTCGATGAGAATTGACGTCAGAAAGATAGAGCTTATAAAAGCACCGGGAAATGAATTTGTCGGCTCGAGAACAAGAGCAAAGATAGTCAAGAATAAGGTCGCACCTCCGTTTAAAGAGGCGGAGTTTGATATAATGTACGGCGAGGGCATATCAAGGACCGCCGAGATCGTAGACCTGGGCGTACGTCTCGATATAATCCACAAGAGCGGCGCATGGTTCTCCTATGGTGAGGAGCGTCTCGGACAGGGCAAGGACAACGTCAAGAAGCTTCTCAAGAATAATCCGGCTTTGCTTGAAGAAATAACGGAAAAGGTCAAGAAAGAAATGCCGACACTTTACGGCTTTGTTTCACCCGACGAAAAGAAGGCTAAGGAAGCGACTGCGGAAAAAGCCGAGGAAGCTTCAAAAGAGCCGGCGAAGAAAGCAAAGTCCACGATATCCGGAAAAAAGCTTGACGTAATATTTGACGAAGACTGATGCTTTTAACATATGAAAAAGGGCGTAAGGACAAGATACACATAAGCGTTGACGGCGAATACGCAATGACGGTCGACGCTGTGTTTTGGTATACGCTCGGCATACCGAATAAAAGTGAAATAGATGACGAGGAGTTGGCTGAGCTTAAAAGCACGGTCAACTCCCGACGTGCTTATAACAAGGCGATAGACCTCATATCAAGACGTGAACACAGCCGAAAAGAGATCATAACAAAGCTGTCTCAGCGAGGGTATGCGGAGGTAGCGCAGGAGACGGCGGACAAGCTCGAAGAAAAGGGATATCTTGACGATGAGCGTTTTGCGAATATGTTCGCTCAAGAGCTGAAACTGAGACGGGGATTCGGCAAGAGAAGAATATCACAAGAGCTTTATTTAAAGGGTATCGACCGAGATATCATATATGACGTCTTGGAAAACCTGGAGGAAGATCCGCAGGAGGAGATAATAGACATAATAATGAGAAAATATCCGCATTGCCTTGAAGATGAAAAGAACAAAAACCGAGCGGTGAACGGACTTTTGAGATTCGGATATTCGTCATATGACATAAGAAATGCGATGAGAGAATATGAGGAAAGATGCGAAAACTCATCTCTTTAATTTCGATGCTTTACTTTAAGCGTAAGATAATGTATAATAACCTCACGAAAGTCCAGCCAAATCAAAGATTTGGGGACTTTCGGAGAACATTGTTACATTAAATTCGCAGAGGTAAAGCGGCTAAAGCCGCTATTTTATGGCATACGCCGGAATTTATGTAATAATAACCTCACGAAAGTCCAACCAAAATCAAAGATTTGGTGTGTTTCGGAGAACATTGTTACATAAAATTCGCAGAGGTAAAGCGGCTTGACGCCGCTATTTTATGGCGTTCGCCGGAATTTATGTAATAATATATAGGATACTATTAAACCTACGGAGGAAGTTAAATGGAAAAATATACTGTCGGTATGATCTCTCTCGGCTGTCCGAAGAATCAGGTCGATGCCGAAATAATGTTAGCCAAGCTTGTCGAGGCAGGCTTTGAGATAACGAGTGAGCCTTACTATGCAGATGCGGTTATCGTCAACACCTGCGGCTTTATCGACGATGCGAAGCAGGAGGCGATCGACAATATTCTTGAGATGGCTGAGCTTAAAAACAACGGTTATCTCAAGGCGCTTATCGTCACGGGCTGTCTTGCCGAGCGCTATAAGGAGCAGGTCATTGAGCAGATGCCCGAAATCGACGCAATAGTCGGAATCGGCGGCAATGAAAACATAGCCGAAATCTGTCTCAAAGCCATTAAAGGTGAGGGGTACGCCGAGTTTCCGTCTAAATATTGCTTACCTCTCGAGGGCGAGCGAGTGCTTACCACACCGGAATACACGGCATACCTTAAAATCGCCGAGGGCTGCTCAAACTGCTGCACCTACTGTGCGATACCGTCTATCAGAGGAAGATACAGAAGCCGTGAGATAGAGAGCATTTTAAAGGAAGCGGAAGCTCTTGCCGAAAGCGGAGTGAAAGAGCTTGTCGTTATTGCGCAGGACACCACGAAATACGGCAACGACCTTTACGGCGAATTAAAATTACCCGAGCTTTTAAGAAAGCTGTCATACATCGACGGCATAGAGTGGATAAGACTTCTCTATTGCTATCCCGACAGCATGACAGACGAGCTTATAGATGAGATAAGAAACAACGAAAAGGTCTGTAAATATATCGACCTGCCGCTTCAACACGCCGATGAAAACGTATTGGCGAGAATGAATCGAACAGGTAGCAAGCAGGAGCTTTTGTCACTTATCAAGAAAATACGAAGCCGTATCCCCGACGTTGTTATCAGAACAACATTTATAACAGGCTTCCCCGGTGAGACGGAGGAAGAATTTACGGCTTTGAGCGAATTTGTCAATGAAGCCGAGTTTGACCGTCTGGGCTGTTTCGCCTATTCAGCCGAGGAGGGTACAAAGGCAGCCGAAATGCCCGACCAAATAGACGAGCAGACGAAGATCGACAGGGGCGACGTGATAATGCAACAGCAATTCGAGATCTTCTCAAGAAAGCAGGAAGAAAAAATCGGCAAGACATACAGAGTGCTTGTCGAGGGCTACGATTCATACACTGACTCATATTGCGGAAGAAGCTATATGGACGCTCCCGACATCGACAGCATCATATATTTCACTTCCTCGGTGCCGCTTGAAAGCGGAGAATTTGCCGAAGTGAGAATAATAAACACGAAGGATTACGATCTTCTCGGAGAATGTGTCGATATTGATTAAAAATTTTTTAAAATAGTAGTGCATTTTTTATAAAAGCGTAGTATAATATACTGACAGATAAAGCAACGGTCAGAAGAAGTAAGCGGATAGGCTTTTCTCAGAGAGAGGCGCATAACGGTGTAAGTGCCTTGTTAAGATACCGCCGAAATGCATCTGACGGCAGCTTGGGGGAAAGGAAACGAGTATCTCAAGACGCAGGCTCAGCGTTACCGAGCAGGTAATTTTATGTTACCGTGAGTGATAAATCAGAGTGGAACCGCGTTTTACGCCTCTGTTGCTTTTTAAGCAGCAGGGGTTTTTATTTTTGGAGGCATGGCACTATGTTTGATCTTTTAAAGGAGGACATCCTTTGCGTAAAAGAAAGAGACCCTGCGGCTAAGAGCTTATTTGAAATATTCTTTCTCTACCCCGGAGTCAAGGCGCTGAGAATGTATAGACGAGCTCATTGGTTTTTTAAGCATAAGCACTATTTTATCGCAAGAGCGATATCTCAAAGGGCGGCGAGAAAGACTAATATAGAGATACATCCGGGAGCGCAGATAGGCAGACGCTTTTTTATAGATCACGGTACGGGCGTAGTCATCGGCGAAACGACGGTGATAGGCGACGATGTGACTATATATCAAGGTGTCACCCTCGGCGGAACAGGAAAGCATACGGGAAAAAGACACCCGACCATAGGCAACAATGTTTTAATAGGCGCAGGATCAAAGGTACTCGGCCCGTTTAGAATCGGAGATAATTGCAATATAGCGGCAGGCTCGGTAGTACTTGAAGAAATCCCCGACAACTGCACAGCCGTCGGATCGCCTGCAAGGATAGTCAAACGCAACGGCGTCAGAGTCGATGAGCTTGACCAGATACACATTCCCGATCCCGTGGCTCAAGAAATATGTAAATTAAAGCTTAAAATAGAAAGGCTTGAAAGTGAAATAAATCAAATTACGGAGGAACACAAATGAGAATTTTCAACACGCTTACAAGAAAAAAAGAAGAACTTATTCCGATAGAGGAGGGCAAATATAAGATCTACGCTTGCGGCCCGACAGTGTATAACTATATCCATATCGGAAACGCAAGACCGCTGTGCGTATTCGACGTTTTGCGCCGTTACCTTGAATACAGAGGAAATGAAGTCAGATTCGTTCAGAATTTCACCGATATTGACGACAAGATCATACGCCGAGCAAACGACGAGGGCTTGACATTCTCCGAAATTTCCGAGAAGTATATCGAGGAATTTTGGGTCGATGCAAAGGGCATGAATGTCCGTGAAGCGACGGTGCACCCGAAAGCCACAGAGAATATCGACGAGATAATCAACATCGTATCAACGCTCATAGACAAGGGCTACGCTTACGCTGTTGACGGTGACGTCTACTTCTCAACAAAGAAATTCGGCGGCTACGGAAAGCTGTCTCATCAGCCGCTTGAGGATCTTGAAGCAGGAGCGAGAATAAACGTCGGC
>CAYZOU010000031.1:0-23064 GCA_964480405.1 uncultured Faecalibacterium sp. | reverse complement strand
TCTAACCATATTATACTCATTTCATACAACAAAGTCAACAGAACATACGTAAAGTTAATTTCGAAATTTCAGTTTTTTAAGATTTATTGATACTTCGTGTATATCTGCATTTTGGATAATTTGAATAACCGATGAATCTTCCGTATTTTCCGTTTTTTTCCTTTAACTCTCCTCCACATTTAGGACAAATAGAATCATCGTTATTTGTATGAATAGGATTGTTTTCAACTTCGGGCGTTGTTGCGATTTGATCTGATGGCAACGTTCGTGAACACTTTTTGCAAGTGCCCGTGCTTGTATCTCTTTTATATGTAGCAAATTTATCATCTGTACCGATAAAGCCGCAATGCTTACACATAAACTGCTGTTTCTCCTTGGCTTTTTCCTTCTCTTTGCGGATTTTTGATTCGGCTTCTTGCTCTTTACGTCTCTTTTCAACTTCTTGTTGATGTTCTATGGCTCTAAGCATTCTAAGCTCTTCCGCTTTTTGAAGCTGCTTTTGTTCTTCTTCACGGCGTTTTTTCTCATTTTCAAGCCGTACCCGTTCATCTTGCTTAAACTTTTCAAAAGCTTTTAATTCCTCTGCAAGCAAATCGGTAAGTTTTTCATTCTTATACTGTAATGAACAATTATCAGCTATCTTAAAATCACTTAATGCACCTTTTGCAAATCTAATTTCTTTCCAACAGCCATAATTGTCTTGAGCATAAAAAACTGCAAACATTTTTGCATCATTATAAAATGGCTCATTCGCATCAATCAATAGGCAATATCCTTGTCTGTCTTGAATCTTCATAAGTGATTCAGGATATTGACCGTTGCAACCGCCATTTGTCTTATTGACAATATAAATCAGTCCGATACCATTACTGTTTTCTTGTAAAATATTCAATTTCTCATTAGATAAATTTGCCCTATCATGAATATAGCTGACTGCCACGCTCTTAGCCCGTGAAAAAAATGAAAACTCATATTTTCTATTGGTATTACTTATAAGGCTTATTGGAACTCTTGTTTCCACATCATCGGTTTGCAATTTGTCATCCAACCAACACTTCAAAACAATTTTAGAATTGACTGAAGCCGTGCCCTCTGTCACAACATGGCACTTGTTCGAAAAAGTTCCATCCTTTAATCTAAAATGCTGCTCTCTTAGATTTCTGTCTCCGGCAACAAGAATTAGATTTGCACCGCATCCACACGGACAATACAGCTCATTGTTTTGACTCTTAACACGAAGCTCTTTTAATTTTTCAGGGATATTTATCTGTCTTCCATTGATTACAGTAAAAATAGACTCTATGCCTATGTACTTTCCGTCGCATAAGCAGACTGTTCTATTTGCCATAATATTGCACCCTTTCGTGTGATTATTTTACACTTATTACATTTATTTTATTGTCCCTTTTGATACCGGCTTTATATCAAGTACGTTATATTTATGGGCTACAAGACGTCTAAATTATAAGGAAGTTAAAAATTAGTTTTCATGTTTTTAAGGTAGCTAAAGTAATGGGTTTCTTAATATAGCAGAAAATATTATCCGCTCGAGCTATTCACGATTTAGAAATTACTTTTGCGCTTTTGACAGCAAACAGACCGTCTCCACATGCACCGTTCTGGGAAAGAGGTCGAATGCTATTGCTTTCTCGGCTTTATAGCCGAGTTGGGCGAAAGCGGCGCAGTCTCTTGCTAATGTCGCAGGATCACATGAAACGTATACGACCCTGTTGGGTGACATCTGTGAAACCGCTTCAAGCACCTGTCCGTCACAGCCCTTTCTCGGCGGATCGAGGACTATCACGTCGGGCTTTACTCCGTTAGCTGCGAGTGTCTTTGCCGCACCCTTAGCATCGTCACAGATGAAGTGTGCGTTCTTCACTCCGTTAAGCTCTGCGTTGAATTTCGCATCTTCTATCGCCTGCGGCACAACCTCAACTCCTATCAGCTCTTTCACACTGTCCGACATCGAAAGCCCGATCGTTCCCGCACCGCAATAAAGGTCGAGCAAGATCTCGCCGCCCTTGAGCTCGGCGAACTCTCTCGCCTTTTCATAAAGCCTTTCCGCTTGGTCACGGTTCACCTGATAGAAAGAAAGCGGCGATATTCTTATCTTCTTGCCGCAAAGAATGTCGGTGATATATCCGTCGCCGTAAAGGTAGACGCATTTTTCGCCTAATATCTTATTTGTTTTTTCGCTGTTCACATTCAAAACAACGGTCTTAATATTGCTGTTCTCATTGAGCAAAATCTCAATGAGCTTATTTTTATTCGGTACGCTCTCACCCGTGGCGACAAGGCAAACCATTATCTCGCCCGTAAGCTCGGCTTTTCTCAGATATATATGTCTTAAAAAGCCCTTTCCGCTTTCTTCGTCATACACCGTAACTTCAGACGTCAAAACCCACAGTCTGATGCAGCTTAAAATCGAGCTGAATTCTTCGGGCTGAAGTAAGCAGCTCGTACAATCACATATTCTGTGGCTTTTCGGTGAATAGAAGCCCGTTATCAAATCTCCCTTTTCGGAAAGACCGACCGGATATTGCGCCTTGTTTCGGTATCGGTCGACCCGTTCGCTTCCGACGATCTCATCGACCTTTAAGTCAAGCTTGCCAATCCTGTCAATAGCATCGTTCACTCGCTGTTTTTTCCATTCAAGCTCGCTTTCATAGCTTATGTGTCTGTACGCACAGCCTCCGCAACGTGGGAAAGCCTCGCAGTCGACGTCGCTCCTGTCCTTCGACGGCTTGACTATCTTCTTTATGATGCCTACGGCGTACCTCTGTTTTGCCTTTATAATATGGGCGACGATGTCGTCACCTACAGCTGTACCGGCGACAAAAACCGCCTGACCGTCAAAGTGAGCGACACCGCTTCCCTCAGAAGACAACGCTTCTATTTTTATTCTTATCTCATCGTTTTTCTTGAGTGACAACTGTTTTCTCCTTTTTACGATTTTGATTTTTCCGAAGCACTCGGAAATTCATCTTACAATTAATCTTGCTCTCATCTTACAATTCATCTTGCTTTAATCTTACAATTTGTATTTCAAGCATCATTTAATTTAGCTCAGCGGTCTTGCTTCAAGCTTGATGACGACCGCTAAACCGCCGAGTTTTGATTTCTCGGCATATATCTCGCCGCCGTGGCTTTCGACAATCTCCTTGCATATGGCAAGTCCGAGACCTGCGACCTTTCTTCCTTGATCCGAAGTATAGAGCGGCTCGAAAATGACCTCAAGCTTTTCGGGCTCGACACCCTCGCCGTTATCCGAAATTATTATTTGTACCGCTTTCGGTTTTCTCTTACATTCGACCTCGATAAGCTTTCTTTCGGAATTAAAATGCTTGAGTGAGTTTCCTATGATGTTGCCTATAACACGGCGCATCTTTTGAAGATCTATATCGACTATATCTTCATTCGGCTCGGTGTTACAAATGAAATCCACACCGAAGCTCTGAAGCTCATCGTCATAGCCCTCGGTCAGATTTTCCATCATCTCGCTAACCGTCATCTTAGACTTCTTTAAGCTGCTGTCAAGATTATAGCTGAGATATTCGTCAAACTCATTGACTATATCCCTTATCGCTATCGCTTTGTCATAGACGGTTTTAAGATAGCGCTGTTTACGCTCCTCGGATAAGTTTTCCTTCTTCATCATCTCCGCATACCCCATTATCGAGGTCAAGGGAGTTTTGATGTCATGAGAGATAGACGCTATTATCCGCCTTTGATTTTGTTGCTGTTTTGATATTGTCTCCGTCATCTCAACGAAACGGTTTTGAAGCCTTGCGACTTCCGTTCGACCGTTCATTCGCTTGACAGGCTCTCCCTTCTCGTACTTCTCAATGCTCGTGTAAAGCTTATGCATGGGTCTTAGCATAAGAGTATAAATTATCAAGGATATCAAAATGATAAACATTGTTACCATTCCGAAGATTATCACGAGAAGCTTGAAAAGATAGCCCGTATCGGTCAAGTATTTTCTCGCAAGATAAACCGATGTTCTGATTATGTATGCGTCATCGTTATAGACGAACGCTTTTTGCACTCTCGTGCCTATCAGCGACCATTCCTTGTCTTTGGTATGCGCTACGGTGTTTCCCTCGCCGTTTTTTATCTCGACAACGATCCCGTCATATTCGTCAACTATCCTTTGCCACTTTTTCGGATCATCTGTTTCTTGAATTTTAGCGACAATGTCTTCGTTGACATTTTGCAACAGTGCCGTGTCCTGCTCGGCGTATTGCTGTATCATGCTCGCCACGGAGTGAAAGTAATACATGAACACGCAGTTGAACGCAATAATAAGTATTGATATAAACAGCACATCGTTTTTTCTGCTTTTTGACATATCAGTCACCTACTGACTTTACAAATTTATATCCTACGCCCCAAACAGTTTTTATGTATTCGTTGCCTTTATCTATTTTATCTCTTATGCTCTTGATGTTAACGGCTACAGTTCCTATATCGCCGTATTCGGTATCCCAAACGCTTGAGAATATCTGTTCTCTTGTCAAAACCTTTCCCGCATTCTCCATAAGATATTGAAGAAGCTGGAATTCTCTTGTTGAAAACGGGATATGCTCTCCGGATTTTATGACTTCGAAGCTGTCTGTTCTTATCTCGATCTCGCCTATCTTTATGATCTCGTTATTGTTGCTGTCGTTTCTGTCCTCACGGCGAAGATGCGCTTTAACTCTTGCGACAAGCTCATCGACGACAAAGGGCTTTGCTATATAGTCATCGGCTCCCATTTCGAGTCCCAAGACCTTATCGACAGTCTTGCTCTTAGCGCTGATTATAATTATCGGGCATGAAATGTCATCTCTTATCCTGCGGCAGATCTCAAGTCCGCTCATTTCGGGCATCATGACATCGAGAATTATAAGCGCAATATCGCTCTTGTTCGTGTTGATATAATCAAGAGCTTCTTTGGCGGCATTTTTGACGACCGTTTCAAATCCGTCATCCTCCAAGGCATCCGCAACAAGACGTGAAATGGCGGTATCGTCATCGACAATGAGTATTTTTTTCATAGCAATTCCTCCGTATATAACATTACAGATTGATTTTACTACATTTTTTAAAATTTTTAAAGAGTAAAGCGTTCATTTTTATTATAATTAAGAGATAAAAATAAAATTTTAATTAACAGTAAATTTAAGCTGTCCGGAAAGACTTATTTTCAGCTTATGTATAGCAAACATTTTCACCTTGAAATACGTCAGTATTCCTGCGGCAAAGAGGAAACCGCAAGCAAGGACTGTCGCTTGGGGTGCGGTAGCGAGCGAAGCGAGCGTAACGGCGGCTGTTTGTGTACTCCGCAGCGCTCGCCGCAGGCGAAGGGCGGAGTGAGTGCCGAACAGCCGCCCCACTGATTTCGCTTTCGGTCAGATAAAATCTTAAAGGCTGATGAGAGCTGACATCTCCGGCGCTTTATCGGCGAAAATATGCCTTAAAAAACGTGTTGGGTTTGGCTTTTGTCAGCTTCTTGGCGGCTGTTCGTGTACTCCGTAGCGCTCGCCGCAGGCGAAGGGCGGAGTGAGTGCCGAACAGCCGCCCCACTGATGCCGCTTGCGGTCAGATAGAATCTTGAAGGCTGATGAGAGCTGATCTCTCCGGCGCTTTATCGGCGAAAATATGCCTTGAAAAATGTATCCTGTTCGATACTCACCCCAGTTGCTTTCGCTCGCAACAGCAACAAAAGGATGCCTGAAAAGACATCCTCAAATTTTAATATTTTGTTCCGGATACGACATACATACTCGAATCCGATATCACAGTGTCAACTTTAACGTAACGCATCATCTGACCTGCTAATTCTTCGGCAGGTATAAGCTCCTTTGAAATCGGCTTTGCCTTGTTCGCATGACAGGCAAGGACAGCTTCTCGGCTCATTCCGTGCGCCACCGTCAGTCTTGCTCCGACAGACAGATGCTTCGAAAGGTTTTTGAATAAGCTGTCACTGTCGATAAAATGCGGAAAAGCGTTATAGATAACAATACTGTCAAATTTCGTATTGAAATTATAGCTTTCGGCATCTCCGACCACAGCTTCGACATTCGGATATTTTTCCTTTGCCTTTTTCACCATTTCATCGGAAATATCAATAGCTGTCAAGTGACCGACTTTTCTTGAAATGTAAAAGTCAAAAAGCACTCCCGTTCCGCAAGCAACGTCAAGCACACTCTTGCCATCGCCTATTTCGGCTATATCGAGAATTTGAGAGATAACGTCGCCGTTACTCACCGTATTTTTATCCCAATCGGCGGCACAGCTGTTGAAAAATGAGATAACGGCATTTTTATCCACGCTGTTTTCCTCCCGATTTTGAATTTTTAAAGTGCAGTTCTCTCATTCCCTCGACCTCGTCGCATATCGGTTTAAGGTTGCATGAGGCACAGTCAAATTCGAGATTATTCATAACTTGATTGAGAGCTTCCGTGACTTCTCGGTTTTTCTCGGCTATCGCTTTAAATTCGGAATAGTCGACACTGTTGTCTGTTATGAAATACACTGTCGCACCCTTGACATCGGGTATCGCTTTGAACTTATCTATCATCAGATTTCCGAGCTTTTCAAATGTTATTCCGCCCTTTAACGCCTTCTTCGAAATTCGTGCGCTTTCTTTGAATGACGAGGAAGCCGAGCGTACCATATAGCCATCGGGGAAAAAGTGATATTTGACATATTCTATCTTTTTTATAAGGTCGTATGCCGCTTGTCCGTCGCCGCAATCATCGACTTCGACGACTGCGACACGGGCAAATTTTCTGTCGGCTTTTATCTCGTTTAAATCTTCTCCGACAACAACGGTCTTGAAGTCGGTAGCTTTCGAGGTGACGAGGCAAAAGCCCGTTCCGCTTATTTCAAACGCAGTGTCTCTTTGAAGAATAACACTGCTGTAGCCTATATCTTGCCACTGTTTGTTTGAATCGAAGCCGTAGCTTCTTTGAGATTTATTTTCTAAGACCGAAAGTGTTTTATCAATCAGTGAATCAAAAAAGTCCATTAAAGCTTCTTATCCCTTTTCATTGTATCATAATGCTTTTGCAGAAGATCATAGACCTTTCTGATAAGCTTCATATCAAGGTTAAACCAATAGATGACAAACGTCAGGACAATCAGACAAAGAATGACCGCCAATATGATCAAAGCTATTTTCATATCAGTTCTCCTTTGCAAGTCCCTTTTGACGGGCATATTCAGCCGCACCCAAGGCACCCATAAGCTGAGGGTCAGTTGAAAGCTCGACGACCTTTATCTTCAGCACCTTTTCTATGGCTTTCTTCAGTCCGTCATTTTTAGCGCAACCGCCCGTGAGCGTTATGCTGTCAACAGCTCCGGCTTTTTTCGCCATGACAAAGCAACGCTTTGCGACAGCAAGCTGAATACCTGCCGCTATCTCGTCCATGGGCTTGCCCTCGCCGACGAGAGATATGACCTCGCTCTCGGCGAAAACCGTACACTGAGCCGTGATGGGGATAGTATTTTTAGCGTTAAGTGAAAGCTTTGAAAACTCGGGAAGGCTCATCTCGAACGCATTCGCCATCGCTTCATAAAATCTGCCCGTACCTGCGGCGCACTTGTCGTTCATGGCGAAATTCTTAACAGTGCCGTCGGTATCAATCGAAATTCCCTTGACGTCCTGTCCGCCGATATCTATGATCGCTTTTACCTCGGGATTCGTTACGTGTACGCCCATAGCGTGACAGCTTATCTCGGATATGTTCTCGTCGGCAAACGGGACTTTGTTTCTGCCGTAGCCTGTGCCGATGAGGTACGAAAGCTGTTCAGCCGAATTTAAGTCACCGACTTGAGAGACGGCATCGTCTAAAGCTATCTGAGCGCTTTGAACGGGGTTGATTTTGCTTCTGTTTGTGACATTGGCGACCATTTCGCCCTTTTCATTGAGGATAACACATTTTGTGTATGTAGAGCCTACATCGCATCCGCCGAAATATTTCATAATTTTAAATCTCCTTTTACCAAGCTAAATCATCTTCAAAGTCAAGAAGTGACGCATCAAGCGGCTCTTCCTGCAAAACGGTCTGCATATACTTGTTGACCTGTTCACGCATATCACGTCTTGAAATCGTGCGTGGATCCATAAGGTCCTGCTTGACCCAAATAAAGTTGACGTTGCGTTCTCTTGCCTGATCGTCAAAAATGCCCGTCAGACCGTCCATACCCTTGCATGAGATCTGATCATACATAATAACAGTGTCGGCGTTGTATTCCTCGACAATGCGCCAAAGCTCATCGACAACATTGCGGTAGCCGCCCTTCGTATGCTTTCTCATGATAGAACGCTGATAGGTCTTAGCCAAATCCTTGAGCGACTGCTCCTTATCCTCGGTGTCGATCTCAAGATAGGATATCATCGTCTCCATATCCATAATGACGTTCATGCCCCAGCAATTTTCAAGCCAGTTTGCGAAGCTTGTATAATAGTTCGCAGGACAGCTCCAAACGACTGCTCTATGGCGCATTTCTTTTGAGACCGGTGTCTTTTTTTCGTACGCTTTGAGCATGATCTTATTGACCTTTTTATCGACTTTGAGGAATTTCTCGTTTGAGCCGCCCGAAAGGTTGAAATAGAAAATTCTGTAAAGCCAGAAGCAAGCGCCCGTCATCTGAGGATAGGGTGTCTTATTGACATCCCACTTCTGACGCTCATATTCAAGCTGTTTATTATAATCTTTCATGCGAGCGAAATAAGCGTTCCAGTCGAATTTTTCGCCCGTCTGATCCTCTATGAACTTTATTAACGCCTTTATCTCGTCAACCGCATACTCCTGAACATCTTCACCGTTATATCTGAGAGGTACACCGAAGCAGTGCGTGGGCAGATTAAGACGTCTGTCAAGGAAGGTCGAATTCATTATCGAGCCGTCACACGGCATATTTGTGCCTATCATGCAACAGCCCATTTTCGGATAGTCGTCCTCTATCGCAACACCTGCCTCGGCGCTCGGAAGTGGGCAAACGTCGGCAGGAACACCGAAGCTCTCCGTGACCTCCAAGTAAGGCGGAGTTATCTGCTGATCGACCATTGACGAAAGGAAGATAGGCAGGGTCTGAAGCGGTATTACAATGAGATTCGGGAAGCCCGTAAAGACTTCATTGGGAACGATCTCATCGGTAAGCACGATACGCTTTGAAAGCTTGTTTCCGGGATTTATTTTTTCATCGGCACGGAATGATATGTTTATAAGCGTTGTCGTATGCTTGATTATCATATTGTAATGGAGGTGAGCCATTTTAAGCTGAGGCCCTCTCAAGCCTGCCGTATGTCTGTCAACAAAAGCCGGTGCGGCAAGATATGACGCCATCCAGCGATAACGCCACAAGCCCTTGACCGTCGAAACGGGAGCTTTAAGCACCATTTTTATCATATCTTTCCACGTCACAAGCCAGCGGTAATAGTCATAAGCCGTGTCCTTGACTCCTCGCCATTCTCTATGCTTGAGAAGTGCGGTATGTTCTGTATAAAGCTTTCCGTAATTATCCATTCTTCTGCACTCCCCTTTCCTTTTGTATCTTCTTTATCTCAAGGCTCTCAACGAAAGCCTGAACTCTTGTTCTCAGCTGACCCGATGCCGATGCGGTATACTGACGGTCAACAGCCGCCGTGGGTACTCCGTAGTCATTGCTCATGACATAAGACGCCAAGGCTCTTTCATAGCCCCAATATTCGCAGAACTTGAGCTGTTCATACATAACGCCGTCTGCGTGATATTCTTCAACGAGTCGGTTTACATAATCACGTCTTTCCTGCACTTTTTCATGGCTCATGAATCTCGGACACTGACTTGTTTTAAGATAGTGGCGGCAGATCTGAGTGAGAACGTCCTCGTCTTTATTGAGGATTATCTCCTGTCTTCCGGGCAACGCTCCGAAGCAGTATCTGTCGGCAACGACCAAAGCGCCGCTGTCCTCTATAAGCGATGTGAATTCGGGGTCGTCCATTTCCGAGCCGACAACGACTATCTTCGCTCTGTAATTTTTCTTTGCATCGGGCTCTCTTGTTTTAAGCTCCTCGGCTGTCTCTCTGAGAGCCGGAAGAATAAGAGCTTTCGGACAGCAATATGAAACGAGATTCAAAATGTGATACTCATAGCCGGTTATTCTCGGATTATCTTCTTTTCTGTATTCGCCTATTTCCGTTATCAAACGGCATACCTCGTTATGCTCCTCAACAGCCTTTATCAAAGCTTCGTCGGATGTGTCGACACCGTAAACAGAGGAAAGAGTATCCAGTATTTTGACTCTCGTCTGATTGACATAGTGCTTCAAGGTGTGCGGCTCGATTTTGAACGGGGCATCTAAGAATGTGACGAAAAACTTGTCGTTCGGCACTAAGTTAAGAAGCTCGAAATGCTCGGCGGCTCTGTTCATTTCCGAACAGGTCTCGGAAGCCAAAAGCGCATTGAGGAAGTTATAACCGCCCTCGATCGCTCTTTCGAGTATTGCCTTTGAAAATCCGCAAACAAAGTTGCTCATATAGTAGGTTGCGATATCAAGAGATCCCGTTCTCGGTGCTCTCAAGCGTACCGAAAAACAGTTTCCGCAGTTGAGAAGAACCTCGGGAATATGATAGCAGGTGTAGCCCAAGGCTATTCCGCCGTCGTCTTTTGCTTTTTTGACAAGGTCGTTGTTCGCATCAAGCAACAGCCTTTCAAACTCATAAAGATGCTTTAAATCTTTCATGTCAAATCACCTCAAGCTCTTCAAGTGCTTTTCTTGCACCCTCGACTATCTCGGAGTCATCGGGAAGCGTGGTTACGTTTTTGCCCTCGATATCATAGATAACAAGGTTTTTGTCGCTCTTTATATATGACAAGACGGGAATCCCGTTTGTATTTATATGCTCGATAACGCTTTCGTCGGGAAGTCTGTTGACGATAACGCCTATCTTCTGATACATAACAAGCTCATCGGCGACGCTCTTTATTGTTGAAATGACCTGAGTGCCTTTCTTGCTGGCATCGGTGATGAGGAGCAGATGTGTGACCTTTTCCATTACTCTGCGGTTTATCTGTTCGATTCCGGCTTCACCGTCTATTACGACATAGTCAAAATCAGCGGAGAGGATACCGATGACCTCTTTAAGATAGGAATTTATCTTGCAATAACAGCCTGCGCTCTCCGGTCTGCCGACTGCGATAAAAGCGAAGCCGTCGGTCTCGACAAGCGCATCGAATATCTTATATTTTGCGTCGCCCAAAAGCTCGATAGCGGTCTTTGTGTCGCCGTCCTCAACAGATGAGACGATCTCTTTTCTGATATCGTCGATAGTGGTCTCGACCTCAATACCCAAGGCAGTTGAAAGGCCGACAGCAGGGTCGGCATCTATAGCAAGGATTTTTTTGTCGGGATACTTTTCGACGAGAAGCTTAACGATAGCGGCGGAAATAGATGTTTTTCCTACACCGCCTTTACCGGAAAGTGCGATTATAGTTGCGTTGTTAGACATACATATTCTCCTGAAAATTATTTTGTCTGTATTATAACAAACTCCGTGTGTTATTTCAACATTATTCGGCATTTTTGTTAGGTTTGCCGATTTGTTTGAAAATCAAAAATCCCTCCGAACATCAGCTCGGAGGGATAAGAATCAATATGCTTTTATTATGTCGATTATATTCACCGCACCGACGGGACAAGCTTCACTGCACTTGCCGCAACCCGTGCATTTCTCATAGTCAACATGAGCGACATTGTTTTCAACCGTGACAGCTCCGCTTTCGCAGACCTTTGTGCATTTCATACAGCCGATACAGCCGACCTTGCACTGCTTGCGTGTCTTTGCGCCCTTGTCTTTATTCTTGCAGAATACTCCTGCCTGAGCTGTTTCAACAGGCAAAAGCTCTATGAGATTCTTGGGACAGGTATTTATACACATCTTGCAAGCACGGCATAAATTCGGATTGATTCGAGCCACACCGTCGCAGATGAATATCGCTTCATACGGACACTTCTTAACGCAGTCGCCGAAGCCGAGACATCCGTATACGCAGTCCTTCGGGCCGCCGAAAAGCTGTGCCGCCATCTTACAGCTGTCAACACCTACATAGTCAAGTTTAGTGCTGACATTATTTTTGTTTCCTTGACAGAGAACGACAGCAACCTTGGGCTTGACCTCTCCGGCAGCTACTCCGAGCACAGCCGCAATAGCTTTAGCCGCTTCGTTTCCGCCGGGAGCGCAAAGTCCCGTATCCTTCGTGTCGCCCTGAGACAGAGCCGCCGCATAGCCGTCGCAACCGCTGAAGCCGCAAGCGCCGCAGTTTGCACCGGGCAGACATTCACGTATCTCAGCCGCCTTTTCGTCAACGGGAACTGCCATGACGATAGAAGCTATCGCAAGTCCGAGACCTGCTATAAGTCCGATAACGGAGACTATGATAACCGCAACAATTATACTGTTCATCGTAGCACCTCCTTAACCGAATATCGACTCTACAACGCCCGTAAAGCCGAGGAATGAGACAGAAGTCAGCGATGCCGCAATGAGTGTTATGGGAAGACCCTGCAAGGCTTTCGGAATATCACAGCTTTCAAGTCTCTCTCTGACACCGGCGAACATGACCATGGCAAGCATAAAGCCGAGACCGCCGCCGAGTGAGTTGACGATTGACGTTACGAAATTATAGCCGTTCTCGACGTTAAGAAGAACAACGCCCAAAACCGCACAGTTTGTCGTGATAAGCGGAAGATAGATTCCGAGTGCATTATAAAGTGACTTCATATACTTCTTGAGGACTATCTCAACGAGCTGAACCAAAGCCGCAATGACTAAGATGAACACGATAGTCTGAAGATATTCGAGGTCGTTTTTAACGAGCAAATATTTATTTATGGGGTACGTTACGGCTGTTGCCAAGACCATAACGAAGATAACGGCGAGTGACATTCCCGTAGCGGTTTTAAGCTTCTTTGAAACGCCGAGGAAAGGACAGATACCGAGGAACTTAGCGAGAACGAAGTTATTCGTAAGTATAGCCGTCATAAGAACGGAAAACAACATTTTTGTCATTACTTTGCTTCCTCCTCTGCTTTATTTTCACAGGAGCCGACCATTGAACAGGTCTTAGCCATCGGACAAGCTTCACAGCCTCTGAGTTCTGCTTTCGGCTTGCCTTTTCTTTCGGCTATCTTGTTTGAAAGAGCGATCATGATTCCGAAGACGAAGAAGCCACCCGGTGCTAAAACGAATATGATCATCGGATTTTCGTTGATGAACGGGATCTTGAAGCCGTTAAAGCTGAAGTCGCCGAAAACAGCAAGCAAGTCCTTGATTCCGGCAAGGAATGTTCCCGAGCCGAGAATTTCTCTTACCGTACTCATGAGAAAGAGCGCCGCCGTGAAGCCGCAACCCATTCCGAGTCCGTCAAGCGCAGAAGCCACGACTGAGTTCTTTGAGGCGAACGCTTCGGCTCTTCCGAGAATGATACAGTTAACGACTATCAACGGAAGGTATACGCCTAAAGCCGTGTCAAGAGCCGGAACATAAGCCTTGACGATAAGCTGAATGATAGTAACAAATGAAGCGATTATTACTATGTATGCGGGGATTCTTACCTTTTGGGGAATTACCTTTCTGAGAGCAGATATAACAACGTTTGAACATATCAAAACTATCGTTGCCGCAATGCCCATACCTATAGCGCTTGAAACCGATGTCGAGACAGCAAGTGTCGGACAAGTTCCGAGAACAAGTCTTAAAACAGGATTCTCCGCTACTAAGCCTTTTGTGAATTCTTTTCCTAAGCTTTGCTTCTTTTCAGCCATCAGTCAGCACCTCCTTTAGCCTGTGAAACTATCGTTGACGCAAGATTAACACAGCGTGTGACCGCCTTTGATGTTATCGTTGCACCCGTTATTGCTTGAATTTCGTTGTCGGCTGAGGCTGTCTTGCTGACTGTCAGCTCGCCTGTTTTGCCGACATATTCGTTTTTGAAACTGTCATTTTTTGCGTTCATGCCGAGACCCGGTGTGTCGTCGATCGTGAGTATTTCTATACCCATTATCGTTCCGTCAAGATCGAAGCCCGTCATGACTTCTATCGTTCCGCCGTAGCTCTTATCCTGAGTTGTGACGGTGTAGCCGACAGCTTCGCCGTTTGCGTCCTTACCGATATAATATGTATACTCGGTGTCTTCGACCGTTATCTTGGTTTCTTCAAAGTCGGTCGCCTGTGTCAAAACGAGTGTTCTCGCCTTGGCAGCGGATTCGGCGGCGACCTGTTTGATCTTCTCCGAAGTCAAGCTGTTCGTACCGCCCAAAAGAGCCGTTGAGATAAGACAGATTATAAAAAGCGCAACGGTCGGAATGAGTATTTCTTTCATTTTGCCTTTCATGACTTAGCCTCCTCTTTCTTCTCCTTGACAGAGCCGAACGGCTTCGGTGTCGTGAGATTTTCAATATGAGGAACAAGTATGTTCATGAGAATTATTGAGAATGAAACGCCCTCGGGAAGCACTCCGAAAAGTCTGATAAGGCTCGTTATCAAGCCGCATCCGATACCGAAGATGACCTTTCCTTTTTTGTTTATGGGCGACGTTGTGTAGTCTGTTGCCATGAAGATAGCGCCGAGAAGAAGTCCGCCGCTGAGAAGCTGATAAGCGACAAATGTAAGGTTGCCCTTGCCTGCGATGAACATACAGACCGCTACAGTTCCTATAAATGTCAGCGGAATTATCGGTGAGATGACTTTTCTTATTAAGAGGTACGCAAGACCTATCAGCAAAGCCGCAGCGCATACCTCGCCCATTGAGCCGGGGCGTAAGCCGAGGAACATATCCTTGAGCGTCGGAAGTCCGGCAGCTTCCATTGCCGCCTTGAGGTCATCCGACTTTGTGATGTCAGCCATAAGAGCCAAGGGTGAGGCCGCCGTAACGGCATCTTCGCCGGCATTTGTTGTCACAAGAGGCTGTGTCCATGTTGACATAAGCTGAGGGAATGACGTCATGAGAATTATTCTCGATGTGATTGCTGGGTTTACGAAATTCTGACCTATACCGCCGAACATCTGCTTTACGATAACGATAGCGATGAATGTACCGATAACGACTATCCAAAGCGGCAAAGTTGACGGCAGGTTAAAGGCAAGGATAATGCCTGTTACGACCGCACTGAGATCTCCCAAGGTGTTGCTTCTTTTCATGATCTTTCTGCTGACATATTCAAACACAACAGAAGATATTACCGAGGTCGCAAGCACCGCTAAGGCGTGAAGTCCGAAGAATATCACACTGACGACGGCGGCAGGCATAAGAGCGATAATGACATCGAGCATTATGCCCGTTGTGGTCTCGCTTGAATGAATGTGCGGTGAAGCACTGACTGTAAGCTTTTTATCCATTTTTGGAGTCCTCCTCTCTGACGACCTGTTTTGCAAGTCTCATATACTGCACAAGAGGTCTGCTTGACGGACATGAGAATGCGCATGAGCCGCACTCCATACAAACATTGACACCGATCTTTTTAAGTCTGTCAACATCCTTTGCTTTTGCGTATCTTTCGATAAGAGTAGGCATAAGGCTCATGGGACACGCTTCAACGCATCTGCCGCATCTTATGCAGTCACGTTCTTTTTTCGTCAGATACTTATTATCGGTGAATGCTAAAATAGCGTTGTTCTGCTTGCAAAGCGGAGCTTCGATACTTGAAAGTGCAAGACCCATCATAGGTCCGCCGAAAATTATCTTCTTCGGGTCACCGTTAAAGCCGCCGCAAAGCTCGATAACATCGGCTATCTTTGTTCCTATCGGCACTCTGACATTGTTCGGCTCTTTTATCGCCGTGCCGTCAACGGTGACAGAACGGCTGATAAGCGGCTTGCCTGTCTTGAGATATCTTCCGATAAACGCAACGCTTCCGACATTCATCACAACACAGCCGACGTCGGCGGGAAGTTTTCCGGGAGGAACACGTCTGCCTGTAGCCGAAAGGATCATCATTTTCTCCGCACCCTGCGGATACTTTGACTTGAGAACCATAAGCTTAACGGCTCCGTCTTTATTATCCTCCATGTCGATTATGTCTTTAAGCACCTTAAACGCCTTGGGCTTATTATCCTCGGCGGCAATTATTATCTGCTTAAATTTGAAATGCTTTTGGATAGAATAGATACCGTTTATGATATCCTCGCCGTGGTCGATACATTCACGGTAGTCAACGGTGATATACGGCTCGCACTCGGCGGCATTGATTATCAGCGTGTCTACGCCCTTATCCTCGGGATAATTCAGCTTGACGTGTGTCGGGAAGCCTGCACCGCCCAAGCCGACAAGACCGGAGGCCCTGACAGCCTTTATAAGATCCTCTCTCGAATTGACAACGGGAGGCTTAACATCGGGTGAGATTCTCATTTCACCGTCCGATTCAATAGTGACAGCCTTTGATATCATGCCGTTGGCAAGATAGACGTCACCGACAGCGACGACCTTTCCGGATATTGTGGCGTGTATCGGCGCCGACACGAATTTATCCGTATCACCGACGACCTGACCGACATCAACAATATCACCGACCTTGACCGTCGGCTCACACGGCGCACCTATATGCTGCTGCATGGGAAGAACGACCGTTTTCGGAAATTCCATTCTCATAACGGGCTTTTCCGCCGTGTTCTTATTGTGCGGAACGGAGATACCACCTCTGCTTTTTCCGACAGCGGTAAGCACACCGTTTACGATTTTGCTCATTCTTTATACAACCCCAATCTGTTGAATTTATAACAATTTAATCGTATTTTATTCTATCAAGCTTCGGCATTACCACCTTCAGCACCGTGCCTGTCACGAGACCCGTTGCCACTCCGAAAAGAAGCAGAAACGGCGCATAGCTCAAAATCGCCTTTGTACCCGTGATAAATACGGACACCGAAAGCTGACCTAAATTGTGAGCGCACGATGAAGCCACACCTATTCCGACGAGGCTGAAGGATTTGAATTTAAGCAACAGCAGCATTACCGCCGCACTGAAAATTCCTCCTGCAAGACTCATCAAAAACGCTGTCGCTCCTCTTGTGATGAAAGCGAACACCGACTTGATCAGAACTATATATATTGCTCCGCCGAAACCCATTGTGCTTGCGGCGAACATTGTTATTATGTTTGAAAGTCCCGGCTTTGCTCCGGGCGGCAGAAACGAAACCTGCGGCATTAGCAGGCTTTCCGTAAATGACAGAACCAAGGCGAGTGCGCCCAGAATTCCCGTCAAAGCCACTTTTTTTGCGGTCATCTTTTTCATTTTAATTTCCTTAATAGGTTATGATATCAGCCATACCGTCACTCTTCTCCGCTGTCACAGTGACGACTGTTTTATTCGGTACGCAGGAAGCTGTGTCTCCGTTTCGGCTTAATTCTCCGAATTTTTGACAAAGCTTGTCGGGACAATCCGACGATGAATAGCGTATGCTTCCGTTTTCGACAGTGAGGACACCGCCGTTAATTTTTATCTCCTGCTTTTCGCTTGAGGAATCAAGCTCTATGACATGAGTGAGCTTTCCGTCTTCGTATACTCTTGCGGTTTTATGCTCACTCGGGGCATACCGCAACAAAATCAGCCACAGAGAAACGCTCAAGACCGCAAGGATAATTGCGGCATCGCCACGCTTGACCGCCCTCATTGTGTATCACCTGAGACAGAATAATCACTGTCTGTTAAAGTGAATTTATCTTTAAGTCCGTCGGTGACGAAAATGTTCTTGTCCTTATCGACAAACACGCCCTCGGCATCAAACTTTTCAAGAAGCCGGATCCCTTTATACGTACCCAAGATGAAAGCGGCGGTCGAAAGCGCATCGCTCATAAGTCCGCTGTCGCAGACGACGGTCACGCTCATAAGTCCGCTGTCGGCAGGATAGCCTGTCTTCGGATCGAGTATATGATGATATTTTTTACCGCCGACTTCAAGCACTCGCTCATAGTCGCCGGATGTTGAAACTGCACATTCGGAAAGTGACAGCTTGCCGATATAATCGGTGCTCTCGCCTTCGGGGTCTCTTATGGCGACGCTCCATTTTTCGGCGTTCGGATTGTTTCCGTAAAGCAGGACACTGCCGCCGATCGAAATAACAGCCGCTTCGACTTCGGCATTTTCAAGCGCCGACCTGACCTTGTCGCAGGCAAGTCCCTTTCCGACAGCACCTAAATCGACGAGCTGACCTTTATCTATGATAGCCTTGCCGTTTTCGATTTTCAGCTTACTGCCGTCAACATAAGAAAGAGCCGATCTGAGCGCTTTGTCGCTCGGCACGGCCGCACCCTCCTCGCCTATTTTCCAAAGCGATGTTATCTTACCTGTTGTCACATCGAATGAGCCGTCCGAGGCTTCATAGACTTTATTGCATACTTCAAGTACCTCGGCAAGCTCTGCATCACAATCGGCAAAGGAAGCTTTATTTAAGTTTGAAATAACGCTTGTATCAATACGCATTGAAATTTTATTTTCAAGCTCGGTTATTGTATTTTCGGTAATTTCAAAAGCTTCTTCGCTGTCTTTTGCACCGTACAGCTTTTCGCTTATCACCGTTCCCATTGCCACAGTTGATTTAGTGACCGCCTGCTGCGTTTTTTCGTCCGTCATATCTAATATGACCATAACGAAAACCGCAACCGCAAGCAGCATTATACCGACGGGGGCAAGTGATTTTTTCGTGCTTTCTTTTTTCATTTGACAAACTCCGAGTCACAAAATTAACCACTTTACATAATACCATTTTTATAATAGCTTTTCAAGTGAAAAACGGGATTTTAATTTGTTAGTTTTTTCACAAGGCGAACTCGCCCGTGAAGCAGGCGGAGCGGTGACGGCGTGTACCCCCGAGCGCGCGCCGCAGGCGCTGTGCGAGTGGGGTGCCGACGGCGCCGCTGCAGCACTCGCTGACCGAAAGCGGAAAACTTCCCGTGAGGCACGTTGAGCTAAGTCGGAAATCAGCTTTTCGGTTTGATCTGAATTGAAACTCGGTACAGCGGGCGGCTGTCCGGCACCCCTCCGCACTAACGTGCGGAGGGGTACACGTACAGCCGCCTTACGCTCGCTTCGCTCGCTACCTGCAACAAAAAAGTATTGTGCGAAACCGAAGTCCGCACAATACATATGATTCTCAGTTTTCAGCTAAAAAGTCAAGTGTTACCTTTGCTGTCTCGTCGGCGAGGTTTTCTATAAACATATGTCCTCCGCCGCTTACTGTCACGTCAACACTGCCCGAGGGAAGATGCTCTCTGAGCGTCATTCTGTCTTTCTCTTGGATAACAAAATCCTTATCGCCGTTGACATAGAGTATAGGTGACATCTTTTCAACTTTCTCAAGGTCGGTTTCGGGCAACATAGTGAAAGAATAGATAGCTCCCATGCCCGTACCCTTTATTCTCAAAGGCTCGGTGACTTTTGAAAGATCATAGCTTTCCGCATACTCGTCATCACAAAGACCGACTTTGAGCAATGCCTTGACTATAAAATCGAAATGTGCCATACATTCCATGAATTTCGCCATGATCGGAGCGAGAACGTCGCTGTTCATCATTTCCGTAACAAACTCCGGAACACCGGTGTTGCAGGCTGTGCCGTAGAGCATTATGTTCTTTACGCTCTCGGGATATTTTTGAGCGAGTGCGAGAGTTATGTAGCCGCCCATCGAATGACCTGCAACGTACCATTTTTCATCGCTTATACTCATCATGAGTGCGTGCATGATATCCTCTCTGGGATAAAGTGTCGAGTCCGCTGTTTCTCGGCTTGAATAGCCGAAGTCGGGCAGATCGGCAGCAACACAGGTATAACCGGCATCGCAAAGACGTGTCGCAAGCTCCTCCCAGCAATATGACGAGAGAGCGAAGCCGTGGATCATAAATATTTTTGCTTTTTCGTTTTCGGCTTTGAATACTCTGTAGTGGATCGACAGATCTTCATATTCAAAGAAGAAGCTGTTTTCAAATGGCTTTTCATCCTTTGCCTCAGCGGCAAACGCAGGCGCAGATAACGCAAAAAGCATCACAGCCGCAAGCAAAACCGAAATAATTCTTTTCGTTGTTTTCATTGTTGTATCCTCCGTTTTAAAAAAGCGTAAGCCGACTGAGAACCTACGCTTTAGATTTACATTTGTGTGTTCTTTCTGTATTTGAGGTAGTCCTCAAGTATCATCACTGCGGAGACCGCATCAATGACCGCTTTTCTGTCTTTACCTCGGGTATTCGTAACATTCAAAGCCTTATGCGCCGAAACGGTAGTCAGCCGCTCGTCCCACATTGTCACGGGTATATCGACAGCCTCATTCAAGCTATCGGCAAGCTCCTTGCATTTATCCGCTCTGAAGCCCTCCGAGCCGTCCATGTTTTTCGGCTTTCCGAC
Organism: uncultured Faecalibacterium sp.; assembly: GCA_964480405.1. GTDB lineage: Bacteria > Bacillota > Clostridia > Oscillospirales > Acutalibacteraceae > UBA6857. The sequence goes on along the minus strand of CAYZOU010000031.1, from coordinate 2,697 downwards.
AACTATCAGCTCGGCTTTCTTTTCACTCGCAAGCTCGGATATACGCTTGACGACTTTCGGCATATAGCTTTCTTTTATTACGCAGACGGGTGAAGCCAAAAATTCCAGCTTGTCGCATACGGCTATCCCCGTTCTTGCGTCACCGTAATCGACCGATAAGATAACCATATCATTCACCCTGCAATTCGCTTTTTACGGTGCTGAATGTTCTCTGTCTCGATAAGCCCTCGTGTGCATCGCCGAACACCTGTCTGAGTATCGTTCTCAGCGAAGTAGCCGTGAGGTTTGACGGAATGTTGTAGCCGTACCATATTGAGCATACGTAATAAGGTGTTCCTGCGCATAACCACTTATCGTAGTTATCCGTTGTAGTACCTGTCTTAGCGAAGGTCTGAAGTCCGCTGACTCCGCAGCCGTAAGCCGTACCGCTCGGATTTGACGTGACGCCCGTAAGAAGTCCGAGCATTATATCGGCTGTCGATTCCTTGATAGCCTGAGTATATGTCGGCTTTGTGTTATCAAGCAGAACTTTTCCGTTTCTGTCGATAACTCTGTAGTAGCTGTAGGAATCGTATACACGGCCGCCGTTGCCGAACGCCGCAAATGCGCTCGCCATTTCAAGTGTAGATACACCGCCGTTCGTACCGCCGACAGCAAGCGGGCTGAGATCCTTGTCGCTTGCGGTCAGATGCTTGAGCTTGAAGTTTTCGGTTACATATTTATATGACGTAGCTACGCCCAAGGTTTCGTGAAGTATTCTTGCGGGAACGGTGTTAAGTGAGCGATAAAGTGCACTTGCGACCGTTATGTTTGCGCCTGAGCCGTAGTCGCCGTTATAGTTGCGAGGCCAGCGTGTTCCGTTCGGAAGTGTTATGCACTTATCAAGAACGGTCGTTGAGCCTGACGTGATATAGCCCATGTCTATCGCCGGAGCATAGATCGAAAGCGGCTTTATAGATGAGCCCGGCTGTCTGAATGTGGTCGTGGCTCTGTTTTTAACTCGGTTGCCCTTCTTCTTGCCCGTACCGCCGACAAGTGCGACGATTCTGCCCTGATAATCCATTATTGTGCAAGCCGAATCGGGAAGCTCTCCGTTTTTATCCTTGACGGCATACGGGAAGTTCGTTCTGTTTTCGTATGTCTTTTCAAGCTTTTCCTGAACTGTCATATCGCAGGCTGTCTCGATCTTCAAGCCGCCGCAATAAACCATCTGCCACGCTTCACTCTGGTCGTAATCATATTCAGCCATCAGATCGGCTATTACCTCGTCGATAACATAGTCGACATAATAGCTTTGATATTCGACCTCTTTGTCGTCGTCATCGGATTTATTCGAGGCTGTTCTGCTGACAAGTTTTACCGTTCTCTTGACAGCCTTGTCATATTGCTTTTGTGTAATTTTGCCCTCGGCGAGCATACTTTCAAGACAATACTGCTGTCTGACTTTAGCCTTTTCCATGTTGGTATACGGATTGAATTTATACGGGTTCTGAGTGATTGCCGCCAAGAGAGCGCACTCGGAGAGATTCAGTTCGTCAAGTTCCTTGCCGAAATAGGTCTCGGCGGCTGTTTTAACGCCGTAACAGCCCGAGCCCAAATATACTGTGTTGAGGTATGCTTCGAGTATTTCTTCCTTATCGTAGTTAGCCTCAAGGTTTAAGGCTTTGGCTATTTCTCTGAACTTTCTGACGTATGTGACCTCGTTTTGCTTTGTGAGGTTTTTGATAAGCTGCTGAGTTATTGTCGAGCCGCCCTGTGAGCTGTTGGTGACAGCCACCTTAACGGTTCTCAGCCAGTCAACGCCGTCATGCTCATAGAAGCGCTTGTCCTCACAGCATACGAACGCCCATTTGAGATTATCGGGGATCTTCTTCTCATCGACCCACATTCTGTTTTCCTCGCCGTGAAGTCTGATAAGCTCTTTCTTCTTGCCCGAATCGTTATAGTAATACAGTATCGAGGTCTGATACTGCTGACTTTTGTATGCATCGAGGTCTGTCGCCAATGCGCCGTCTTTATATGAGATTATATAGTTGACCATGTTCACGCCGACAATGCAGACCGTCAGACAGCAGGCAAGCATCAAGGCGAAGAACACCACAAGAGCCGTTTTAACTCCCGTATTCATCGGCTTTTTATTCGCCTTTTTTTCAAGCTTGAGTCTTTTCTTTTCTGCTTTCTGAGCTATTCTTTTTTCCTTTTTCTCTAAGCGTTCATCTGCGCTTGAGCTGTTTGCGCTGTTATCCTTTGCCATCAAACAGTCCTCCTTTTTGAAACGGACACAAAGTCCGTCTATGCCTGTTACGTTATGAGATAAACACATAATACTGCATAGTACCGCTATTATAATAAATTATGGAAGTTAAATCAACTAAAAAACCAAAATTTTACAAAAAAAGGTAAACAAAAAACATATTTTTATTAAATCGGGGGATTTAGCTTGGGCAGCGAGCGAAGCGAGCGTAACGGCGTTCGGGCGTGTACCCCACAGCGCTCGCCGCAGGCGAGGTGCGAAGGGGTGCCGTACGGGCGCCCCGCTGATTTCGCTTGGATTTTGTGAGAAACTTCGAAGGCTGATGAAAGTCCGATTTCAAAAGTGCGTTGAGCTGACTTTTCAAAATGTGGCTGTCGCTTCGGGCGGCAGCGAGCGAAGCGAGCGTAACGGCGCTCGGGCGTGTACCCCACAGCGCTCGCCGC
>CAYZOU010000030.1:0-25637 GCA_964480405.1 uncultured Faecalibacterium sp. | reverse complement strand
CAGACCACATACATATGCTAGTAAGTATTCCACCGCATTTAAGTGTAGCACAGTTTATGGGATATCTCAAGGGAAAAAGCACATTGATGATATTTGATAGACATGCAAATTTAAAGTATAAATATGGAAGTAGAAGTTTTTGGTGTAGAGGATACTATGTAGACACAGTAGGAAAAAATAAAAAGGTAATTGCAGAATACATCAAAAATCGGTTAGAAGAAGATTTTGCAGCCGATCAAATAAGTTTAAAAGAATATACAGACCCGTTTACGGGTGCCAAGAATAAGTAAGCAAAAATAAACAGCCGCACGTGAGCGGCTGCTGGGAATGTAATGCGTTGCTATATTTCGGAAGCACCTTTTAGGGGCAAAGCCAGTAATCGCACCTTATAGGGGCAGAGTAAACGGCAACTTGCCAAGTCAAGTGCAACACTTTTTAGACAAAATTCGATAGGCGACAAATAACCGAGACATTTTCTTGGACGGCTATTGATTAAATGAATAACATTTTGAAATTCTTCTTCACTAACTTCTAAAAAATTAGTTCCTTTTGGATAGAAAAATCCAAAAATATCATTTGTGTTTTCGTTCAATCCTCTTTGCCACGGTGAATGAGGATCAGCAAAATATGTTGTAGTCTGTAAGTCTTTCTATAATATATTCATACAGAACTGTATTTGGTTGAATTGCGTATTTTCTTACACAATTTTTCCTGCGAATAATGTAGAGGGTAGTAGCTCGCCATGCGTTGCAATGCTTTTTCCGTAGCTATAATTTCGTTTCACCTCTCGGCTTATTGTCGAAGGGCTTCTGTCTAATATTCCGGCTATTTCTCGATAACTTTTCCCCTCTGACAATAATTGTTGTAGACAGTTCCGTTCGGATAGTGTAAAATGTGTGTAGGACTTCATAGTAACCTCCGTGTTCTTGTATTTGTGTTTATTACATTTTACACTAAAGTTATTATGAAGTCTATTTATTATTTCAGTGTTGCACTTGATATTATAATCTGCCGCAGCATTAAGCTACGCCCCGGAAGAAATTGCGGTATGATATTCTCGACAAAAAGAAAAGAGGAGTATCATCAAAAGACTTTTAAATCCTTTAATGATACTCCGCATGGTGCGGATAACAGGAGTTGAACCTGCACCGAGTTGCCCCGATTAGAACCTGAATCTAACGCGTCTGCCTATTCCGCCATATCCGCATATATTAAATTTTTGACCTTTAAGAGAACAGGCGCGTGACACTTGCGGTTACCAAAATTTTTTTCGGCTTGGAGCGCCGAAAAATTTTGACCGCTGTGCCTTTGTCTGCTCGCTCAATCTGCCACCGGCAGCGCTTCGCAGACAAACTGCCTATTCCGCCATATCCGCATATATTTAATTTTAACCTTTAAGAGAACAGGCGCGTGACACTTGCGGTTACCAAAATTTTTTTCGGCTTGGAGCGCCGAAAAATTTTGACCGCTGTGCCTTTGTCTGCTCGCTCAATCTGCCACCGGCAGCGCTTCGCAGACAAACTGCCTATTCCGCCATATCCGCATATTAAATTTCAACCTATAAAACATATATCCGCAAAAGGTCAAATAAAATGTCTCATATTTTTACACGGCTGAGACTGCCGAGGGAGAGACAAACATCTTAACCTCCGGCGATTATTATAACAGATAAATACCGAGTTGTCAAACAAAATTTAAAAATATCTGAAATTCTGACCACAAAAATTTCCCGTTGCTATTGCCAACGCTTTTTGACAATGTTATAATAAAGTAAATCGTCAAAGTGTATTTGCGGCTATATCAACGGCTTACTTTTGGCTTGCTTTTAGCTTGCTTTAATTTTGAGTACGTTGAAAACCGTGCGAGTTAAAAGCGAAGCGGTCGAAGGCGAACACTTAATGCGCAAGTACACAGTCGGCATATCGCTCGCTTATAATGCGTACAATAAAAGACAGGAGGAAAAAATATGAACAGAAAATGGTACAAAGAAATGTCCGTCTATCAGATCTGGACTCGCAGCTTTTGCGACTCAAACGGTGACGGAATAGGGGATCTTCCGGGCGTTTACAGCAAGCTCGACTATATCAAAAGTCTCGGCGTTGACGGAATTTGGTTTTCACCTATCTATCCCACACCCAATGCAGACTACGGCTACGACATCTCGGACTATAAAAACATCAACCCCGAATTCGGTACTCTCGACGACTTCAAAATGATACTTGACGGCGCTCACGAAAGAGGCATGAAAGTATTCATGGACCTTGTCGTCAATCACACCTCGGATGAGCATGAATGGTTCAAGGAAAGCTGTAAGAGCGTTGACAACCCGTATCATGACTATTATATTTGGCGCAAGGGTAAGGGCAAGAGACCTCCGAATAACTGGCTTTCGGCGTTTGAGGGCGGCGCATGGGAGTATAACGAGAACTTAGACGAATACTATCTCCATGTTTTCGCCAAGAAACAGCCCGACCTTAATATGGATAATCCCAAGGTGCGTGAGGAGGTCAAGAGCATAATACGCTTCTGGCTCGATATGGGCGTTGACGGCTTCCGTGAGGACGTTATAAACTTCATCTCAAAAGAGCCGGGTCTCCCCAATGGCTTTCCGCTTCCCGTTGCGGCAGGTGTTGAGCATTATAAATACGGCCCGCATCTTGAAGAATACCTCGATGAATTCAGAGCCGTTCAAAAGGAATATGATTGCTTCGTTGTCGGCGAAGGCCCAATGACGACCTTAAAGGACGCTCTCAAGCTTTGCAGTGAAGGCCCGAATCAGAAGCTTGATATGCTTATCTCGTTCGACCACATGAACGCAAACTGCTTTATGACCGACTGGGTAAAGACTCCGTTCAGCCTTAAAAAGCTCAAGTCAACGCTCACGAAATGGCAGGAGGCGATGAAGGGCGTCGGCTGGAACTGTCTCTATATAGAAAATCACGATCATCCGAGAATTATTGAGAGGTACGGAAGCCTCAAGTACAGAGTTGAAAGTGCCAAATCGCTGGCGGCTATGTACATATTCCTTTGCGGTACGCCGTTCATCTATCAGGGTCAGGAAATCGGTATGACGAATATAAGAATGGATAACGTCAACGATTACAAAGACGTATTGACTTTCAATAACTACAGACTTTTCAAGAAGCTCGGATTCAACGATAAGCGCTTCCTCGATCTTTCGTTTGAGGTCAACCGTGAAAACGCGAGAACTCCTGTTCAGTGGAACGACAGCGAGAACGCAGGCTTTACAACGGGTACACCGTGGTTCAACATTAACGATAACTATAAAGAGATCAACGTTGAAGCGGCGGAGAAAGATCCGAACTCAATACTCAATTTCTACCGCAAGGCTTTGAATTTCCGTAAAACGCATGAGGTCGCTCTTTACGGTGAATATAACGAGCTTATGAAAAACAGCAAGAAGCTTTATGTTTATGAGCGAGTTTTGGGCAAAGAGAGAATGCTCATACTTTGCTCATTCGCCGAGGACGGTGAGAAGTTCAACGCTCCCGAGGGCTACGATCTCAGCAAGGGCGAAGTCGTGCTTTCAAACTATGAGTTGAATCCCGTGTTCGACAACAGCTTCATCACAAGACCTTATGAGTGTCGAGTATATTATTTCTCGGGTGAATAATTCCCGACCGATATAATATCAAGCGAAAAATTAAAAACAGAACAGATGCTTCAAGCAGTCGCAAATCAGGCGGCTGCTTGATTTTTGTCGAATACCCGACACAAAAAACATATAAGATATAATTTTTAACCGCTTGAAGCTGCGGTGACCGCAAGCATTTCGCTCAAGCACCTTGACCTTATCAAAGAATAATGTTAAAATATTCGGCGGAAACATTAAAAAGATGCAGAGAATAATTCTGCACCGAGACAGCAATAATCTATTTGCTCGGTGATATGAAATGAGGTAACTGCTATGAGAAGAACAAAGATCATCTGCACTATGGGACCTGCCTGCAACAACGAGGAAATGCTCAGGGCAATGTGTCTTGCCGGAATGAATGTCGCAAGACTTAACTTTTCCCACGGTGATCACGAAACACACAAAAAGACGATCGACTTAATTAAAAAGGTACGAGCCGATTTGGAGCTTCCGATAGCGATAATGCTCGATACCAAGGGTCCGGAATACAGAATAGGCACATTTGAAAACGGAAAGATAAGCCTCAGCGACGGTGACAGCTTTACGTTCACAACAGATGACGTTGTCGGCGACAGCGAGAAAGTCTCCGTCAGCTATAAAAATCTTACGGCTGAAATGAAAGAGGGAGATACGGTACTCGTCAACAACGGCCTTGTTGAGTTTAAGGTCACAAAGGTCGAGGGCAGTGACATCGTTTGCACTGTTGTCAGCGGCGGTGAGCTTTCCGACAGAAAGAGCATGGCGTTTCCCAACAAGGTGCTTAAACAGACCTTTTTGAGTGAACAGGATAAATCGGATATACTTTTCGGTATTGAAAATGACGTTGACTATATAGCCGCTTCGTTCGTTTCAAATAAGGAAAACATAATGGATATAAAGGACTTCCTTAAAGAAAACGGCGGCGAGGATATCGACGTTGTCGCAAAGATAGAAAACAGAGCGGGCGTTGATAATATAACGGATATCTGCGCTTGCTGTGAGGGTATAATGGTTGCAAGAGGCGACCTCGGAGTTGAGATACCTTATGAACAGCTTCCGGAGATTCAAAAGCACCTTATAACGACCTGCCGAATGAAAGGCAGACGTGTCATCACGGCGACGGAAATGCTCGAAAGCATGATAAATAATCTCAGACCGACAAGAGCCGAGATATCGGACGTTGCCAACGCTGTTTATGACGGTACGAGTGCGGTTATGCTTTCGGGAGAGACGGCTATCGGAAAGCACCCCGATGAAGTTGTCAGAACGATGGACGCCATATGCCGTGAGACAGAGCATAATATCAAGTATAACAACCGCTTCTTCAAGACCGATTTCGAGATAAAGAATAATATAGACGCTGTTTCCCATGCCGCTTGCAGTATGGCGCTGACTATCGGAGCTAAGGCGATAACGGTCTGTTCAATGTCGGGAAGAAGCGCACGAATGGTGTCACGTTTCAGACCGGATATTGATATCATAGGCTTGACGACAAGTGTCAAAGCGTGGAGAAAGCTCGCTCTTTCATGGGGCGTTATCCCTGCTCTTTGCGAGGAGTTCAACTCGGTTGAAGTCATGTTCTATGCTGCCGCAAAGAATACGGCGGAGATATTGTCGTTGAATAAAGGCGACAATGTTATAGTCGTCGGCGGAACTGTCAGCGGAAAGACAGGCAGCACCAACAGCATAAGGCTTGAAACAATTTAAAAAAACTATAGATTTTAATTAAAAATAATGTTATACTGTTGCCTAAGAGCCCTTGAACCGAGAAGGCGCCCGAAGTCAAAAAGCTTCGACCGTATCAAAAGGCGGAATGATAACAAAAACGGAAGTGACTTTGATGGAAAAAATTATTGAATTTAAAAATGTGACTAAAAGCTTTGACGGAGAAAAGCCGGTCCTTGATAATTTATCACTGGATATTTATGAGAACGAGTTCGTTACGCTTTTAGGCCCGTCAGGTTGCGGAAAGACTACACTTTTGAGAATACTCGGCGGCTTTATCACTGCTGACGGCGGCGAGGTTCTTTTTGAGGGCAAGGAAATATCCAAGCTTCCGCCCTATAAAAGAGAGGTCAACACGGTCTTTCAAAGCTATGCGCTGTTTCCGCATCTGAATGTTTTTGAGAATGTTGCGTTCGGCTTGAGAATCAAGCGTGAGCCGCAGGACGTTATAGTTCAAAAGGTCAAGAGAATGTTAAAGCTCGTCAATCTCGACGGGTACGAGAAAAGAAGCATCTCGGCTTTAAGCGGCGGTCAACAGCAAAGAATAGCTATCGCCAGAGCTTTGGTCAATGAGCCTAAGGTGTTGCTTCTCGATGAGCCTTTGGCGGCGCTTGACACTAAGCTTCGAAAAGAGATGCAGCAGGAGCTTATCCGCATACATGAGGAAGTCGGAATAACATTTATATTTGTTACGCATGACCAAGAGGAAGCGCTGACACTTTCGGATAAGATAGTCGTCATGAACGACGGCGTTATTCAGCAGGTGGGAGCACCCGAAGAAATATACGAAAGTCCGGCGAATCAGTTCGTCGCAAGATTCATAGGCGAAACAAACATGATGGACGGTGTTATAGCCGATGACGATCTCGTTATGTTTGAAGATAAAAAGTTCAAGTGTCACGCAGAGGGCTTTGAAAAGGGCGAGAAAGTCGATGTCGTTATAAGACCGAGCAATATCGACGTTGTTTCAAAGGACGAGGGAATGCTCAAGGGCGTTGTCAAGTCTCATATATTCAAGGGAATACATCATCAGCTGATAGTCGAAACCAGAGTCGGTACGTCTATCACCGTTTCCCTACAGCTCTCGGACGATAAGCCCGTCTTTAATCATCAAGAGGGCGAAAAGATAAGCGCAAGTAACTTCCTGCTTGATATAGAGGACGTTGAGGAGCTTTCGGATTCAACGGTCATAGCCCTTGCCTGTGCAGAGGCTTGGGACTCCGAAACGGAAGAGCCTATCTCAATTCGAGATATAGAGTATGATATAAAGCCCGAGATCGGAACGTACCCCGTCACATTCTCAACGGGCGGAGGAACTTCTATCACGGTCAACGCTGTCGTCAAACAGGAGAACCGAGTTGTCAGCAAGGCTAAGGGCGAAGAAATATACGCCATGAACATCTTCAAAAAGGTCGAGGACGTTCGTGACAGTATCGCTATCGACACCGACCTTATGACATGGGCGAACGCTTCGGCTTGGAGCTTGGGCGGCGACGAACAGGTTCAGATAAGCGAGGTCAAATATGACTTCGATCCCGAAACCGTCGAAGCCGGTACATATGACGTCACATTCTGCACAAAGGGTTACGAATACAAGGTCACAACGACCCGTCCCTACAAGGAGGATACGGAGGTAGGACTTTACTTCTATCCCGAAGATATACACATAATGAAAAAAGAATCTTAAATCAAAAGGAGAAACGATCATGTCAAAACTCAAACAAATCGATAACGCTGCGGAAAATAAGGGCAAGGGCATTGCTACCTTGTGGCAGTTTATCAAATTCATCGTCGTAAGCCTTGGTGCTTTCGTCATTCAAACAGTGCTTCCCATCATAATCCAGCTGTTTATGTCCGATGCATTCATCAATCAGAAGTATGAATTTTTCGTATTCGCATCGGAAGGCGGCGAGGGTAACGGTCTTGGCTTCTTTATCGCTTCGACCGCAAGTAACATAATCGCTCAGATAGTTTCGTTCTTCATCAACAGAGACAAGACTTTCAATTCAGACGCCAACATAGCGGTCACATTACCCATTTACATAGTTTTCACTATCGCTCTTATCTGCTTCTCGGCTTGGCTTGCTCCCACATTCCAGGGCTGGCTCGTTGCCAAGAGTGTAGCAGAGGGTCTTGCGACATTCATTTCAAACGCTCTTTGCGGTGCTATTCAGTTCTTCCTCTACTTCCCTGTAGATAAGATTCTGTTCAGCAAGAAAAAGGCAGATAAAACGGAGGCTGAATAATATGATGTACCCGTCAATTATTCCCGCACCGTCAAAGGTCGCTCTTTTGGGCGGTATGCTTATAGGCAAGATAAATGTCGAGAAGATAACCGACACAAATATGAAGCCCGAAGCGTACGAAATAACGGTTAAAGAAAAAATCACAGTGAAAGCCTCAACAGACGCAGGCTTCTATTACGCCGACCTCACTATCAATCAGTTACGCAGTCAATACGACGACTGCATACCGTTCATGATAATAGAGGACGAGCCGAGATTTGACTACAGAGCGGTCATGATGGACTGCTGCCGTCACTTCTTCACGGTCGATGAGGTCAAGAAAATGATAGACCTCAGCTCATCATTCAAATTCAATAAATTCCATTGGCACTTATCCGAGGATCAGGGCTGGAGAATCGAGATCGAAAAATATCCTCAGCTGACAAAGATAGGCTCTGTCAGACACGGTTCATATTTTGGAAGCGAAACGAACGAAAAGGACTACGGCGGATATTACACCAAAGCGGAGATGAAAGAGATCGTTGCTTATGCGGCGGCTCACCATATGGAAGTCATTCCCGAAATAGATGTTCCCGGCCACGCATCCGGACTTCTTGCCGCAATGCCCGAGCTCACCTGTACGGGCGAAAAGGTCGACGTCAAGAGAACGGCAGGTATCTTCTGGGATCTTCTTTGCGCCGGAAACGAGAAAAGCTATGAAGTCATATTCGATATCATAGACGAGCTTTGCGATATATTCCCCGGCGAGTATTTCCACGTCGGCGGAGACGAAGCCCCCAAGCTTCAGTGGATGCAGTGCGAAAAATGTCAGGCTAAGATGAAAGAACTCGGCTTAAAGGACGAGGAGGAGCTTCAAGGCTACTTTGTCAACAGAGTCAGTGACTATCTCAGAAGCAAGGGCAAGACCGTCATAAGCTGGAATGAAAGCTTAAAGGGCGGAAACGTCAGCGAAGAAAACGTCATTCAGCTTTGGATGGACAAAGAAAAGCTTTGCGAAAAGAGCAACAACAGAATCATAATCAGCGATTTTTACCATTACTATATGGATTATCCTTACGAGATGACGCCGCTTAAAAAGGTCTATAGCTATGACGACAAGGTCAACGGCAAGGTCATAGGCGTTGAAACTCCGATATGGTGCGAATACATTCCCGACCTCAGCCGAATGATCTATCTCTGCTATCCGAGATTTATCGCAGTCGCACAGAACGGCTGGTGCTGTAACAAGCCCGACTATGAGACGTTTGAAAAAGATCTCTTGACGGTCATGAAGATGTATGACACATCAGAGTGGGCGCCGAAAGAAGTGTGGAACAGACCTCTCCCGATAAGACAGGTTAAAACGGCGTTTAGATTTATAGGTACGCTCAACCGTGAGTTCGCCGCCAAGCTTATCGACGACAGGAAGAAGCATAAGCAAATGGACGAAATAAAGAAAAACAGATAAAACGAGGACTTTGCAATGGAAAAGATCAAAATGAATAAGATCGTCGAGATGGACGGCGACGAAATGACAAGAATACTTTGGCAGAAGATAAAGGATCAGCTTCTTTTGCCATTCGTTGAGCTTAACACAGAGTATTACGACTTAGGCTTAAAGCACAGAGACGAGACCGAGGATCAAGTTACCGTTGACAGCGCAAATGCAACCTTAAAATACGGTGTTGCGGTCAAATGCGCTACGATAACTCCCAACGCCGCAAGAGTTGAGGAATACAACCTTAAAAAGATGTGGCGCAGTCCCAACGGAACTATAAGAGCGATACTTGACGGAACTGTTTTCAGAACACCGATACAAGTTGAAGGCATAAAGCCCTGCGTTAAGAACTGGTCAAAGCCGATAACGATTGCCCGTCACGCATACGGCGACATATATAACGCTGTTGAGTTTAAAGTGCCTGCCGGAGCGAAGGTCGAGCTTGTCATGACTTTACCCGACGGTACGCAGGAGAAACAGCTTGTTAAAGAGTTTGCGGTCGATGGCGTGGCTCTCGGTCAGCATAACCTCTGTTCGTCCGTTGAAAGCTTCGCTAAAAGCTGCTTTAACTATGCGGTCGATCTTAAGCAGAGCCTTCTTTTCGGCGCAAAGGACACTATTTCAAAGAAATACGATCATACCTTCAAGGATATTTTCGACGAGCTTTACGAAAACGAGTATAAAGAGAAGTTTGAGGAGCTTGGCATAAGATATGACTATATGCTCATTGACAGCGCAGTTGCAAGAGCGATGAAGTCCGACGGCGGATACATATGGGCTTGTAAGAACTATGACGGAGATGTTATGAGCGACATGATATCAGCCGCTTGCGGTTCACTTGCGATGATGACCTCGGTGCTGGTTTCACCGAGTGGTGTCTATGAATATGAGGCCGCTCACGGAACTATACAGGATCTTTACTATAAGCATCTCAAGGGCGAGGACACGAGCGCAAACTCAGTTGCCACTATCTTTGCATGGTCGGGCGCACTTCGCAAGAGAGGCGAGCTTGACTCAAATGACGAGCTTGTCAACTTTGCGAATACACTTGAAAAAGCAACTATAGACACAGTTGAAAGCGGCACTATCACAGGCGACCTTGTCAGCTTATGGCAGGGCGCAGAGCCGACGGTCGTCAACACCGACGGCTTCCTCGATGCTGTAGCGCAGAGACTCAGAGCAGAATACGGTATATAAAACAGCTCTTTATCAATAGCTTAGATAAAGAGTTAAAATGGAATCTATTCTAAACAGCCGCACATAGCGGCTGTTTATTTTTATTTCGTGATAAGCATACAAAATCAAATTCTCCGGCTTTCATTAAGAAAGTCGGAGAATTATCTGCTTATTAAAGACTGTTACCTATGCCGCAGTCTTTTTACTTTTTCTGAATACTATCAGCTTTGAAAATACGTAGTTTAAAATGACTATAACAACAGCCAAGGCTATCTTTGAATATATGCCGTCGGTGTAAAGCACACCGAGCTTTAAGCCTATCTTATCGAGAACGGCATAAAACGGTTTGTCGAAGCCGAGCTGTGCAAGCTTCGGAACGCATATCAGCTCTATAGCACCCGTCAAGGCTCTTGCCGATAAGAAGCTTGCGCCCTCCTTTAAGAGCGTCGGCAAAGACCAGCTTGACGATTCAAATACCCACTTTTTGTTTGTTAAGAATGCGAATATAACGCTCGCCGACCAGCTTAACGCATTGGCGACAGCGACACTCAGTCCGCATACTCTGACGAAGAAAGTGTATGTTACCCAGTTGACAAGGGTCGTCAAAACTCCGAAAATGATATACAGGAGCAGCTCCTTATGCTTGTCAAAGAATTTTTTCATTTTTGAAAAGACCTCTTATTTTTCTGATTTTTCTCTCTTTAGAATGTTTTTAACGATGTATACGGGTCTGTCTTGAACCTGTGTATAGACTCTGCCGAGATAAATTCCGACAAGTCCTATGCATATCAGCTGTATACCGCCGATGAGAAGCAGCAGTATGACCGACAAAACAGACAGCGAAACCGCCGTCGAGCCCATAGCTATCCTTATGATCTCAACTAAAGCGTACACAAAAGAAACGGCGACCGACGTAGCACCCAGACCCATTGAAAGCTTCAGCGGAAAATCAGTGAAAGACATTATCCCGCCGAAAGCGTAGCGAAACAGCTTTTTGACAGACCATTTACTTTCGCCGTCGTTTCTCTCCATGACATCGTAGGGAATGTATTTTGTGTTGAAGCCGACCCAGGCGAAAATGCCTTTTGAAAAGCGATGATATTCCGTCATGGAAAGTATTGCCGACTTGACATTGCTTCTAAACAATCTGAAATCGCTCGCATCACGAACAAACTCCGTGTCGGAAACCTTGTTTATCACGCTGTAAAACGCTTCTTTCAAGAAGCCGACAGCTTTGTTTTCCTTGCGCTCGCTTTGATAGGCGCAAACGCAATCGGTGTCGGGGTCACTTTCAAGCACCGACAGCATTTCAAGAACGACCTCGGGGCGTTGCTGAAGATCGGCGTCGATTATGCAGGTCAAATCTCCGTCTGCGTTTTGGAGGCCGGAATATATGGCGGCTTCTTTTCCGAAGTTTCGAGAGAAGCTGACAACTTTAATGTCGGCATCTTTGTTTTGCTCAAAAAGCGCTTTGAGATTTTTTTCGGTGTTATCACTGCTTCCGTCATTGACGAAAACGTATTCACAGTCGATGTCCGAAAAGACACGGCTCGCCTCATTATAAAATGCGATAACATTGTTTTCCTCGTTAAAACAGGGGATAACCAAAGAAAGCTTCATATATGTCCCTCCCAACTTCAATGCTCGGTATCCTTTTTAGTTTAGCAAATACGGAAATACTTGTCAAGGAAAAGTATGGGCATAAGCTTAAAAAATTCTTACGGGATTCTTAAATTTGCGAGAACCCGCCCGCGAAGCGGGCGGAGCTCGGCCGTTGTGCACCCCGACACGCAAGTGTCGGGGTGCCGACGGTCGAGCTGAGACGGTTCAGCTGTTTTTTGAATTTTTGCGAAAACCGCCTTGACGGACACAATAGGCTCGATGCCTATTGTGTCCGTTTTGGGACAGCATCCGAGTTTAAATTAAAATCAAAGTCCAATCAGTTGGGCGCTCGTACGGCACCCGCTCGCCTCCTTCGTCGGCTCGGGGTGAACGCCCGAGCGCCGCCGCCTGCTTCGCAGGCGGCTTTGGCTTATTTGAAAAACCTTTCTGAAACTCATTTATTTACCGATTATATTCTCCTCATTTCAGGCAAAATTATATTTGCGGCATTTCGCCGTAACGGAGTGAGAAAATGGTAAAATTTATTAAAACGATTTGTGTTTTTCTTTTTGCTGCGGCTGTTTTCGTTTTCGGCTTCGTCGCTTACGGCTCTAATATTATTCCCGATGAGATCGTCGTTTTGAGCGATAGAGGAATACAGACGGATAAAATTTTTACCGTCGAAAAAGAGGTACGGGAAAGCGATGACGGTCAAACGAGGTCGGCACTCGACGGCTACACTGTCAATATAAGCTTGCTGAATGTTATCCCCGTCAAATCGTCACACGTCAGCGTGTCACAGCGGCATTATGTTGTTCCGGGCGGAGACATATTCGGTTTGAAGCTTTATTCAAACGGTGTTATGATAGTCGGCGCAAACGATGTCAGCACAGATAACGGAGCTGTGAATCCTGCGAAGAACGCAGGTCTTGAGGTGGGCGATATAATTTTGACAATAGACGGAGTGAAGGTCAACACAAGCGCTGAAGTATCCGAGCTTTTCGGAAAATGCTCGGGGTCTGAGCTTAACTTGAGCATACTGAGAAACAGCAAAATTTTTGACGTTAAGCTGACTCCCGTCATGTCATCGTCAGACGGCGGATACAAGGTCGGTATCTGGATAAGAGACAGCGCCGCAGGCATAGGCACGATAACCTATTACGACACCAACACAGGTATTTTCGGCTCTCTCGGTCATGCGGTATGCGATGTGGACACAGGGAAGATAATACCGATACTGAACGGTGAAGCGGTCAGCGCAAGAATAACGGGCTGCTATAAAGGCAAAAGCGGAACGGCAGGCGAGCTTTGCGGTGTTTTCAATGGCGGTACGCTCGGCAGTATCATGATAAACGGCAACAACGGCGTTTACGGAGTGGCTGATTGCAGAAAGCTTGAAAGCAAAAATGTTGTTCCGGTTGCGACTTCTTCGGAGGTTCAAGAGGGCAAAGCTCAAATCATTTCAACTGTTGACGGCGGTGGTACACGCTACTATGATATCGAGATAACGAAGATATTCAAGGATAGCGACTCGGTTAGGAACATGGCTGTTAAGGTGACCGATCCGGAGCTTATTGAAAAAACGGGAGGAATAGTCCAAGGCATGAGCGGCAGTCCGATAATCCAAAACGGAATGCTTGTCGGTGCGGTAACTCATGTCTTCTTGAACGATTCGCTTCAAGGCTACGCCATTTTCGCCGAAAATATGCTTTCCACCTCCGATCAGCTCTATGATGAAATTTATAAGAAAGCATCATAACATTCTAAAAGCTGTCTCTTACGGGACAGCTTTTTGGCGTGAATTTTAAATTTGCTCTCTTATCATTGACAAAATCTGCGGCGACGGATATACTGATTTAATATAATAGAAACAAGCTGATGGGGGAGTAAATATGATCATAGATGAGCTGATGAGAAAACCGCTTCCGAAAATCCCAAAAGAAATATGCACTTCACTTAAAAGCAACAGCATAACACCAACTGAGTTTGGAGATAAAGACAATATTCTGCGCTCGGAAGAATTGCAAAAAGAAGCAGGCTACAAGAAGCTCGGCGACGGAAGCTATATAGTCTCCATGTATTGCCCGATGCCGAATGTTACGCCCGAAATGATAGAGTGGTGGTTTTGGTGGCATCCGCAAAAGCAAGAGCGATATAAGGTCTGGTTTCCGGGTGAGCATTGCGGAATAGGCTATTCGAAAAAGCAGAAAGAATATTTCGCTCAAAAGCAATGTCCGAAATTTGAAAACAACACTCAGTATCCGCTTGAAAAAATCGGCGGAACACTGCTTCCGCTGAGAATAGATTTCGTGTCTCCCGAGGAGTTCGGCTTTTCAAAGTCGGTTATGAATGAAAACGGAATTCCTTTGATAGTCTGCGGTCACGTCGGCGTGTTCGGTGGCTTGGTGATGCATACTCAAATGGCGCACATTTTCAAAAAGACCGACGACGGATTATATATGATAAGCCGCTTTTGGCTCGGAGACCTCATGAAAAGCTCAGTTATAAGAAAAATTTTCATCAACGAAAAAACGGCAAGGGGAATGGCAGAGCATTGTTGTGTGGAATACCGAAATTTATGTGAAATTCTGCCCATACTTTATAACGAGTATCACAATATTAAACAAGCTAACGGAAAGGACTGACCGATATTAAAAGCTTCACGATAACTAAAAACGATTCCGATCAGCGACTTGATAAATTCATCACCAAGAGTGTACCGAATCTTCCTAAGTCGCTTATGTATAAATATATTCGCTTAAAGCGCATCAAGGTCAACTCAAAACGAGCCGAGATCTCAACAAGGCTCAAGGTCGGCGATGTGGTCGATATGTACATAAACGACGAGTTTTTCACAAAAAGCGAAACACGTTACGACTTCACGGGCGCTTCAAAAAGTATCGACATTGTTTACGAAGACGAAAATATTATACTGTTAAATAAAAAGTCGGGCTTGCTCTCTCACCCCGACGACACGGAATACGTTGACACACTGATAGGCAGAGTAAAGCGTTATCTTTATGAAAAAGGAGAATATGATCCCGAAGACGAAAGCTCATTTACGCCAGCTCTCGTCAACAGAATCGACCGCAATACTGCCGGTATCGTTATAGCCGCAAAGACCGCAGCGGCTCTGCGTATACTTAATCAGAAAATGAAGGACAGAGAGCTTCACAAATATTATCTGTGTGTCATTCACGGCAAGCCTAAGAACGACAGCGGAATTTTAACGGGATATCTTGTCAAAAATGAGACAAAAAATAAGGTTTTTGTTTACGACACAATGAAAGACGGAGCGAAAACCATAAAGACGAAATACCGTGTTTTGAAAAGCGGAAACGGCTTGTCACTTGTCGAAATAGAGCTTTTGACGGGCAGAACGCATCAAATCAGAGCGCACTTCGCATCAATAGGGCACCCTCTCCTCGGCGACGGAAAATACGGCTCTAACGCACTCAACAAAAAGAGCGGACTTAAAAAGCAATGCCTTTGCTCATATAGGCTCGAATTTGACTTTTCAACAGACGCAGGCGAGCTTGAATATTTGAACGGGAAATCGTTTGAAATAGAGCACGTTTGGTTTAGAGATGAATTTGAAAAGCTGAATCTCCCGTCAGTTTAAGCCGACGATTTGCGAGCGTTTTAACTCCGCAGCTGCGGCATTTATCCGAAACAGATCGGTGCTCGGATGTCAAAGCTTTAAATTTTTGCGAGATTTTCGGCGGCAGACTCGTGCACCCACTCCGCACTGCGACTTCGTCGCGCGCTGCGGGGTGCGTCGTCTGCCGCTTGCCGCCCATGCCCCGGCACCCCACCCGTCATCACAATTTAAATCGAAAAAATATTTCAACTTTTTTTCAAAAAGCTATTGACAATATATACTTTCGGTTATATAATAAGCGAAAATTGAACATCGCCTTTTGATAGAGGTGCGGACACTATGAGTATTTCGAGTCAAGGTCGGTAAGCCGACTCGAATGAAAGGAGCTTCCGCCGAAGCTTTAAAGGAATTACCGTTCTTTTATTGCTGGGGTCATACAGAATATGTATGGCACTGTCACTAACGTGGAGCGCTATCAACGGTCACATAAAGCAATGCGATTTTTATATCGCAAAACTTCAGCAGATAACCGTGATACATTCCCGTATCACGGTTTTAATATTTTTTATGCAAAGGAGCACAAAAACAATGAAAAAGTTACTCGCAATCACACTCGCAGCTCTTATGATCTTCTCATTTGCGGCTTGCGGCAACAACGACGGCACATCAACCGACGATCCGAACAACGCTGTTATCAAGATAGCAGACGCTAAGTCACTCAAAGATCTCAAGGGTATGAAAATAGCCGCTCAGTTTGGAACTTTCCACGAAAAAGCTCTCACTCAGATTGAGGATGTTAAAAGCTCAACATATCCCGAATTTTCAGATCTTCTCACAGCTTTAAATTCAGGCGCTATCGACGGCTACGTTTCGGAGGAGCCGACAGCTCTCGCCGAAAGCCTCAAGGACGACACGATAACATATCTTCCTCTTGTCAACAATGACACAGGCTTCACCGCTACCGCAGCAGACACCGGTATCGCCATTGCAACAAAGAAGGGCTCGGATCTCAGAGACACTATCGACGCTGTTATAGATGAGATCCCCGAAGAAACAAAGAAAGAACTCATGGAGCAGATGGTTAAGCTCGCTAACGGCGAGACAGTCGAAAAGCTCGCTCTTGAAAGTGAAGCACCCGAGACCACAACAGGTACTCTTAAAATAGGTATGGAATGTGCTTACCAGCCGTTCAACTGGACAGAGACATCAGCTAAGTCGATCGGTGCAGTCGCTATCAGCGGTGAGGGCAAGGACGGCCTTTACGCTAACGGCTATGACGTTCAGATCGCTCAGTATGTAGCAAATAAGCTCGGCCTCAAGCTTGAAGTTTACGCTATCGAGTGGGATTCACTTCTTCCGGCATTGAACTCCGGAACAATTGACGCTGTTTGCGCCGGTATGAGCCCGACAGCCGAAAGAGCAGAGGAAGTTGACTTCACACAGACATACTACGAGTCAAATCTCGTTATCATCATCAAAAAATAATTTTTAAGGAATTCTGATCATGACTTTTTTACAGGATGTTGTTTCAATTTTTAAAGACTATTATCCGCAGCTTTTAAAGGGCGTAGGCAATACGCTGTTACTTGCTTTGACGGGTACGGTCGTTGGTCTTATAATCGGTCTTTTGACGGGTATAATAAGAACTACTCCGTTTTCAAAAAACGTTGTTATAAGAACGCTTCACAAAATAGTCAACGCTGTTATCTCGATATACGTTGAGATATTTAGAGGTACGCCCATGATGGTACAGGCCATGGTTATCTACTGGGGTTATGCGTTTGCTACCGACGGTCAGACACTCTCTTTGATCCCGTCAGGTATACTCATAGTTTCGATAAACACCGGAGCGTACATGGCGGAAATAGTCAGAGGCGGAATAATTTCGATCGACAAGGGTCAGTTTGAGGGCGCAATGAGTATCGGCATGACACACACTCAGACCATGTTCAAGGTCATCATTCCGCAGGTCATGCGAAACATTCTTCCCTCGGTCAGCAACGAGTTTGTCATCAATATCAAGGACACCTCCGTTCTTAATGTTATCGGTGTCACAGAGCTTTATTATTTCGCAAATGTCATCAAAAGACAAAATTTCCAGACATTCCAGACATACCTTGTCGTATGCGTTTTGTACTTTATCATGACCTTCACCGTCACGAGACTTCTCCGCTTAGCCGAAAAGAAGCTTGACGGTAAGGATAATTACACCGTATTCGGCTCACAGACCTGCCCCGAGGCAGAAATCAAGATCGACCGAAAGGAGGCAACGAAATGAGTGACAACAAAATAATTGAGGTTTCTCATCTTCGCAAGCATTTCGGCGATCACGAGGTACTTAACGATATCAGCTTCTCAGTCAGCAAGGGCGAAACGATAAGCATTATCGGCGCTTCGGGTTCGGGCAAGAGCACGATGCTTCGCTGTATAAATCTTTTGGAAGAGCCGACCGACGGAGAGATACTTTTCCACGAAAAGAACATACTTTCAAAGGATTTCAAGCTTTCCGAATACAGAGCCAAGGTCGGAATGGTCTTTCAAAGCTTCAACCTGTTTAACAATATGTCGGCTCTTGATAACTGCGTCACAGGTCAGGTATCCGTTCTCAAAAAGAGCAAAAAGGAAGCCAAAGAGACCGCCATGTATTACTTAAAGAAAGTCGGCATGGAGCCTTATATCAACGCAAGACCCAAGCAGCTTTCCGGCGGTCAGAAGCAGAGAGTTGCGATAGCCAGAGCGCTCGCAATGGAGCCGGAGGTGCTCTTATTCGATGAGCCGACAAGTGCGCTTGATCCGCAGATGGTCGGCGAGGTACTCACGGTTATGAGAAGCCTTGCCGACGAGGGCTTGACGATGATAGTCGTCACTCACGAGATGGCTTTCGCAAGAGATGTCTCCGACAAGGTCATCTATATGTCGGACGGTGTCATCTGTGAGCAGGGCGCACCGAAGGATATATTTGAAAATCCGCAACAGCCGCAGACAAAGGAATTCCTGTCAAGATTCTTACAGAAATAAGTTTTTGCTCCGTGCCTTTCGGTGCGGAGCGAATTTGAGTCATTGAGGAATATTCGGTCTGAAAAATTAGACGAATTATGCGAAGAAAAAGGCTGTCCTCATAATCGACAGTATGTAACAAAAACTTAGACAAAATGCCACGTTTAACGCTTTTGTGTACACTTTTTTAATAAAAACTAATCAAAATTTCGATAAGCTCTTGACATAATTCGCACAAAACTTTATAATGCCTTTAGACATTAGTCTGAAATACTAAATTTTTTCTGAAAAGGGGAAAACTCATGAACACAAAAAGGATCATAAGCATTGTTCTTGCTTTGGTGCTTGTATTCAGCCTTGCTGCTTGCACCAGAACGATCAACATCAACGTCAAGTATGAGGGCTCAGCTCCCGTAGCCGCAACACAGGCTCCGCAGACAACAGCTGCACCTCAGACAACTGCCGCTCCTCAGACAACAGCTGCTGACACTCAGAAGCCTGCTGACGATGCGCAGAAGCCCGCTGATGATGCTCAAGAACCCGCAGACGACACACAGACACCTGCTGACGATGCACAAGAACCCGCCGGTGATGATGCTTCGGCAACACTCAGCTCTTCTTCATCTAAGGAAGACATCGTTGCTGAATACATCAAGGTTTACAACACCACAAAGGCAACAGGCACATTCACAGGTCACGACGCTATGGAATGTAACGGCGTTGAGCTTGACGGCTCTGAAAACGGAACACTCACAAACCTTGCAGGCACATTTATGAGCGCTAGCGGCACAAATATGCAGCTTCCGCCTTACAACGACTCTAACCCGGCTACAGAGTGTCTCATCACAGCTGACGACGTTGAGTCCGCTACATACACAGACAACGGCGACGGAACAGCTACTATTAAGATCACACCGAAGTCAGTTACAGGTGCAAAGCTCTTCGAAGATCCTCAGGGTAAGATGTTCAACGTTATGGAAGATGTTGCTTCTGCAATCGCAAATGTCAGCGTTATTTCATGGAGCGAGGGCGACGCTAACTCAAATGTTACTCTTATAACAGAAGGCGGCTATGCTGAAGTTACATATGACACAGCAACAAAGATGATGACAAAGGCTGATTATGTTCTTATTACTATCGCCGATGTTCAGCATGCTAATGTCCTCTTCTTCAAGGATAAGGCTGCAAGAGCTACATTCACCTACACAATGTCATTCCCTGGCTGATAAGCTAAAAAATGGGATACCACTTTTTCTCACTGTATTCGAGAATGAAATACATCAACCGCTGGGCGCTGATGAGAAACACTCAAAGTGAAAACCTCAGTCAGCACAGCTGTGATGTCAGCGCAATAGCGCATTGCCTTGCGACGATCAAAAATGTTCGTTTTGGCGGTGAGCTTAACGCAGAACGGGCGGCGTTCTTGGGATTATATCACGATATGCCCGAGATAATCACAGGCGATATGCCGACACCCGTTAAATATCACAGTCGAGAGCTGAGAAAAGAATTTCAGCAGGTTGAGGACAACGCTTGCAGAACGCTTTTAGATATGTTGCCCGATGACTTGAAGTCATGTTATACCGATGCTTTCTTCAAAAAAGAGGAGGACGGATATTTATGGCGAATAGTTAAGGCCGCCGACAAAATATCGGCTTTGATAAAATGTATCGAAGAAGAAAAAGCAGGCAACAGCGAATTCAGAGAGGCGAAGGCCTCGACATTGGAAGCGATCAAGGCGATGAATATGGAAGAGGTTGATTCTTTCCTTGATGATTTCATGGAAAGCTATTCACTCAGTCTTGATGAGCAAAAATGACTTTAACTCCACGGACGGTTGTTCGTGGAGTTTTTGCGTAAGTTTACCCCGAGCGATAGCGAGTGGGTGCCGATTTCATCGCCGAGGAACCGGCTCGAAGCAGTCGGTCTGATAAAGAGGGGAGTAGCAAAGCCGAGTTCAGCTTCCATGCGGCTGCTTCACCGACTTCCTGCAACGAGCGGCTTGACATCCAACTTGCAATGCACTATAATAAATTCGAAATTTATCGAAAAGAGTATTATATGAAACAAAGTAAGTTTGTATGGAGAAAAATCAAAAATATCATTCTGAACGCTGTTTATCCGCCGAGATGCAGTGGTTGCGGTGAGCTGTTGATTGACGGCGCTTTATGTGACAAATGCAAGAAAAGCATGACTCCGTTA
Source organism: uncultured Faecalibacterium sp. (assembly GCA_964480405.1). Taxonomy (GTDB): domain Bacteria; phylum Bacillota; class Clostridia; order Oscillospirales; family Acutalibacteraceae; genus UBA6857. The sequence continues at coordinate 4,977 of CAYZOU010000030.1, read as the reverse complement.
GCTTCTCCGATATGCCATAAGTGCGGCACTTCATTGAGTGACCACGATCCGCTCGAATGTGACGGCATATGCGCTGAGGTCGTCGCCGCTTACTACTACGGCGGTGCGGTCAAACAACTGATACTCAACCTGAAAGACAATGTCCGTGACGACGTTTTCGATGAATTTTTCTCAGATGTGTGCGACAAAATTTCACGGGAATACGCCGCCGTTGACTTTGACCTCGCCGTGTGCGTTCCGTCATTTGAAAAGTCCGAGTATAGCTCGTCTGCGGTCATCGCCGAGAGGCTTGCCGATGCTTTCATGTTGGATTTCGACGGCGAAATATTGGTGAAATACCGCCAAACGAAAAAACAGCATTTTCTCAACCGTGAGGAAAGAGAAACGAATCTGAAGGATTCAATCAAGGTCGCCGAAGAAAAGGCGAACGCCGTTGTCGGAAAAACAGTCTTGCTCTGCGATGACGTTAAAAGCACGGGCAGCACGTTGAACGAATGTGCAAAGGCGCTGTATTCGGCAGGTGCGAAAAAGGTTTGTTGCATCTGCGTTGCGGTCAGCGACTATGTCCGCAGAAAGTGAAAAAGTGTATCAAATGAGACAACAATATCAAATTAAGCTTCGAGAGGTACGTTTCAAATCCTGCTCGGAGCTTATTCGTACTCAAAAGATAGAAAGCTAAAACTGAAAAATCTGTTATATTTTCGCCAAAAGTGACGATTATCATTGCAAATAATTAGTGAAATATGTATAATATCAGTGTTGGTAATTATATTAAACAGGAGGGATAATCTTGACTACTGACAAAAATTTAAGACCGTTCGGCATGAGAGATAAGATCGGCTACGCTTTCGGTGATTTCGGATGCAATATGAGCTTTGCTTTCATCAATAGCTATATGATGATCTTCTTCGTCACCTGCATGGGCATAAAGCCGAATCATTTCGCCATTTTGATCCTCTTGGGCAAGGTCTTTGATGCGATCAACGACCCGATAATCGGCGGACTCTGCGACTCGACGAAGCCCGGAAAAGACGGGAAATTCAAGCCGTGGATCAAATGGGCAAGCCCGTTCTTATTGCTTTCAAGCGTTGCAATGTTTATCTATGTACCGAATGCATCATACGGCGTGAAAGTGGCTATGTGCCTTGGCATTTATTGCGTTTGGAGCGTCGCTTATACGAGTGTCAACGTGCCGTACGGCTCAATGCAGTCATGCATAACAAGAGACCCCGTAGGACGCTCCGACCTGTCGACTTGGCGAAGCATAGGCGCAATGGCGGCTCAAATACCGATTATGGTTATTCTTCCCTTGATCGTATACGATGATAACGAAAATCCGAGAGGAAACCTCTTTATAGTGTTCGTCGCTGTTATGGGCGTGATAGGACTTGTTGCGTTTTATCTTTTGCGTAAGCTCACAACTGAGCGTGAGGAAGCAACCGTCAGCAACGAGAAGTTTAACTATGTTGCGACCTTGAAATCGTTCTTCAGAAACAAGCCCATGCTCGGCGTAACGATATCGACGGTTTCATATCTTGCTTTGATGATGACCGTTACATCCTCAATACCGTATGTATTTATGTGCTACTTTAAGAATACGGATCTTATAACTGTTGCGAGTATGCTTGCGGGCGCTCCCGTAGCTATCGGTATCGTTCTTGCAAAACCGGCTCTCAAGAGATTCACCAAGAAACAGCTTTGCACATATCCGTTCTTGCTTTCGGCGGCAGCGGCGGCAGTTACGACATTCGTTCGTATCAGTAATCCGTTTATATGGATAGCCATTCTTGCCGTTGCAATGTTCGGTGCGGCATTCTACATGACACTTATGTGGGCGCTTGTCGCCGACTGCATCGACTATCAGGAAAAGATGACAGGCAGACGTGAGGAAAGCTCAATTTATGCAACATACTCATTCTTCCGCAAGGTCGCTCAAGGTATCGGTGCGGCAATAGTATCGTTCGTTATAGGAGCGACAGGCTATGACCAAAATCTCGGCGCACTCGAACAGGCGGCAGGAGTACCGGAAAAAATATATTTTGTAACAAGCTTTTTACCGTTTATCGGCGCACTGATAAGCTTTGCAAGTATGCTCTTCCTTTATAAGCTTAATGATAAGGTTGAGATCGAAGAATAACACATCGGAGGAATCACAATGAGAGAAAAAATAAATTTAAATAAGGGCTGGTCGTTCTCAAAAAGTGCAAAGACTGTGCCGACGACTTTCCCGACCGACTGGGAAAATATTGATTTGCCCCACACATGGAACGGCTCAGACGGTCAAGACGGCGGAAACGACTATTATAGGGGCAAGTGCTTTTATTCAAGAAAGGTCTTAAAATCCGAGCTTGGCGACAATGCGGTACACTACATTGAGTTCGGCGCTGTAAATTCGAGCGCTGAGGTATATTGGAACGGCACTTTAATTTCGAAGCATGACGGCGGATATTCAACTTTCAGAGTGAAGCTTCCCGAAATACTTGACGAAAATCTTCTTGTCGTAGCGGCTGACAACAGTCCGAACGAGAGAGTCTATCCGCAGGTTGCCGACTTCACATTCTACGGCGGAATTTACCGTGATGTAAATGTGATATCTGTTGATGAACGCCACTTTGATTTAGATTTCTACGGCGCACCCGGTGTCCGTACGGCGCAGAAAATCGACGGAGCTTCGGCAACGCTTGAAGCTGAGTTTTATGTAAACGATCCGTCAGACTGTCTCATAAGATACAAAGTTTCGGGTGCAGACGGACAGCAAGTCCTTTCGGGCGAGATCAGCGCCGCTGAGGCTAAGATTACGGAGAAAATAGAAAATGTCCATCTTTGGAACGGCTTAGACGATCCGTATCTCTATACTCTTGAAGCGAAGCTCGTGTACCAAAACAAAGAGGTTGACGAGATCAGCACCCGATTCGGATGCAGAAGCTTTAAGATAGATCCGCAAAAGGGCTTTATCTTGAACGGCAGACCTTATCCGCTCAGAGGTGTTTCACGCCACCAGGACAGACCCGTTATCGGCAATGCGCTGACGGAAAAAGAACATAAAGAGGATATGGAGCTTATCTGCGAGGTCGGAGCGAACACGATACGTCTTGCACACTATCAGCACAGCCAGACGTTCTATGACCTTTGCGATGAAAAGGGCATGGTCGTTTGGGCTGAAATACCGTATATATCACGTCATATGCCGACGGGCGAGGAGAATACGGTTTCTCAGATGAAAGAGCTGATTTATCAAAATATAAATCATCCGAGTATAGTTGTTTGGGGACTTTCCAATGAGATAACGATGAATGGCGCTGCCGATGCGACACTGCTTGAAAATCACAAAAAGCTGAATGATCTTGTTCATAAGCTCGACAACAGCAGACCTACTGTCGTTGCGGTTCTCAGTATGTGCGATCCCGACGAAGCGTACGCAAAAATATCCGATGTAATATCATATAATCACTACTTCGGCTGGTACGGCGGTAAGACCGAAATGTACGGCCCGTGGTTTGACAAATATCACGCAAAGAATCCGAACAGAGCTATCGGCTTGAGCGAATACGGCTGTGAAGCACTCAACTGGCATACCTCAACACCCGAGCAGGGCGATTACACCGAGGAATACCAAGCGAAATATCACGAGGACGTCATCAAGCAAATAGACGAGCGCCCATGGCTTTGGGCGACGCACGTTTGGAATATGTTCGACTTTGCCGCCGACGCAAGAAGTGAGGGCGGCGAAAACGGTATGAATCACAAGGGTCTTGTCACATTTGACCGAAAGTATAAAAAGGATGCATTTTACGCCTATAAAGCATGGCTTTCAAAAGAGCCGTTCATACACATTTGCGGAAAGAGATATATCGACAGAGCGGAGGACACGACAGATGTCGCCGTATACACGAACCTTGACGAGGTCGAGCTTTTCGCAAACGGTGAGAGCATCGGCAAGCAGAAAAAGGGCAAGTATCCGTTTTATCATTTCAATGTGCCGATATCGGGCGAGGTCAAGCTTGTCGCAAAGGCGGGTGATCTCACCGATGAGAGCTTCATAAGACGTGTTGACAAGCCGAATCCGGACTATGTTTTAAAGGAGGAGGGTGCGGTCATCAACTGGTTTGAGATCGAGACACCTCCCGGATATCTCAGCGTCAACGACACGATAGAAGATATTCTTGCGACATTCAAGGGCAAGCTTCTTGCAGTAAAGATCGTTTTAAATGTTGTTTCGACGATGAAGAAAAACGATGGAAAGACCGGCGGCATGGCTGACATGGCAAAGGGCATGAAGATTAACAAGGATCTTATAAATATGGGCAAGAGCTTCACGATAAAGCGTGTTTGCATGATGGCAGGCGGCTTATTCACAAAGGAGCAGATACTTGACATCAATCGCAGGCTCAACAAGATAAAGAAGCCTAACAAGAAGGCATAAACAGAAAAACTCCGTTTGAGGCAATCGGCTTCAAGCGGAGCTTTTGCTTTGCGGTACGGGAGAGCGTTCATTTAGTCAAATTACTGCTCGACATCCGAACAAATCACAAATTTCATTTTTGCCGACTGATGCTCGCATCAGTCGGTGGGCGAGTCTCTATCTTATCAAAGTCACTGCGTGGCGGGGCGGCGGCACTCGCCTGAGGCTACCGCGCCGCCGCCCTGCTCCAACTCCCATCAAGCTTAAAATTTCAACAAATTTTTCCACAAATAAAGTCGAAAACATCTCATATAATATAATTGCAAACGCAACAACAAAGCAGATAGGAGTGTATCAGCATGGCAAAGAGCGGAAGCTCAAAGGGCATGGTTCCCGAAGCAAGAGAAGCGCTTGACAGATTCAAGATGGAGGCTGCTTCTGAGGTTGGCGTAAACCTCAAGCAGGGCTACAACGGAAACTTAACTTCTCGTGAAGCAGGTTCGGTAGGCGGTCAGATGGTTAAGAAAATGATCGAAGCCTATGAGAAAAACATGAAATAACTTTTTTCCGAAGCG
>CAYZOU010000029.1:0-25752 GCA_964480405.1 uncultured Faecalibacterium sp. | reverse complement strand
CTACGGAGTACACGAACAGCCGCCAAGAAGCCGACGAAAGCCAAACCCAACACGGCTTTTAAAGAATATTTCCGCCGATACTGCGTCGGGAATCCTCGACAGCCATATTTAAAAAAACAGCTCAACGCACTTTTGAAATCGGACTTTCATCAGCCTACGAAGCTTCTCGGAAAATCCAAGCGAAATCAGCGGGGCGCTCGTACGGCACTCCTTCGCACCTCGCCTGCGGCGAGGCGCTGTGGAGTACACGCCCGAACGCCGTTACGCTCGCTTCGCTCGCTACCGAAATCCAACCCAACACGGTTTTTAAGGCATGTATATTCAAATGCACTTTGAGCGTATTGCGTTTAGCTTACGTCAGCTTACGCTCGCTACCGCAACATACTTTGCTGAAATTGTTACGATACATTTATATTTTGTTAAACAATGAAAAAATTTTGTTGACTATTTAAATTTAATATAGTAAAATATGACCGTAAAATTAACCCATACTATATTTGAATGGAGGTAAAGCGATGCCTACAGATGAGACCACAACTCCAATGTCTTTCTTTTCTAATTTAATCGTTTTTCTGAGAAAAATAATATTACTTTTGCTTCCGTTTTTCCCAACAGATGAAGACGGCAATCCGATTATTTGGGGAAGTCAAGGTTGATTTCCCGTCAGATCAATAATTAAACAGCTATGAGGCTTCCTTTCACCGAGAGAGGAAGCCTCTGTTTTTAGTTCAATAAAATTTTTGAAAGCTATTGATTTTTGATTTATCTGAGTGTATAATATGTCCAACACCGATATTGTTAATATTTTAACAATCGAACGCAGACTCAGTTCAGCTGTGAGCTGAGCGTACCTGAAAGATGAAGTTTTCGGATATTTCGGATATTTCGTTCGGCTGTTGATATAATTTGTCGAATGTGTTAGTATAATAAATATTGAAGTCGGATTCGAAAGCAATTTCAGACGTGATTTCAATGTAAAAATAAAGGAGGTGGATTTCATGAGCAAGATGATGATAATCTGGATAGCACTTGCGGCGGTGTTCGCAGTCGTTGAAGCTTGCACGGTTCAGCTCGTGTCCATTTGGTTCACCATCGGTGCGCTGGCGGCTTTGATCGCCGAAACGCTCGGCGCAAAGGAAGCTACACAGCTTATCATATTTGTTGTTGTCTCGGTCATAGCGCTGATATTGACAAGGCCGTTTGTGAAAAAATTCTCGTCGTCCAAGATTCAGCCGACAAACGCCGATATGCATATCGGCCAGGATGCGATCGTGACACAGGACATCAACAACACCGAAGCCACGGGTACAGCTAAAGTCAAAGGCGTCGAGTGGACGGCAAGAAGTGCTGACGGCAGCGAAATCCCGACAGGGGAGATAGTGAAAGTCAAGGCGATCGAGGGTGTAAAGCTCATAGTCGAAAGAAAATCCGAAACGGATTAAAAAACAAACGGAGGTAATTATTATGGGTCCATTATTATGGGTAGTTTTAGGTATTGTTCTTCTTATAGCGGTGATAGTTGCCGTTAATATCAAAATCGTTCCTCAGTCAAGAGCCTATGTCATTGAAAGACTCGGCGCATACAGCGCAACATGGCAGACGGGACTTCACGTCAAGATTCCTTTGTTCGAGAGAGTGGCGAAGATAGTTTCCTTAAAGGAACAGGTCGTTGATTTCAAGCCTCAGCCGGTTATCACAAAGGACAACGTAACGATGCAGATAGACACGGTCGTATTCTTTCAGATAACCGATCCCAAGCTTTATACTTACGGTGTTGAGCATCCGCTTTCGGCTATTGAAAATCTGACAGCGACAACGCTTCGTAACATCATCGGCGAGCTTGAGCTTGACCATACACTCACATCAAGAGACACTATCAACGCAAAGATCAGAGGTATACTTGACGAAGCGACCGACCCGTGGGGAATCAAGGTCAACAGAGTTGAGCTTAAAAATATTCTTCCGCCCCGAGAGATTCAAGATGCAATGGAAAAGCAGATGAAAGCCGAGCGTGAGAGACGTGAAGCTATTCTCAGAGCCGAGGGCGATAAAGAAAGCAAGATACTCGTCGCTCAAGGTCAAAAGGAAGCTCAGATCCTTGCCGCACAGGCTGAAAAGGAAGCCGCAATACTCAGAGCCGACGCAGTCAGAGAGACAAAGATTCGTGAAGCCGACGGTGAGGCGCAGGCTATCATAGCTGTTCAGAAAGCCGAAGCCGAGGGTATCAAGGCTATCAACGAGGCTAACGCAGGCGAAGCGCTCATTAAGCTCAGAAGCCTTGAAGCGCTCGGAAAGGTCGCCGACGGTCAGTCAACGAAGATCATTATTCCGTCGGAGATACAAGGCCTTGCCGGACTTGCGGCGGGCTTTAAAGAGATAGTCAAAGACTGAGAGGCTTAAGATGAACTTCAAGCGGGGGCGAAAGCTCCTGCTTTTTTGTACGGGTCGGTGTGTACGGAAAACGAAAATTTTCATCGGTTTTTTGTGACCTCAGAGCCACAGTTTGCGTTTATATAAGTGAAAGGCCTTATCAAAATGAAAGGAGCAGAACATGGAGGACAAGGAAATCGTTCAACTGTATTTTGACAGATCTGAGTCAGCGATATTTCAGACAGCTGAAAAATACGGGAAATACTGTCACTCGATCGCTTTCAACATCTTGCATAATTCACAGGATAGCGAAGAATGTGTAAACGACACATATCTGAAAGCGTGGAAAATAATCCCTCCGCACTGCCCTGAAAGGCTTGCGGCATTTCTCGGAAAAATAACTCGTAATCTCGCACTGGATACTTACCGCCGATATTCAGCCGAAAAGCGTGGCGGCGGTGAGATGAAAGCTGTTCTCGACGAAATCGGCGACTGCGTTGCATCACTCGGCGCTTCCGATGATTTCGAGGAGTTTGAGCTGACGGAAATTTTAAACAGCTTTCTGTCGTCGCTTTCATCGGAAAATCGCAAAATATTTGTCCGCAGATATTGGTATGTGAGTACAGTAAAGGAAATAGCCGATGATTACGGAATCAGCGAAAGCAAGGTCAAAATGTCGCTCCTGCGCTCCAGAAATCAATTGAGAGAAGTTTTAACAAAGGAGGGTATAACCCTATGAATGAGAACAAACTTATGGATGCTCTCAGCGAAATCAAGGAGGAATATGTAATGGAGGCTGCACCCGAAAACAAGAAAAAGATCAAAAGACCGTATACACGTTGGATAGCCGCCGCATTGGTCGTGATAATGGCTGTCGGATTCTCGTTCACTTCACCCGGTACTGCCGCATTGGGCAGGGTCAAGGGGCTGATAGAATCGCTTTTCCCACCTAAAGATGTTGTTGTAAACCTCGAGGGCGAGAGTGAAATACACACAAACGAAGCTGACGGAAAAGAACCCGAGACTAAAGCCGACGGCACAGACATTCCCGGCTTTGCCATCTACTATGACAAGGAAATGTACGAGATGGTAAAAGAGGGCGATGTTACCTACATTCGCTTCATCACCGACGATGACGACGATCTTCCCATACGTGAAATGAAAATCGAACACGTTTCGGATTCTCAGCCGAACGATACGGCAAAGACCGAGCGTGATAGCTTGCTCAACAAATGGAAGAACGTATCCGAGATAAGTAAGACAGATTCTCCCGAAGGCTTCTGTGTTTCATTCAGTGACGGAGATGAGTGGGACTCGGCTTGCGGTGACGTATATTTTCTGAGTGACGGCAACGGCGGCTGCTTTAAGATTACGGCTCGCTATTTTGTCGAAGCGGCAGAGGGTCACGGCTCAAGATTTGCTCAGATGCTGCAAAGCTTTGAGGTTATTAAACGGAAATAAAGAGATAAAAATAGAAAACCGAACAGGCGACCATGCGAGCTTCCGCTCGCATGGTCGCCTGTTATCACAAAAACAGAGTGAGCACAAATACCCACTCTGTTATTTTCGGTCGGCAAAGCCTTTCGATTTTGCATGAACATTAAGTCTCATCAGCGGGGCGTCCGTACGGCACTCCTTCGCCCTTCGCCTGCGGCGAGCGCTGCGGAGTACACGCCCGACCGCCGTTACGCTCGCTTCGCTCGCTACTCACCCTCACCCGTCACCGGAGGAGAAGTAGTTGTGAGATTGACTTCTCTCTCAGGCTCTTCAAGCGTTGTCTCCGTGGTCGAGGGCTTGGGCTTGGAGGCTTGAGGCTTGCTTGAACTCGGCGCTGTTGTCGTCGGTGCAACAGTGGCTTGAGTCGTCGTCGGTGCATCGGATATTTCAAGAGCGACCGATGTGCTGAAATATCCGATGAATACCGCAACGAAAAGCGCAAAAACTCCGAGTATTATTTTTACGGTGCGATATTCGTCGGGAGTCTCATGCATAACTCTGAGATATTTTTGCTCAGAGCCGCCGCCCGGATAATACTTTGAAAAGCTATAGTAGCTTCTCTTGACCTTGACTCCGTCACTGTCGGATCTTCTCTTTTTGTTTTTCGTTGATTTTTCTCTCGGCATTATATCATCTCACTTATTAAACGAATGAAGCTTCGCCCGAAAGGCAGGTAAAGGCGAGCGACAGCAGTGCAACATAGATGAACACTGCGGGCATACCTCTGAAAGCCTTGGGGATATCTCTGTTCTCGGCAATGCGGCGCATACCCGAGTTTATGAAAACCACTGCGAGCATGAAAGCAAGTCCTGCGCCGATACCGCTGCCGACAGAGGCAAATACCGTGTTGGCGCTTCGGCTGTTTATTATCGGTACTGCAAGTATGAGCGAGTTTATAGCGCACATACCCATTGAATTCATGAACTTTCGGTTAGCCTTGAAAACGACTATAACGAACACCGAGGATATAAGATGAATGACCGCTAAAGCCACGGCAAACACACCGATATGCCATATAGTGTTGAGCGCTTTGATAGGCGCATACAGATCAAGCAGACTGCATACAAGCGATGTCACGGTCGAATAATAGACGACCGTTATCAAATACATCAAAAAGAACTTGGGACGTCTGGCTGTTCTGACGGTTTCGCTGAGCGCAAGACCGGATGAAAATATAAGGTTTTGTATCAGCAGACTGTAAAGCGCTGCGATAAGCAGCTGAAAGAATCCGCTCATTGCTCCTCACCGTCCTTTTGCTCTTTTTCGCTTTCTTTTTCAATATTTCCGAATATCTCGTCCATGGAGTATTCGGTGTCTTCGCCGTCATCGGAATCGTCGCTGTCATCAAGCTCGAATTCTTTCTTTGTTTCGGGGTCGTGCAAAAAGCTGAGTGTACCGCTTGTTGCGTGGAAGCCTGCCTCATGGAATACAGGCTCTTCAAGTGAGGTGCGAAGATTGAATGTGTTTGTCGGATTTCCTCTGAAATGCTTCTGTATAAGCCACTTGTGGAAAGCGGCAACAAAGCCTAAGATGACAAGTCCTCCGAAAGGCAAAGCCATTCCGCTGAGCTTGGGGAGGGATGAGATCTCCTTGCCCCACAGCGTTCCCGACGCCGACAATTCTCTGATAGCTCCGACTATAGCCGAAGCCGAGACGAAGCCGACACTTGCCGCAACGGCATCGAAAAATGCGTGTTTTACGCTATGCTTAACGGCGAATTTTTCACATCTGATAACTATAAGGCTGTTCACGGCGAGAAGCGGAAGATAGATTCCCATAGCCGCATAAAGCTCCGAATTGTTCTGATCGAGGAAAAGCATCATCGGTATCAGCAGCGCCACACAGACGAGCATATAAACCGATATTCTAAGCCAGCGTGAAAGCTTTTTGAGCATCAGAGACGCTAAGACTTCGCATATTATCAGTATGCCGCTGAGTATGAGCGACATTATTATGCTAAGGCGAAGTGTTGTGAATATAGCTACGATTGAGCATATACCGATAGCTTGAGTTAAAACGGGATTGTGAATGAATGCACCTTGGAACATTATCCGACCGAAAGAAAGCTCTTTTTTATCGTTATCCATTGTCACTGCCTCCTTCTCCGTCAAGCTTTAACTGCTCTTTATTCTTTTTGAAGGCACTCTTGAATGAACCTTTATCGCCAAGTTGCTTCTTTATAAGATTATAATAATCGGTAACAACGGGCGTTATCGCATCCATTATGAGTATACCGAAGCAAGCGCCCTCGTTATACTTTCCGAAATATCTGATCGCCATACATATGATACCTGCAAAGAAGCCGTAAAGCATTGATGATGCAAGCTTTCTCGGCATTGATACGGGATTATGAACAAGCACTAAAGCCGCAAATATCAAAGTGCCCGATGAAAGCTCCATGACGAGAGAGGTCAGAACGCCCGAATTTACTCTCGGGAATATCAACGCCATGAGCGCACAGGCGGCGATGAATGAAAAGCTGACAGCCATTTTTCTCGGTCTTTTAGCGAGAAGATATATAGCCGAGCCGAACAGTGCCATCATGCAGGTTGTTCCGATAGGGCCGGGGTTTACACCGCCCAAGATCGAATATATCTCAAGCTCGTTGAGGTTCACCGATTTTCCGTAGGAAAGCATTTCGCCGAATGATGTTCCGGCGACAAAGCCCTCGCTTCCGAAAATCGGCGACGACACGCCTATGTTTACGGCTGAATAGGTGAATACTGCATCGGGGAAGCAGACGCATAAGAATGCGAAGCCCGCTGCGGCGGGAAGAAACGGCGCTCTCCTCGCTCCGCCGAAGGGCACTTTAGCGACCAATATTGCAAACGCACTGCCTATGACGGGGATATATGACGGGCAGACCGCAGGGAGCATCAGACTTATCGCAAGTCCCGTTGACACTGCGCTGAGGTCGCCGATAGTGTTGTCCTTTTTCATGATCTTGCAGGCGATAAATTCGAATAATACCGCCGACAATACGCCCCAAAATGTCACTCTCAGTGCGTTAAGTCCGTTGAGATAACAGCCGGCAATGAGCAGGGGAGTCATCATTATGACCGTGTCGAGAGAGTATCTGTAGAGCGGATCGACTTTTCTTATGAGATCTTCGTTGCTGTATTTATTTCTTTTAGCCAATAAGCTCACCATCCTTTGGTGTTTTTTCCAGCATTTTTTCATTGAAATGCCGTCAAATGAATAATATGATATATAGAGGCTAGCCGTTTTTCAGGTACGCTTCGGCTTTATGCCGAATCAAAATTCGAGCTCAACGGTCGATTTTCCGATAAGCTTCGGCGTACCGATATTATAACGGCGTAAAAAATATAATTCAATCTTATTTTGTGAACGGGAGGTAGGAACGATGAACATCAGCGCTCCTAAGGAAAACTATATTTTTATCGAGTTGACGGGTGAGGATATGAAAAAGCTTAACATCACATATGCCGATATGGATTATTCCAATGTCGAGACAAAACGTGTCATTTGGACACTGCTTGATGAAGCCAAACACTCGCTCGGAAAGGAGCTTGAATTCAGCGATGACATGAAGATAGAAGCGCTTCCGTCACTTGACGGCGGCTGTCTGTTGTTTTTTAATATCGGCAAAAAGCCTAATCGCTATAAGGTCAAAAGCAAAGGCTCTGTCTTGGCTTATCGCTTCCGAAGCCTTGACGATGCGTTCGACCTGTCACTTGTGATACCCGAAAGCGAGAAAAACCGCATTAAAAGCAGTCTTTATCTGTGCTCGGATGAATACGTCATGGTCATAGACGGAAAACTGCGTCATTCCGTGATAGTTAAGCTATCGGAATTTGCAACACCACTCGCTCACAAGGAGAGGGAGATAGCGCAAATTACAGAGTATGAGAAATGCCTCATTAAAGATAACGCTTTAGCAAGACTCAGCTTTATCTCTTAACTGAGCTATCATATCCTTAGGTGACTGAGCACCGAAGACCGCACTGCCGGCGACGAAAACATCTGCGCCTGCCTTTGCGGCTACATCTATTGTCGAGAGGGAGATACCGCCGTCAACCTGAATGAACGGCGAAAGCCCTCTTTTTTCACATTCTTCTTTAAGCTTGACTATTTTCGGCATCATGTCAGCCATGAAGCTCTGACCGCCGAAGCCCGGCTCAACTGTCATGATAAGCACCATCTCAAGCTTATCAAGATAAGGGAATACCTTTTCTATATCTGTTTTGGGCTTAACACTCAAACCTGCCTTGCAGCCGAGAGAGTGAATAAGATCTATGGTTTCGTCAACGTCGCTGTCGCTTTCATAGTGGAATGTGATGATGTCCGAGCCTGCCTTGACGAAATCTTCAATATATTTTAAAGGCTCGCTTATCATAAGATGAACGTCAAAGGTGAGGGGAGTGATCGGTCTGAGCGCTTTGACTATAGGCGCACCGAGTGTTATGTTCGGCACGAAGTGGCCGTCCATGACGTCTATATGAAGCCAATCTGCGCCGCACTCCTCCATAAATTTAAACTGCTGACCCATCTTTGCAAAGTCACAGGAAAGTATTGACGGTGATATTTTAGCCATTTTAATTGTCCTCCGTTATTTAATTTTCGGCATAGGAAATCTTTCCCGTACCGATAAGTATAAGTCGTATTAAAATACACATCATTATACCAATTTTCGCCGTAAAGGTCAATAAACATAGCGACGATATGTGCATATTATCTAAATTTTCAAAGAAAATATTGTTCGTATTGACATTTTTACACAAAGGTGATAACATTATGATATAAACTTTTGATATATGAAGTTTAGTTTAAATTGGGAGGTATAATATGATTAACGAAAAAGGCTTAAAAACGTATTCCAAAAAAGAGCGGAATATGTATCTTATCGGCATGGCAGGACAAAACTGCATTTACAGCACTATAAGCAGTATTTTGGCGTATTACTTTCAGTTTACGATCCTGATTCCTGCGGCGACGGTCAGTATTATCATGACAATAGCGAGGGTCTGGGATGCATTCAACGACCCGATGATGGGTACTATAGTTGACAGAACGAGGACAAAGTGGGGCAAATGCAGACCCTATCTTATGTTCGTTCCTATCCCCGTTTCTATTTTAACGACACTTTGCTTTACGAATTTCGGTTTTTATAATTCCGATGTCGGACTTTTCGAGGGCAAAAACCTGCTCATCGTTTTATGGTCGGCGGCTATCTATATTATGTGGGGTATGACCTACACCGCCGGTGATATTCCGCTTTGGGGCATAAACGCTCTTTTGACGGAGGATCACAAGGACAGAGAAAAGTTGCTCTCATTCGCCCGTATCGCAGGCGGCTGCGGCTCGGCGATTCCCTATGTCGGCGCTCAGTCGATAGCGCTCGCTCTGGGTAAGGTGTTCGCTCAAAAGGTCGGCGACAATGCGCAGGGCGAAAGGATAGGCTTCTTTGTTTCGGCGCTCATACTGTCAGTTATCGGCGGCGCACTGTTCCAGATGGCAGGTTTGGGTACGGAAGAAAAAATCGCTCCCTCCGAGAAAAAGTATACTCTCAAAGAGAACTTTACGCTCATGTGGACAAACAAGCCCTTCAGACAGATACTCCTTTCCGGTATACTCTCAAGCCCCGTTTCACTCGTCATGATATCCGCAACTCCGCTTATTACATATTACTACTCAAATAAGGAAAGCTCACTTTACCTTGTCTATATTATTGTACTCGGTGGGTCGCTCTTCCTCGGACAGTTTGCGGCAATGGCGTTCGTTCCGAAGATCTTGCAGCATACGACAAAGAAAAAGGCATATAATTTCAGCAGACTTTTAAGTGTAATTCCGTATTCCTTTATATTTGTTTTATATCTAATCTCACCTCAAGGACTGACGAAGCCGATATTTGTCGCTCTCGCTTTCGTTATTTTCCTTATATGCGGTGCTTCATTGGGAGTCACAAATGTCTTGCAGTCGATAATGATAGCCGATGCGGTCGACTATGAGGAGTATCACAACGGAATCAGACCCGACGGCGTATTCTTCTCGGGTCAGACATTTATCGCAAAGCTCACGGCAGGTATCGCAACGATAATCAGTGGCATTGCGTATTCGGTAGTCGGCTTCTCGGATACGAATGTAGCGAAGGTCAACGAATATATCGCAAACGGCGGAATTGCAAGAGAGAATCCCGAATTTGCGAAGTATATGGCGCTTTTGTTCTTCCTCATATCAATACCACCGGCGATCGGAAATCTTTTAGCTGTTATCCCGACATGGAACTATTGCCTTGACGATGACGAGCATCTCAGAATTTTAGACGAACTTAATGAGAGACGTCACAAGGCGGAAAAGACAGCCGAGTAAGTTTAAACGGCGAAAACTCCTATAAAAGCGAAATCCCCCTGCTTTGAGCAGGGGGATTTATTCAAGCGAATCAGTTGATCGGGTTGATGCCGAAAATAGAATTGATCCATGCAAAGATCGGCTCTAAAACAGCACGAAGCTGGTCAATGTATACCTTGAGTGCGTCAAACATCTTGTTCGCTCCTTTCCGTATCTTTATTACGGTATAAGTATAGCTTTTAAGATTCACATAAATATTAACTGTTTTATAATATTGTTGTTAAATGTTGTGACGAATATTAAAAAGTTTGAAAAGAGTTTAAAAAAAATACTGTTTGTGCTTACAGAATGAAAAAATATAAAAGTAATGACCCTTGCCCGAAAGCAAGGGTCAACTTTTCAAGAATTTACATGATACCCCTAAAATCATTTATCGGCGAGTAATAATTAAATTACATTGTGCCGATGCCGAGAATAGCGTTAATCCATGCAAAAATCTGCTCGAGGAATGCCTTGAGTGATTCTAACATCGTATTTGCTCCTTTCCGTATCTTTGTTACGGTTGTATTATAACTGTTAATGTTAGTATATTGATGAACAAATTGTTAATATTGTTAGATTTTATAGCTATAATTGCCATTTGTTAAAATAATATTAAACATATTCACATTTATGTCGGAAACTATTGTGAAAAGTAAAATCCTCGCCCGAAAGCAAGGACTACTTTGTTTGCATGATAACAAACTCATTTCTCAATTTTTTGAGCAGTAATCAGCTTACAGAGTTGAAATACCAAGAATTGTGTTGATCCATGCGAAAAAGCTTTTGATAATTTCAAAAATTCTATCCATTTTGGTTAGCTCCTTTCTTATATACTGCAATAGCAGTATAGTATGTTACGGATGCAAAATGATGAATAATTTATTAATTTTATTATCTATATTTGTAGATAATCAAAAAAAGTTCAGAGTTTATTAATCCTTAATAAATTATTTGTCAATTTCAAATATGATATAGTACAAAAACAATTTCTCCACATGAAGCGGAGAAATTGTTTCACGTAATTGAATTAAAATGCTTTGTTGATTTTGAAGATTATTGAGGAAGTTTATCGCTAATGAAGTTCTCAATAATTTCTTGGAAATAAGCGAAAAGCTTTGTGAGTGCTTCGATAGCAGCATCCTTAAGTGCGTTAAGATCCATTATATTTACTCCTTTCTTTAAATATAGATTATAATCGGATTATAAAGCAAAGTTAATATTGAATGGTGAATAAAATATGAACATTGTTATCTAAATGCTGTTTAGTCACCGGAAAGTTTAAATAATTTCAATATTTCATCATGAAGTCACGATAAAATTAAAACTTACGAATAAAATTCTCCGCATTTGCGGAGAATTTTATTCGTAAGATATCATCGATCACATCTTGCTTGGTACTTAGATTATAACAACTCAATGCCGAAAATATTGTTGAGTTCTTCTGAAACATCAGCACCGAAAATGCCGCTGAGATGCTCGATAAGCAATGCAACAAACTTGTCTAAGAAGTCAGTGAGGATTACTTTAATCTGATCCATTGTATTATCTCCTTTCATAATTTTTTCACGACTAAATTATAAGATATACGATAATAGCAATGGTGAACAAAATATTAACAAAGTATCGAAAAAACAACAAATTTAGATAAAATCTTAAATTTTATCTAAAAATTTTCGATTTCGCAACTTTGATATTCGACACTTAGCTGAGTTTGTGAATGAAAAGTCCGCTCAAAAGCTTCGGCTCAAACCATGTTGACTTCGGCGGCATAATGTTATTTGTGTCGGCTATCGTCATGAGATCGTCGAGTGATGTCGGAAACATTGAGAAAGCGGCGATCATGTCATCATTTGCTCTTCTTTCAAGCTCACCGAGGCCTCTGATACCGCCGACAAAATCAATTCTCTTGTCGGTTCTCGGGTCTTCGATTCCGAGTATAGGAGTTATGAGATTATTCTGAAGAATGGAAACGTCAAGTCTGCCGACGGGATCGCTTTCGTCATAAGTGCCGTCTTTGGCTGTGAGCTTATACCACTTGCCGTCAAGATAAAGTCCGAACGTGTGTTTATACTCCGGCTTATATGCTCCCTCACCCGTGTACGGCTCAACGGTGAATTTCTCGCTTATCTTGTCTATAAATTCAGCCTTTGAATAGCCGTTGAGGTCCTTGATAACTCGGTTGTAATCCATAATTTCAAGCTCATCAGACGGGAAAGCCACACTTAAAAAGAAATTGAATTCCTCAGTGCCGTCATAGTCGGGGTGCTGCTGTCTGCGCTTTGCGCCGACCTTGACCGCCGAAGCACAACGGTGGTGACCGTCGGCGATATAGAGGTAGTCGACCTTAGCGAAAGCGTCGGTGATCTTTGAGTTTACCTCATCGCAATCTATGACCCAGACCGTGTTTCCGATTCCGTCATCGGTTACGAAATCATAGACCGGCTCATGAGAAGCCTGCCACGAGGAAATGATGTCGGCGATCTCCTTATTCTCTCTGTAAGCCAAGAAGATAGGGCCGGTGTTGGCATCGCAGTAGTCAACGTGATTGATTCTGTCCTGCTCCTTGTCGGCACGGGTCAGCTCATGCTTTTTGATGATATTGTTGTTGTAATCGTCAATGCTTGCGCAGCCGACGAGGCCTGTCTGACTTCTGCCGTTCATAATCTGGCGGTAGATGTAGAAGCATTTCTTTTCGTCTTTTTTGCATACGCCGTCGGTGACGAGCTTATCGAGGTTTTCTCTCGCCTTGAGATAGACCTTTTCATCATAGATATTGATGTCCTTGTCGAGATCGACCTCCGCCTTATCGATATGGAGGAATGAGTAGGGATTGCCCTTGACCATCTCTCTCGCTTCGTCGCTGTTCATGACGTCGTAAGGGAGGGCTGCGACCTTGCTCGCATTTTCGGGAGTAGGTCTTATTGCGTTAAAAGCTTTAAATACTGCCATATAAATTCTCCTTGTTTTTTTATTATATTTTAAACGCTATCAATATATTTGTCAATATTTTCCCGACTTAAAGTCTTTGTTTTGTTGTACGGGTCGGTTTGTGCGAGGGGGAGGTTGGGGAAGCCGCCCGCAAAGCGGGCGGGGCAGGGAGCTTGTGCACTCCCGAGCGACAGCGAGCGGAGTGCCGAGCTTCCTGCCGAGACAAAGTCCGGCGGCGGGCACTCGCTTCGCTACCGCGCCCGCCGCCTCACAGCGCAAAAACAAATTAACTGCTTTGTATATTTCTTCAATTTAAGTGAAAAATATCCCTGTAAGGAGTGATATATATGTCAATTTCCAAAGACGAATACGGCAAGATGGCGGATAAAGCTTCGCCGCCGTCACCGGTAATGAAAAACTGTTGCTTCGCTTTTTTGATAGGCGGAACAGTATGTACACTCGGTCAGATAATCTTTGACCTGTGTAAGCTGAAAGGACTTGAAGAAAGCACGAGCCGAGCGATAGTTTCCATGAGCTTGGTATTTTTGACGGCGATTTTGACGGGTCTCGGCGTGTTCGATAAAATAGCGAAATTCGCCGGAGCGGGAACTATGGTGCCGATAACGGGGTTTGCCAATTCAATAGTTTCACCGGCTATGGAGTTTAAAAGCGAGGGCGAAATACTCGGAACGGGTGCGAATATGTTTAAAATCGCAGGCCCTGTTATAGTCTACGGCTGTTCGAGCGCCGTGCTTTACGGAATAATAATCTATATTTTCAAGCTGTATTGAGAGGAGAAAAACGATGGCGAAAAGACTCGGTACGCATACAATTGAGCTTGACTCAAAACCGCATATCCTATCAAATGCCGCCGTGGTAGGCAAAAAAGAGGGAGAAGGACCTCTCAGCGATGAATTCGATTTTGTGAGCGAGGACACAACTCTCGGCGAGGAAACATGGGAAAAAGCGGAGAGCAGTATGCTGAAGAAGGCTGTCTCGACCGCACTTGAAAAAGCCAATCTGAGATCGGATGACATACAGACAATATTTTCCGGCGATCTTTTAAATCAGTGCATAGGCTCAAGCTTCGGATTAAGAGACTTTGAAATACCGTTTGTCGGAGTATACGGTGCGTGTTCGACAATGGCTTTATCGCTGTGTATGGCTTGCCTTGCGATAGAGAGCGGCGCATACAAAAAAGCAATGGCGGCGACATCATCACACTTTTGCTCGGCGGAGAAGCAGTTCAGATATCCGCTTGAATACGGAGGACAAAGACCGCCCTCGGCTCAGTGGACGGTAACAGGCGCAGGTGCGGCGATACTCGAAAACAAAGTCGGCTCACCCTATATCGACGCCATTCACATAGGAACGATAAGAGACCTCGGAATCAAGGACGGCAACAACATGGGTGCGGCAATGGCACCTGCTGCAAAGAAAACCGTATGCGACTTTTTAACCGATACACAGACGAAGCCGGAGGACTATGATCTCATTCTCACGGGCGATCTCGGAGATATCGGCTCACGGCTTTTGAAAGAATTGCTGATGAAAGAAAACAATATAGATATTTCGTCTGTCCATAACGATTGCGGTTTGATGATATACAACTTAAAAGCGCAGGACGTTCATTCGGGCGGCTCGGGCTGTGGCTGCAGTGCGAGTGTGCTTTGCTCAAAAATATTGAACGGCTTCAGAAAAGGCGAATACAAAAAGATAATGTTCGTTGCGACCGGCGCTCTTATGTCGCCGACCTCAAGTTTGCAAGGCGAGAGCATTCCCGGAATCGCACACGGTATTATAATCAAGGCATAGGAGGAGAATAATGGATATTTTTTCAAGCTTTAAATGTGTTGCCTGTCTTTTAAAGACACTGAAAATTTTGCACTTTGTCAAGAAAGCGGTATGCGTAAGTATCATATGTATCGTGGCGGTTATTACTGTTATGGGCATTTCTCAGAACAGCTCCGAGATAGGACACCTTGTGAAGAAGATTAAAAAGAAGGTGATGTGATGGGCTTGGATTTACTTTGGGCTTTTATCATCGGAGGCGCAATATGCGTTGTCGGTCAGCTTCTTATTGATTTCACAAAGCTGACACCGGGAAAGATTTTAGTTACGTTTGTAATCGTCGGTGTATTTCTCGGCGCTGTCGGAGTGTATAAGCCTCTTGTCGAATTCGCAGGCTGCGGAGCAACCGTTCCTTTGACGGGATTCGGATACTCGCTTGCCGAGGGCACAAAAAAGGCGATCGCAGAGGACGGCGCTCTCGGAATCGTGACAGGTGGACTGACTGCTACTTCGGCAGGCATTACTCTTGCCGTAGTTCTCGGACTTATACTTTCGGCGATAGCGAAGCCGAAAGATAAGTCCTGAGTCTTATCAGCCTTCGAGTCCTGTCAAGAGGTCAGCCCTATCAGCGGGGCGGCGGATTGGCACCCCACTCGCTGTCGCTCGGGGGTACGCACTCCGCCGCCGTTACGCTCGCTTCGCTTGCTACCAAAAACCGTATTTACAAATCCCACCGAAAGTTGTATAATATCTATACTAACATTAGGAGGATTTCATAATGAGAAAGAAAACAAACAAAATCACAGCGCTTTTACTTTTAATGTGTATGCTTGCGGCTATGTCGGTTCCCGTGCTTGCATCGGATAATTCGACCTCTTTCGCTTTCAGATTCGATTCAAAGCAGAAAGCCGTAAGACTTGCATATCCGGACTACGCAAAAATCTATGATCCCGAGTATTCGCTTACTCCTGTTCCGGGAGTTGAGCGTACAAAATTCGGTGAAAATGACTTCGCAATCAACATGGTACCGCAGGGCTTGTGCATAGCCGGTGACTACCTCTTAGTCACGGCATACGACTACGAAAAGGAACATAACTCGGTCATATATGTCATGTCAAACAGCGACACGAAAGACCGTCAATTGCTGTCTACCGTAGTCTTGCCCGACAAAAATCACGTCGGCGGTATAGCCTTTGACGGCGAATACGTGTGGGTCGCAAGAAGCACGAAAAAAGAGATCGGTGCAATAAAGCTCTCCGATATCGAGGAAGCCGCAAAGCACGAGGTATACAGCTTGGATTATTACAAAAAAGTCAAATGTCTGACAACGGCATCGTTCATAACCTGTTACGGCGGAAAAATCTGGGTCGGACTTTATGACGAGGATAACGAAGCAACACTCCAAGGCTTTGAGCTTAATAAGGACAGCATGACACTTGAGCTTAAATGCACTGCCACCGTTCCGAAAAGATGTCAGGGTGCGGCATTTGCCGAGAGAAACGGAAAGATTTATCTTTTCACCTCGTCGTCTTACGGAAGAAATCTTTCATCATATATTAGGGCGTACGAGGTAACTGAGCTCGGCGAGAAGGTCGGCACTTCGCTTGTCAACGAGTTCACACTTCCGCCTATGACAGAGGAGCTTGAAATATGCGGCGACCATCTGCTTATTATGACTGAAGCACCGGCGACGGAATACAGCGCAAAGTCACTTAACCGTTGCATATGCCCGATGGACAGAATAAGCGCAGCGAGTATCGACACTCTCATAGAGGACGGCGCTTCGGATAACCTTATAGTCAGAATGTTCAAGGCTATGGTCGAAATACTTGCAGGGCTGTTTGGCTGCTGAGAAGCGAGCGAAGCGAGCGTAACGGCGGTTGGACGTGTACTCCACAGCGCTCGCCGCAGGCGAAGTGCGAAGGAGTGCCGAACAAGCGCCCCGCTGATAAGACCGAAATTCAGCAGACAGTCGGAAGGCTGAACAGATCGGCACGTACGGCAAAGAAAGGGAAGCAGAAACTTTAAAATTAAACAGGTTTTATGTTTCCCGTCGGTTCGTTTATACAAAACAAATTTATCTAACTGAATTATAATAAACGGGAGCAGTCCGAGTGGCGCTCCCGTTTTTATGTTTTTTGGGAGGAACGGTCATGGCATCGGATGCGGTGAAAAAAATAATCAAAGAGGAAAAAGCGGCGGAGGAGCTTATCAAAAGCGCCGAAGAAAAAGGAAAAGAGACACTCGAAAAAGCAAGGCTTGACGGTGAAAAAACAGCGAATGAGATAAAAATAAGAGCCGAGAAAAAATGCGAGGAGATTATGACCGAAGCCGAAAAAGAAGCGAAAAAAATAATTCAAGAGGAACATGAAAGAAACAGCGAAATATTGCAAAGAATAAGAGCGGAAGCCGAAAATCGAACGGAAGATGCCGCCGACAGAATAATCGAATTGTTGTTGGGCTGACCGAAAACGGAGGGTGATCCTACGGCAAAGCTTAAAATGAAAAAAATCGAGCTTATAGCGATGCTGACAGACAGCAAGAAAATAATCGAGCTGCTTCAAAGGCGAGGCTTGATAGAGCTTGAAAAAATCACAGGCGACGGGCTTATCAAAATCGACACCGCCGACTGTATAGCAAGGTTTGAACAAAGCAGAAGCAAGGCAGAGCAGGCACTTAAAACGCTGAACGAAAAAACGCAATACAAAACAAAGCTCACATCTCAATTTTCGGACAGACGTGAATGTGACGCTGAAAGCTTTTTCGATAATACACAGCTGCTTGACAGTACGCTCAAAATTTGTGAAGACATTTCAGCGAGTGCCCGAATGATTGATGAATGTCAAGCGGAGATATCACGTTTGGAATTAAATGTCGATGAGCTGAAAACGTGGAATAAGCTTGACATACCGCTTGACTTCAAAGGCACTGCGATGACCTCATGCTTTATCGGAACGGTGAACGGGCTTAAAAATTCGGATAAAATCAAAACGGAAATAGGCAATTCGTCATATACGGAAATAATATCGCAAAGCGGTGAGATGACAAAAATCGCAGTTATCTGTCTCAAATCGGACAAAGAAGCAACGGAAAATATATTGAAGCAATGCGGCTTTTCAAAGTATGACGGCGCAGTCGGAGGTAAAGCCGAAGATATTATTTCCAAAAGCACGGCAGGGCTTGAAGCCTTAAAAGCAAGAATATCCGAGCATGAAAGCTATATCGCTTCCTTTTCAAATGAGCGTGAGAACATTGAATTTGTGATAGACCTTTTGAATGTCGGATGCGATAAATACCGAGCGCTGAATGATCTCGCCATGACGAAAAACACATTCATGCTGACAGGGTATATACCCGAAAAATATATGAGCGGACTTATAAGCGAAATCGAAAGCAAGTATAAAGCCGCAATAACCGTCAGCGATCCGACCGATACCGACGACATTCCGATAATGCTTGAAAACAGCCCGTTTTCTTCACCTGTGGAAAGCGTTACGGAAATGTATTCATTGCCCGGAAAGCACGATATTGACCCTACGGGCGTGATGTCGTTTTTCTATTATCTGTTTTTCGGAATGATGCTTTCCGATGCCGGCTATGGTGCGGTGATGGTCGTTATATCATATCTCGCCATAAAAAAGCTGAAGCCCGACAGAAGAATGAAAAACACGCTTCGAATGTTTATGTATAGCGGAATTTCAACTGTGTTTTGGGGTACACTTTTCGGTAGTTGGTTCGGCGATCTTCCTCAAACTGTGGCGAAGCAGTTTTTCGGAAAAGAGATAGGCTCACTCGCTTTGTGGTTTGAGCCGCTTGAAGCTCCGATCAAGCTGTTGGTCTTTTCTTTCGGTTTGGGCATTGCTCACTTATTTTGGGGACTTGCCGTTCACTTCGGCATAATGTGGAAATCCGGAAGAAAAAGAGATGCAGTATTTGATGTCTTGCCGATATATATGACAGTTTCGGGTGTCGCACCGCTTGCGGCGGGAATCTTGATAAATGTTCCGAGCGGCTTAAAATCCATAGGAAAATATGTCGCAGTTACAGGCGCAGTATTTTTGATACTGACAGCAGGCAGAAACGGCAAAAGCATACTCGGACGTTTAGCAGGCGGTCTTTACGGGCTTTATAATATAGCCACCGGATATTTGAGCGATATTCTGTCTTATTCGAGACTGCTTGCCTTGGGCTTAGCCACGGGAAGTATAGCGAGTGTGATAAATTTGATAGGAACGATGCCCGAAAATATCGCACTTAAAACTGTAATGTTCATAGTTGTTTTTGCTGTCGGACACACGGCGAATATAGCGATAAATCTTTTGGGCGCATACGTTCATACTAACAGATTGCAGTTTGTCGAGCTGTTTTCAAAGTTTTATGAGGGCGGCGGACGAAGGTTTGAGCCGCTTAAAATAAGCACAAAATATATTAAACTCAAGGAGGAAAAATGAATGAGCAATATAGGCTTGGCTTTGGCTGTTTTAGGTGCGGCAACGGCGGCTTTGCTGTCGGGGGTAGGCTCGGCTATGGGTGTCGGAATCGTCGGACAGGCGGCGGCAGGAGTGGTGTCGGTCGATCCGTCAAAATTCAGCAAGGCATTGGTTTTACAGCTTCTTCCGGGAACACAGGGTCTATACGGACTTTTGACCGCCGTGTTGCTTTTAAACAGAGTCGGAATAATCGGCGGAACGGTTTCGGCGCTGAGTCTGTCTCAAGGCTTGATGTTTCTTACGTCGGGACTTCCGATGGGCGTTGTCGGTTTGATGTCGGCTGTTTATCAAGGCAGGTCGGCGGCGGCAGGTATCGGCATAATCGCAAAAAAGCCCGACCAAAGCGGAAAGGCGATAATCATGGCGGCGATGGTCGAAACCTATGCTATCTTGGCTTTGCTGATATCTATTTTGATAATTTACAATATAGCTGTCTGAGAGTGGTGGGAATATGACAGGGCTTGAAAAAATATTAGATGCCGTGTCGGCGAACGGAAAGGAAAGCGCTAAAAGGCTGTTTTCCGCTTATATTGAAAAGTCGGACAAGCTTAAATCGAGCATAATAAAAGACGCCGAAAACGACGGCAAGACTATGATATCAAATGCCGAAATAAACGCCGGAGAGATTATAAATAACGCATACTCGTCGGCGAAGCTTGAGGCGAAAAAGAGTATTCTTTCTCTTAAAGATGAGCTTATCGAGAAAGCAATACAAAGAGCTGTTGATAAGATATCTGTCTTAGATGATACAGAATATTTCCTATATATGTACAAGTCAGCCGTCTGCCGCCTTAAAGTCGGCACTTGTCTCATAAGCTTCAAAGAAAGAGACAAAAGCCGTATACCGACAGATTTCATAGAGCGGCTCAATTCTGCAAAAGACGAGTGTAGCGTAAAGCTGTCGGAAAGTGCGGTCAACATAGTCGGCGGATTTATTCTCGACTTCGGCGACATATATGAGGATTTCAGCTTAGACGGACTTATTGAAGAAAAGCGAGACGAAATAAGACAGGAAGCCGCCGAGATACTTTTTGACAAAGGAGAAAGTTGACATGACGGATTATATTTTTTCCGTGGCGAGAATAAGAGAACTTGAAAACGAGCTTTTGACAGACTCGGAGACCGCACGGCTCATTGAAGCGAAAAATATCGGAGAAGCCGTTTTGTCACTTTATGCAGGAACAAAGGAACGCTCAGATACAGCCGACCCGTATGACTTGATAAAAAAAGAAAAGCTTCGGGCGTGGGAAACGGTGTCGGCTCTAAGCTGTGACAGTATAGAGATCAAAAGCTTGACGATACAGAACGACTTCCATAATCTCAAAGCGGCGCTCAAATCAATCGCAACGGGAACAAAGCCCGAAGGACTGTATATTTTTCCGACGGTGACGGACACGCATACGCTTTTTGAAAACATACGTGACAGACGGTTTTATGAGCTTCCGGAATATATGCAAGCGTCGGCGGAAATCGGATATTCTGTCTTAGCTGAGACAAAAAGCGGACAGTCTCTTGATGCGTTTCTTGACAGGGAGACCTTGACATTACTGAGAGAAACAGCGAAAAAAAGCAAAAGCGAAATGTATAAACGCTATATTGATTTTTTCGTTGTCATGTCGGATATAAAGATCGCATACAGAGGAATGAAAGCGGAGAAAGGCGAAAAATTCTTTCTTTCCGCTATCTGTGGAAGTGATGAAATCGAAAGAGAAACCTTGTCAAAAGCGGCATCAAAGGGCGAGCAATCACTTTTCGAACTAATCGAAGCTTCAACGTACCGAAAAGCAGCCGAACAGCTTCGCAAAACCCCCTCACTGTTTGAGCGTTTTGTTGACGACGAATTGACACGGATCACCGAAATCACCAAAACCGAAAGCTTTTCCGTCGATCCGTGCTTCGCCTATTATTGCGCAAAGCTGACGGAAATTAAAAACATCGGGATAATTCTGACCTGCAAGCGATACGGCGCATCGAACGATATGATCACGGAAAGGCTGAGGAAAGCGTATGTATAAAATTGCGGCAATCGGAGACAGAGAAAGCGTTATAGGATTTTTGTCTGTCGGAATCGAGATTTTTGAAGCCGACTCGCCGAAAGCAGCCGAACAGCTTGTCAAAAGGCTTTCGGAAACGGGCTTCGGTGTGATATTCATAACCGAGAGGTTGTTTTCCGAAATGAACGGACTTGATTTCTATAGAGACAAAATGCTGCCTGCGATTATACCCGTGACGGGAATCGGCGGCAACACGGGAATAGGTGCGCTGAGACTTCGTTCGGCTGTCGAAAGAGCGGTCGGCTCTGACATTTTGCGGTAGGGAGAGGTGAATTATGAGCAAGGGTAAAATAATCAAGGTCACAGGGCCTCTTATAATAGCCGAGGGCATGAGAAGCGCCAATATGTTTGATATTGTCAAGGTCGGCGAAATGGGACTTACAGGCGAAATAATCGAAATGCACGGCGACAAAGCCTCTGTTCAGGTGTATGAGGAAACGGCAGGGCTGAGAATCGGCGAAGCTGTCGAATCAACAGGCGAGCCGATGAGCGTCGAGTTAGGCCCGGGTCTTATAGGCAGAAGCTTTGACGGCATACAAAGGCCTCTTGATGAAATGATGAAAAAGTGCGGAAACAGTCTTGAAAGAGGTATTGCCGTTCACGCTTTGAACAGAGACAAAAAGTGGGAATTTATTCCGAGCATCAATATAGGCGACACGGTATCGCAGGGTGATATCATAGGTACTGTTTCGGAGACTCAAGCTGTTACGCACAGGATAACAGTACCCGTCGGCATAAACGGAAAGGTCAAGGAAATCAAGAGCGGTGAGTTTTCGGTTGACAGCGCCGTTTGCACGGTTGAGACGGATAAGGGCGACAAAAGCCTGACACTTATGCAAAAATGGCCTGTCAGAAAAGCCCGACCTTACAGCCGAAAGCTTATTCCCGACAAGCCTCTTATAACAGGTCAACGAGTTATCGACTGTCTTTTTCCGATAGCCAAGGGCGGAGTTGCGGCGATCCCCGGACCTTTCGGAAGCGGAAAGACCGTCACACAGCATCAGCTCGCCAAATGGGCTGAAGCGGATATAGTTGTATATATAGGCTGCGGCGAAAGAGGAAACGAGATGACCGACGTTCTGAATGAATTTCCTAAGCTTATTGATCCACATACGGGGCGGTCTCTTATGGAAAGAACAGTGCTTATAGCGAACACATCGGATATGCCTGTCGCCGCAAGAGAAGCTTCCGTTTATACGGGTATCACCGTAGCCGAATATTTCAGAGACATGGGATACAGCGTAGCTTTGATGGCTGATTCAACCTCACGTTGGGCGGAAGCGCTCAGAGAAATGTCGGGACGACTTGAGGAAATGCCGGGCGATGAAGGCTACCCTGCGTACCTCGCAAGCAGACTTGCACAGTTTTATGAAAGAGCAGGCCGTGTTATGTCACTCGGACAAAATCCCCGTGAGGGAACGCTTTCCGTCATCGGTGCGGTATCGCCTCCGGGCGGCGACATATCCGAGCCTGTATCACAGGCAACGCTGAGAATAGTCAAGGTGTTCTGGGGACTTGATGCCTCACTTGCGTATAAAAGGCACTTCCCCGCTGTCAACTGGCTGACAAGCTATTCGCTTTATGCCGATACGCTCAAGCTGTGGTACGAAAAAAATGTTGATATCGAGTGGCCTATCCTCAGAGGCAGGATAATGAGCCTGCTTCACGATGAAGCGGAGATAGAAGAAACGGTCAAGCTCGTCGGCTCGGATGCCTTGTCGCCGTCTGACAGATTAAAGCTTGAGACCGCCCGTTCGATAAGAGAGGACTTTTTGCATCAGCTGGCTTTTCATGAGGTCGACACCTATACCTCGCTTAAAAAGCAGCTTTATATGATGCGGCTGATATTGAACTTCCACGATAAAGCACTGAAAATCAGCGATAAGGTCAGCACCGAGAGCATTGCGGCGTTGCCTGTCAGAGAAAAGATAGGCAGATTTAAATATACCGAGGAGAAAAATATTGATATTGAGTACGAGGCAATTTCAGCTCAGACTAAGAAAGAGCTCGAAATGCTAGAAAGCGGAGGTGAAAGCTGATGCCGAGAGAATACAGAACGATAGAGGAGGTCGCAGGGCCGCTGATGCTTGTCAAGGACGTTGAGGGTGCGGCATATGATGAGCTTGGCGAGATAATACTTGAAAGCGGCGAAAGAAAGCGTTGTCGCATTTTGGAGATAAACGGCACTAATGCGCTGGTACAGCTGTTTGAAAGCTCGGTCGGAATAAATCTTTCAAACAGCCGTGTAAGATTTTCCGGCAGACAGATGGAGCTTGGAGTTTCACTCGATATGCTCGGCAGAGTTTTCGATGGACTCGGACAGCCTGCCGATTCGGGACCCGAGATAATACCCGAAATGAACATGAATGTCGGCGGTACACCGATAAATCCGGCGGCAAGGCTTTATCCCGATGAATTTATACAGACGGGAATATCGGCGATAGACGGTCTGAATACCCTCGTCAGAGGACAGAAGCTGCCTATTTTTTCGGCAAGCGGATTGCCACACGCAAATCTTGCGGCTCAGATAGCAAGACAGGCGACGGTAAGAGGCAAAAACGACAAATTCGCCGTGGTCTTTGCGGCTATGGGTATCACGTTTGATGAAGCGAATTTCTTTATAGAGTCCTTCAAACAAGCAGGAGTTATCGACAGAACGGTCCTCTTTATCAACCTCGCCGATGACCCTGCCATTGAGAGACTTGCCACTCCGAAAACCGCTTTGACAGCGGCGGAGTATCTCGCCTTTGAAAAGGATATGCACGTGCTAGTGATACTTACGGATATCACAAATTATGCCGACGCATTGCGTGAGGTTTCGGCGGCGAGAAAGGAAGTTCCCGGCAGGCGAGGCTATCCGGGATATATGTATACAGACCTCGCTTCCATATACGAAAGAGCCGGTAGACAGGTCGGCAAAAGCGGAAGCATAACCATGATACCGATACTGACTATGCCCGAGGACGACAAAACGCATCCGATACCCGACCTCACGGGTTATATCACCGAGGGTCAGATAATACTTTCACGGGAGCTTTTCAGAAAGGGCATAACTCCGCCGATAGACGTTCTGCCGTCTCTTTCAAGGCTAAAGGATAAAGGGATAGGCGAGGGCAAGACCCGTGAGGATCATTCAAACACCATGAATCAGCTTTTCTCTGCTTATGCGAGAGGGAAAGATGCAAGAGAGCTGATGATAGTCCTCGGCGAAGCCGCATTGAGCGAGACCGATAAGCGATATGTTAAGTTTTCGGAAGAATTTGAGAAAAGATATATTTCTCAAGGATACGGGACAAACAGGAGTATAGAGGAAACCTTGGATATCGGCTGGGAGCTTTTGAGACTGCTTCCGAGAAGAGAGCTTAGAAGAATCAAAGAGGAATATCTGAATGAATATTACGGCGAGGAGAAACAGAAGTGGCGGCGATAAATGTTAATCCGACCGCACTTGAGCTTATGAAGCTTAAAAAAAGACTGAATACCGCCCGTCGTGGTCACAGGCTTTTAAAGGATAAGCGAGATGAGCTTATGCGGCAATTTCTCGATAAGATAAAGGAAAATCTGATTTTAAGAGAACAGGTCGAAAAGGCTTTGTCATCGGCGGCAACGCACATGGCGATCGCAACGGCGGTCATGTCAAGGGAACAAATCGAAACAGCCTTGATGATGACCGAGCAAAGAACGGAGCTTGACATAAAAAAGAAAAACGTAATGGGTATTGAGCTTCCGACTTTCGACGTAAAGTATAAAATTTTAGATAAAAACGGAATTTATTCTTACGGTTATGCGTTCACGTCGTGTGAGTTTGATGAGGCAGTGAGAAGCTATGGCGAGATATTCAAAAAGCTCATAGCTCTCGCCGAAATCGAAAAGTCATGTCAGCTTATGGCTGACGAAATAGAAAAGACCAGACGCCGTGTCAATGCTCTTGAACACATAATGATACCGAGATACGAAGAAACGATACGTTATATTTCGGCGAAGCTTGAAGAAAACGAAAGAAGCACGGTAGCACGGCTTATGAAAGTCAAGCATTAAGCTTGCCAAACCCAATACAGCTCAAGCCGTATTTTCGCCGATGCTGTGTCGAAAATCCTCGACAGCCATATTAAAAAAGTCAGCTCAACGCACTTTTGTAATCGTACTTTCTTCAGCCTTCAAAGTTTCTCGCAAAATCCAAGCGAAATCAGCGGGGCGCTTGTACGGCACTCCACTCGCTTCGCTTCGGGAGTACACGCCCGAACGCCGTTACGCTCGCTTCGCTCGCTACC
>CAYZOU010000028.1:0-26109 GCA_964480405.1 uncultured Faecalibacterium sp. | reverse complement strand
TACGCCTTGCGGCGAGCGCTTCGGGGGTGCACGCCCCTGCCGCATTACGCTCGCTTCGCTCGCTAAAAAAGTGCAGCACCGAAGCACTGCACTTAAATCATATTTTATTATATCTTATCCGAGCGAATTTATCATTTCGATATGCTCGGCATAGAACAACCTGACATCGTTCTTGACGGTCATTCCGCCTTGAAGCGACATATGATCGCCGTGATATACCGGCATGACGTTCCAAATTCCCTTTTGAACATTGTTCTTGTTGAATGTTTTGTGCGGTGCACCGGAGGGATATTTCGCCGAGATCGTGTTTACAAGTCCGTCGTTTTTCTGCCAGCTCTTGTCAACCTTGATTCCGCCCTCGGTCACGCCCGTGTATTTGCCCATGCGCTTTGAGCAGGGAACGAACAGCGACTCAGTCGTGTCCTCTTTGGGAGCGTATGTTCCGTCTGCTTGCTTTTCCGTGTTGTCGCAGGCGTACGAGAAGTAGTAAATGCCCTTGACCGTTGCGATTTCTTTGTTGAGTGCGTATGCCGCATCAATATGCATATCGTTTTCGGCGCTGTCGGTCTCGACTCTGCCGTCGGGTATTGGCATACTTGCAACCGAGAGGAGTGCCGCCGTTGCAAGCTCTGTTGCCGTAGCTTCGGTTTCGCTGAAAATGTTGTCCTTTATTATGTATGCGCTGGTGCCGTTATGTGGGGCGGCGAGTGTCGTCACGGAATAGATATAGCTTGTCTTACCGCCCGAGAAAAGGGGAGACAGCTCATTCTTCGGCGTTGCTTTCCTTTCGGCTTTGCTTCCGTTAGCCATGAGTGAGGCGAACATTCTGACTGATGCACCGCCAAATGAGTGACCGAAAAGATTGATCTTGTTTTTGCTGTCGAATTTTTCAACGAGTGCTTTACCGGTGTAATCCGTTCCGTAGCGCTCGTGGCCGCAACGCTCGGAATGTTCCTTGCCGTAGTCGGTCTTTGTACCCGTCAGCTGAGCGTAAAGCTCACAAGCTCTGTCCCAAGCGCTTGCCGTTGCCGTGACAGAAGCCGAGCGGCTGTCATAGCCTCTTGCTGTGAGGTAGGTCATCAGATTGCCGCCGCTCATTCCCCAATAAGGCATAGCTTTGTCGGCGAGATCGTAGCTTCCCCAGCCGGAAAGGCCGTGAACGAAGATGTTAGTGTAGTTAGTCTTTTGGCTTTCGGTGTCCGGTGAATATTCGGGAATATTCAAAGACGGAATAATAAACATAAGGATAGCCAAAAATAATGAATAAAGCTGTGTCATAAAAATGTCCGCACTTTCTTCCTGTTCATATTTCGTAAACATATTATATAATGTGTTTATAATCATGTCAACACATTATACAAAATATATTATTAAAAAGGTTTAAAATTCGACATCTAAGCTAAAACACGCTCTTTCTTTCCCGTACGACTCGGTGTTATTTCGAAAACAGGTCAGATATCGGCGGCTGATAGGTGCGAAACGTTTTTCAAAAATTTACAATTTTTTTCGCTTTTTTCTTGCATTTGATTTTGCTGTGTGATATACTATCAAGGCTAAAACTCACGCATAGGAATTATTTGTCGGTGCGGTCCGTCGGATCGTTGCAAATCAGAACTGTGCGGTGGTTAAACTAAGGAGGATAAAAACCATGTCAGTAGTATCTATGAAACAGTTACTCGAAGCAGGTGTTCACTTCGGACACCAGACTAGAAGATGGAACCCCAAAATGGGCGAATACATCTTCACAGAAAGAAACGGCATCTACATCATTGACCTTCAGAAGACGGTCAAGAAGATCGAAGAAGCCTACAAGTTCATCAGAGAAGTATCGGAGCAGGGCGGCGAAGTCCTTTTCGTCGGAACAAAGAAGCAGGCTCAGGATTCCATCAAGGAAGAAGCCATTCGCTGCGGTATGCCGTTCGTTAACGCACGTTGGCTCGGCGGTATGATGACAAACTTCAACACTATCAAGACAAGAATCAAGAGACTTGAACAGCTCAAGAAGATGAAGGAAGACGGAACATTCGAGCTTCTTCCGAAGAAGGAAGTTGCAAAGCTTGAGCTTGAGATCGAGAAGCTTGAGAAGTTCATGGGCGGTATCACGGAAATGAAGAAGCAGCCGGCTGCTTTATTCATCGTCGATCCCCGCAAGGAGAAGATCGCCGTCGCAGAAGCAAGAAAGCTCGGTATCCCCATCGTTGCTATCGTTGACACAAACTGCGATCCCGATGAGGTCGATTATGTTATCCCCGGTAATGATGACGCTATCCGTGCCGTAAGACTTATCGCAGGCGCAATGGCTGATGCTATCATCGAGGGCAGACAGGGCGAGCAGAACGCTCCCGAGGCTGAGGCTGCAGAATCAGCTGAAGCAGTAGAGGCTGAGGAAGTCGCTGCTGAATAATCAGAACACAACGGGCGGATTTGATATTCATATCCGCCTTATTTCAGATAAGTAATTCATATCTTTTGATACAGGAGGATTTTATTATGGCATTTACAGCTAAAGACGTGCAGCTCCTTCGTGAAAAGACCGGAGTTGGCATGATGGATTGCAAGAAGGCACTCGTCGAGACAGACGGTGACATTGATAAGGCTATTGATGTTCTTCGTGAGAAGGGCTTGGCATCGGCAGCTAAGAAGGCAAGCAGAGTTGCAGCCGAGGGTGTTGTCGCAGCTTACAGCGACGGCAAGGCAGGCGCACTTGTTGAAATCAACTGCGAGACAGACTTCGTTGCTAAGGGCGAGAAGTTCGTAGGTCTTGCATCACAGATCGTTAAGACTGTTGTTGAGAAGGATCCGGCAGACCTTGACGCTCTGCTTAAGCTTACAGTTTCAGACGGCAACGAGACAGTTGAAGAGGCTGTTCAGGAGGTATTCCTTGCTCTTAGAGAGAACATGAAGGTTCGCCGTTTCGTTCGTGCAGTTGCACCGGTTGCTACCTATATCCACATGGGCGGCACAGTCGGCGTTTTAGTTGAGTTCGATACAGACGATGCAACAGCTGCTAAGCCCGAATTCGAGGCTATGGGCAAGAACGTTGCAATGCAGGTTGCCGCTATGAGCCCCTCATACCTTGACGAAGCTTCAGTTCCCGCTGAGGTTCTCGATAAGGAAAAGGAGATCCTCGTCGCTCAGATGAAGGAAGACCCGAAGATGGCTTCAAAGCCGGAAGCAGTTCTTCAGAAGATCGTCGACGGCAAGATCGGCAAGTACTACACCGAAAACTGCCTCATGAATCAGGATTTCGTTCGCTCAGATCTCTTTGACGGCTCTGTTGCAGGTTATGTTGCAAAGGTAGCTAAGGATCTCGGCGCAGATATCAAGGTTAAGGGCTTCACCCGTTTCGCAAAGGGCGAGGGTATAGAGAAGAAGACCGAAAACTTCGCAGAAGAAATCGCAAATATGGTTAAATAATTTCATCATATTTTAAATGGGTGGGCTTTGGCTCACCCATTTTATTATAAGCCGAAATGACCCGCAACCCGAGCGTACCGAAAACGGAGGTGGTCAACATAAACAGCGCATATTTTGTCATATTTATCGTTATATTTATACTTTATGTCAGCAAAAAGCGATCGAAGAACTATATCGCCGTGAAAAATCTGAGAAAAAAAGGAGAAAAACCGAAAATGAAAGCCTTGGCATTAAATTTTATAAACAAAGATTGCATGATCTATACCTTCAATGACAGACAGGTCAGCGGTATAATCAAAGAAGTGACCGACAATGCGTTGCTTGTGGAAAACAACGGCTCACTTGAAGCTATAAACCTCGACTTTGTCGTCAGAATACGGGAGTACCCACGCAATAAAAACGGCAAGAGAAAGTCGATAGTGACCGATTAAACAGAATAAAACAGCAGCCGCATGAACTGCTCATGCGGCGGTTTTTTATCTCTTGTCCGATTCGGCTTATGCCAACGTGTTCTCTTTATTGACAGCGTTCATGAATGCAGGGATAAGCTGTTTCTTTCTCGAAACTACATTTTCAAGGAATATCGACCCGTTCTCCGGTTTGCTTCCGAAAGCCTCAAAGATAAACCCGTCAGCATTCTCACCGTAGCAAAGAAGCTCGCTTCTCTCCTTTAAAATATCCGTCAGCATAAAGAACGCCATGTCGAGTGTCTTATCCTGACAAACCTTTTTAAGCATCGGCGTAAGCTTTTTCTTTATCGCTTTAAGCTCTTTCTCGTTCATTGAGCTTATCTGACCGACACCGAAGGTCGTGTCGCCGAAGTCAAACTTTTTATAATCCTGATAGAATATCTCCTCGGCGGTCTTTTGCCTCAAATTACTGCCTGCCGTGAACATATCTATGGCGAACTGCTCACAGTCTATTCCGGCTATCTTCGAAAGCTCCTCGCTTGCTATCTTATCCAAAACGGTGCAGGTGGGGGAGCGGAATAAAAGAGTATCCGAAAGTATGGCACTGCATAAAAGTCCGGCGATATTCTTCGGTATCTCATAACCTTTTTCTTTATATATCTGCCAAATTATCGTTGCCGTACAGCCGACGGGCTCGTTTCTGAAATATACAGGCTCTATCGTCTGTATCGAGCCGAGTCTGTGGTGGTCGATGATCTCAAGTATATCTGCGTTTTCTATATTGTCAACAGCTTGTGTGACCTCGTTGTGATCGACGAGAATAACCGCCCTCTTGTTGACACCCAAGAGGTTACGTCTTGATATCATTCCGAGATAGTGACCGCTTTTGTCGGTTACGGGGAAGTCACGAAAACGCTTTGTCGACATGACCGTCTTTACGCTGTCGGTGTAATCGTAGGGGTCAAACGTGACGAGATTGTCTTTCGTCATGAAGTATTCGACGGTCATGCTCTGGTTGAGAAGTCTTGCGACGGTGTAAGTGTCAAGAGGTGAGACGATGACCGTGCAGCCGCTTGATTCGGCGAGATTTCTGATAGACTTTGAAACGGGCGAGTTGAGACAGACGACGATACAGCCGGCCTCCATCTCTATCGCACTCAGCTGAGACTCATATCTGTTGCCGAGAATGACCATGTCGTTTTTCTCAATGTATTCCTCCATAACGTCGGGATTAGCCGCAGAAATAATGACCTTGCCCTTGTCGAAGCAAGCGTCTATATCTCCGACTATCATCTGAGCGTCAAGCGTTTCGACAATGTTTCTGTATGGCGTTTTAGCGTCGGACAAAATAGAAGCGCTCAACTCCTGCATATACGATGTGGCGATATCCTGAATCGTGATAAGTCCCTCAAGGATATTTTCATCGTTGACTATCGGGAGAGTCACGCATTTGACGTTGCCCATAAGCTGCCAAGCCTTTCTCAAAGAAAGGTCACGCTTGATGGTCGGTGCGTTTCTTATCTCCATTTCCTTAACTCTCGTTCCGAGATTGTTAAGATAAAGTGGCTGTTCCATGCCGAAATAATTAAGAACGTATTCGGTCTCGGAGTTTATCTGACCCGCTCTTGTCGGTGTATATTGATAATTTCCGCCGTCACGGTTTTTAAGATCCGCATAGGCTATCGCCGAGCAAATCGAATCCGTGTCGGGATTTCTGTGACCGACGATATATACATTTCGTTTTTCTTCCATTTTCATTACCGCCTTAGTAATATCAAACATTGAATTCAGCCTAAAGGCCGTTTAATTATATAAAAAGTATACCACAACACTCCGCAATAAAACAATATAAAATTAAAATTAAGCCGAAAAAACTGCCGTCGAGCCGTATTAAAGCCATATAAACCGCAAATAAATAAAGAGGGTGATTTTATGAAAAAGCGGTGGCTGATACTCGGCGGTGCGGCGGTCGGATTTATCAATGCACTTTTCGGCGCAGGCGGCGGAATGATAGTTGTGCCGATGCTGACAAAGGCGGGGCTCAGCCAAAAGGAAGCGCAGGCGACAGCCGTTTCCGTGATACTGCCGCTGACGGCTGTGACCTGCGTGATATATTATTTTCAAGGTACGCTCGACATCTCCGAAGCGGCGAAGTTTATTCCGCTCGGTCTGGTTGGAGCTGTTGTCGGCTCACTTATGCTCAAGAAAGCTCCCGATACTGTTTTGAAAAAGTGCTTTGCCGTGTTTATGCTTTGGGCAGGAGGGAGAATGATATTTAAATGATAACATACATTGCGGCGTTTCTGTCGGGTCTCTTAGGCTCAATGGGCTTTGGCGGCGGCAGTGTTCTGATAATCTATCTGACGCTGTTTGCCGATACCGACCAGCTCACAGCTCAAGGGACAAACCTGCTGTTCTTTATTCCGTGTGCGGTACTCTCGGTCATTATAAACATTAAGAATAAGCTCGTTAAGTACAAGGTCGGTGCGTACTTAATATTGGGCGGCTTGATAGGCGTAGCTGTCGGCTCACTTGTCGTCAGACTGACTGAGCCGACACTTTTATCAAAGCTTTTCGGCGGATTTATCTTCATAATTGGCTTGATAACTCTGTTTCAAAAGCAAAAAAAGCCCGATGAAACCGAAAAAGGATAAAAATCCCTGCAAAAAGCTGAAAAAAATCTTCGTTTGCTCTTGCTAAACTGAGATTTTTTTGCGATAATGTAAGTTGTATTATTATAGTGTATAGGTGTGTGCATTTTGCACCTGCTTTAATGAGAAGGAGTGTAAATTTTGAACGATAATTTAAAGCTTGCTCAACTGCTTTTCGGCGATATCACGACCACACCCGAAGAGCTTGAGGAGCGTTTCCCTCAAAGAAATCTGAAAGAGGGCGCAAGGGTGACACGTTTTGCCCCCTCTCCGACGGGATATCTCCACATCGGCGGTCTTTTCGGCGCATTGGTTGACGTATTGACAGCTAAGGCGACAGACGGCGTGGCTTATCTCAGAATCGAAGACACCGACAAAAAGAGAGAAATTGATGACGGCGTTTCGGCTATCATAACGGGTCTTGATTCGTTCGGCGTTCATTTTGACGAAGGCGTAACGGGCTTCAAAACCGAAAAAGGCGACTACGGCCCGTATACTCAAAGCAAGAGAGTTGACATTTATAAAGCCGTTGCGAAAAGACTCGTTGAACAGGGCCTCGCTTATCCCTGCTTCTGCACAGCCGAGGAGCTTAACGAAACAAGAGAAAAGCAGGAAAAAGAGGGCGAGGACATCAGAGGCTATTTCGGCAAGTGGGCGAAATGCAGAGACCTCACCTTCGAGGAGCAAAAGGCAAAGATCGAATCCGGCGTACCTTATGTTTTGCGTTTCAGAAGCGACGGAAGCAGCGATAAGAGAATCTTTTTCGACGACGTTATCAGAGGCAAGATAGAGATGCCCGAGAACATAATAGACGAAGTCCTTTTAAAGTCAGACGGAATACCGACATATCATTTCGCTCATGTATGCGATGATCACTTCATGAGGACAACTCACGTTATCAGAGGCGAGGAATGGATCTCGTCTGTTCCGAAGCATATAGCTCTTTTCAAGGCTTGCGGCTTCAAAGTGCCGAAATACGCTCATACTCCGCAGGTCATGAAAATCGACGAGGATGACGGCACGAAAAGAAAACTCAGCAAAAGAAAAGACCCCGAAGCGGCGGTCAGCTATTTTGTTCAGGAGGGCTTCCCGAAAGAAAGCTTGCTTGAATATCTCTTGACGCTTCTCAATTCGAACTTTGAGGATTGGAGACGTGCGAATCCGAAAGAGGATCTTTTCTCGTTCAAATTCAACTTAAAGAAAATGAGCTCAAGCGGCTGTCTCTTTGATCTTGTCAAGCTCACCGATGTCAGCAAAAACGTTATTTCCGTCATGGATGCCGACACCGTTCTTGAAAAGATCTTGACATGGGCTGAAAGCTATGATGAACAGCTTTTCGAGCTTTTAAGCCGTGACAAAGAATACGCAAAGGGAATCTTCTCAATCGACAGAGGAACGGCAAAGCCGAGAAAGGACATCGCCAAGTGGTCCGAGGTCAGAGAATACTGCAAGTATTTCTATGATGAATTATTCGATGAAAAGCCTCAGCTTCCCGAAAACATAAGCAATGACGATGCGGTGAAGATACTCGAAGCATACGAAAAAGTATATGACGAAAATGACGACAAGGACGCATGGTTCCAAAAGCTCAAGGATATCTGCGAGCCTTTGGGATACACGCCGAACGTCAAGGAATACAAGAAGAACCCCGACTCATTCAAGGGTCACGTCGGCGATGTTTCGACCGTTGTAAGACTTGCGATAACGTCAAAAAGAAACACCCCCGACCTTTGCTCAATTATGGCTCTTTTGGGCAGAGACAGAGTTCTTGACAGAATAAATAAAGCTAAATCCGAATTTTCATGCTGACGAAAGGAGAAGCTATGGAAGAAGTTAAGATATCAAATTTTATACACGATTTTATAGATGAAGATCTTAAAAGCGGCGCTTACGATCATGTTCAGACCCGTTTTCCGCCCGAGCCGAACGGCTATCTTCATATCGGTCACGCCAAGGCTATCTGCATAAACTTCATGACCGCCAAGAAATACGGCGGCGTATGCAATTTAAGACTTGACGACACGAATCCGACAAAAGAGGATACGGAATATGTCGACTCCATTCAGGAGGATATTAAGTGGTTGGGCTTTGAATGGAACAAGGTGCTTTACGCTTCAAGCTATTTTGATTTCATCTATGACTGCGCTGTGAAGCTTATCAAGATGGGCAAGGCTTATGTTGATGATCTCACAGCCGATGAGATAAGAGAATACAGAGGTACTCTCACAGAGCCGGGAAAGGACAGCCCATATAAAAACCGCTCGATCGAGGAGAATTTGGAGCTGTTCCAAAGAATGACAGACGGAGAGTTTCCCGATGGTGCAAAGGTGCTCAGAGCGAAGATAGACATGGCTTCACCGAATATGAATATGCGTGATCCGGTCATCTACAGAATAGCTCACGTTTCACATCATCAGACAGGCGACAAGTGGTGTGTTTATCCGATGTATGATTTTGCACATCCGCTTTCGGATACAAGAGAGGGCGTTACACATTCGCTTTGCTCACTCGAATTTGAAAATCACAGACCGCTTTACGATTGGTTCTTAAAGGAGCTTGAGCTTGATAACCCGTCAAGACAGATTGAGTTTGCCCGTCTGAATCTCAACTATTGTCTGACAAGCAAGAGAAAGTGCTTACAGCTTGTCAATGAGGGGATAGTTGACGGCTGGAACGATCCGAGAATGGTCACTATCAGTGGTATGCGCCGCAGAGGTTATCCGGCGGCGGCAATAAGAGACTTTTGCGAGAGGATAGGCGTTTCCAAGGCGTATAGCGTAGTTGACTTCGGACTTTTGGAGGCCTGCGTCAGAGACGATCTTAATATCAACGCTCAAAGAGCTATGGCTGTTCTCCGTCCGCTCAAGGTCATAATCGACAACTATCCCGACGGTCAGGTCGAGGATATCGAGGTCGAGATCAACCCGAATAAGCCCGAGCTCGGAACAAGAACGGTTAGATTCTCAAAGGAGATATATGTTGAACAGGAGGACTTCATGATAGAACCTGTCAAGAAGTATTTCCGACTTTTCCCCGGCAATGAAGTCAGACTTAAAAGCGCATATTTCGTCAAGTGTGTCGGCTATGACACCGACGAAAACGGCAATGTGACAACAGTGCATTGCACCTATGATCCACTCAGCAAGGGCGGAGATTCACCCGACGGAAGAAAGGTCAAGGGAACGCTTCACTGGGTAAGTGCGGCAGACAGCGTGAAATGCGAAGTCAGACTTTATGACAGACTGTTCAACGTCGAAAATCCCTCTGACGAGAGCCATGGAAGCTTCACGGAGAATCTTA
The DNA here is from genome assembly GCA_964480405.1 of uncultured Faecalibacterium sp. GTDB lineage: Bacteria > Bacillota > Clostridia > Oscillospirales > Acutalibacteraceae > UBA6857. Next base: position 16,331 of record CAYZOU010000028.1, on the reverse strand, counting down.
ATCCCGATTCGCTTGTTGTACTTAACGATTGCCTTGTCGAAGGCTCACTCAAAGACGCAAAGCCCGGTGATGTATTCCAGTTTATGAGACAGGGTTATTTCTGCGTTGACACCTCAAGCGACGAAAACAAGCTAATATTCAATAGGACAGTGGCTTTGAACTCATCGTTCCAAGCTAAAAAATAAAAAAGGCAGGTAAATATAATGAATTTATATTACAGAATTTCAACAGCCGTTCTCGGCTTTGGTTCGGTTCTTTGCGCATTTTTCTTGAAGTTTTTCACATTCACCATAACCGCTGTTATCATTACCAAGACCTATAGCTATTCGATTTTTGAAGCTATAAAGGAATTGGTATCAAGAAGCGGCGGCACAGGTGAAAGCGGCGACAATTCCGCTCTTATGGAGGTCATTGATCCCATGCTTAAGCCTGCGATAGCGTTCTTTGTTCTCGTTGCTATCGCCGTCTTAATGGCAATTGCCATCGCCGTGCTTTCATCAAGCACTAATCTTCACGCACCGCAGGCTGTGCTTTCCGGTGCAGGCTTGATAATTCTTGTCATTGCGGCAGGCTGCGGCTCAAAAGCACTCGGCTGTCTGACAGGCGACGAGCCTCAGGTTGCGCTCTCGTCATTGGCGACCGCTGCGGCAGGTGAGCTGACGAAGGATAACGCACTGTCCACTCTCGGCTCGGCTCTTTCGAAGATTCAAATAGCTCAGCTTTCTTACGGCTTCTATATCGTTATGGCGATATTCATTGTTATCTTTATTTTAAGCCTCATCTTCGGCTATCTTTATAACAACGATCAGCCCAAAAAGACCGGCAAGAAGCACAAGAAAGAATACAAGAGAAAAAAGCCGATGAAGAAGCTCAGCGCTATCGGAAGATAAAATCGAAATAAAAGGTACGCCGAGCACTCATTTCGGCGTACTTTTGATAAAACGGAGGAAGCATATGTCTGAACTTTTAGATCAGCTCAACGACGAGGAGCTTGACCCGACAGTCACCGTCACCGACACCGATGGTGTGACCGCTGTTTATGATTTTCTCGATATCGTTAATCTTGATAATATTGAGTACGCCGTGCTGTGCGCTCCCGAAAGTGACGGATTTGTTGATATCTTCCGAATCATCACAGTCAACGGAAAAGAGAATTACGTGCGTGTCACCGATGACGGTATTCTCGAAAAAGTTTTTCACGTTTTCATGATAAAAAACGAAGATGAATATGATTTTGAAAGCTGATCGGCTTCAAGCTTTCCATACCAAAACACTTTGCACCTGTCAATTTTCGACAGGTGCTTATATTTTGGAAAAAATCACATATAATGAATAAATAAAGTCCGTAAAATTAAATTAGACAGATCAACGGAGGTTTTGTTATGTGTGGAATTATCGGTTATATCGGTGACAAAAACGCAAGCGAATACTTGCTTTCGGGGCTTGAAAGGCTCGAATACAGAGGCTATGATTCATCAGGCATAGCTGTTATGAGAAACGGAAACATCAGCGTTATCAAGTCTAAGGGTCGGCTCAAGGCTCTTAAAGAGAAGATGCGAAACCGAGACGAATTTTTGTCAGCCTCCGTCGGAATAGGTCACACTCGTTGGGCAACGCACGGAGAACCGTCCGACACAAATTCACATCCTCACTTGAGTCAAAGCGGAACTTTTGCGGTAGTCCACAACGGCATAATCGAAAACTTTCTGCAGCTTAAAGAAATGCTCATTTCACGGGGCTTCAAATTCAGATCCGAAACGGATACAGAGGTTATCGCTCATCTTCTTGAAATGAATTACAGCGGCGAGCTTATCCCTGCCGTAAAGAAAACGGTCGATTGTCTCGAAGGCTCATACGCATTGGGGATTCTGTGTAAAGATTTCCCCGATGAATTTGTCTGTGTACGCAAAGCAAGTCCGCTCATTGTCGGCGTCGGTGACAGCGGAAACTTTATCGCCTCCGACATACCGGCGATTTTAAGCTATACGGACAAAATATATAAGCTTGATGACGGCGAGATAGGCGTTATAGCAAGAGATTCGGTGAGCTTTTATGATGAAGATTTGAATAACGTAAAAAAGCAAGAAGTGCATATTGATTGGGATATATATTCGGCTGAAAAAGACGGATACGAGCACTTCATGTTAAAGGAGATATTTGAGCAGCCCGATGCCGTTAAATCGACAATTTCGCCGAGAATTAAGAACGGAAACGAGATCATACTCGACGGAGCAGGTCTCAGCAAGACAAGACTTGAAAGCGTTAGGAAAATCGTAATAATAGCTTGCGGCTCGGCGTACCATGTGGGAGTGAGCGGAAAATATGTCATCGAAAAGCTGACGGGTATTCCGGTGGAGGTCGATATCGCATCCGAATTCAGATACCGAGATCCGATAGTCGGAAGCGACACTCTCGTTATCGTCATATCGCAAAGCGGAGAAACAGCGGACAGCCTTGCGGCGCTCAGAACGGCAAAATCAAAGGGTGCATATGTATTGTCGGTGGTCAATGTCATTTCAAGCAGTATAGCGAGTGAAAGCGACAGCATACTTTACACCCGAGCAGGACCTGAGATAGCTGTCGCAACAACCAAAGCGTACTCATCACAGCTTTGTGTGATATATCTCTTAGCCGTATATATCGCAGAAAAGCTTGGAAAAATATGCAGTGTGGAGAGCGAAAAGCTGATATCTGATTTGTTATCTATTCCCGATAAAATAGAAGAAGCTTTGAAATCGCATGACACCGTCAAAGAAAAGGCATCGCTTTTCAAAGAAGCCGAACACGCATATTTTATCGGTCGAGGCATCGACTACGCAACGGCACTTGAAGCGTCGCTCAAGCTCAAGGAGATAAGCTATATTCATTCGGAAGCCTACAGCGCAGGAGAGCTGAAGCACGGAACTATATCGTTGATAGAAAGCGGAACACTTGTTGTCGCACTCGCTTGCTGTGATGAGCTTTTCGGAAAGACCGCCAATAACATCAAGGAGGTCAAAGCTCGGGGAGCAACGGTGCTATGCGTGACGACCGAAAAGCACTTGAACGAAATTGACGGAGTTGACCTTTGGCTGACAGTACCGGAAACGAATCAGCTGTTTGTCGGCTCTTTGGAAGTTATACCTATGCAGCTTTTGGCTTATTATGTTGCTAAAGACAGAGGGTGCGACATAGATAAACCTAGAAACCTTGCCAAATCCGTCACGGTCGAGTGAGCTTAGCTTTTTCGGTTTCTTCTTGATCGCACTTCTCAACGGCGAATACGGCACCCCGTCGCATTTCATGCGACGGGGTGCACGCCTTCGCCGTTCCGCCCGCTTTGCGGGCGGGTTGCGCCAACAAAAGCGCATACATTATTCCACTAAATCGCAAAATATTATTCCGATACTGTTGATATTATTCCGATATCATGGTAGAATAGATACAGTTAGGGGGAATAGACTATGTTTATGACCGTAAAGCAAGCTGCCGAGAAGTGGGGAATTTCCGATAGACGTATCCGTGTGCTTTGCGCTGAGGGGAAGATTGTCGGCGCATATCAAGAGGGACGTGGCTGGAAGATACCGATAGATGCCGAAAAGCCGGCAGACGGAAGATATAAATCCAAGGAGAGCGTTCTTGCACAGATTGACAGAAAGAAGCTTGAACTTGACCGTTGCAGACCGCTGACCGAGGGTGAAGTCGAACGGCTGAATGAAGAATTTGTCGTTGAGTATACCTACAACTCCAATGCCATCGAGGGCAACACTCTGACCTTGAGGGAAACAGATCTCGTTCTCCGTGGCTTGACGATTGACCGAAAGCCACTGAAAGACCACATGGAAGCGGTCGGACACAAGGAAGCCTTTGAGTTTGTCCGTGAGCTTGTGAGTGACAATGTTCCGATAAGTGAGCAAGTAATCAAGCAAATCCATTATCTTGTTCTTGCGGATAAAAAGGACGACCGTGGTGTGTACCGTCGTGTTCCTGTTCGCATTATGGGAGCGCAACATGAGCCGACACAGCCTTATCTTATTCAAGAAAAGATGGAACAGCTTTTGCGTGATTTTGCGAACAGCTCGGAACACACCGTCACAAAGCTCGCTCGTTTTCATATTGAGTTTGAGGGGATTCACCCATTTATCGACGGCAACGGAAGAACAGGCAGATTGCTTGTGAATCTGGAGCTGATGAAATCGGGATTCCCTCCGATTGATATTAAGTTTACGGATCGAATGGCTTACTACAATGCTTTTGATGAATACTATGTGAAACATGATCTTTCGGCAATGGAAAAGCTTTTTGCCGGATATGTGAATACACGGCTGGATAAATATCTGAAGATTTTGCAGAATTAAACAAAGAGTCGCAGACATCGAATGCCTGCGACTGATATTTTTATTGCTGAGGGAATTCTATCTCTCCGTTTTCTTTTTCAAATTCTCTGATACACTTTCTTATAAGATAGAGTATCTGTCCGTTAGCCGATCTGCCCTCGTATTTTGAAATATAATGTAGCTTGTAGTGAAGCTCGGGGTCGATCTCAATGCCTAAATGCTTGTTGTTTTTGTTCCTCATAAAATCACCTAATATGTATATTTAATATCTGCTTAAAATAAGTATACCATATATCCGATTTGAAGTCTACCGGCAAATTCAACTTACTGCTTTTTTCGGTTTCTCAACGGCGAATACGGCACCCCGTCGCATTTCATGCGACGGGGTGCACGCCTTCGCCGTTCCGCCCGCTTTGCGGGCGGGTTCGGCTTCTCACTTCTTCTCATTCTTGCAGTTAGGTGGGAAGAATTCCTCAATCGGAAAATGTATCTTCCTGAATGTATCGCATGGGTCCATAGTGTCAATACAACATTCCTTTGTCGGCACGCAGAAATCGTATGCCGGAATCAGCATTTGAACATCTCTTTCGAGCTGAACAATGGTGAAGATTCCGAGCGTGACCTTGACAGCGTTTTCTTTTGACTGCGGCTGGAACTGACCGTCAAAAAGAGAACATATGCAGGTGGGAATACCGCTTTCCGGTATACATTCCATGCAGTCCTTGGGTGTGCAGAGCTTCGCTTCAAGACATATCGGCTCAACGACCTGTACCTTTGCTCTGGGTGCGGTCGAGCTGAGTCTTGCCGGATTGTCACAGCCGCATTCGCTTGCGCCTTGCTCACTTGTGAACACCTTGACGTTGCCCTCCGAGCCGTAAAGTATGCACTTTTTGGAGAATGTCGTCAGACCGCATACGGTTTCGGGTGCGGCGCAGGGGGAAGTGCAAACGTCGATCGTCACTCTGAAATAATAGGTGATATCAACGCTGTAGCAGCCTCTGTTGAACGGCACGCTTTCAACGTTGATGCTTGCGTTTATGACCTCGGCGCCTCGGCATCTGACGGAGGTTGCCCGATCAACGACGCACTGAGCTCTGTCGGTGAATATAAGCCGAAGATCGCTCAGACAGTCCTTGTCGGCGCAGGAGTCGTAAACTCTGTTGGTGTCAATGCAGACAGCCTCTTTGATCCTTGTGCTGTCACAGGAACTAAAGCCTTTGTTATCCACAAATAATACCTCCTGTAAATAGATTTGAAAGCTTTAAGTAGTTGATACTTAAATTTCAATACTATTTTATGTGGTATGCCCCGACTGTGTTCTTGAATTTAAATGTTTTCTGTGATAGAATGAATTATCATCTTAAAAGGAGAGATATATATGAGCAACTTAAAATTATTCCATTCCTCGAAGCATAGCGGAGAGAACGCCGAGAGAGAAAAAAGCTGTGTTGCCGAAATCACAAAAGCTGTCTGTGAAAAAGCAGGCATCACCGATTTTATAAAGCATGACAGCTTCACCGTTGCTTTTTCGGGCTCAAAGGACGACATGAGGCTGATGCTTGAAATATGCACTATGAAAAGCGGCAAGGAAGAATATCTCTATGCATCTGTCGATGATGAGGCATCATGGGAGTCTTGCGATTACGAAAGCCTTGATGAATTTGAAAACGCAGTCGCCGATTATATCGCCAACAGAGTGAACAGAACAATTAAAACGGTAGTCGAAGCCGACGGCGAAAAATACAGAAATTCATCTTACTATTTAGCGGAAAACGGCGAGTGGGTCTGTTTCGAGGACGAGAGCTCGGACAGCAAGCTTTTCAATTTCATAGCATCAAAGGTGGTCAAAGCCGGCGAAAAAATCGAAACGTATAAATTACAAAATGAAAACTGATATTAAAAAAGCGGTCATTGCGCCCGACTCGTTCAAGGGTACGCTGACTTCCATAGAGGTCTGCGAGATGATCAAAAGCTCACTTGAGGAAAAATATCCGAATATCGTCTGTGAAGCTATCCCCGTTGCCGATGGCGGTGAGGGGACGGTTGATGCTTTTTTGTATGCGCTGGGCGGTCAAAGAATCGAAGCTAAAGCGACAGATCCGATCGGACGGGAAATCAAAGCCTGCTATGCCTTGCTGAAAGACACTGCGGTGATAGAAACAGCGGCGGCAAGCGGACTTCCTCTGCTTGAAGAAAAAGCGCCTATGAACGCTTCAACCTTCGGTACGGGCGAATTGCTGCTTGACGCACTCGGTCGGGGCGTACGGAAAATTATCATAGGCTTGGGCGGCAGTGCGACAACAGACGGCGGAACGGGCTTTCTGACCGCCTTGGGAGCGAGCTTTCTCACCTCAGACGGAGAGAAAGTCACAACGGGCGAGAGGCTCGGCGAAATAAAAACCGTTGACTTGTCGGGACTTGATGAAAGACTCGGCGACTGCGAAATAACGGCTTTATGCGACGTCACGAACCCTCTTTTCGGAAAAAACGGTGCGGCGTATGTCTTCGCTCTTCAAAAGGGCGCAGATTCAAAACAGGTCGAATTTCTCGACAAAGGCTTGATGCACCTTGCGAAAATAACAGCCGATACACTCGGCTACGATAAATCACTCGCCGAGGGCTCGGGAGCGGCAGGCGGCTTGGGCTTTGCGCTTCTCTCTTATCTGTCTGCCGAATTTAAAAGCGGTGCGGAAACCGTGCTTGAAATTTGTGGGTTTAAAGAAAAACTCAAGAATGCGGATATCGTCATAACGGGCGAGGGGAGGCTTGACTCTCAAAGCTTGCAGGGCAAAGTGCCGTTCACCGTGGCGAAGATATCGCTCGGTGTACCCGTGACGGCGATAGTCGGTGTCAGTGAAATTTCGCTCAGTGAAGCGAAAGCCGGCGGAATAGACAGAATCATTGAGACGAACGAAGAAAGATTGCCGTTTGAGGAAGTGAAAAAGCGTTGCAGAATTCAGCTCAAAGAAGCGGCGGACAAAATATAACAGCGTTAAAGGCTTTTAAATATGGCTTAAATTTTATTAAAAGCATTGACCGAGGTCTTGCTTTGAAGTAAAATATGTAAGATATAACAGATAAAAAGCTCAAAGCCATATTCGGAGGTGCAGTATGGGACATCTTGTTGAAGTAAAAAATGTGTATAAAATATATAATCCCGGCGAAAACGAGGTCAGAGCCTTAGACGGCGTTTCTCTGACGGTTGACGAGGGCGAGTTTGTCGCAATAATCGGACAGTCCGGCTCGGGAAAAAGTACGTTTATGAATATGCTCGGACTTTTAGATGAGTGCACGAGCGGCGAATATTATCTTGACGGCAGAGACGTCAGCAATCTTTCCGACGACGAGCTTTCGGAGATAAGAAACGAGGAGATCGGCTTTGTCTTTCAAGGCTATAACCTTATCCCGTCGCTGACAGCTCAGGGTAATGTTGAGCTTCCGCTTGCTTACAGAGGAATGCCGAAAGAGGAAAGACACGAAAGATCAACAGCTGCGCTTGAAAGAGTCGGACTCGGAAAAAGAAAAAACCATCTGCCGAGACAAATGTCGGGCGGTCAGCAGCAGAGAGTGGCTATAGCCAGAGCCATAGCGGCAAGACCTCCGATAATCTTAGCCGACGAGCCGACGGGCGCACTTGACAGCGCATCGGGAAAAGAGGTACTGAAGATACTTAAAGAGCTTAACGATGAGGGAAAAACGGTCATTCTTATCACTCATGATGACGGAATAGCCGCTCAAGCGAAGCGAATCGTTAAAGTTCAAGACGGAAAGATAATCGAGGATAAGCTGAATATCCCGAATAAGTAAGAATATGACCGCCAACCCGTTTTAAGTTGGCGGTTTTTCTTGACAGTTAGGCTATCATTTAGTATAATTATAATGTTAAATTATACGCTGATATCTGTATACACAGATGCGTAAACGAGGAGAATTGTTATGATTTATTTCGGAAAAGAAAACACGTTTCACTTACAGACAGAAAACACAAGCTATATACTCAAAGCAATGACTTCGGGTCACCTTGAGGGACTTTACTATGGCAGAAAGGTTTCTCATACCGACGATTACACCTATCTTTATGACAAGCACGGCTGCGGATACGCAAACTCCACGCCTCATTCCCAAAAGGATAAGAAGCTGTCACTTGATCATATCGCACTCGAATATTCAACCTACGGCAAGGGCGATTACAGACTTCCCGCAATGCAGGTCAGACACGCTAACGGAGATTTCACAAGCGATTTCACCTTCGTTAAAGCCGAAAAGGTGCTCAAGCCCACTCTTAAAAGCTTGCCGTCAAGCTACGGCGAAAGCGAGACACTTTGTGTAACACTTTGCGATAAAGCTTTAGGTGCGACCTTAGAGCTTTACTACAGCGTCTTTGAACAGGCAAACGTCATAACAAGAAGCGCAAGACTTATCAACACCGGCAAGAATACAATAAGAATCGACTCCATAATGAGTATGCAGTTGGATATTCCGAGAGGCGACTGGACAATGCTCACCTTTGACGGCGCATGGCTCAAGGAAAGAAGCAAGAATGAGCATAAATTAACCTCCGGTGTATGCTCTGTCGGCTCTATCACCGGCACAAGCTCCAACAGACATAATCCGTTCTTTGTTATCAAGAATGACGAAGCGAACGAGCATTTCGGTGACTGCTACGGCTTTAACCTCGTTTACTCCGGAAACCACATAGCAAGAGCCGAGGTATCGACACACGGCTTAGTCAGAATCCAAAACGGTATAAATCCGTTTGAATTTGAATGGCATCTTAAAGCAGGCGAAAGCTTCGACACACCCGAATCAGTTCTCACGTTCAGCGACAAGGGACTTAACGGAATGAGCGGCAATATGCACAAATTCGTTAAGGAGAATATCGTCAGAGGCAAGTGGAAGAACAAGCCCCGTCCGATACTTGTCAATAACTGGGAAGCCACCTTCTTCGGCTTCACCGAAAAGAAGATTCTTCAAATAGCCAAAGCCGGAAAAGAGCTCGGAGCGGAAATGTTCGTTCTCGATGACGGTTGGTTCGGCAAGAGAAACAACGACACAAGCTCACTCGGCGACTGGTACGTCAACACAAAGAAGCTTCCTCACGGTATTGACGGACTTTCAAAGAAAATAAACGAAATGGGTCTTATGTTCGGTCTTTGGGTCGAGCCGGAAATGGTGTCTCCCGATTCCGACCTTTATAGAGCTCATCCCGATTGGGCGCTTAAATCCGACGACTATGAGCCGTCACAGGGCAGAAATCAGCTCGTACTCGACTTAACAAGAGCCGAGGTCAGAGAATATATCACAAACGCACTTATTGATGTTTTCCGCTACGGCAACATCGAATACATAAAGTGGGATATGAACCGCCAGTTCTCAGACGTTTTCTCACACCGTGAGGGCAGAAAAACAGGCGAGATCTTCCACCGCTACGTTATGGGTCTTTATCAGATACTCGACACGCTGACGGAGAAATTCCCCGACATTCTCTTTGAATCCTGCTCATCGGGCGGCAACCGTTTCGACCTCGGTATGTTCTGCTATATGCCGCAGTGCTGGACGAGCGACAACACAGATGCGCTTGACAGAATCTTCATTCAGTCCGGTACATCATACGGCTATCCGCAGTCGGTCATGACTATGCACGTTGCGGATTCACCGTCTTACGCCGACTTCAGAGCGTCCTCAATAGAGCATCGCTTCAATGTTGCGGCGTTCGGTCTTTTGGGATATGAGCTTGATGTTACACGTCTTAACCGCTTTGAAAAAGTGGCTGTGAAGAAACAGATAGAATTCTACAAAAAATACAGAGACACCTTACAATACGGAAAATTCTATCGCATAGGCGACTTCTTTAAGTCGGATATAGCCAAGTGGGAGATAGTCTCGGAGGACGGCTCACAGGCGATCTTAGGCTATTTTGTTGACAGAGCAAAGCCCAACTGGGGCAACGACGTTATAAAATTTGTCGGTCTCAACGAAGACATGACTTATGATATGTGTACGAGAACACAGCTGCTGAATTTAAAGACTTTCGGCGAGATCATAAATGTTCCGATGCCGATAAAAATGGATATGGACGACGGAAAGTTCTATGAGTTCCTGACAAACACAATTAAGCTGCGTTCTGAAAAAGAAAACTATACTCTTTCGGGCGATTGCCTTATGTATGCGGGCTTTAAGCCCGGTCAGCCGTATGCCTCAAGCGGCTTCAACTTTGACACGAGAATGCTCATAGATACGGATTCGAGAGTCTATGTACTCAACAAACACACGGAGGAAACTAAGTAATGTCAAGAGTGAACACCTCTCTTAACTTCGGTTGGAAATACAGTGAAGAATATTCCGATGACAAAATGCTTGCGGCTTTTGACGACAGCGAGCTTGTCACGGTCGATATTCCCCACACCTGCAAGGAGATACCGCTGAACGATTTTGACGAAAAAATGTATCAGTTTGTCTCTGCTTACAGAAAGCATTTCACATATAAAAAACAAGACGGAAAGCGTGTTTTGCTTCACTTTGAGGGTGTTGCGAATTACGCTGAGGTTTGGCTCAACGGCGAATATTTGGGCGAGCATAAGTGCGGCTACACACGCTTTAGCTTCGATGTCACCGATAAGCTCAACGACGGCGAAAATCTGCTTTCTCTCAAGGTCGATTCAACCGAAAGAAAGGAGATTCCGCCGTTCGGAAATGTCGTCGACTACCTTTGCTACGGCGGTATTTACAGAGAAGTTTGGCTTGAAACCGTCGACGAAGAATACATAGCCGACACTTTTATCAGAACAAAAGATGTTACGCTTGAGAAAAAATGCCTCGACTGCGACGTCACATTCAACCGCAGTGTAAACGGCAAGCTTAAAATAGAGCTTCTCGACGGCGACAAAATAATAGGTACACAGGAGTGTTCAGCCGACGGAAAGCGTGTCAACTTCAAGTGGCGTGTATCGGATGTTTTACCTTGGACAATCGAAAATCCGAAGCTTTACTCCTTGCGTCTTTCATTCGGAAATGACAGCAAGACCTATCGTTTCGGTTTCAGAGAGTGCGAGTTTAAAAAAGATGGCTTCTACCTTAACGGAATGCATATAAAGCTCAGAGGACTTAACCGCCATCAAGCGTACCCCTATGTCGGCTATGCTATGCCCGCATCGGCTCAAAAAGCTGATGCCGATTTCCTCAAATACGGCTTGGGTGTGAATTTCGTCAGAACCTCCCACTATCCCGACAGCGTACATTTTATCGAAAGATGTGACGTGATAGGACTGCTTGTTTTCACGGAAATTCCCTCATGGCAGCATATAGGCGAGGGAGAATGGAGAGACAACTTCCTTAAAAATATAGAGGATATGGTCATGCGTGACAGAAACAATCCCTCTGTTATCCTTTGGGGTGTCCGTGTCAACGAAGGTTCGGACTGCGACGAGCTGTATGTCAAAGCCAACGAAATAGCTCACAGTCTCGATAACACAAGACAGACGGGCGGTGTCAGAGCGATTCCCCATTCTCATCTTTTGGAGGATGTATATACATATAACGACTTTGTTCACAGCGGCGGCAAAAAGGCGCTTTTGAATCCTGCGACTGTCGCAGGAAATGCCCCGTATCTTATCACGGAGCATAACGGACATATGTATCCGACAAAGAGCTTTGACCGTGAAATGATAAGGGTCGAGCAGGCTCTCAGACACGCAAGAGTAATGAACAAGATGTATTCATCGGACAGATATTCCGGTGCAGTGGGCTGGTGTATGTCCGACTATAACACTCATAAGGATTTCGGAAGCGGTGACAGAATATGCTATCACGGTGTATCCGATATGTTCCGTATCCCGAAGCTTGCCGGCGCACTTTACGCTTCACAGCAGGACGAGACACCAGTTCTCGAAATATCCTGCTCAATGGATATAGGCGAATATCCGGCTTGCTCAATGGGTCAGATATATGCGTTCACAAACTGCGATTATGTCAAGATATACAAAAACGGGAACTATCTTTCGACCGCTTATCCCGACAGAACTCAGCTCAAGCATCTGCCGCATCCGCCGGTGTTTATCAATGACTTTATCGGTGACAGCCTTGTTAAAGATGAGAACATACCCGAGTTTTCCGCTTCTTGTCTTAAAACGGTTTTGATAGAGGCGAGAAAAAAGGGCTGGACAATATCGCCTAAGTATTATCCCTTGACAGCTGTCGGAGTTTTGACAAGCGGCAAGGGCATAAAGGGCGCTGTTGACCTTTTCGGAAAGTATCTTTCAAATTGGGGCGGCTCATATAACTGCTATAAATTCGAGGGATATATTGACGGAAAATGCGTCAAGACAGTCACGAGAACTTCGCTGACGAATATGAACTTGGAGGTCAAAGCCGACAGCCATGAGCTGATAGAAAGCGACACCTACGACGTGACAAGAATAACGCTCAGAGCGCTTGACCAAAACGGCAATCAGATGCCTTTCGCTTCAAATGGAATAACCGTAAAGGCGACAGGGCCTATTGAGGTCATCGGCCCTGAGAACTTCTCGCTTATAGGCGGTGACAGAGCGTTCTGGATCAGAACAAAGGGTAAGAGCGGCAAGGGCATCGTCAAGATCTCCGCCGAATCGCTCGGCGAATACTTTGTTGATGTCAGCGTTAAAAAAGTGAAATCATGAAAGAGTATTTGACATATATATATGATGAAAAGCCGTCTTGGGAGCTTATACCCAAGGCGGACATCGACTGCTATCAGTGGGAAGACGAGCGAAAATACAGACCCGAGGCATATGCGAAAATGTGCTTTGTTAAAAATGAGGGTGTGTACGTGCTGGTCATGTGCAAGGAGTCAAATCCGAGATCGGTTTATAAGACCATGGGAGACACGGTTTATAAGGACAGCTGTCTTGAAGTTTTTCTCCTATTGAACGGGAACGGTTATCTGAATGTCGAAACGAACTCACTCGGAGTGTATCTTTCGGAGTTCGGAACGGAAAGACATACACGTCGTCCGATAAGTGAGCTGACAAGCGAGAAGCCGACTGTCACTCCGATAAAAACCGACTCGTACTGGGGGAGCGAAATATTCATTCCGAACGCTCTCCTCAGAGATTTATATGATGACTTCGACACAGTAGAAGCAGGCGAATACAGGGTCAATTTCTGCAAATGCGGCGACCTGACGGAGATACCGCATTACGGAACTTTTGCACCCATGAGCGATTTTGAGCATGGATTTCATAATCCCGAGCTTTTCGCACATCTTATTGTAAAGGGAAGAATCTAAAATGGAAAATAACGAGCTACTTGAGGTCTGTCAAGGCTTCGGAATAACATCGCCAATCACGAGCGTTGACCGAATGAAAGCGGGACATATAAACACCGCTTACCTTGTCGGAACCGAGGACGGCAAAAAATATACGGTTCAGAGGATAAACACATATGTTTTCAAAAATCCCGATGAGCTGATGGAAAATATATCGAGTGTTACTCACTTTCTCAGAAAGAGAATAAAAGAAAGCGGAGCTGATCCGGAAAGAGAGACCTTGCGCTTTCTCAAAACAGTTGACGGAAAGAGCTATTTATCACTGAAAAACGGCTCAGCGTGGCGAGTATACGTCTATATGGATAACTCATTCACCGTCAACGAGACCGAAAATCTTGAGGTCGTCAGAAGCGCCGGTGTGGCCTTCGGCAGATTCATGAGAAGGCTTAATTCTTATCCTGCCAAGGAGCTGCATGAGACTATCGCCGATTTTCATAACACGCCTAAGAGATACACGGACTTTCTTGAAAGTGTCGAGAAAAACAGCGTCGGAAGAAAAGACACCTGTTTAGACGAGATAAAATTCGTCACGGACAGGTGTGATGATATGAGCGTTCTTATGAAGCTTTATGAGGACGGCGAAATACCGACGAGAGTTACTCACAATGACACGAAGCTCAACAACGTCTTATTTGACAAAAACACAAACGAGGCGTTCTGTGTAATTGATCTTGACACGGTAATGCCGGGAATATCGCTTTACGATTTCGGCGATAGCATGAGATCGGGAGCAAGCTCGGCGAAGGAAGACGAAACACAGCTTGATAAGGTTTATTTGAATCTTGAGCTGTTCAAAAGCTATACGCAGGGGTATCTCAGCGAAACATATCAATGCTTGACCAAAGCCGAAATCGAGTATTTGCCGTTTTCGGTGAAGCTTATGACGCTTGAATGCGGAATGAGATTCTTAATGGACTATCTTGACGGCGATACATATTTCAGAACGGATTACCCCGAGCATAATCTTGTCAGGGCGAGAAATCAGTTTAAGCTTGTCGCCGACACGGAAAATAAGCTTGAGGACATGAAAAAAATCGTCGGTGAAATAGTGGCTTCGCTGTAATCAAAAACACATCAACGAAAAATATAAGCACAGGGAACGTTTTTCTGTTCTCTGTGCTTTTTGCTTAACTCAGTTTTCAAGTCTTTTCGCCATCATTCTCGCCGCTTTATATATATCTCCGCAGCCCAAGGTGATTATCAGATCGCCTTTTTGTGCGTGAGAAACGACGTAGTCTGTGACCTCCTCGAATGTGTTAAACCAAACGCTGTCGGGGATTTTTTCGGCGAGATCTTTTGTATAAATGCCGTAAGTGTTTCTCTCCCTTGAGCCCATTATTTCGGTCATAACGCATCTGTCGGGAATTTGGAGGACTCTTACAAAGTCATCGAATAAGATCTTAGTTCTTGAATAAGTGAAAGGCTGAAAGACTGCCCAAACCTTGTTATAGCCCATTTTCATGACCGCATTGAGTGTCACCTCAAGCTCTTTCGGATGGTGAGCATAGTCGTCGGCTATGGTAATGCCGTCAAATTCGCCTAAAATCTCAAAGCGTCTGCCTGCACCGGAAAAAGCTTCTGCGCCCTTGATACATTCTTCTGCGCTCGCTCCGCAATACATCGCCGCCGCAACAGCCGCAAGTGTGTTGACGATATTATGCTCACCCGGAATGTTGAGCTTGACTCTGCCGAGCTTTTCGCCCTTATAGATAATATCAAATTCGGGGAATGCTCCTCTGTTGTACGACACGTTTTCTGCCCAATAATCGTTGCTGTCTCGGCGTCCGAATGTGATATGTGTCTTACTTTCCGTGTTTTCGACCGCTTTCACGGTGTTCGCATCGTCGCCGTTATAGATCAAGGCTTTTGATGACATGGAGGCAAACTTGTTGAAAGACTTGATAATATTATCAAGGTTTTTGAAGTAATCGAGGTGATCCTCATCGACATTAAGTATAACGGCAACATCCGGTGAAAGATCGAGGAATGTATCGACAAATTCGCAAGCTTCGCAGACCATTGTATCGCTGTGACCGACTCTGCCGTGAGAGTCGATAAGAGGAAGCTTTCCACCGATAACGGCTGTCGGATCTTTATCTGCCATGACAAGAATTTGTGTCAGCATGGAAGTGACCGTTGTTTTTCCGTGAGTGCCGCAAACACCCACGCAGTTAGTATACATTCTCGATATAGCACCGAAAAGCTTAGATCTTTCAAATGTCGGAACGCCCATTTCACGGGCGGCGCACAGCTCGGGATTATCGGGGAGGAGAGCGGCGGTATAAATAACCATTTCCGCATCGCCGATATTTTCTTTTCTCTGACCCATGGCAATAGGAATACCGAATGAGCGAAGCTTATCAATATTATCACCGGGGTTATTATCAGAGCCTGAAAGCAGATATCCCCAATCATGCAATATCTCGGCAAGAGGGCACATACCCGATCCGCCGATACCTATAAAATGTATGCGTTTAACTTTTTTCAACAATTCATCTATTTCGTACATATAAAGCACTCCAATCGGAAAATTCGTTTTTCATCTTCAAATATATTATAGCATAAAACTCGGCGGTTGGCTATAAAATACGAAAATAATATATACAATTTTCTGCTTTCACCGATTTGTGCGCTTGACATAATATGTAGGGGGTTTAGGTGAGTGGGTGTTTGTGCTGTGTGCGGGTACGGTCGAGCAGCCGATGCCGATTGCG
>CAYZOU010000027.1:0-27074 GCA_964480405.1 uncultured Faecalibacterium sp. | reverse complement strand
TGCTTCGCACTCAAAACGCAGTCCTGCGTTTTGAGCGTATTGCGTTTGACTTTCGCCGGCTTCACGCTCGCTCACCGTACGCCAAGCGTACGGTTTTTTCATTCAAAAGCGATAGCAATTTTGGCTTAAAAACTGTATACAAAATTGAATTTTTTGTTGAATTACGTTCGCAACTATGGTATACTACTTAAAAATAACAGTCATGTGTATATAAAATGACTAAGAATGGGTGATGATATTGAATTTTAAGGAAAAAGCTTCAACATTTATCGGAAATCTGAAAATCTATTGGAAAACGCCGCCGTTGGGAAATTACATGACCTATAAGGAAATAGCGTCATATTCTCTCGGCGGTATCGGTTGGTATTTCATCGTTTACGTTGCTCAGCAGGTAATGCTTTCCGTCGGAAACTTTATAACGGGTAACGTTATCGGAATCAAGCCGACTCACATATACATACTTTACGTCATAGCGATGATATCAAGCTTTCCGGCTACCGCCTTGAGAGCGAACATCATCGATAACACACGAAACCGTAAGGGCAAATACAGACCCTATATCATTTCAATGGGTATACCGACCTGTCTTCTTGCCATAGGTTTTGTTTGGGCGCCGTACGAATACATGAACTATACACTCAAGTGTGCAACCGTGTTGCTGTTTAACATCGGCTTCCAGTTCATCTATATGTTCTTCTACGACGCATACGAAAACCTCATCTATGTTCTTTCTCCGAACACACAGGAGAGAACGAACGTCGCCGCAGTTAAGAGCGTTGTCTATTCTCTTTCGCCGTCAATAATGGGTCTTATCGTACCCTTAGCGGCAAAATGGATAACCGACGGCAGACTTGATGACATAAAGCTTTACAGATATCTCTATCCGCCTGCGGTCATAATAGGTATGCTTATAGCTACGCTCGCTTATGCGAATACGCAGGAGAAGATAATTCAGGCGAAAACTCACCATGTCAAGATGAAGTTCACCGACACCATAAGAGCCGTTGTCAAGAATAAGTATTTCTGGATAATCTCGGCGGCAACATGGGTAGGCTTCCTTGAACAGCAGTTCGTAAATATTCTTTCATGGACATACAACTATCGCCACCCGTGCTCCGAGGCAACGTATTCATTGATATTCACCCTTTACGGCAACTCGGCTATGTGGGGCATGATACTTGCACCGTTCTGTATCAAGAAGTGGGGCAAGAAAAAGGTTCTTGTTTTCACGAACCTGCTTAACATCGGATTTATCGCCGCCTTGTGGCCGATAATCCTCACAGAGCCGTCATATATGATCTGGCTTATACTTCTCGTGTTCTATCTCAACGGTATCGTTACAAGCTTCGCAAAGGTTCTCGAGCCCAGCACACAGGGCGATATCCGTGACTATCAGCAGTATATCACAGGCGAGAGAATCGACGGTATGTTCTCAGCTGTCGGTCTTGTCGGAACGGTAATGACCACACTTATCAGCCTTATCCCGTCGGTGCTCTATGAAAAAGCCGGTATCAACGAGGCTCACTTTGAAGCTCTCAAACCCCAAATCGAAGCCGCAGCGGCTCAGTTCGGCGCAACGATTTATGACGCATCGGGCAATCCGAATCTTTACTCCGTATTATATGATAACAGCACATTTGAAAGAGTCATGACGGTCATGATAGGAATATCCGTTGTCAGCGCATTCTTGAATGTTGTTCCCTACTTCTTCTATGATCTGACAGAGGTCAAGCAGCAGGGCATAGTTAAGATACTCAAGATAAGAGCCATGTTCGAGGACTACGGCAACAACGCTCTTTCGGATAAAGAGCTTGTTGAAGGCATCGACCTTATCAGACAGTGCGAGGAATATGCGGCGATGGAGCTTAAGCCTGTCTCGGGCAACGGACTTAAAAAGAAAGAGATCAAAGCCAACGAAAAGCTCAACATAGAAATAGAAACGTCACGCATGGTTATGGATGAGCTTGCCAAGTTTGAGACCGAAGAATTTATCGAAAAGGTCAGAATCGCACAGGAAATCTATGACGGCGGTCTCAAAGGTCTTTACAGCTGTGACCCGTCCGTACTTGAAAAAGCAAAGAGCATGAGTAAAAACACGAAGGACGAAAAGCGTTACAGAAGCGAATGTATTTCTTCGGCGAAGGACAGAATCAGAAGTGTCAAGCTTCTTAAAAAATACTATCCGACCTCAATTGAGGAGTATGACTTCTCGATCTTTGAAACACTTTACAACCGAGAAGATGAGCTTGACGAGATGATCACCGATGCGTACAAAGAGCTTCACAGCGCAAAGGACAGCAAGGACTCAAGCGGCATCGAAAAAGCCAAGGCGGAAATCGCAGACCTCAAGGCAAAGAAAAAAGCGGTCGGCGAAGAAATCAAAAAGGCAAGCGACGAAAGCTCTGTATACGCTCGCTGCGCAAAGCCGTATAACGACGCAAGAAAGCTTCTCACTCAGAAAGAGAACTACAGCCGCTATGAGGAGATCGTAGCTATCTATGACGACGCAAAGCGCAGAGCCGAGGAAGAAGCGGCAAGAGAAGAAGCCGAGCGTTTGAGACTTGAGGAAGAAGAAAAGGCATACGCACTCAAGCTCACAGCTGAAAGAGAAGCTAGGAAAGCAGCGGAAAAAGAAGCTAAGAAAAAAGAAAAGAAATCAAAATAAGGAGCAAGCTATGTTTTCACAGTTAGACAAGCCGCAGAAGGGCGAGACCGTCGCACTTCTCAAAACAAACAGAGGAGATATCAAGATAAGACTTTTCTCCGACAAAGCACCGAAAGCGGTTGAAAATTTCGTCACACACGCAAAAAACGGATATTATAACGGGCTGATATTCCACCGAGTCATAAACAACTTCATGATCCAGGGCGGAGATCCGACAGGTACGGGCTGCGGCGGCGAAAGCATCTGGGGTGAAGCGTTCGAAGATGAATTCGATCTCGACCTTCACAATTTCAGAGGTGCGCTCTCAATGGCTAATTCGGGCAGAAACACAAACGGCAGTCAGTTCTTCATCGTACAGGCAAATGCCGTTCCGAGTGGAATGATATCTCAGATGGAAGAAATGAGCGATCAAGGCTTCCCTTACGGCACGATTGAAAATTACAAGGCGGTCGGAGGAACACCGTGGCTTGATTTCAGACACACGGTATTCGGTCAAGTTTATGACGGCATGAATGTTGTTGATGATATAGCATCGGTCAAATGCGACCAAAGCGACAGACCTGCATTCGACGTTGTGATAGACGGAATAGAGATATCGACAGTTGAATAAATCGAAAACGCCACCGATTGTCGGTGGCGTTTTTTGAAGTCCGCCTGCGAAGCGGGCGGACGGTGGCTTAGCGTGTACCTGCGAATGTGTTTGCTATGCTTAAGCATAGCAAACAAAAACCCTGCCGAGTGGCAGGATTTTGTTTTTATATGTTCGGCTTAGCCGTTGAGCATTGCGAAATTCTTCTTGTTGGCTGAATAAATCTGCTTGTATACCTCATATCCTTTGTCGTATACAGCTTTGTTTGCCGCATTCGGTTTGTATACCTTATCGACCTTAACAAGCTTCTCGGCTTCATCAACGTCTTTGATAATACCTAAGCCTGCCGCAACTACTACAGCCGCACCGACAGCGCCGACATTCTGCGGTGAGGGAACTGTCTCAACTGTCTTACCCGTGCAGTCGGCGAGTATCTGACAGGTAGCTTCGCCCAATGCGCCGCCGCCGACGAATCTGACAACATCGGAGGTCTTGACCTTTTTATCCTGAGCCTCGATAAACCATCTCATGTGATAGCATACACCTTCGACAACGGATCTGATAAGATCACTCTTGCCTGTTTCGAGGTTCATGTTAAAGAAGGTTGCTCTTGCGTTCGGGTCTTCAAACGGGCAACGGTTGCCATGGAACCACGGAGTGAAGATAACGCCGTTTGAGCCTGCCGGAACTTGCTTTATAACGTCCTGCAAATATGTATAAAGAGAGGTGTAAACACTTTCGGGATCTTCGGCAACGTGATGCTTCTGAAGATAAATTCCGATCTCGTCAAGAGCGAGGTGATCCTTTACCCATTCAACGCACTTGCCTGCGGTTTCAAGCTCGGCGAAATAGTTTGACGAGGTTGATGAAGCGCCGACAATAGCAGCTATCATAGCCGATGTGTCAACCATGATCTTCGCCGGAACTACCGTTGAGACCCAGCCTGATGTTCCCATATAAATATGAGTTTTGCCCATAGCCGAAGCGCCTGCTCCGACGCCTATCAGCGAAGCGTCTCCGCCGCCGCCGAATACGGGTGTACCGACTTTAAGGCCAAGCTCCGTAGCGGCTTTTTCGGTCAAGCCGCCGACAACGTCTGTTGACTTTATGAGAGTCGGCATATGATTTATGTCTATGCCGCACATACTGCACATTTTCGGGCTCCACTGCTGCTTCTTAACATCATAGAGAAGCGTTCCGAAAGCCGAATCCTGTGTCATGACGAACTTGCCTGTCATACGGCAGATGAGAGCTTCCTTAACGTCGAACCACTTATATACTTTCTTAAAGTTTTCCGGCTCATTATTCTTGACCCAGTTATATTTCCAGATAGGATCTTTTACAGACGACGAAACAGCACCCGTGATAAGTATCGAGGGGATGAGCTTCATTATATTTGCGCCGGCTATCTGTAAGCCGTAGGACATACCCTCTTTAAGCTCTTTTCTCGCTCTTTGATCCATATAGCTCATGGCTCGTCTGACGTGTCTGCCGTTTTTATCGACAAGGACAAGTCCCTGCATCTGTGAGCAGAAAGAGATACCGTCGATCTCGGCGATGTCTATACCGCTCTTTTCGATGACCGCCTTTGTGGTCTCGCACATTGCGCTCCACCACTCGTCGGGATCTTGCTCTGCGCCTCCGTCGGGCATAACATAGAGCTTATAGCCTGCCATTGCATCGGCGATGAGACGGATCTCGTCGTCGATCTCGAACAGACAGGTCTTTACACCTGTTGTTCCGATGTCATAAGTAATTGCGTGCTTCATATTTTTTCATCCTTTCGGTAAAGTCGGAGAGTCTCTCCGCACTGAATTTATTATTATCGTGGCTCAAGAGCCGCTTTAACGAATTTTAAAAAGCTTTCTATTGCGACTTCGTCATTGTCGAACACGTTGTTGCCGGCAAAAGTCTTGAATCTCTCGCTATAGTAATCGCAGGTATAGGTGAACTGAATGACCATTATCATGTTGTCCAAAAGGAACGCCGCCATTTTCGGGTCGATATCCTTTCTTATTTCGCCTTTCTTCT
Source organism: uncultured Faecalibacterium sp. (assembly GCA_964480405.1). Taxonomy (GTDB): domain Bacteria; phylum Bacillota; class Clostridia; order Oscillospirales; family Acutalibacteraceae; genus UBA6857. Next base: position 21,789 of record CAYZOU010000027.1, on the reverse strand, counting down.
GACCTGTGATTATTGTGTCGATATACACCTCAGCCGCTACCGACTCCATCTTTTTCGACAGTGTACGGACAAGCTCGGCATTGTTTTCGGCAGTTATCTCATAATAAAGCTTTATCAGATCCGACTGTTTTCTTGAATACTCAACAGCTGTTCTGACTAATTTTTCAAGCTTCAGCATCACGTCGTCCTTGCTTCCGGATATTTCGGCAAGTACGGTTTCAAGTGCGTTTATGCCGTTATACACCGTTGTCAGGAACAGATCGCTCTTGCTGTCAAAATATTTATAAAGTGAGCCGACACTTACACCCGACCGCTTGGCTATAGTGTTTATGTTAGCGCTCTCGTACCCCTTAGTGGCAAATTCGTTGAGAGCCACGGTCAGTATCTTATTCTTTTTTTCGCTTGAAATGTTATCAAAGGTCGGCTTGTGAAATACTTTTTTATCTTCCATGATATCCTCTTGTGTCGGATTTTCTGTTTTGATCAAAACAGACTAAAATATATTCTAACATTTTATGCGCTGAATTTCAATAGCAACGAGCTTAAAATTATGACATATTTCTTTCATTAGGTCATTTTCGGCACTGTTTAGGTTTTTGCAGGTGGCAAGCTGTGGGCGACCCCACGGCACAAACCGAATCCGCTCGATCTGCGAACTCCCATCAGCCTTCAAGCCCGAACAAAGCCCGAATAAAATCAGCGGGGCGGCTGTTCGGCACCCACTCCGCCCTTCGCCTGCGGCGAGCGCTTCGGGGTACACGAACAGCCGCCGTTACGCTCGCTTCGCTCGCTGCTCGGCTCACGAAAGCCCACGGCGCTTGACCGCTGCATTATATGTGTTTCTCATGAGCATGGCTATCGTCATCGGTCCGCAACCTCCCGGAACGGGCGTGATGAAGCCTGCTTTTTTTGCGGCATCCGAAAAGTCAACGTCACCGCAAAGCTTTCCGTTTTCGTCTCGATTGATACCGACATCTATAACCGTCGCTCCGTCTTTTATCATGTCCGAAGTGATGAATTTGGCTTTTCCGACAGCCGAAACCAAAATATCGGCTTGACGGCATATCTCGGCGAGCTTCTCCGTTTTGGAGTGACACACCGTAACAGTGGCATCGGCGTGAAGCAAAAGCATAGCTATGGGCTTTCCGACAATGTTGCTCCTGCCGACAACGACCGCATGCTTTCCAACAATGCTTTCGCCCGTTGAAACGATAAGCTCCATGATGCCTGCCGGTGTGCATGGCAGCATATTGTATTCGCCGCTCATTATTTTGCCGACGTTTTCGGGCGTGAATGCGTCAACGTCTTTTTCACTGCTTATGGCGTTCGTGACCGCATTTTCGTCTATGTGCGACGGCAAAGGAAGCTGACAAAGTATCCCGTCGACCTCGGAATCGGCGTTGAGCTTTTCTATCAATCCGAGAAGCTCATCTTGACTTGCATCGGAATCCAAAACGTATTCGACAGAATTAAATCCGATATATTCACAAGCCTTTCTTTTGTTGTTGACGTATACCCGTGAAGCCGGATCGTCGCCGACGATTATAACGGCGAGGGTGGGAACTACTCCCTTTTCCTTTAATAAAGCCGTCTTTTCACGAATCTCGTTTTTTATCTTGAGGCTGACCGCCTTTCCGTCAATTAACGTCATCTTCCGTTCCGCCTTCGTCGGTCGGCTCTGCTGTTTTAACGCTTTTGTCCGACTCGGATTTTTTCGGGTCCTTGACTATCTTTCCGTTTCTGATAACAACACCCTTGTTCGCCTTTCTCTTTGCTCTCTCTGCTTTTTTGGCTTTGGCCTTTTCCTCGGCGGCAAGCTCCTTTTCCGTTTTCGGTGGGAAGTAATCTATGCCCTCAATGGGCTTAGGATTCTTCTTGTATTTGGCAATGAGCGCAACAAGAAGTATGAAACAAACCGCCGCTAAAACGATCGAAAGCAGCTGTGAAACACGGAGATTCGTGTTTCCGATGAAAAGGCTGTCCGTGCGAAGTCCCTCGACGATGGCTCTTTCCAAGCCGTACCAAACACCGTAGGTGAGGAAAAGCTGACCGCTGAAAAGTCTGAATTTGCGAAGAATTATATAAAGCACGGCAAATCCGAGTAAGCACCATACCGACTCGTAAAGGAAAGTCGGATGCACGTATAAGCCGTTTTCGGCAATGTAGGTCGCTATCTGATCGCTCGTCATATTTTCAAGTCCGAACGATGAGGGATTCCTCTGTATGTATTCGAGGACAGTGTCACTCATCATGCCCCACGGCTTTGTTGTGAATGTTCCGAAAGCCTCTTGATTTGCGAAGTTGCCCCATCTGCCGATGCCTTGACCTATCAGCAAGCTCATTGCCACCATGTCAAGCAGGTTCATGAAATTGAGCTTCTCGATCTTACAGGTGATATATGCGCCGAGTATACCGCCGATAATTCCGCCGTAAATAGCAAGACCGCCGTTCCATATCTGAACTATCTCGCTTGGGTGCTGAGAATAATATCCCCACTCGAATACGACATAATAAAGTCTTGCGCCGATTATGCCGAATATCGTACCGTAGATCAAAACATCGACCATTTTGTCGAGATTTATTTTCCATTTGTATGCGATTCTTCCTCCGAACAAAACGGCAAGAAGAAATCCGAAAGCGATTATCGCTCCGTACCATTTAATTGAAATCATCTTGTCCGTGAACGGCAACGTGAACTCAACAAGCGTCTTTGAAACGTTGAACGCCTTGTCAAGTCCCGCAAAGTGTACTGCAACAGTGTCCATTATTATCACCTATCCTTATTTTATTACCGACAGAACGCATTTGTCCTCATTAAAACATTCGTTCAAGAGTGACTGAGCGTCGTCGACGGTTATATTTTTATAAGCTTCAAATATATCGAATATTTCGTACCCATCGAAATGTGCGCTCATAAGAGCGTTGGCGAGAGTCTCAATGTCGTTGAAGCTTTTGATTTCGCTTCCGTATTTCATACGTTTTACTTCTTCGAATCGGTTTTTGTCTATACCGTTTTCTTTAAGGAAGCTTATCCTTTCGAGTATAGCCTCCTTGACTTTTTCGGGGCTGTCGCTTTCGCCGCCGAAAATGTTCACCGCAAAGCCTCTGCCTGCGAAATACTCGGCGTAAAAGCTTGAATTTATAAGCTCACTTTCAATAAGCTCGGAATAAAACTCGGTTGCCTTTCCGCATATAAGCTCAAGAAGCATCGGCATAAGCACACTGCGCTTTATATCCGTTTTCGCAAGCACGGCTTCCTTGAATCCGAGGTTGAACTTCTTCACTTCAACGTGCATATCCTGCTCAACATAAGCTTGACTTATGCTGTCGGGCTCTCCGTCAAGCTTTCGCTCGATCTCGAGCTTATCCTCATGCTTCAGATATTTGTCTGCGATTTCGATTACTTGCTCGACCGTCACATTGCCGACAACGGTGAGCGCCATATTCGAGTTATTGTAAAACGTATTATAGCAGGTATAAAGCAAGTCGGCATCTATCTCGGCTATGGATTCGACCGTTCCTGCGATATCTATTCTGACGGGGTTATTGTGATATATCCCTCTTAAAAGGTTGAAAAGCACCTGCCAATCGGGATTATCTTGATACATCTTGATTTCCTGTCCGATTATGCCCTGTTCCTTTTCGACCGTTTTCTGAGTGAAATACGGCGATTTCACAAAATCCAAGAGTATGGCGAAGGATTCGGAAAAGTTATCGGAGCATGAGAAAAGATAGCAGGTCTTGTCAAACGAGGTGAAAGCGTTCGCACTCGCACCCGTTTTGGCGTACCTCTCAAAAGCGTCAAGCTCCTCGGACTCAAAAAGCTTATGCTCAAGGAAGTGAGCTATCCCCTCGGGAACACGAACCGGCTTCTCACCCTTTTTGCAAAACTCGGTGTCTACCGAGCCGTAATTCGTTCCGAAAAGCGCATAGCTCGTCGAGTAATTCTCTTTCGGCATGACATATATCGTAAGTCCGGAATCGTGTTCTATTTTATAATAGGCCTCGGAAAGAAGCTCATTGCCGATTTTTTGAATATTCATCTTTCCACCTCAGCTTTCTAAAATGTATACCGTGTCAAAGCTTGCGAATGCGGCGGCGGTCATGATTTCTTCCTTCGTGACTTGGCGAATCATCTCCGAAAGCTCATCGGGTGAGAACACATAGCTTGCCGTCTGCTGAACGGCATACCACGCATCAATATCGGCAGGTGTATCCAAAACGCCCGAAAGCCCGTCGCAAATGCTGAGCTTGCTTGAATTTATGATCTCATCATCGAAATTGCCCAGAATCATGTCCTCAAATTCATGCTTAATAGCCTTTATCGCTTTGTTGATGTTTTCCTTTTCAACTCCGCTTTGAATAAGGATAATGCCCTTTCCTGCGTCAAGCTTCGCCGAACAGTAATAGCAAAGGCTCTGCTTTTCTCTGACGTTTGTGAAAAGCTTCGAATAAGTGCCCGAGCCGAAAATGTCCGTCATCACCTTTAGTGCGGCGTAGTTGTCTCTGTCATAAGTCATGCCCGCTCTCATTCCGATAACAAGCTTGCATTGGTTGACGTCTTGAGTTTCTCTTATTTCTCTTTCGTCGTATGCTTGACTGAGGAACTGAGTGCGAAGCTCGGTTATGTCGCCTCTTTCAAGAGAGGTGAAGCGTTCCGAAATGAGCGCTTTTATCTTCTCCTCATCGAAATTTCCGACGACGTTTATTTGAATCGGTGCGTGAAGCAGCACATCTATCAGCGCCTTTGAAATATCCTCGCCCGTCAAAGCGTTTATCTCGTCCTCCGTGCCGAGCTTTCTTATGGAATATGCCTCGTCTTTACACATTTCTTCTATAAGTCTGTTTGCGGAATAGACGATCTTATCGTCGTTCATGCTTTTTATTCTTTCAAGCATCAGCCGCTTTTCTCGCTTGACATCGTTTTCCTTGAAGCTCAAGCCGTCGGTGTTCGGCGAAAAGAGCATATCGAGCATCAAGGTCAGTGTGTCGCTTATTATGCTTTCGCCGTTCAGTGCGAACTTGTCGTCAATACATTCGGCTGAAAGTCTTATGACCTGACTTTCTCCGCTTTTGATAACGGACGGAGCGATGGCTGCGCCGTATAGCATACTGAGTCTTGATGTCATTTCCTTGACTGTCGGAAATTCTCTGTTTGTCTTTGAGATAAGATATATCAGCAATGCCCGTGCGGCGTTTTTTCCGTCGTCGAGAGGCATGGCTATATTTATGCTTGCCCGAGCTGTTTTGAAGCTCTCGGTCTTGCAGGTGCAAAGTGTAACGCCTTTACACAGCTTTTCGGTTTTCATCTCATTTTTCATATATAAAAGCCTCGCTTACAGTTTTAAACATGATAACACAATTTAAAGCACTTTACAATATAAATTTGACACTGAAATGACCGCAAAATGAAATATTATTCGGCTTTTGCTAATTCATTACTTGTTAACACGATGGCATAATTGCCGAAATAAGTGTGTCACATTTATGTGCTACTGTTTTGATGTACGGGAAGGTGAGCGCTTGACAGAGCTTTTCGTTCGACGGCTGACCTTATCAAGATTATTCTTTATTAGAATATCAAACGACTCATAAAACCTCCCGTTTAAACATTCCGGTTAGATTTTTGTTAATTTTTCACAATGTCTATTCTGCCAAATAAGCGGCTCAAAATACCGCCCTAAAAGTAAATTCTCACAAAAAGTGTTCCCCTTTTTATAAAAAATAAATAAAAAAATTAAGCTTTTATATTGCAAAATGCCTAAAAGTTGTGTAAAATGGGTTTTGGACTATTCGTTAAAATATCCAAAAGTGTCAAAGCGGTTTATAACGCATCCGCAAACGACACGTAACACTAAAACTAAACGTGGGGGTAACATTATGTCAAACAGACTCTATCAGGGCGTTATTCATCAAATGCGTGATGCGATTGACAGAAACATCGGCGTTATCGACGAGACAGGTGTGATCATCGCAAGCAGCGAGCTTAATACAATAGGAGAAAAACTCAGCGATATAGACACCGGTGAGATCTTTTCATCATTTGAGATAAGAGTATTTGCAGGCAAGTCATTTCTTGCTTTCGGCAACAGTATGCAGTCGGACTGCGCCGTTTTCGTTGACGGAGACGATGAGCAGGCAGGCCGCTATGCAAGCCTTATCGCTATCTCTCTTTCCGGAATAAAACAGTATCACGACGAAAAATATGACAGGGGTAACTTTATAAAGAACGTTATTCTTGACAATATTCTTCAAGGTGATATCTATCTCAAAAGCCGTGAGCTTTCGTTTAACAACGAAGCAAGGCGCTGCGTACTTCTTATAAGAATTCCCGAGAAGAACGATGTGACGGTATTCGACGCCATTCTCGGTCTTTTCCCCGATAGAAGCAAGGACTTTGTCATCAACATCAATAAGACGGATATCGTTCTTGTCAAGGAGATCCGTCCTCAGACAGAGCTTAAAGACCTTGAGAAGCTGGCAAGAAGCATTGCAGACACATTGACAAAGGAATTCTATATCACCGCCTATATAGGTATAGGCACGACCGTTGTCGGTATCAAGGATCTCGCCCGCTCATTCAAGGACGCTCAGATAGCCCTTGAGGTCGGCAAGGTATTCGACACGGAGAAAACGATCATCACATATGAAAACCTCGGCATAGCCCGTCTTATCTATCAGCTTCCGACAACGCTGTGCGATATGTTCCTGCATGAGATCTTCAAGAAAGGCTCGATCGAAAATCTCGACCACGAGACTCTTTTCACGATTCAGAAGTTCTTCGAAAACAACCTCAATGTTTCCGAGACCTCAAGAAAGCTTTTCGTTCACAGAAACACTCTCGTTTACAGACTTGAAAGAATAAAGAAGCTGACAGGGCTTGATCTTCGTGAGTTTGACGACGCTATCGTTTTCAAGGTAGCGCTCATGGTCAAGAAGTATCTTGACGCAAACCCGATCAAATATTGATCCTGCCAATGGGAAGCAAGCTGACGGTACACTCCGGCCTCGGAGCGTACCGCAAATGATTTAAAGGAAAGAGAAGAATATGATTGAATTTAAAAATGTCAGCATGGTATACAAAACCAACAACACGGTAGCCCTCGATGACGTCACTGTCACTGTCAACGACGGCGAATTCGTTTTTGTCGTCGGTGCATCCGGTGCGGGCAAAAGCTCGTTTCTTTCGGTCATCATGGGTCTTGAAAAGGTTGATAAGGGCGTCGTGCGTGTCGGGCCTTTCAACCTTTCAAAGATAAAGCGCCGTGAATTGCCTTATCTGCGGCGTATGCTCGGAATAGTATTCCAAGATTTCAGACTCATACCGAAAATGACGGTTTACGACAATGTCGCTTTCGCTTTGCGAGTTATCGGTATGGGCGAAAGAAAAATAACAAGACGAGTTCAATATGTTCTCAAGCTTGTTGATTTGACGGAAAAGGCGGACTGCCTGCCCAATCAGCTGTCTCAAGGCGAAAGACAGAGGGTGGCTATCGCAAGAGCCTTGGTCAACAATCCGGCGGTTATCATCGCCGATGAGCCTACGGGTAACCTTGACCCGATACTTTCAAAGGACATCATGGTGCTCTTTGACAAAATAAACGCACTCGGCGCAACGGTCATAGTCGTTACGCACGATTTGGAGCTTGTTCATATGTTCTCACACAGAGTGGTAACTCTCAATAACGGCAGGATAGTTTCCGATGTTCCGGCTAAAGCTTCTTCTGTCGCTCAGGACAGCCCGAAATCAACCGTAAAGGGAGGTGCCGAACGTGGCTAAGAAAGAGAAAACAGCTTCACAGACGGAGCTTACGTCAACCAAGACACAGGTCGTCAAGGCATCAAACAAAAAGCAGAAAAACGGCGGCATAAATATAAATTATCTGACGAAGATGGGACTTAAAAATCTCATTTCACATCGAAGCATGACACTTTCATCTGTCAGCGTTTTAACAGCCTGCCTGCTTCTCATAGGCGTTTCACTTATGATACTTTTCAATATTCAGTCCATGGTCAAGCAGGTCGAAAGTCAGAACGTCGTCGTCGCCTTTGTCGAAAAGAATCTCGACGATGCGGCAACGGCTAAGGTCGGAGAGGATCTCAAAAACGTGGCTAACGTGTCAAAGGTCGAATTCGTTTCAAAGGAAGATGCGTTCGCCGATCAGCTTGATTCCTACGGCGTTGAAGCCGAAGCGTTCACCGACCTTTTGGATAATCCGCTTCCCGACTGTTATCATGTCACGGTGTCGAATCTCGAAAGCTTCGACATCACCTTAGCGAGTATAAAGAGCGTTCAGAATATATCGTCAATCCGTGAAAGTCAAGAGCTTGTCGGACAGATAACCGCCTTGCAAAAATCGGTTTCGGCGATATGTGCGATAATAGTTATACTCCTGTTCGTCGTTTCGGTGTTCATTATCACAAACACGATAAAGATTACCATGGTATACAGAAAAATAGATATTCAGGTCATGAAATCCGTCGGTGCGACAAACACCTTTGTCCGTTGGCCGTTTATCGTTGAGGGCGTTGTTATCGGCGTATTCTCGGCGTTGCTGGCTTTGGGACTTACCTACGGTGTTGAAAGGGTAGAGGGCGAGGCACTTTCCTCATTCATCACACTATTCGGTGGCGGCTCGATCTCGATATTCGACTATTGGCCCGTTCTCGTTTTCGGATATATATGCGGAGGTCTCGTCATCGGTATATTCGGCAGCGTTGTGACAATGGCTAAATATTTAAGAAAAGAAGGAAGTGAAGCAAGTGAGATCTGAATTTTTAAAGAAAGCTTTATCCTATCTTCTGAGCTTTACTTTCATTATTTCATGCGTTTGCTTCGGCTCAACACCCGCCGGTGCGGATTCGACACTCGATCAGCTTAAAGCCGAGCAGGCGGCTATACAGCAGAAAATAGCCGAAAACAAGCAGAAGCTCGCTTCGCTTGAATCGGATATCAATAACCAAGAAGCATACCTCGCAACGCTTGAAGCGGATATAGCTTACACGAGAAATCAGATAGACAACCTCCTTGAGCAAAAGAACATCATCGACTCTCAGGTCAAGGCTGTCGAGGACACGATAAAGAATTATCAAAACGAGATAGAACAGATAAATTCCGATATCGTCACGGCTGACACCAAAATCAAAAAAGCCGAAAGAAAGGTCAAGGAAGCTTATAACGGACTTTCGGACAGACTCGAAAGCGCTTATATAGCCGGTTCGGACACGAACTTGAAGATCCTTTTAAGCTCGGACAGCATAGCGACGTTTTTGACAAGGCTTGAAATGATGAAGCGTGTCAGCGAAAACGATGCGGAGCTTATAAATAAATTCAAAGCCGAGATAGAGGTGCTGAAGCTTTCCAAGGATTCCTATGAGGAAAGAACTAAGGCACTGGCTGAAAAGAAAGAAAAGATCAAGGAAGAAAATCAGAGCCTTTACGCAAAGCAGGCTGAGCTCAGAAGCACTCAAAGTCAGCTCGAAGCGGCAAAGCAGAGCCTTGAAGATCAATACGCAAAGGCTCAGTCATATAAGGACACGCTTGACAAAAACAGCGCAACATATAAGAATCTTATCGCCAAGCAGCAGCAAGAGGCGGAGGCAGCCGAAAAGGCGATCGACGACTATATTGCGGCTCACGCAAGTCACTCAACGGATACCGATAAGAACATTGTCGACACCTCGACGGACTATATGTTCCCGCTGAAATACCCCGGAACACACGTCACAAGCCATTTCGGCAACAGATATATCTTCGGCAGCACGGGTAACCACGGCGGCATTGACCTTGCGGCAAGCGGAATTTACGGCGCTTCGATATACGCTTCAAGAGGCGGAACCGTCATTCGTGTGGCATACGAGCAAAACGGCTACGGAAATTATATTATCATCGACCATGGCGACGGTTATGTCACGGTATACGGTCACTGCTCAAAGGTCATCGTCAGCCAAGGACAGACGGTCAGCAGAGGTCAGGTCATAGGCTATGTCGGAAGCACGGGCAGATCGACAGGGCCGCACCTTCACTTTGAGGTCAGAAAGGATAATGTAAGACAGGATCCTTTAAACTATGTTACAGTACCCTAATTCCTATAAAGGCAATTTCTCATATGAGTGATTGCCTTGTCTGTATTTAAAGCTGTTGTGTTGCGGACCGCAAATGCAGCGGTATTAACGGCAAGCGGACGAAAGATCCGGGAAAGGACAATTTTATATGAGCAAAAAAATATCATTGGGTGCGGCGATAGGGCTTATCGCAATAGCGATAACGCTCACCGTTTCAATAACAATGACCGCATCAAGCGGAATATACAATTCGCTTTTAAAATATTTGCCCGAAAAGGTTCAGACATATTCTCAGCTTGAGGAGCTGGGAAGCATAATCAAGTCGAATTACTACGGCACGACCGATGAGGAAAGCATCGACAAGTCGGTCGCCGAGGGATATGTAAACGGTCTCGGCGATCAGTATTCAAAATTCATGACCGCCGACGAATATGCAAAGTACGAGGCGAAGAATCAGGGTAAAATGACAGGCATAGGTATCTCGTACACAAGAAGCGGCAACAACATCAAGATAACCGAGGTCTATGAAGGCTCACCGGCTGAGGTCAGCGGACTTAAAAAGGGCGATGTCATCATAGCCTTTGACGGCGAAGCGATCACCAAGGAAAACTATAAGGAAATGATCGCCAAATTCGAGGGCGACAAGCTTTCGACCGTCAACCTCACATATAAAAACAAGGACACCGAGAAAACGATCAGCATCGCCAAGGGCTACGAAGCGCAGAGTGTCAGCTCTCAAGCGGACAATCAGCTGGGCTACATCAAGATCAGCGACTTCTATTCAACGACGGCGAGCCAGGTTCAAAGCGCTGTCGACAAGTTCGTTTCTCAAAACGCAACGGGACTGATAATCGACCTCAGAGATAATTCGAGCACCAACTTTGAAGCGGCTATCAAGGTTATCGACATCTTCGTGCCGAGCCTTGACGGAACAGACGCTCTTGCGACGGTCGTTGATGCGAAAGGAAACACTCTTTCAACGTACGCATCGGACGCTGCGTCGGTAAACCTGCCTATCGTAGTTATAACCAACAGCGGAACTCTCGGCGGAGCAGAGCTTCTTGCCTGCGACTTGAGAAACACGGGCAAGGCGACCGTCATCGGTGAGACGACAGCAGGTGTCGGCGTTATGCAAAAGATATTCAAGCTGACAAACGGAAGCGCATTACTGCTGTCTGTCGGTGAGATTTTGCCGTACAAGGGAGACAGCTATAACGGAACGGGTGTTGTGCCCGATTACAAGGTTGAGAAGGAGGGAGATCCCAAGGATCTCAAGGACGATAACGTTTACGCATACGCTGTATCGGTATTCAGCAATGACAGCGAGGAGGAATAAGTCATGAAGCGTTGCAATATCATATCTCACAGAGGAGCTAACTGCTTTGCACCTCAGAATACACTTCCGGCTTTTGAAAAGTCGATAGAGCTTAAAGCCGACGGCTTTGAGACAGACGTTCATCTGACAAAAGACGGGATCCCCGTTCTTTGCCACAACTACACAATCAACGCCACAAGCGACAGCAAGGGCAGTATCACCGACTATACATATGAGGAGCTTTTGGAGTTTGACTTCGGCGGCTACTTCTCGCCTGCATACAGCGGAACAAAGATTCCGACGGTTGACGAATTTCTGACGCTTGCGGAAAACGCCGATCTCAAGATACTCAACATCGAGCTTAAAAGCCCGAAGGAAGAAAAGGAAGCGGAGATAGTTGAGCTGACGATAGACATGGTCAGAGCGCACGGACTGCTTGACAAACTTTTGATATCGAGCTTCAATCCGGAATTACTCGTTAAGGCGAAGGAATACGAGCCGCTTTGCAAGACGGGGCTTTTATACAGTCCCGACAAGAGACTCGGCTGGGTCATTTCCAGAGATGCCGTCGCTTACGCCGAGAACATAGGCGCAGATGCGCTTCATCCTCATGAGCTCTACGTTTCGAAGACTTACGTTGACAGAGCCCACGCTCACGGCATCATGGTCAACCCGTGGACGGTTGACAAGCCGAAGAACATCGAGAAGCTTCTCGACTACGGAGTTGACGGAATAATCACAAACAAGCCGGATCTCGCACGGCACTTGATAAACGTCAGAGAAATGAACGACAGATAAATATAGCTTCAGACACCCGTTCGGTATTTGCCGAGCGGGTGCTTTTGGCAGCCCGCAGGGCGGGCGGGGCGGCGTCAGCCGTGCACTACCGAGGAGTTTACGGTCTCATCAGCTTCCGAGTGTTCATCTTGTCCGACCGACATCAGCAGGGCACGGCTTTGGCACTCACCGCCTGACGGCGGCGAGTACGCACAGCCGTGCCGTTACGCTCGCTTCGCTCGCTGCCGAAAATCCGCACCCCACAGCTCTTGCCTTTTCATTTAATATAGTATATAATATCTCGGAATATAATCGAAACGGAATGATGTTTTATGTATGAAAATCCGGAATACGGCACTCTCTATATCGTGGCGACACCTATCGGAAACTCCCGTGATATGTCGCCCAGAGGCATAGAGATCCTCACTCAATGCGATATTATCGCCGCCGAGGATACTCGCCGCTCAATGATACTTTTGAATAAACTCGGAATCAAAAACAAACTCGTGTCAAACCACAAATTCAACGAATACGGCAAGTCGGCTTATTTCATCTCTGAGCTTAAAAGTGGAAAAAGCGTTGCCGTTATAACCGATGCCGGTACACCCTGCATTTCCGATCCGGGAAATGAGCTTATAAAATCCGCAGTCGAGTGCGGTGTCCGTGTCGTAGGTATCCCCGGCTGCTGCGCCGCAGTAACGGCTCTGTCAATATCGGGCTTCGACCTTAGTACATTTTTATTCTACGGATTCTTTCCGAGAGAAAATGCCGACAGAAGAAAGCTGCTTGAGGAAATGAGAAAGGGCGTCGGAACGCTGACCTATGCGTTCTATGAGTCGCCTAAGCGTATCATGAGCGCAGTCGATTTCTTTATCGAAAGCGAAGCTGTTTGCAGAATGTGCCTTTGCAACGACTTGACAAAGCTTCACGAGATGACGTTCAGAGGAACGCCTGCCGAGGTCAAGGAGCAGCTTTTGGCTAAAGGCAACTACGATAAGGGCGAGTTTGCACTGATAGTCGAAATAGATAAAAGCTATATCTTCAATAAGACAGAGCATACGGTCTCGGCTGAGGCAATGCTTGTCGATGCGCTGGTCAGAGAGCAATGCACCGTGAAGGAAGCGATAAAAGCCGTGCTTGCCGATGAAAACAATTCTTACAGCAAAAACGAGCTGTATGCGGCAAGTCTCAATCTGAAAAATATGTTTGCGAGATAAGGTGAATTCTATGAGCAACCTAAGTCAAGATATAAGCGAAGCTCTCGGAAAAGTCGTGAAGCTCGTGCTGTCCGAGCCTGTTGACAAGGATGACTATACGAAGATAATAATAAAGCCCGTCAAAATAAAAGGCGAGATACGCTATCAAGCGGAACGCTTCAAGGATAAAAAGGTGTTTCACCTCAATATGAAAGAAAGCGAATTTTCTCAATACCTTTCCTCGAAGCTTGACGGACATTACCGACAGATACTCGCCGTGACCGAGGATGAAAGCGTTCATTATCATCTGAAGTCCGGCGTATACAAAAAGAAAGTCAGCAAGAACGAGGTCAAGAAAACAGCAGACCTGTCTCACAACAAAGCGAAGGAATATATACTTTCGGAGGGCGAAAACATTCCGGCACTGGTGGAGCTCGGCGTGTTCACATCGAATTTCCGCATAGTTAAAGCGAAGTATGACAAATATAAGCAGATAAACCGCTTCATTGAGCTTATCGACGACGAATTTTCAAAATTCGATAAAGACGGGATAACCGTGCTTGATTTCGGATGTGGAAAATCCTATCTGACGTTTATACTGTATTATTACTTCACGGTCAAGCGTGGGGTCAAGGCTAAGATAATCGGATACGATCTCAAGCGTGATGTGGTGGAAAACTGCAATGCGATAGCTAGAAAATACGGCTATGACGGACTTGAATTCGTCGTCAGCGATGTCACAAAGGACGTGCTTTACGGCGAGAAGATCGACATGATAGTTACGCTTCACGCCTGCGACACGGCGACGGACTATGCGCTCGAATACGCTATAAAGAAAAATGTCAAGCATATTTTCTCCGTTCCCTGCTGTCAGCATGAGATAAACAAGCAGATAGAAAAGGGCGGCGACATGGATATCATGCTCCGTCACGGGATAATCAAGGAGAGACTTTCGGCGCTGTTGACGGACTCGATAAGAGCGTCTGTCTTGGAAGCGATGGGGTATTCGGTAGACATGATCGAGTTTATAGATTTCGCCCACTCTCCCAAAAACATAATGATAAGAGCGAAGAAGAACAAGCGGCCCGACCCCGAAAAGTTAGTCGAGGCGAGAAAGCTTTGTGAAAAGTATCATTTCAAGCAGAGCTTGCTTGAGATGGTTTGAACCCGCCTGCGAAGCAGGCGGAGCGGCGGCAGCGTGTACTCCATAGCCCGTGGAAGCGGGCTATGGAGTGCCGATGCCGCCGCTGTTGATGTGACCGAAATAAAGATAAACAGGTTGAAAATAAGCTTCTAAAGTGATATAATATCCTCGGAAAAAACCGAAAGGGGATAAATATAATGAAATATATCAAAAACGAAAACGTCATAGTTGCCCGTCTCGATATAGGCGATGAGATTATTGCCTCACTTGAGACAATTTGTAAGGAAAACGACATCAAATCCGCAAGAGTCCATGCCATAGGCGCAGTCAAAAGCGCAACCGTTGCAATGTTCGACTTCGCTAAAGGCGACTATAACGAGACAAAGCTTGACTGCTTTATGGAGCTTTTGAGCCTTGAGGGAAATGTCACTCAGATGAACGGCGAAACCTATATTCATCTTCATGCTTCTTTCGGTGACAGCGAGGGTAAGGCGTACGGCGGTCACTTGAAAAATGCCGTTATCGGAGCTACCTGCGAGATGTTCATTGAGCCTCTTGAAAATGTTGTCAATAGGATAAAGGACAGCGACACGGGATTGAACATCTTCGATTTATGAGGTTGATATGGAAATACAAAACGAGCTGAAAGCGTATCTTTTAAGCCAAGGCGCAAGCGATGTCGGATTCGCCGAAATAAACGACAGTGATACGGGTCTTAATTTCGCCGTGAGCATTGTTGTCAGACTTTCCGAAGCGATAGTTGACGAGATAAGCGACGAGCCGACACATACATATTTCAATCATTACAGGTCGGTCAACGCACTCATCGACAGACTTTTGTTGCAAGCCGGTCTTTTCCTGCAAAGCAGGGGCTACAAATACATAACCGTCGCCGCCTCGCAAAGCATCAACAAAGACGGCTGGAACTACAAGGGCAGATATTCCCATAAGGAAGCCGCCCGACTTGCCGGTTTGGGAAGCATAGGCAAAAACTCCATGTTTTTTCATAAGGACTACGGGTGCTGTGTCCGTTTGGGTACACTCTTCACCGACTGCGAATTTGAGCCTCCCGAAACGGTCATGACCTGTTCTTGCGGCGAGTGTCGAATTTGTGCAAATGCCTGCCCTGCGAACGCAATAAGCGGTGAATTATGGACACCGGACACAAAACGGGAAGAAATATTCGACCCCGAAAAATGCAGCAATTATATGAAAAAAAGCTTTAAGCATATAGGCAGAGGCGCTGTTTGTGGAATTTGTATGAAAGTTTGTCCGAAACGAAACGGATAATTTATAAAGAAAAATTCATTTAGTGTTGAAAAATGTCGCTTTTGTGATTATAATTAAATAGGTATACACCGATTAAGCAAATGAAAGGACTTGTGAAAAGTGTCAAAGGTAACAATTTATGATCATCCCCTCATTCAGCATAAGCTGACTCTTATGAGGGACAAGAATACAAGCTCAAAGGATTTCAGAGAGCTGGTCAGCGAAATAGCAATGCTCATGTGTTATGAGATAACAAGAGATCTTCCGACAAAGGATATTGAGGTCGAGACTCCGATATGCAAGACAACATCAAAAACCTTGGCAGGTAAGAAGCTTGCAATAGTTCCGATCCTCAGAGCCGGTTTGGGCATGGTTGACGGCGTGACAAAGCTCATCCCTGCGGCAAGAATCGGTCACATCGGTCTCTATCGTGACGAGGAAACTCTCAAGCCCGTTGAATATTACTGCAAGCTGCCGAAAGACATTTCGGAAAGAGAAGTCATCGTTGTCGATCCCATGCTCGCCACAGGCGGCTCGGCTATTGATGCCGTCACACAAATCAAGCTTCGCAATCCCAAGGGTATCAAGTTCATGGGTCTCATTGCCGCTCCCGAGGGAATCGAGGCATTCACAAAGGCTCATCCCGACGTTGACGTTTATTGCGCCGCACTTGACGAAAAGCTCAACGAAAACGGCTATATTATTCCGGGTCTCGGCGATGCCGGCGACAGAATATTCGGAACAAAATAATGACTATAATATAATGTATGCATATTGAGTGGGTGCTTTGCCCACTCAATTTTTTGTGTTGATATATCAGATATAAAACAAATTTTCAAAATACAGACTCCGTCGGTTTATATTAAAATATAAAAATTTTTGCAAAAACCCTTGACAAATGTTAGCACCGGTAGTATATTATGAACATGAGTTAGCACTCAAAGGTTGAGACTGCTAAAAGGAGGTGAGGCGAGTGGAGCTTACAGACAGAAAGAAAAAGATACTGTCAACGGTTGTTGAGCTTTATGTTTCGACCGGTGAGCCGATAGGCTCAAAGGTCTTGATGGATTATCTTCCGTTTTCCGTTTCGTCGGCAACGATCAGAAATGAAATGTCCGATCTCGCCGAAATGGGCTATTTGGCTCAGCCTCACGCTTCGGCCGGAAGAGTACCGACACAGAAAGGCTATCGGTATTATGTTGATAATCTTATGGATGAGGGCGCACTCGATGAGGACGAAAAGAAGCAGATAATCCGAGCGATCGGAAACAATATCGGCGATCCGGAAAAGCTTCTTGAAAAAGCGAGCGAGCTTTTGGCGAAAATAACTAACTGCACGATAGTCGCAACAACTCCGACGGATGCAGGAGCACTCGTAAAGCGAGTTGAGCTTGTTCCGATAGGAAGCCGAATAGCGATGATAGTTTTAATGACCTCGACAGGTATCATTAAAGACGGCGTTTGCAAGCTTGATTCTCCTTTGACACAGGAGATGAGCGAGGAATTCAGAAAGATCGTTGATGAAAGATTTATCGGAATGCCCGTCGCCGACATCGGAATGGTCATGATACAGACGCTGGTCGCTTCCCTCGGTATGAATGCGCTGACGATGTCGCCGCTTTTTGTTGTTCTTTCCGACCTTGCGAATCAAGCGGTTCAGGCGGAGGTCAGACTCAACGGCAGACAGAACCTTCTAAGCCATAAGGAATATAGCTCCAATGCGTACGAGATGCTTGACTTCTTAACCGATGATGACAAGCTCGAAAGGGTAATGTCATCTGCGAAAAACAGCCTACAGGTCGTCATAGGCGCAGAGAATATGTATAGACAGCTTGAAAACTCGACAATGATAATTTCAAGATATTCTATCCAAGGTCATGACGGCGGAGCGATAGGAATTATCGGGCCGACAAGAATCGACTATGCAGGGCTGATACCGAAAATCAGATTTATAACGGATCTTGTCGGAAGACTTATAACGGATACACTTGACAATGACGAATAGAGGAGATGAAGTGATGGCAAAGAAAGAAAAACAAAAGCAAGCAGAAGAAAAGAATGAAAAGAATGAAAAGAATGAAAAAATGAACGATACGCAATCGGCTCAGACAGAGGAAGAAGCTCAGGAAGCTACCGAGGCAAAAAGCGAGGAACAGCTTGAGATCGAAAAGCTTCAGCAAGAACTTGCCGCTTCAAAGGAAGCGCATATGAGAACTCTCGCCGAATATGATAACTTCAGAAAGAGAACTCAGAAAGAAAAGGATGCTATCTTCGGTGACAGCAAGGCTAAGGTGCTCACTGAGATACTTTCCGTTCTTGATAACTTTGAAAGAGCCGCAATGAACGACTCGGCAGATTTTGACGCATACAGAAAAGGTGTTGAAATGACATTTGAAAGCTTCAATTCCTTGCTGACAAAGTTGGGAGTTGAGGCGTTCGGAAAGCCCGGAGATACATTTGATCCGGAGATTCACAACGCAGTCATGCACTGCGAGGACGAAAGCCTCGGAGAAAGCGTTATCACAGATGTTTTCTCAACAGGCTATAAGCTCGGCGACAGAGTTTTAAGACACGCAATGGTCAAGGTCGCAAATTAATCAAAGTATAATATAAATAAATATCGGAGGAATTTATTATGTCAAAGATTATTGGTATTGATTTAGGTACAACAAACTCATGCGTATCCGTTATAGAAGGCGGCGAGCCTGTAGTTATCGCTAACGCCGAGGGCGCAAGAACAACGCCGTCAGTCGTAGCGTTCTCAAAGACAGGCGAAAGACTCGTCGGTCAGGTCGCAAAAAGACAGGCAATCACAAACCCCGAAAGAACAGTTGCATCCATCAAGAGACAGATGGGTACGGATTACAAGGTAAATATCGACGGTAAGGCTTACACTCCGCAGGAAATTTCGGCTATGATACTTCAGAAGCTCAAGGGCGACGCAGAAGCTTATCTCGGCGAGAAGGTTTCCGAGGCGGTCATCACAGTTCCCGCATACTTCACAGACGCTCAAAGACAGGCGACAAAGGACGCAGGCAAGATCGCAGGACTTGAAGTTAAGAGAATCATCAACGAGCCGACAGCAGCCGCATTGGCATACGGCATAGACAAGGAAAACGATCAGAAGGTCATGGTTTACGACCTTGGCGGCGGTACATTCGACGTTTCCATAATCGAAATGGGCGACGGTGTTCAGGAGGTTCTTGCCACGGCAGGTAACAACCGTCTCGGCGGTGACGACTTCGACCAGAGAGTTATGGACTGGCTCGTCAATCAGTTCAAGAGCGAGCAGGGCATCGACCTCAGAGGCGACAAGATGGCTATGCAGAGAATCAAGGAAGCCGCCGAAAAAGCCAAGATCGAGCTTTCCGGCGTTACGACTTCGGCTATCTCACTTCCGTTCATCACAGCCGATGCAACAGGTCCTAAGCACCTTGAAGCTACGCTCACAAGAGCTAAGTTCAACGAGCTGACAGCCGATCTCGTTGAAGCGACAATGGGCCCCGTTCGTCAAGCTATTTCCGATTCCGGCTTAAATACAAGTGAAATTGATAAGGTACTCATGGTCGGCGGCTCATCAAGAATCCCCGCAGTAAATGAGGCTATCAAGAAGTTTATCGGCAAAGATCCGTTCAAGGGAATCAACCCCGATGAGTGCGTTGCTATCGGCGCATCTCTCC
Source organism: uncultured Faecalibacterium sp. (assembly GCA_964480405.1). Taxonomy (GTDB): domain Bacteria; phylum Bacillota; class Clostridia; order Oscillospirales; family Acutalibacteraceae; genus UBA6857. The sequence goes on along the minus strand of CAYZOU010000027.1, from coordinate 2,343 downwards.
AAGGCGGTGTTCTCGGCGGCGACGTCAAGGGCTTGCTTCTTCTCGACGTTACACCGCTTTCACTCGGTATTGAGACAATGGGCGGTATCAGCACAAAGATCATAGAGAGAAACACAACCATTCCGACAAAGAAGAGCCAGATCTTCTCAACAGCGGCAGACAATCAGACCTCGGTTGAGATCAATGTTCTTCAAGGTGAAAGAGAATTCGCCAAGGATAACAAGTCTATAGGTATGTTCCACCTTGACGGTATTCTTCCGGCAAGACGAGGCACACCGCAGATCGAGGTTACATTCGACATTGACGCTAACGGCATTGTTCATGTTTCCGCTAAGGATCTCGGAACAGGCAAGGCTCAGGAAATTTCAATCACAGCATCAAGCAATATGTCCAAGGATGATATTGACAAGGCTGTTAAAGATGCAGAGCAGTTCGCCGAAGAAGATAAGAAGCGCCGTGAGGAAATAGATATCAGAAACGGTGCCGATCAGATGGTATATCAGTGTGAGAAGATACTCGCTGACGAGGGTGACAAGTTTGACGCAGCCGACAAGTCGGATCTTGAAGCTAAGATAGAATCACTCAAGAACGCACTCAAGGGTCAAGACACTAACCTTATCAAGAGTGAGCAGGAAGCTCTCCAAGCTAAGTTCTATGAGATATCGGAGAAGCTTTATAAGGCGGCTCAGGCGCAGAATCCGCAGGGCGATCCGAACATGAACGGCGGATACGATCCGAACATGGGCGCAGGCTTCGATCAGAATCAGAGTAACGGCGGCACATACACCGACGCAAATTTCACTGACGCTGAATAATATATAATGAATCAACGGCACAGGGCGGACAGATATCCGCCCATGTGCCTTGTAAAGCGCAAGTGACGGGAAGCTGTCCTATGTGTGAAAGGATACTTATTTATGGCAGATAAAAGAGACTATTATGAAGTGCTCGGCGTAAGCAAAACGGCGAGTGACGATGAAATAAAAAAAGCCTACAGAAAAATGGCAAAGCAGTATCATCCCGATCTTAATCCGGGTGACAAAACAGCCGAGGAAAAATTCAAGGAAGCGAACGAGGCATACGAAGTGCTGTCCGACAGCTCAAAGAGACAGCGCTACGACCAATTCGGTCATGCGGGAGTTGATCCTAATTACGGGGCAGGCGGAGCAGGTGGCGGTTTCGGCGGCTTTGGAGGCTTCGGCGGTTTCGGCGACAGCATGGAGTTTGATCTCGGCGATATACTCGGCGGTATGTTCGGCGGATTCGGTGGCGGCGGAGGTCGCCGTTCAAATCCGAACGCACCGAGACGTGGAAGCGACATTCAGACAAGTGTAACGGTTTCATTTGAGGAAGCCGCAAAGGGCTGTAAGAGAACTGTTACCGTCAACAAGGTTGATGCTTGCGACAAGTGCGGCGGCTCGGGCTCTGCTCCGGGAACTCATGCCGACACCTGCAAGACCTGTAACGGCTCGGGTCAAGTCACGGCTCAACAGAGGACACCTTTCGGCGTTATCAACACATCAAAGACTTGTCCGACCTGCGGAGGCAAGGGCAAGGTCATAACGAATCCGTGTTCAAAATGTAAAGGCTCGGGCTTCATGACCAATCGCAGTACGGTTGAAGTGAACATACCTGCCGGCATTGACGACGGACAATCTATTCAACTCAGCGGTGCAGGCAACAAGGGCGCAAACGGCGGACCGAACGGAAACTTACTTGTACGCATCAATGTCAGACCTCATCCGTTTTTCACAAGAGACGGCTATGATGTTTGGCTTGATGAGACGGTCACATTTGCTCAGGCGGCATTAGGTGACACTCTCTATATTCCGACGCTTGACGGCAAGGTCAAATTTGAACTTCCTGCCGGAACGCAGCCGGGTGAGGTGTTCAGACTTCGCACAAGGGGTATTCAGCGTGTAAATCAGCGGACAAAGGGCGATCAATTTGTAAGGATCGTTGTTGACGTGCCGAAGAATCTCAACCGTGAGCAAAAGGATATGCTCAAGAAATTCAATGACAGCTTGCCGAACAAGCCGAAAAACAACATCAATGACGGCACTGCGGCCGAGGACAAAAAAGGCTTTTTCGACAGGATGAAGGACAAATTTTAATGTTTTCTCCCGTCAGCGGTTTCGGACTGCGACGGGAGATTTTTGTGCGCTTGGGGACGTGTCAGCGGTGGGCGAGGCGGCAAAAGGTTTCGCCTTCGGCGAAGTCCGCCGCCTGCGGCGGCGGACTTCTTCGCAAAGTGAAGAAGCGTTTGCCGCCGCGCCCGCCGCGGCCACAGCCGTAGGGGCACAGAGCCCATACAATTAATTATAGCAAACAATAAAAAATGGA
>CAYZOU010000026.1:0-27655 GCA_964480405.1 uncultured Faecalibacterium sp. | reverse complement strand
GCGCTACGGAGTACACGAACAGCCGCCGTTACGCTCGCTTCGCTCGCTACCGCAAACCCAAAATTATCTCAAACATATTGACACGTCACTTTAACGTGTGGTAAAATTTAGAATAAAGTTAGGAGGAATTTATATGATTTTTTCGTTAATCAAGAGGCTTATTTCCGTTATCACGGCATTTGTTCTTGCACTTCTTCCCGGTACGGCTACTCCGGAAAGACGCACAGAGCCTGTGTTCACGGGAACATTTTTGCAGTCATGGCTCGGCGTTCAGTGGGACGATGAGCAGTGGCAAAAAGAGATTGATGTTATGAAGCGTGACGGCATCGAGCATCTGATAATTCAGAGCGTTGCCGAAAAAACAATGGAGTCGGCAGGCGGCGAATGGACAGTTTATTATGATATAGATCTGCCCGAATTTGACGACGCCACAAGAGGAGAGAATATAGTTGAGGCGGCTCTCAAAGCGTGTAAAGGAACAGGTATCAAGGTGTATATCGGACTTTCTCTTTTTGAGGATTTCTGGTATCAAGGCGGCTTCACAAGCCAGTACGACGAATGTTGCAGGATAGCGGCATCTCTCGTTAAGGATATCTATACACGCTACGGTGAGGAATATAAAGACACACTTTGCGGCTTCTATTTCACTCCGGAATTCAGCAATATTATTTGGGAGACAACATCGGCTTCAAAGCTTGCAGACGGTGTAAATGTCATTATAGACGAAATGAATGTCGTATGCCCCGAGCTTCCGCTTGTCATGAGTCCGTTCTATACAAATTATGTTTCTCTCGGAACATTTGATGCTCTAACATTTTGGACGAGACTTGTTGATCGAATCAAGTTCAGAGACGGCGACATAATCGCACCGCAGGACGCAGTCGGTGCGGCATTCACGCAGATCGACGAGCTTGAAAAGAACTGGAAGCTTTACAGATCGGTCATTGATAATGCCGATGCCGATATTAAGCTTTGGGCAAATTGCGAGAGCTTTAAGCTTGCCCGTGAAAAGACAATAATCAGCGGAATCGGACTTCCTCCCGCAACGGAGAACACACTCAGCGTTCCCGTCACAATGGACAGATTCGCTTATCAGCTCGACATCGCTTCACGTTATTGCGACAACATTATTACGTTCTCATATAACCATTACCTCAGTCCGAATCAAGTCGATTCAAGATTCATTGAGGCATACAGAAAGTATGTTGAAAGCGGATATTCGGTCGAAAAGAACGCACCGGAAGCTCCGACCGAATTCAGCGCAACAGACAGTGATGAGGGCGTTGTTTTAACATGGAACGGCTCAGCCGACGATATGGGTATCGCATACTACCGCATAACGAAGAACGGAAAGTTCCTCACCCGTGTTGAGTGTATGTACGGCGATCCGATTCTCAGCTTCACAGATGCCGACGGTGAATTAAGCGACATCTATTCAATCAACGCATACGACACCTCAGGCAACGTTTCAGCCTCGGCTGTGGCAAAATAATATAAGTGCTTTTAAAATCTTTCCGTACGCTGAAATGAGTGCTTACGGAAAGATTTATTTCGATTGGAAAATATGTAAGTTACCGTGAACAGCAGAAACGGCGAATAGATACGAAAACAAGCAGAGCTTCAAACGGCGAACGTTTGAGGTTCTGCTTTTGTCAATAAGATAAAAATATAATGCGTGAGCGTAAAGCACACACATTATATTGAATGAAATTCTAAGTTTTAAATGTCTACTTTGGGTTTAGCCTTGTCAATGTCGATCCAAAATTCAACTCCGTCGGGGCGATTGAAAACGCCGTAATCGTTGTTGTGCAGCTCTTGAATGGATTTGACAAATGACAGTCCGAGACCGAAACGACCGGAAGCTCGGCTGTGCGCTTTATCGGCACGGTAGAAGCTATCCCATATTTTTCCGATATCCTCATCGGCTATATTTTTGCCGCTGTTATAAACGCTGAATCGGTATTTATCGCCCATATCCTTGCAGTTGACAAGAATAAGTTTTAATCCTCCGACGTGGCTGACGGCATTTGAAACGTAGTTATTTATGATAGTATCAATGCTCGATATATCCGCATACGCTTTATATTCGGGATTTATGTTGATGCAAAGAGTTATGCCGTCTTCCTTGAGAAGCTTGATTCTCGGATTCAGCAGACTCTCGGTCACATACAGAATATTGAAGCTTTCTTTTCGAAGCTTATGTGCGCCGCTTTCGTATTGGCAGATCTCTAAAAGCTTGATGACAAGCACATTCATCTTCTGAGCTTCTTCCATTATTATGTCGCAGTATTCGTCAACGTCGTCGCCGTCGTTGATTCCGAGCTTAAGACCCTCTGCGTACCCTTGAATAATGGAAATCGGAGTTTTCAGCTCATGTGAAGCGTTGGAGATGAACTCGGTCTTAGCTTTGTCAAGCTGTTGCTCGTTATAAATATCAAGCTGTAACTGCTTATTTTTCTCACGCAGATCGACAAGCGACATATCCAAAGCTGAGGATAGGTGATTGATATTCCTTCCAAGCTCGTTTATTTCGCTGAGCGTCGATTTCGGACACCTCTCGGAAAAGTCGAGCTGTGCCATCTTCTTCGTGACTTGATTGACGGTAAGTATCGGCTTGATAAAGAGATTTTCGTAGATTATCAAAACCGATGTGATAAGCACGAATATCGCAGCACACAGTATATTGATAAAATCAACAACAACTTTTGCCGTACCCTCAACAACATCAAGCGATTCATATATTCTGAACGCAAAATAATCTCCTGCAAAGGAATTATATACGATGTATTTTGCCGTTCCTTTAATTTCCTGCTTTATGTCGAAAAAAGAACCGTCATCACTGATTTCGTCTAATTTCGGCGGCTCAAGCGTTTTAAGAAGCTTATCCTTAGTGTCATTATGCTCAAACTGACCGCCGTAAAGATATTCATTATTTCTCGTTGAGTATATCGTAGTATCCGTCAAGAGCGAATATATTTCAATATAAGCGTTCGTCACCGATTCAAGCTCGGAGATGTCGCCGTAATAATCGGTGCTGAAAAGGTCATAGGACTGTATCCTTTCGGCGATTTCAAGCATCTCGTCCTTTGTTCTGTTTATAAAGAGCTTTTCGGTAGAAGCGTTGTTTATAAATATACCGAAAAGCGAAAAAGCCAATGCAATAGCAATCGTCTGAGAAAACAGACGATTGCGAATACCCGATGTATTTACGGCAAACTCCTTGAGCTTATTCATTTGATGAGTCCTCGATCTTATATCCTATACCGTATACTGTTTTGAGATGCTCGTTGCCCCAAGAGCCGAGCTTTGTGCGAAGTCTTGCGACATGGGAGTCAACAGTTCTGACATCACCGACATAATCATAGCCCCAAATGCTGTCCAAAAGCTGTTCTCTGCTGTATACTCTGCCGGGGTTTTCCATAAGCTTTTGCAGAATATTATATTCTTTAAGCGTAAGCTCAAGCTCAGTACCGTTTAAGTGTACCTCATGGGCTTCTTCGTTTATAACGAGGTTGCAAATCGCTTTGCCGCTTTTTGCTTTTGTCTTTCCGTCAGTTCTTCTCAAAAGAGCCTCGACTCTTTTCATAAGCACCGAGGGGCTGAACGGCTTTGTGACATAATCGTCAGCGCCGGCTTCATAGCCGGTCAGCTCGTCAAATTCTTCGCTTCTCGCCGTCAACAGAATGATCGGCACGTCCGAGGTTTCTCTTATCTTACGGCAGACCTCCCAGCCGTTATATTCGGGCATCATAATATCAACTATCATGAGAGCAACATCGTTTTGAAGCTTCTCGAAAAGATCCAATGCTTGCTGTCCGTCTTCTGCCTCAACAGGCTCAAAGCCTTCTTTTTTTAAAAAATCGCCGACTAATTTTCTGATACGCATTTCGTCATCGGCAACAATAATTTTTCTCATATAATCACCGCCTAAAGTTTTGTGAACACATTTTAACATATATAAAAAATGTAGACAAGTGATTTCACAATGAGTTTACAAATGCGGCAATTGTATGCAAAAATCGGGCAACGAGCTCACCACTGCCGAAAACTGAGCTTTGGAAGCGACCGGCAGGCTGCGCCGATCGGCACGGTGACTGCCCCGAGCAGTTTGCTTTGACTTGTGCAGCCTTCAAGCTTTGATGTTATCCGACTCAAATCAGCGGGGCAGGCGTTCGGCACTCCGCTCACACTTCGTGTTCGGGAGTACACGAACGCCTTCCGCTACGCTTTTCTTCGCTCGCTGCTTCACCTCACCCCAACATACCGCATATAATAGCCTTAAAGTGAGGCGATGTAATATGCAAAACGCAGATGAGCTTATCGAAAAATATAAGAACGATATGCTTAAAATGATGAAAAGATCGTATTTCCCATATCAAGACGAGGCTGTCTCCGAGGTGTCCGAAAGTGAGCCGTCAGTGAGTGCCGTGGCACAGAAAAGTATATCCGGCAACCGAGACGAATCTGTAAATCAGCCCGAAACAGAAAAACTGCCGAACGGCTACGGCTCTTTGAAGGTCAGAGTTTTCGGCGGCAATATTGCCTTTCCCATAGAAACGGCATTTGTGCGTGTTTTCGACGGCGACGACCGTGAGATAAGGGAGGGCTATACAAATCAAAGCGGTATATTCGATGTGACAATGCTTCCGACGCCGAATAAAAGCATAAGCGAATCACCGGGAAGCGAAAAGGCTTATACGGGGTACAAGATAGTTGTTACTCATCCGAGATTTAATACTGAAGTTTTCGAGAACGTGCCTGTCTTTTCGGATGTTGAATCTATACAAGACGTCAGAATGAGATCGGGCAGCAGTGATGAGCAAGAAGTGACGGTCGAGAGCGAACCGGATATTTTGAGGAGGGGACAAAATGCCTGATATTGTGACAGTGCCGGAAAATATTACGGTGCACCTCGGACGTCCTAACGAAAACGCACCGAATGTGACAGTGCCGTTTGTTGATTATATTAAGAACGTAGCATCAAGTGAAATATATCCGACTTGGCCCGAGAATGCATTGAGGGCGAATATCTACGCACAGATCTCGATTGCGCTTAACCGTATCTTCACTGAGTTTTACCGATCGAGAGGTTATAACTTCGACATCACAAATTCAACACAGTATGATCAGTCTTTTGTTTTCGGCAGAGATTATTTCGCTAACATATCGGAAATAGTTGACGATATATTCAATTCATACGTGGTAAGACAAGGCACTGTAAATCCGTATTTTACCGAATACTGCGACGGAATCAACGTCACCTGTCAAGGACTTTCACAGTGGGGAACGGTCGAGCTTGCCGAAAGGGGATATACACCGTACGAAATTTTGCAGTATTATTACGGCGACGACATAAATATCGAGCAGGCAAGAGTCGGAGGCAATATAGAATCATACACCGGAACGCCGCTTGAAATAGGCTCTGTCGGTGAGAACGTGAGAACAGTGCAAACAGAGCTTAACAGGATATCCGAAAACTATCCGCTGATACCGAAAATTCCCGATGCAAACGGCTTCTTTGAAGCTGATACGCAAAATGCGGTGCGAGTCTTTCAACAGATATTCGACCTCGTTCCCGACGGCGTAGTCGGCAAGGCGACATGGTATCAGATAAAGCGAATATATAACGCCGTCAAGAGAACGAGTGAGCTTTTAAGCGAGGGCATAACCGTGACGGAAGCCATGAGAAGATTTCCGTCAACATTGCAACTCGGCTCAAGCGGAATGGGTGTTCGAGTGCTTCAGTTTTATTTGCGGCTTCTGAATTATTTCATTCCCTCGATACCGTATATCGAGCTTGACGGGATCTATGGCGAACAGACGGAAAATGCCGTTAAAGCTTTTCAAGAGTACGAGGGACTTTCTGCCGACGGTATAGTCGGTGTGACGACTTGGAGGTCGCTGATAAACGAATACGAAAGAATCGAGCGAGAGGTCCAAACACAATATAATGTTATATCAACACTTCCTGCGCCGGGACTTTCTCTGACTATAGGCAGTACGGGCGATGCGGTCAGACGGATACAGGAATTTATAGATGTGATATCGAGAAATAACAGCAGCGTTCCGTCGGTGACGGTTGACGGAATTTACGGTCGGCAAACGGCAAATGCCGTCAGAGCGATTCAAGGCTTGGCGGACTTAAATCAGACCGGCAGAGTTGATCCGCTGACATGGAACGCAATACTGGAATATTATGATATCTACCGTGAATAAAAAGCGGAAAAGAGGCTCATACTACCACAAAAACAAAGAGGTGCGGCATTATGAGCAACAGTCTTTCGGGCGATTATGTACGAGACAACGAGATGTTCTCTAAGCTTTTAAGAGCGGATAAAAGCTATGATATACTTGTTAAAAGAATAAAGGTCGCCGATAAAAAGGCGACCCTTTACGGCGTTGACGGATTCATAAAAGAAGAAGTATTGGAAAAAATGCTCGAATACTTTACAAAAATACCCGTTGAAGATATGGCTGAGATCCGAAATGCAAATCAGCTTATAGATAACTTTATAACGTACATTGAAAGCAACACTGAGACAAGCGTTGACAAAGCCGTAACGATGGCATTGTCGGGCGCTGTTGTTTTGATCGTCGAGAGCTTCAATGAATTTATCGTTATTGATGCTCGAACATATCCTGCAAGAAGCGTTGAAGAACCCGAAAGCGACAAGGTCTTGCGTGGCTCGCATGAGGGCTTTGTCGAAACACTTGTGTTCAATACGGCGCTGATAAGACGGAAAATACGTGATCCGATGCTCACAATGGAGCTTTTTTCTGTCGGCAAAAAGTCGAAAACCGATATTGTCGTCTGTTACATTGACGGAAAAGCCGACGAAAAAAAGCTGAAAGCCGTCAGAAAAAAGCTAAAGCAGATAAACGTCGATGCACTCGCTATGGGGCAGGAGAGCCTGAAAGAATGTCTTGTGCCGAATCAAGCGTGGAATCCCTATCCGAAAATCAGATACACTGAGCGACCGGACACGGCAAGCGCCTGCATTTATGACGGAAATATTCTCATAATAACCGACGGCTCACCGAGTGTGATGATAGTACCGACGGGTGTGTTTGACTTTGTTCAAGATATAAATGATTACTATTTTTCGCCCGTTGTCGGAACTTTTTTAAGATATGTCAGAGCGGCGGTGTTCCTGCTTTCATTTCTCCTTGTTCCGTTTTGGTATCTTATGGTCAAAACGCCCGAAAGAATACCCGAATGGCTTGCGTTCATGGTTATAAAAGAGCCTGCGCAGGTCTCGGTAATAGGTCAGATCTTTGTCATTGAGTTTGTTATAGATGTTCTCAAATTAGCGTCACTTAATACACCGAGCGCGCTGAGCAATTCGTTCAGCGTTGTCGGAGCGCTTGTCCTCGGAGAATTCGCCGTGAACTCGGGACTTTTCGCTAATGAAGTTGTACTGTTCATGTCTTTTGTTGCGATATCGAATTTTACTCAACCGAGCTATGAGCTGGGATATGCTATCAAGCTTTCAAGGCTTACGGTGCTGATATTAACGGCGCTGTTTGATGTATGGGGCTTTGCGGCAGGAGTTTTGCTAACTGTTTTAACCGTGTGCTTTACAAAGACGATAGACGGCTACACTTATCTTTACCCATTGATACCGTTTGACAGAAAAGCACTTTCAAGCCTCCTTGTGCGCAAGAGCATAAATATGAAGATGAATGATGAGGCGTAAGAGGTAATTTGCTAAACCCGCCCGCGAAGCGGGCGGAGCAACGCCGTTGCGTACCTCCGAGCGACAGCGAGGAGGTGCCGACGGCGTTGCTGAGAGCGAACTTACCTATAGCATAAATCAGCAATGGTGCGTCTTTGCACCGCTCGCCGAAGCCGGAGGCACAAAGACGCACACATTTTGAAAATATCATCTCATCACAATATTATACATATAAGACCGCTGCAACCCTCGTTTATCACTCTTTCGAGAGTTTCCTGCAATTTCATTCTCGCATCTGTGGGCATCTTATAAAGCTTGTTGTGAAGCCCCTCATTTACAAGTGAATGTAAGGATTTTCCGAAAATATTCGATTCCCATATCTTAGACGGATCATCGTCGAATTCCTTCAAAAGATAGACAACCAGCTCCTCGGATTGAGACTCACTTCCGACTATCGGCGCAACCTCGGTCGTGATGTTGGCTTTTAGCATATGTATCGACGGTGCGGAAGCTTTAAGCCTAACGCCGTATCTTCCGCCTTGCTTCATGATTTCCGGCTCATCGAGAGTCAATTCTTCCATCGTCGGCATAACTATTCCGTACCCCGTGGCTTCAACCTCACTGAGAGCCTCCTCGAACCGCTGATACTTCTGTTTCATTTTGGCAAGCTCAACTATCTGCCCCATGAGCTGTTTTTCGTCGCCTATCTCAATTCCCGTTTGTTCACTTATTATTTTATAAAAAAGCTCCGGCTCAACTTCCAATTTGATGTGAACACTGCCCGTTGCGAGATCTATCCCCGTGACTTTTCCGTCTGTGATATATTCTCCTGCGATTATCTCACCGAGATGCTTCTCGACATCTTTGACACGTTCGACCTTAGTCGCTACAGAATATATATTTTTATATACCGTACTCCTGAGCCAGTGCTCTTTTTCAAGCTTTCCGACCCAGGAAGGAAGATCAACGGCGATTTCTTTTGTCGGGAATTCAAGCAATACTCCCGAAAGTATATCGCTTATCTCATTTTCAGAAAGCTCCATGCAGTTGACGGCTTTAACGCATACCTCATATTTTGCGCTGAGCCTTTCGGCTAAAGCCGATGCTTCCCGTGTGTTCGGATCTGAGCAGTTGAGTAGCACGATAAACGGCTTGTTAAGCTCTTTAAGCTCGCTTATGACCCGTTCTTCCGCTTCTTCATATTCGTCTCGTGGTATCTCGGAGATCGAGCCGTCGGTCGTCACGACTAAGCCGATAGTCGAATGTTCGTTAATGACCTTTTGAGTGCCGATTTCCGCCGCCATATTAAACGGTATCTCATTTTCAAACCACGGCGTTTTGACCATTCTCGGCTGATCGTTTTCGATATATCCCAGTGAGCTCGGCACTATATAGCCGACGCAGTCGATAAGTCTGACCTTGAGCGATGAACTTTGCATTTGTATCTCCACTGCATCCTCGGGTATGAATTTCGGCTCTGTTGTCATTATAGTTCTGCCTGCCGATGACTGCGGAAGCTCATCCATGGCTCTTTCTTTTTTATAGCTGTCCTCTATGTTGGGCAGAACGAAAGCATCCATAAATCGCTTTATAAATGTTGATTTGCCTGTTCTGACAGGCCCGACAACACCGATATATATATCGCCCTGTGTGCGGGCGGCGATATCGGAATATATACTTGTATCAGTCATTGATTTTCCTCCGTTCGATATTCGTTTGTAAATATTATGCTCATAACTCGGCTTGTATGACTTGATTTAACCTTGAATATAAAGTAAAATGTATTCGGAGGTCGGCTTATGGAAATTTTATATGAGGATAAATATTTGATATCGGCAGTCAAGCCTGTCGGACTTTTGTCTCAGTCCGGCGGCGGAGATAAAGAGTCGTTTGCCGATGCGGTCAGCTCGTACCTTAAAGAAAAGGGTGAGAGCGGCGAAATCTTTGTTTTGCACCGTCTTGACAGAGCAGTGGGCGGCGTTATGGTTTACGCTAAGACAAGGTATGCGGCAAGCGAGCTGTCAAAGCAAATTCAATCAGGTGATTTCAAAAAGGAATACGAGGCGGTCGTTCACGGTGCACCCGAAAGCGAAAGCGGAATTTTCGAGGATCTGCTTTTCAAGGATTCGAGAAAAAACAAATCCTTCGTTGTCAAGCGTATGAGAAAAGGCGTTAAATCGGCGAAGCTTTCCTATAACGTGATTAGCGAATCGGACAGTGAATTCGGTAAGGTTTCACTTGTCAAAATAAAGCTTTATACGGGCAGAACTCATCAGATAAGAGTGCAGTTTTCATCAAGAAAAATGCCACTTGTCGGTGACGGAAAATACGGCGGAAGCGATAACTGCGATATCGGACTTTGGTCATATTCCGTTGAGCTTACTCACCCGAAAAGCGGAGAAAAAATGCGTTTTGAAAAAGAGCCCGAGAACAAACCGTTTGATATATTCGGATAAGCTCATGTTTTCTTACATAAATGCGACAATTCAATTTTAGCGTAAAGGTGATTAACACCTATTATATTTCCGACTTTTACGTGACGGTAATTTGAAAAATCAAGCAATGCAACCTGAAGTTTACATTTAGAAACGTCAAATTGGTGGTATGTTTTCGCTGTGTATTCTATGATAAGTGCAACGCAGCGTTAAAAAACATAAAGGAGTAAAAGTTATGACACTTGGTGAAAAAATAACAAAACAAAGAAAAGAGCTTAATTACACTCAGGAGCAGCTTGCCGATATTCTCGGTGTGTCTCGTCAGTCGATCAGCAAATGGGAGTCGGACATTGCCTATCCGGAAACCGAAAAGCTTATCGAACTCGGCAAACTGTTTAACTGCTCTATGGACTATCTGTTAAAAGAGGAAGTAACGGAAAAAAGCGGTGCTCAAGCATCTGACTTGACAGAAAAGATTGAAGAAATCAGCAGAAAAGTAATGACCGACAAGAACAAAGGTAAAGCTAAAAAGATTCTTAAAATCATCGGCATTATATTAGCTGTTGTTCTAGCGATTGATGTTGTTTCAATGATATTGTATTTCGGTGTTTCGGGCACACCGCATTAAGTTACAGTTACATTCAATTAACAAACGCAAAAAGCAGTCATGCACTACGGTGTATGGCTGCTTTTTCATCAAGCACTTTCCAAAATAACCGCCGAACACTTCGGCCGCTGTTTTACGTTATCTGAACAGCCCGTCAAACGGGCTCTTTTTCGGCGGTTTCGGTGGTGGCTTCTCAAAATGATCGGGACACACTAAGATAGTCTCATCGCCGATAACGCTGATATCCTCCCAGCGTATGCGAATGTCGTCTTCTCTGCCGGCAAAGCCGAAGCATTTAAGTCTCCCATATATAACGATCTCAACGACCTTGCCTGTGCAGGTGTCGATTTCAACGTCACAAACATTGCCGATAACACTGCCGTTTTTTGCGTTAATGACCTTCTTTGAGCGAAGGTCGGTTATACAGCATCGCACTTGACCGCCTCTTTTCATTCTGATTTATCCTATAAAAAGTATATGCAAAACCGAAAAAATATGTTACAATAAATTCAAACAAACCCATCAAGGAGAAAATCATGTTACATTTTATTTTTGGCAGAGCCGCTTGCGGCAAAACCGAATATCTTCATAAACAGCTCGGAGAAGCGAGCGACGGCGCTGTGCTGATCGTTCCCGAGCAATTCACGTTTGAAACGGATAAGGGAATTTTAAACACCCTCGGTGCTGTACGCTCAAACAGGATCGAGGTGTTAAGCTTTACCCGAATTGCCGAATACGTCTTTTCGGAATACGGGATAAGACACAAGGACGTTGTCAGCGAACAGGGGAGACTTATCTATATGGCGATGACACTGTCCTCGCTTGAAGAAAAGCTTGAACTTTATAAAAACCATGCCTCCGATCCGTCATTTATAAAAAGTATGCTGTTTGTTGTCGATGAAATAAAGCAGTCGGCTAACAGCCGTGAAGCCTTCGACAGTGCACTTTCACATTTGAAAGACGGAACGCTCAAAAACAAAATGCGTGAGCTTATCATGATTTGCGATACATATGATGCGCTTATAGAAAACTGCTGTCTTGATACGGGTGACGTGCTCGGAAAACTGACGGAAGCTCTTAAAGAAAATCATTGGTTTGAGGGCAAAACAGTTGCGATCGACGGCTTTACAAGCTTCAACGCTCAGATAATGAATATAATCGAACAGATACTTCGCCAAGCGAACGATGTTTATATCACCCTTTGCACCGACGGGTTTAACTATTCCGAGGATCAAAACGATGCTTTCGCTTTCACAAGACGAACAGCTTCAAGGCTCAAAACTCTCGCCGCAAAGAATGATATACCTGTCGCAAAGCCCGTCTTCCTCACGGAAGAAATGACAGGTTACAAGAGATACACCTCCGAGGCACTGTATGCAATCGACGAAAATTTATATAAAGCCGACTATTCAAGCTATGACGGAGACACCGACAGTGTCGAGATCTTCTGTGCAAACAACATAGAAGATGAATGTGCTTATACATCAAGAAAAATACGTCAGCTTATGAGAAAGGGCTACAGATGCCGTGATATCGCCGTTATCTTCCGTGATGCGGATAAATATGAAAATAAGCTGAAATACGCTTTCAAAAAATACGCCATACCCACCTTCGATGACTCACGTCAGCCTATAGCGAATCAGCCTCTCGTACTTTATATCCAAAACGCACTGAAAATTTGCGCAGGCGGATTCAATACGGAAAATATAATGCGATTTCTCAAAACGGGCTTGACCTCGCTTTCTGTTGACGAGATATCCGAACTCGAAAACTATGTATATCTTTGGCAAATTGATTATTCACAGTGGAAAAATGAATTTACACAAAGCCCGTTCGGCTTCGATAAGTGCGGCACAGATGAGAAAAACGAAGCGTTGGAGCGCCTGAATAAAATGAGAGAAACGATAGTCTCGCCTCTTGTTTTACTCAAAGAAGCGATGACCGACAAGGACGGCTTTGAAATGACTAAGGCTTTGTATAGCTTTTTGATCGACACGAAAGCTGACAGAGCGCTTAAAAAGCTCGCCATTGAGCTTGAAGATGACGGCGAATACGACCTTGCGATCGAGCAGGAACAGATATGGGATATGCTGATGCAATCGCTCAACGAGACCGCACTTGCGTTAAAAGATAAATATATCAGCATAAAAAGATATTCCGAGCTTTTCGATATGTCGCTTTCGGTCAAAACTCTCGGACGAGTGCCGAACGGTATTGACGAAGTGATAGTCGGCTCAGCCGAAAGAATAAGAGCGAGGGGAATAAAGGTCGCTTTTGTTCTCGGCGCAAACAGCGGAGTATTTCCTGCGACAAATTCAGACGGCGGACTTATCAGCGACAGAGACAGAAACGCACTGCTGTCGGCGGGTCTTGAGCTGTTTGACGTGAATAAATATAAAAGCGTTGAGGAGAGATTTATCGCTTATAACGCTCTTTGCTGCGCCGGTGAAAAGCTTTATTTGAGCTATTCGCTTTCAACAAACGGCGGAGATGAGATGTCGCCGAGTGAGCTTGTGACTATGGTCGGAGAAATACTGCCCAACGTCAAGCATATTACGAGCGACGAAATCAAGACGGAAGAAAAGATCGAGGGCGAAGCGGCGACCTTTGAGCTTTTGGCTTCGAAGCTTCGAGAGGGCGGCTACTACAGTCAAAACCTGCTTCATTACTTCAATAATGTGTCGGGGTACACCGAACGTATTGCGGCGCTCAAGCGAGCGGCAGGTGATGGAGATTTTGCGTTTGACGACCGAGAAGCTTCGACTGAGCTTTTCGGAAAGAATATGTATCTTTCGGCGTCGAGGATAGAAACCTATGAGACCTGTCCGTTCAGCTATTTTTGCCGCTACGGTATGTCGGCATATCCGAGGAAAACCGCAAAGCTCGACCCTGCGCAAAGCGGAACGATAGTCCACTATGTTCTCGAGACGCTTATAAAGAAATATAAAGATGTCGGAATAGAAAACACCGACAGCGTACAGAGAAAAAAAGATGTCACGGCGGCGCTCAGAGCTTACGCCGAGGAATATATGGGCGGCCTTGACAGCAAGAATAAACGCTTTGTTTATCATTTCAACAGACTGGCTAAAACGCTTGACACGATACTTGACAGGATTGCCGCCGAGTTTAAAAGCTCAAGCTTTAAGCCATGTGATTTTGAGCTTGAAATCGGCAGGGATAAACCTGTTTCACCGTACACCGTTGAGCTTTCCGATTCGGGTAAGGTCGAAATTTTCGGCTTTATCGACCGAGTTGACAAAATGGACTTAGACGGCAAAAAATATATAAGAGTTGTCGATTACAAAACAGGCACGAAGAAGATGGAACTCAGCGACGTATTAAACGGACTTAATATGCAGATGCTGATATATCTTTTCGCTATATCTAAAAACGGCAAGGAGTATTACGGCGAAAATATCGTTCCGTCGGGAGTGTTATATCTTCCTGCGAGAATGTCACCGTTTAAGGTCGAGCGCAAGGAAAAGGACGACGACTTGACAGAGCAGGTCATAAAAAACGGAAAGATGAACGGACTTGTGCTTGACGACACGAGAGTTATAAAATCCATGGACGACAGCGATAAGAGCATATTCATACCGGCTACGATAGACATGAAAACGGGAAAAGCCAAGGGAAGTATCATAAGCTTAAAACAGCTTGAGAGCCTCAACGAAAGAATTGATAAGATAATTTCGGACATGGCTCAAGACCTGCATGACGGAAAAATTCCTGCCTTGCCCGTATACGGAAAGGATCATGATAAGACCTGTGATTATTGCGATTATAAGAGCGTATGCTGTCACGAGGCCGACGGAAAATACAGATATATAAAATTCAGCGATCACGCAGAATGTCTTGAGAAATTATCGGGAGGTGAGGAAGATGAGCAGAAACTGGACTGAACAGCAAAAAGCCGCCATTGAATCAAGAGATGGAAGTATACTCGTAAGCGCTGCGGCAGGCTCGGGTAAGACAGCCGTTTTGGTCGAGCGTGTCATAGAACGTATAACAGACACAAGCAAGCCATGTCCCGCCGACAGTCTGTTGATAGTCACCTTCACAAAGGCGGCGGCAGGCGAGATGAAGGAGAGAATTTACTCGGCTTTGAAAGAGAAAATACGTCAAGATCCGAATAACGCATATCTTCGTCAACAGGAAATGCTCTTGCCCAATGCGGATATTTGCACCATGGACAGCTTTTCCTATTCACTTGTCAAGGAAAACTTCAGACTGACCGATGTGTCGCCCGATTTGAAAATCATCGACAAAAGCGAGCTCAGCCTTTTGGAAGCGGCGGCGATAGACACCGTCATGGAAAACGAATATCAAAAGGGCGACAGAGCGTTCACGGATCTTGTTGAGCTGCTTTTCAAAAGCCGTGACGACACTCAAATTGCCGAGTGCGTAACAAAGCTTTACACATATTCAAGAGCTTATGCTTTCCCCGATGAATGGCTTGACAGTATACTTGACGGCTTTGATCCGTCGATAAGTATTGCGGAAAACTGTTGGGGAAAGGCGATAATCGACTATGCGATACGTGCGGTCGACTACTGTATCGAGCTTAACAAAGAAATGTTTGTTCTAATGGCAAACAAGGAAGATATCAGGGATGTATTCATCAATGCTTATTTCAGCGACAATAACTATCTTGAAGCGCTTCATGAAACGCTTTCAGACGGAAAATGGGACGAAGCGAGGCTGATGCTTAAAACAAGGTTTAAGGCGAGAAAAAAGCTTTCGGATGAATTAAAGGAAGACCGCACGGTAAAGCTTATCAGCGATAAGAGAGACAAGATAAAGAATATCATCTCAAAGAAGCTTCCCGAATATATGTGTGTCAGCGAAGAAGAAAACGCCGAGGACGCAAAGGTTTTCGCACCGATGATAAAAAAGCTCATAGAATGTGTCAGAGAATTCGGCGATGAACTGATGAAGCTGAAAAAAGAAAAAAACAGCTATGACTTTCCGGATATTTCACATATGGCGCTTAACCTGCTGATAAAGAAAGAAAACGGAGAAATAGTCAAAACACCTCTTGCCGATGAGCTTTCAAGCAGATACACGGAAATTTTAATTGACGAATATCAGGACACGAACGAAGCGCAGCATATATTCTTTGACTCTATATCAAATAACAGCTCGAATCTTTTCAGAGTCGGTGACGTCAAACAGAGCATATATTCATTCAGACAGGCGATGCCCGAAATATTCACGGGGCTCAGAGATTCACTCGACAGCTACGAAAACGGAAACTATCCGGCTAAGATAACACTCGACAAAAACTTCAGAAGCCGAAAGAGCGTAACAGGCTTTGTGAATTTCGTTTTCTCTCAGATAATGAGTAAGGACGTCGGCGGTGTGGATTACGATAAAAATGAGGAGCTTGTCGCCGGCGCATCTTATCCTGCGGAATATGAGATGCCGATACGCTTTCATATGATAAATATGTCAAGCGAATATAACTGCGATCTCGATCCTCAGGTCGTTCAGGCAAGACACGTCGCTTCGCTCATAAAAAATATGATCGCAAACGAAGAGCTGATAGGCAAAGAGGGCGAAGAAAGGCTGATACGTTATAAGGATATCTGTATATTGATGCGAAGTGTCAAATCGGGAGCGGCAACGGCATATGCAAACGAGCTGAGAAATTGGGGAATACCGTGCTTCACCGAGGTTACGGGAAGCTTCTTCTCGTCAAGCGAAATATCGGTCATGCTCTCGATATTGAGAATAACCGACAATCCAAATCAAGACATACCGCTTTTGTCGGCTTTGATGTCGCCGATATTCGCTTTCACACCCGACGAAACCGCAAAGCTCAGAATATCCGACAGAAAGTCATCTCTTTACGCTTGTCTGCTCAAAGCCGAAAGCGAAAACAGCAAGGTCGCTTCTTTCCTTAAATTTTTCAGACGTATGCGCTTTATTGCGAGCACCTGCACGGCAAGTGAGCTTATCAGACGTATCTTAGACGAGACGTCATATCTTGCGATAGTTCAAGC
Source organism: uncultured Faecalibacterium sp. (assembly GCA_964480405.1). Taxonomy (GTDB): domain Bacteria; phylum Bacillota; class Clostridia; order Oscillospirales; family Acutalibacteraceae; genus UBA6857. Next base: position 10,932 of record CAYZOU010000026.1, on the reverse strand, counting down.
TATGAGTGACGGCGAATTGAGAAGATCCAATCTGATGCTGCTTGTCGATTACGCCGAGGTTTACGAAAGCTCGGGCATGACGGGACTTTCCGGCTTTATCAGATTTATAGACAAGCTCTTCATCAACAAAAAGGAGCTTAACGCTTCAAACCCGATAAGCGAAAACGCTGACGTTGTCAAGATAATGACAATACATAAATCTAAGGGTCTCGAATTTCCCGTTTGTATACTCGCAAACACGGAAAAGAAATTCAACACCGAAGATGAAAAAAAGAGAATGATCATAAGTCCGAGCTGCGGAGTCGGTCTTTTGATGCGAGATCAGCGTACCATGGCGGAATATGAAACGCTTTCGCATATGAGCGCAAAGCTTCAGATGAATCTGTCAATGAAGTCCGAGGAAATGCGTGTTCTTTATGTCGCCTTGACAAGAGCCAAGGAGGAGCTGATAATCGTTTCAAGCGCAGACGATGCCGAGAAGGTCATAGAAAAGGCGGCTATTGATATTGATGCGCTTGAAGATAAATTCTTCCCGTTTTCCGTTCTCTCAAATTCATCATACAGAGACTGGCTTTTGAAAGCGGTGCTCAGACATCCGAATATGCTTGGCTTACGAGACAGTATGGGAATCGACAACTTGTTTTCTATGCAATGGAATTTTGATTCAATCGTCGAATTCAAGGTCATCGACAGAGTAAGAAGCTATCGAAAGGCTGTCACCGATATTTCGGAGAACGCCAAAATCGACAAAGGCCTGCAAAGGCTGATTGACGAGAGAGTGAATTTCAAATATAAATATGCTCCTCTTGCGTCTGTTGCGACGAAAAGAGCCGCATCTCAAATTGACGAAAGACTGATCGACAGAGAAAACTTCGCCGTATCAAGACCTGAATTTATGACAGACGGAAAGCTCACCGCAGCGCAAAGAGGCACTGCGACACATAAATTCATGCAGTTCGCCGATTTCGCTTCAGCCGAAAAAGACGTATCCTCGGAGGCGGAACGTCTCGCTTCATCGGGCAAGCTAACTGAGGAGGAAGCGGATAACATAAGAAAAGATGAGCTTGAAGCGTTTTTCCGCTCGGAGCTTTATAAGCGCATACGCTCATCGAATAATGTTATGCGTGAGAAGCAGTTCACCGTCAATGTGCCCGCCGAAAGAATATATCCCGAGCTTAAAGGCGAGCTTAACGAGGATATCATGGTCCAAGGTATGACGGACTGTGCGTTCGAGGAAAACGGAAAGCTTGTTGTTGTCGATTACAAAACGGACAGAATTGACAGCGAGGACATTTTCAGAAACAAATACACAAAGCAGCTTGAGCTTTACAAATATGCTTTAGAGCAAATAACAGGCATGGAGGTTGCTCAAGCCTGTCTTTATTCGTTCAAAATGTCAAAAACAATAGAAATTTTCTGAAAAGACTTGCAAAATCAAAAAGCTTGTGATATAATCATTGAGCTATATAACAAAGATTATGTAAGCTTATGAAAGAGGTGCTAAAAACATGAAAGAAGGACTTCATCCGAAGTACACACAGACAACTGTAAGATGCGCTTGCGGCGCTGAGATCGTAACAGGTTCAACAAAGGAGAACCTCAGAGTTGATATTTGCTCAAACTGCCATCCGTTCTTCACGGGTAAGCAGAAGTTCGTTGATGCAGGCGGACGTGTTGACAGATTCAACAAGCGTTTCAACCGCAGCTGATATCATATTTAAAAAAGAAAGTAAGGCGGTGCTTCACCGCCTTGTTTTTGTTTGGAGCGATATTATGAACGATTACAGAACCGTTGAATTTTTCGCCGAGGACAGCTTTGTCGAAAAGCGATCACGTTTTATCGGGTACGCTAAACCGGTCACGACGAGCGAGGAAGCGGTCGAATTTATAAATGAGATAAAGTCCAAGCATTGGGATGCGACTCATAATGTGTATGCTTATGTTCTCAGAGACGGTCAAACCCGCCGCTACAGCGATGACGGTGAGCCGCAGGGAACGGCAGGCATACCTGTTCTCGATGTCATATTAAAGGAAAATCTGACTGATGTTGTGGTTGTTGTGACGAGGTATTTCGGCGGTGTGCTTTTGGGCACGGGCGGACTTGTCAGAGCTTATTCTCACGGCGCTAAAATCGCCGTTACGGCGGCCAATATGATAACGATGTCGCTTTGTTCGATCGTTAAAGTCAAATCCGATTATAATTTTTACGGTCGGCTTGCTTCACTCATACCCGAATGCGGAGGCACTGTCGAAGACACCGAATTTACCGACAGCGTTGAAGTTACGTTTATGATACCGAAAGAAAAGGTTGACGGATTTTCAAAGAAGCTTGTTGATCTCAGCAACGGGAGATTCGACTGCGAAGTCGTTTCGGAAAGATATTCAAAGCTTTAAAATTTAAAGGGAAAACGCCGCTTTTTGCGTATATATATATGAAGGAAGTGAGAATATGTCGGAAATTCGAGAACGTGCTCTCGCATTGGAGGAGCAAACACTGTCGCAATACGCTTGCCTTTGCAAAAACACAAAGGGCAGGGAACGCCACGAGGACGAGTGTCCCATAAGAACGGCGTTTCAGCGTGACAGAGACAGAATAATCCACTGCAATTCATTCAGACGCTTAAAGCATAAGACACAGGTTTTCCTCACTCCCGAGGGCGACCATTACAGAACAAGACTTACGCATACGCTTGAGGTATCTCAAATAGCCCGAACGATCGCCCGTGCGCTGAGCTTGAACGAAGATCTCACCGAAGCTATCGCTTTGGGTCACGATCTCGGTCACACTCCGTTCGGCCACGCCGGCGAAAGAGCCTTGAATGCTGTTTATCCGAACGGATTCAGACACTATGAACAGAGCTTGCGTGTTGTTGATAAGCTTGAAAAAAACCGCAAGGGCCTTAACTTGAATTTTGAAGTCCGTGACGGAATCGTCTGTCACACCCGAGGAACACAGGCTGTCACTCTTGAGGGCAGAGCGGTAAAGCTTGCCGACAAGATCGCATATATCAATCATGATATTGACGATGCGGTACGGGCAGGTGTGATGAGCGAGGAGGACATTCCGCTCGAAATAAGACAGGTGCTCGGCTTTTCAAAGTCTCAGAGAATCAATACGCTTGTTCTCTCGGCGATAGAAAACAGCACAGACGACATAACTCTTGCACCGGAGATAAACGAAAAATTCGATGAATTGCATGAGCTGATGTTCAGTCTTGTTTATACAAATCCCGCTTGCAAAAGCGAGGAGACAAAGGCGATAGACCTTATACAAAAATTATATGGGTATTTCTCCGCTAAGCCGGAAAAAATGCCTCAGATGTATATTGATATAGCTAATGATGAGGGCGCAGAAAGAGCGGCCTGTGACTACATAGCCGGAATGACAGACGGATATGCGCTCAGTGTATTCAGTGAGCTGTTTATCCCGAAGGGCTGGCTTAACTGACGTAAAAGAGGCGAAAAATGGCAAGTAAAAGAATAAGCGACGAATTTTTGGAACAGCTCAGAGCAAATAACGATATAGTCTCCGTCATTTCGCCTTATGTCGAATTAAGGCGGAGAGGAAAAAATCTTATAGGTCTCTGTCCGTTTCACAATGAAAAAACGCCGTCATTCACGGTGTATCCCGACAGTCAGTCGTTTTATTGCTTCGGCTGCGGTGCAGGCGGCGAGATAATATCTTTCACAAGACGGATAGAGAATCTCGATTTTTATGAAGCGGTCAAGTCTCTTGCCGACAGAAGCGGAATGTCATTGCCGGAGGACGGCTTTGACGATTCTCTTATCGTCAAGAGAAAACGAATGCTCGAAATGAATAAAGAAGCGGCAAAGTTTTTCCATGAAACTCTTATGAGCGACAAGGGGAAAACTGCTTTGGATTATTATTTCAAGCGTGGGTATACTATGTCCACGATAAAGCATTTCGGCTTGGGATATGCTCCGGACAGCTGGCGAGAGCTTTTAAATCATTTACGCAGTCTCGGATATTCCTATGAGGAGATATACGAAGCCGACCTTGCCAAACGAAGCGACAAAAACGGCAAGACCAACTACTACGACAACTTCCGCAACCGAGTTATAGTACCAATTATAAATGCACGGGGTCAGATAATCGCTTTCGGCGGCAGAGTTTTAGATGACAGCAAGCCGAAATATGTCAACACCTCCGACACCTTGGTATATAAGAAAAGCTTAGGCGTGTTCGCCTTGAATTTCGCAAAGAACGAGAACAACGGCTCGCTTCTTATCGTCGAGGGCTATATGGACGTTATCGCCTTGCACCAAGCCGGCTTCACGAATGCGGTTGCGGCTCTCGGAACGGCTTTCACACCCGAAATGGCGAAGCTTCTTTCTCGGTACGCATCGGAGATATTGCTGTGCTTTGACAACGATGAGGCGGGACAAAAGGCGACACAACGGGCGATTGAGACCTTCGGCTCTGTCGGAATGAAGGTCAAGGTCATAAAAATGTCCGGCGGAAAAGACCCCGACGAGATACTGAAAAAATACGGGCCCGAAAAATTCAGAAGCTTTATCACCGGTGCGGCTAACGATATTGAATATAAGATACTTGAACAAAGAAGCAAGTTCGATGTCGATTCTTCCGACGGCAAGCTCGGCTTTTTAAGAGCGGTATCTGAAATACTCGCCGCAACAGACGATGTTATAGCAAGAGACGTCTACGCATCAAAAATCAGCGCCGAGCTCAATGTGTCAAAGGATACCTTGATGCTTCAAATAAACAGCCTTGTCAAACAGCGGCGCAGGACAAACAAAAAAGCAGAAATTCGAGCCGTACCGAAAATGACAAGCGGCTTCGGCGACAAGGTCAATCCGCAAAAGGGGAAGTATCTCAAAGCGGCTAAGGCAGAGGAAATGTTGCTGTCGTCGCTGATGAGAAATCAAGACTATTGGGTCAAGCTTAAAGACAGCATAAGCGCCGAGGATTTCGTGACGGATTTTAACAGGCGTGTTTTTGTTAAACTCGCCGAAAGGCTTAACTCGGGTCAGTCGGCGGACTTCAATTCCGTTGCCGATCAAGACTTCAGCCTTGATGAGATAAATTCAATCAAAACGATAGAAATGCAGTCGGACAAGCTCCGACATTCGCTCAAGGAGTGTTTGGACTGTATTCAAGTTATAAAATCAGAGAAGCAAAAATCAACGCAATCGGAAATCGAACCGGCTCAAATGAGCGATGAAGATTTTATGAAGCTGTTCAGAAAAAACTGATTGCCGAAAGGAAAGATTATGGAAAAGAATGACAGAAAGAGCCTGATCGACTCCCTTATAGAAAAGGGTAAGAAAAACGGCAACCGACTTACATCAAGCGACCTTGATCTGACACTTATGGATAACGGTGTTGACATTGAAGAAATGGATAAGATAAGATCCGTTATCGAAGGAAGCGACATTGAGATCGTTGATGACCTCGGGGAAGGACTGTTTGAGGGTCTTTCAATCGAAATGGACACATCAAAGTCATATCACGCCGATGAGGTCGTTGAGGTTGATTCAAGAGCCGCAGTCGTCGATGATCCCGTCAAGGTCTATCTTCGTGACATAGGAAACGTACCCTTGCTTTCAAGCGAGGAGGAAATTAACCTTGCCATGAGAATAGCCGAGAATGACGAGGAAGCGAAAAAACGCTTAACGGAAGCTAACCTGCGTTTGGTCGTCAGCATAGCAAAACGCTATGTCGGCAGGGGAATGCAACTTTTGGATCTTATCCAAGAGGGCAATCTCGGACTTATAAAAGCTGTTGATAAGTTCGACTACACAAAGGGCTTCAAGTTTTCGACCTATGCGACATGGTGGATAAGACAGGCGATAACAAGAGCTATAGCCGACCAAGGCAGAACGATAAGAATACCCGTTCATATGGTCGAGACGATAAACAAGGTCAAAAAGACGAGCAGTCTCCTGCTTCACAGAAACGGCAGAGAGCCGACAGCCGACGACATAGCCGAGGAGCTTAATATGCCCGTCGATAAGGTCAGAGAGATCCTCAGAATCTCGCAAGAGCCTGTATCGCTTGAAACTCCGATAGGCGAGGAGGAGGACAGCCACTTAGGTGACTTTATCCCCGACGATGAGGCGCTCTCACCCGATGATGCCGCTTCAAGCGCACTTCTAAAGGAACAGATACGTCAAGTTTTGAATAACACTCTCACGCCCAGAGAAGCGAAGGTTATCACTCTCAGATTCGGTCTTGACACAGGCGTTCCGATGACACTTGAAGATGTCGGCAAGGAATTTAATATAACGAGAGAAAGAATCAGACAGATCGAAGCTAAGGCACTTCGCAAAATTCGCCGTCCGGGCGCAATTAAACATCTTAACGGATTTTAATATGCGGCTTACCGATAAGATTAGCTCATATAAAACACCTATTTGTTTCGGATAAACGAAAGGACATTTGATTATGGAAGCCAACGAAAGAAAAAATCTGCTTAACGGACTTATTGAAAAAGCAAGCAAAAACAACAATAAGCTTTCCTCAAGCGAAGTTGATATGCTCCTTATCGAAAATGAAGTTGAGATTGACGAAATGGGCAAGATGTATACCGCTATCGAAAGTCACGGAATCGAGATAATTGATGACATGAGCGATGCCTTGCTCGACGGATTGACTATAGATATTGATACTGCTAAGGCGTACGAGACACATGAGCTGTCAACGGCAGATGCGAAAGCGGCGGCAAGTGACGATCCCGTCAAAGCGTACCTCAAAGACATCGGAAAAGTTCCGCTCTTGTCGGCTGAGGAAGAAATCGAGCTTGCCATGAGAATAGCCGAGAATGATGAGGAAGCGAAAAAACGCTTGACGGAAGCGAATCTGCGTTTGGTCGTCAGCATAGCAAAACGCTATGTTGGCAGAGGAATGCAGCTTTTGGATCTTATCCAAGAGGGCAATCTCGGTCTCATAAAAGCGGTTGATAAGTTCGACTACACAAAGGGCTTCAAGTTTTCGACCTATGCGACATGGTGGATAAGACAGGCGATAACAAGAGCTATAGCCGACCAAGGCAGAACGATAAGAATACCCGTTCATATGGTCGAGACGATAAACAAGGTCAAAAAGACGAGCAGTCTCCTGCTTCACAGAAACGGCAGAGAGCCGACAGCCGACGACATAGCCGAGGAGCTTCATATGTCGGTCGACAAAGTCAGAGAGATCCTCAGGATCTCGCAAGAGCCCGTATCACTTGAAACTCCGATAGGCGAGGAGGAGGACAGCCACTTAGGCGACTTTATCCCCGACGATGAGGCGCTCTCGCCCGATGAAGCGGCGGCAAAGGCGCTGAGAAAAGAAAAAATCAACGATGTTCTTAAAACACTGACCCCGAGAGAAGCTAAGGTTATTGCTTTAAGATTCGGTCTTGAGGACGGAAAGCCGATGACACTTGAAGAAGTCGGCAAGGAATTTGACGTCACAAGAGAACGAATAAGACAGATCGAAGCTAAAGCGCTTCGCAAAATTCGCCACCCCAGCAGGAGTAAATTCTTGAAAGATCTGTAAAACGCATCTTGAACACGCAAACTATATTTAAAAATCAAAGGTAGGTTTATATGGATTCAATTATAACCTTTTGGAATCAGATGATAGCGAATCCTTTGCTGTTTGTCGCCGTAACACTGACACTCGGTGTTATTTTGGTCAACGGCTGGACTGATGCTCCGAACGCTATTGCGACTTGCGTAGTCACAAGATGCTTGCCGGCAAGAGTTGCCATTATTATGGCGGCTGTATGCAACTTCCTCGGAGTTTTCGTAATGACGAAGATAAGCAACGAGGTTGCCGTCACTATCACAACATTAGTCAATTTCGGAGAAGCCGACGGTCATACGGTAATAATCGTGCTGTGTGCCGCAATGCTTGCTATTGTCATTTGGGCAATGCTTGCGTGGCTGTTCGGTATTCCGACAAGCGAAAGTCACGCACTTATCGCAGGTCTCACGGGCGGAGCTATGGCTCTTTGCGGATTTGATGCAATCGTTTGGTCGCAGTGGGTCAAGGTCATTTACGGAATTTTCATTTCCGTTATACTCGGCTTCGGCTTTGCTTGGATTATATGCAAGCTTGTAACGATGATATTTTATAACGCCGATCGGCCAAAGACCGAGCCGTTTTTCAAGGGCGCTCAAATTGTCGGCTCGGCGGCAATGGCGTTCATGCATGGCGCACAGGACGGTCAGAAGTTCATGGGCATTATCTTGCTTTGTGTGTTTACCTTACAAGGTACAGGCACGTCTGCTTCGACCTTCACCATTCCCACATGGTTGATGATATTGTGTTCGGTAGTCATGGGTGTAGGCACGGCAATGGGCGGAAAGAAGATAATTAAATCCGTCGGTATGGATATGGTCAAGCTTGAAAAATATCAAGGCTTTTCAGCTGACGTTGCTTCTTCGGCTTCGCTTGTGTTCTGTTCGATATTCGGTTTACCGGTATCCACAACTCATGTTAAAACGACCGCCATTATGGGTGTCGGAGCTGTAAAGCGCATTTCCGCTATCAATTTCGGCGTCGTCAAGGAAATGGTGCTTACATGGATACTCACATTCCCCGGCTGCGGCTTGCTTGCATACTTAGTAACAAAATTATTCTTGTTGATCTTCTAAATCGGAAAGGAAATATATAATGGCTAAAGGTGATAAATTCTATTACGACAACTTTGCGGCTTGCGCCGCACTTTCTAAAAAAGCGGCTATGTATCTTGTGGAATGTCTCGAAAATTACGATCCGAGCAAGATAGAAGAAATGCTTAAAAATATGCATGAGATCGAACACGCAGCGGACAAAAAGAAGCATGAAATGAATGATGCTTTGGCGAAGGCTTTTGTGACACCGGTCGACCGTGAAGACCTTGATATGCTCAGTCATAATCTTGATCATGTAACGGATAAGGTCGAGGAGATCATGCAGAAGTTCTATATCTATGATATTCAAGCCGTAGATGCGGGTGCGATCGAATTTGCAAAGAAGATCGTCAATTCCTGTGAGCTTGTTTGTGACCTCATGAACGATTTCGGTAACTTTAAGCGTTCCAAAAAGATTCACGATATGATAATCAAGCTCAATGATGCGGAAGAAGAATGTGACAAGCTGTTCCTTGCTTCAATGCGAACGCTCACAAAGAATTCGGAAGATGTACTTGCCACTGTTTCTTGGCGACATATATATGAATGCTTCGAGTCCTGCGCCGATGCTTGCGAACACGTAAGCGAATGTGTCGGCACAGTTATCATGAAAAACACATAAAATTACGGAAAAGTATATTATAAGCATTGAAATTGAATCCGATCAGGTCAAAGAATTTAGTTTGCTTATACGGAATGAGACGGTTTTCGGTGCTTTGCGGATTAAATCCACTCGCAAGGCGTCAGCCTTGCTTCCTGTCTTTGCACCGCAAATCCCTCGAAACTTCGTTCGTTTTAGGTCAATGAGCTTATTATGCTTACAAAAAAATAAGCCGACTTTGGATTCAACTTCAATGCTTATCTATGCCCAAAACTAAAGATTAGGAGAATTATTAAATGGTTTATGCTTTACTGCTTTTTGCAATTACATACGTCTTGATGCTTGTTTTCAGCAAGTATCGTACATACATTGCCCTCGGCTCGGCGCTGATTTTTATTGTCAGCGGTATGCTTCCTTTCGGTCAGCTTTTTGAAGCTATCGACTTCAATGTTCTTTTGATGATCGCCGGCACTATGGGCCTCGTTCAGCTTTTCATCGACAGCAAGATGCCTGCACTTCTTGCGGATCTTGTCATGGATAAAGTCCCGAATGTTCAGATTGCGGCTATTGCGCTTTCTCTCTTTGCCGGTATCATTTCGGCTTTCGTCGACAATGTCGCAACCGTCTTGATGGTCGCTCCCATAGCGCTCGAAATATGCAAGAAGCTGAAAACTAACCCCGTACCGTTTATTATCGCTGTTGCGGTCTCCTCAAACCTTCAGGGTGCGGCAACTCTGGTCGGCGATACTACGGCTATCATGCTTGGCTCTTACGCTGACATGAGCTTCCTTGACTTCTTCTGGTATCAAGGCAAGCCGGGCATCTTCTTTGCAGTTGAGCTTGGCGCTCTTGTTTCGGCTCTTATCTTGGCTTGGCTGTTCCGCCATGAAAAAGGAAAGGTTGAGAAATCCGAGACAAAAACCGTTGTTACGGATTATGTTCCCACGGTACTCTTATCGCTCACTATAGTTCTTTTGATAGCGGCATCATTTATTCCGAATAAACCCGAGATTACAAACGGCTTGATTTGTGTCGGTCTTTTTGCGATCGGTCTTGTATACTCATGTATCAAATATAAGAAAACGACGTTTGCCGTCGGCGCTGTTAAGGCTATCGACTTTGAAACGATCGGTTTGCTGTTTGGCTTGTTCCTCGTTATCGGCGGTATCAAGAACATGGGCGTAATTGATGAGGTTGCGAATCTGCTTTCAAAGTTAGGCGGAGGAAATGTTTTCGTTATCTATACTGTTATTGTTTGGGTATCCGTTCTGCTTTCTGCCTTTATCGACAATATACCCTATGTTGCAACAATGCTTCCCGTTGTCGCAGGTCTTGCCGCATCACTCGGAATCGAGCCTACGATTTTGTATTTCGGTCTCTTATCCGGTGCAACACTCGGCGGCAACTGCACGCCTATCGGAGCTTCGGCAAATATTACGGGTATCGGCATATTGAGAAAATCGGGCTATACCGTCACGAACAAGGATTTCTTCAGAATCGGTATCCCGTTCACACTTGCCGCAATCATTCCGGCATACATATATTTCTGGGTATTTTACGGCATATAAATTCAAATCAACAGCGGCAGAGAGTGAGTTTCTCCCTGCCGCTTTTTACAACTTTTATTTTCTGGCTCTTTGTCAATAGTTGGGGTAAAGAGTTAAAACAGAAAGCATATTGAGCAG
>CAYZOU010000025.1:0-27712 GCA_964480405.1 uncultured Faecalibacterium sp. | reverse complement strand
AATAATATACACACTTTTCTGCTTTCACCGATTGGTGCGCTGGACATAATATGTAGGGGGTGTAGGTGAGAGGGGGTTTGTGCTGTGGGCGGGTACGGGCGAGCAGCCGATGCCGCTTGCGGCATCGGCTCTTAGGCGGCGAAGCCGCCTAAGGCTTCCGCAGCTTCGCTGCGGAAGCGCTCGCCCGAAGCTACCCCATGGCACAAACCGAAAAAATACAAACCTGATGAGGTGACGACATGGATATCCTGATTCTCGGCGGAGATGAACGCAATTTTTACTTGACGAAAAAATTAACCGCAAGCGGCTACGATGCAAAATGGTGCTGTGCCGAAAAATACGGCGACATTGCCCTTGAAAATGCAGATGTAAAGGAAGAAATACGAATGTCCGATGCGATAGTGCTTCCGCTTCCGTTGACAAAAGACGGCGAAACGCTTAACTGCCCATACGGAAAAGAAAAAATATCGCTCGACGAAATTAAGACGTACATAAAAGATAAAAAAGTTTTCACATCTGACAGCAGAATCGACGGGATTAATTATTTTTCCGACAAAGGCGTCACGATCGAAAATGCGAGACTCACGGCTGTCGGCTTTTTATCGGAGCTTCTGAAAGCCGAAAAAGGCGATATCATGGGCAGAAACGCACTCGTGACGGGATTCGGCAACGTATCGGAATGTGTCTGCAAAATTTTAGCAGACAACGGTGTTCGTGTCTTCGTTGCGGCAAGAGATCCTGTGCAGAGACACAAAGCATCGGTCAGCGGTTACGGTACGAGCGACTTTGTGGAGATAGAAAAAATAATCTCGGATTTTGATTATATCGTCAATACAGTGCCGTCAAAAGTGGTTTCCGATAACTCTTTATCAAAAATCCGAGCAGATAGCTTATATTTTGAGCTCGCCTCGTTCGTACTGAAAGAAACGGAAAAATATCAATTCGCATATATTGACTGTAGGGGTATGCCGGGAAAGCATACGCCAAAAGGAGCGGGGGAGGTCATAGCGGACTTTATTCGCTCAGAACTAAGGGAGTGATGAAATGAAAACCATTGGCTATTGTCTGACAGGCTCATTTTGCACCTTTTCAAAATCAATTCCGCAGGTCAAAAAGCTTGTTCAAGCCGGATACAACGTGATACCGATCATGTCTTATAACGCCGAGAGCCTTGACACACGTTTCGGAAAAGCGCAGGATTTTATTTCCGAGCTTGAAGCTGTCACGGGCAACAAGGTGCTGAGAACGATTAAAGAGGTCGAGCCGATAGGTCCTAAGAATTTGCTTGATCTTTTGATAATTTCGCCATGCTCGGGCAACACACTCGGAAAGCTTGCTAACGGCATTTACGACACGCCGGTAACACTCAGCGCAAAGTCACATCTGCGAAATCAGAAGCCGATTTTGATCGGTGTTTCAACAAATGATGCTCTTACGGGCAGTGCAAAGAACATAGGAGCGCTTTTGAATTTTAAGCATTACTATTTTATTCCCATGTCGCAGGACGATTTTATCAAAAAGCCGTTTTCCGTTGTTGCTCATTTTGACGACACGCTTGAAGCGGCACGGCTTGCTCTTGACGAAAAGCAGATTCAGCCGATAATTAAATGAATATTCGCCTATGCCGCAAGCTTTGCTTGCGGCATAGGTATGAGAGTAAGTTTGTGCGAGGCGGTGCGGGAGGCAAAAGCCTGCGTGCTTCGCACGCAGGGAAGCAGGCTTCGCCTGCTTCGTTTCCGCGAAGCGGAAACCTTTTGCCTCCCGCACCGCCGATAAAACCGCCGTCTATGCAGAGACTGCACGAAAAACTGAAAATAAGAGCTGTTCGGAAACAAACGCTCCAAACAGCTCTTAGCGCCGTAACGGCTAAATCAATCAATGCCTAACATATCGCAAAGTATCTCTGCGCCTTCCTTTACAAGCCTCATGCAAGGTCTGTCCGCATAATACTCCTTTGTTCTCTCTTGAGGAACATGACTCTTTTCAGCCTCCAAGAGCCCAAGAAGCTCACGGCAAATTACCGTGTCCTCCTTTAACTTGAATTTGTCCGCAAATTCTCTTACCTTAGCGTAAGTCTCGACTTTTGCCTTGCTGTCCTGTCCGTCGGACGTGCCGTATTCAAGTCCTAAAACAAGTGCCGCACCCGTTACAACTCCGCATACCTCACGCATTCTTCCTACGCCGCCGCCAAGACCTGCCGACAGCTTAAGTGCTATGTCCTTATCCATTCCGTATATGTCTGAAAATGCGGCAAATACCGATTGAGAGCAGGCAAAGCCTTGAGAGAAAAGCTCCTGCGCCGCATTGATTCGTTCATTTCTGTTCATATCTTTTCGCTCCTTGTAATGTGATGTTTAACTCTGCGCTTTATCATATCGAGCGCAACTATGTTGTGACCTCCGCCGACAACGATAATGTCGGCCATTCTTTTGCTCGGCTCAACATATTGCTCATGCATCGGCTTGACCGTAGTCAAATATTGATTTATTACGGAGTCGATGCTTCTTCCTCTTTCGACAACGTCACGGCGTATTCTTCTCAAAATTCTCTCGTCGGCATCAGTGTCAACGAAAATTTTAATGTCCATTAAATCACGAAGCTTTTCATTTTGAAAAATCAGAATGCCCTCAACGATTATTACGCTTGACGGCTCGATTCTGACTGTCGCTTCAGCCCTCGTATGCCGTGTGTAGTCATATGTCGGGCAGTCGATCGCTTGACCGTTTTTTAGCTTTATGAGGTGTTCTATCATAAGCTCTGTGTCAAATGCATCGGGGTGATCATAATTGAGCTTCACTCTCTCGCTCATCGGTAAATGATCGTTGCATTTATAATAATTGTCGTGGTATACCACGCTCACAGAGTCGCCGAATTCCGCTTTGAGATTATCGGTTATCGTGGTTTTGCCGGAGCCTGTTCCGCCGGCAATGCCGATTATCATGGTTGACATTTTTACCGTCCTTTCTCAGACATCAGTTTTAGATGACTTCCGATTTATATATTAACACATCACGCATCAAAGTTAAAGCGTTTTTTAAAAATATGCTTGAATTTTACCTCTGTTGTAGTTTCTGCTTTTTATTAGCTCCTCGGCTACCGCCTTGGCACCGCCCACGCCGATAGCCACGATTTTTCCACCTAAATTTCCCCCACATCTTGATTTATCATTTCATAAGCTATATAATCAGTAGGTAATAATATTGAAGGCAGGTAATATAAATGAAAAATTTCAAAAGAATAATCTCATTACTTCTCTGTGCGGCGATGATATTTGCGTTTGCGGCTTGCGGCGGAAAATCAGACAGCGAGTCGGAAACTGAGCTTAGCACAAATCCCGAATCATCTCATCCGCAGATAAAAGTCACCGTCAAGGATTTCGGTGAGTTTACGCTTGAGCTTTATCCCGAGTACGCACCGAAAACCGTCGAAAATTTTGTTAAGCTCGTCTTGGCGGACTACTATACAAATTCGACTTTCCACAGAGTCGTTGACGGCTTTATGGCTCAAGGCGGACAGAGCGCAACAGGCGAGACCGCCGAGTCAATAGAGGGTGAATTTAAATCAAACGGCTTTGAAAAGAATACTCTTTCACATGAAAGAGGAGTAATTTCAATGGCAAGAACGAGCGACAAAAATTCAGCTTCAAGCCAGTTCTTCATTTGCTATGACGCTTCAACGTGCAAAAATCTTGACGGAGATTATGCCGCATTCGGAAAAGTTATAGACGGCATGGAAGTAGTCGATAAATTCACAACGGTTGAGAGAACGTATAACTCGATAGGCGAAAAGGCAGTGCCGGTTGAGGATATCGTTATAGAAAGCATGGAGGTCGTAGGCACATAATGTCTCGGTATATAAGAAGTGAGTTGCTTTTGGGAGAAGCTTCGACCGAAAGACTTAAAAATGCCAAGGTCATAGTTTTCGGCGTCGGCGGTGTCGGCTCATATGTCGTTGAAGCTTTGGCGAGAGCCGGTGTCGGCACTATAGCCGTTGTTGACGATGATACCGTAGCACTGTCGAATCTTAACAGACAGCTCATAGCGACAGTTGAAACTGTCGGCGAAGAAAAAGTGAAGGCGGCTGAAAAACGCATACTTTCGATAAATCCCGATTGCAATGTTATAGCACTCAAAAAGCTGTTGACTAAGGACAATATCGGCGAATTTTCGCTTGACAGCTACAGTTATATAGTCGATGCCATAGACACCGTGAGCGCAAAGATAGCGCTTGCCGTTTACGCTGACAGTCACGGTATACCTATAATCAGCTCAATGGGAACGGGCAATAAGCTTGACCCAACCGCATTCGAGGTCAGCGACATCTATAAAACCTCGGTCTGTCCGCTTGCCCGAGTGATGAGATATGAGCTTAGAAAACGAGGCGTTAAGCGTCTCAAGGTGGTCTATTCAAAGGAAGAACCGCTGAAGCCTTTGGGGTACGGGGAAACCGACTGCGTACATCAAAAAAGACAAACGCCGGGAAGCGTTTCATTCGTTCCGCCTGTCGCAGGAATGATAATAGCGGGCGAGGTAATTAAAAGCATAGCAAAGGAAAATTAGAATGAATAAGATTTTGACAGGCATGAGCGGCGGTGTAGACAGCAGTGTGACCGCACTTATGCTCATGCAAGACGGCTGTGAAGTCGCAGGAGTAAATCTCATCATGCACCGAAACAATGTCGAGGGAGCTTGCGGCTCAATGGCAGATGTCGATGTTGCAAGACAAGTGGCAGACAGCCTCGGAATAAAGTTTTACGCCCTTGATTTTCAAAAGGAATTTTCGGAGAACGTAATAAAAAACTTCATAGAAACTTACGAGATCGGCGCAACACCGAATCCTTGCGTTGTCTGTAACAGATATGTGAAGTTCGGTGCACTGCTTGAAAAGGCGAAAGAAATGGGCTATGACGGCATAGCTACGGGACATTACGCTCAAATCGAGGAATCCAATGGTCGCTATTTATTAAAGACCGCAACAGACAGAACAAAGGATCAAAGCTATGTCCTTTACTGTCTTTCACAGTCACAGCTTTCAAAAACACGCTTTCCTCTCGGAGCGTATAATAAGACCGATGTCCGCAAAATTGCCGAGGAGCACGGCTTTATAAACGCTCATAAGCATGACAGTCAAGATATATGCTTTATTCCCGACGGAAACTACGCCGCATACATCGAGCGTGAAACGGGCAAGATCTTCCCCGACGGAGATTTCGTTACCCTCGACGGAAAAGTTCTCGGTACACACAAGGGAATAATCAGATATACGATAGGTCAGCGCAGGGGATTGGGACTTGCGTTGCCGGCATCAATGTATGTCTACAAAAAGGACATGGAGCAAAACAAGGTCATTTTGACTTATGAGGACAAGCTTTTTTCAAATGAGCTTACGGCGAAAGACGTGAATTTCATTCCGTTTGACAGTCTCTCGTCTCCCATGAAAGTCAAAGTCAGAGTCCGCTATAAACAGCCGGAGCAAGAAGCGATAATCGAACAACTTGACGATGGCAGAGTTCACGTTGAATTTTTAAAGCCGCAAAGAGCGATAGCTAAAGGACAGTCGGCTGTGTTCTATGACGGAGAATATGTCGTCGGCGGCGGAATAATCGAGTAATACAGCTTAAAAAACCGTGCGGATAGATTGTCCGCACGTTTTTTGTATCTGCTGTTTTCAGTCCGGATTCGATTCTCTACAGCCTTTATGTTTCCGATAAAACGAAGCCCGATAAGCAGGGAATGACCTTGGCACTCCACTCGCTACGCTCGGGAGTACACAAGCTCATTCCTTACGCTCGCTGCGCTCGCTAAAAAACGCACCCTCCGAAAAGGGTGCGTTAAAATATACGTTTTTATAAGCTTATGCGGCAAGTGAAAGCTTTCTGTCATCAACCAAAGCTCTCGGACGCATACCCATTGCGTTTGTGAATTCGCTGTTGTCAAATCCAAGTGAAGCCGCAATCTTTCTGGGAACCATGATGTTGCTGATAGCGTCACCGTTTGCGATGAAGCTGTTAGAGCCGTAAACTAAGAGAGGAACATTCTTGAGCGTGTGCTGTTTTGTTGTGAATTTGTATGTTCCGTTTTTCTCGACGAGACCGCCTGTCTCGTGGTCAGCTGTAACGACGACCATTGTGTTGCCGTCATTCTTTGCGAAATCAAGAGCAACCGCAACAGCTTTGTCAAGCTCCTGAACAGCAAGAACCGTCTTGTCGGCATCGTTGTCATCGGCGTGCTTGTCGATATGTGCGCCCTCGACCATGAGGAAGAAGCCGTTCTCATCGTTGTCAAGAAGTGAGATAGCCTTTTCCGTCATCTGAGAAAGTGTCGGTGCATCTGTTCCCGTTGTGGTGTTCCACATTTCACCGCTGAACTGACCGAAAGTCTTTGTGCCGTTTTCAAGAGCATCCATTTCGTCTTTGTTTTCAACGACAGTGAATCCGTTAGCCTCGGCTGTAGCTTTGTTGAAGCGCTGGTCACAGCCGCCCCAAAGAATGTCAACGTATGATCTTATCTGTTGAGCCATGATGTCCTCTTTGTCGTCTCTCGACTTAACGTGAACAGTGAAGCCCGAGGGAGTTGCACCCGTTACCGTGTCGGTTGTGACAACACCCGTTCTCATGCCGTGAGAGTGGGCTATTTCGGTTATATTTGTCGGAACGCTGTAGGTCATCAAGGGATCAAGCCAATAAACGCCGATGTAGCTGTTTTCCGTTCTGACACCGCTGCTGAGAGCTGTTGCGCCTGCCGCACTGTCGGTGATGCCTGTCATTGAACGAGTCTTTGAATGACCTCTATACGGGAAGGTATCCATTGCAAGGTCGATGCCGAGCATCTGCTTTGTAAGCTCAAGGTGATTGTCACCCATGCCGTCACCGATGAATAAGATAACATTTTTTACTTGTTCTTGATCGCCCGGATCAATGTCCTCAAAACCTGTTCCGAAGAAAACACCCGAGAAGAGTGTAACGATCGAAACAAAAACCGCTAAAATTTTGTTCATATAGAAACTCCTTTCGATTTGTGTCCCTCTAAGGACAACTGAATTGTAAATCTTTCAAAAGAATTACTAACAATATTTTACGACAAAATGTCGATTGTGTCAATAGAATTATAATTTTTAAAAGTTTGGTAACCGTTAATTTAAAAGTTGATCGGCACTGTTTATTTTTTTCCGCAAGCTGATTTATATTTCTTTTGAACGTATTTTTAAACAGATCGCTTTTCGGCAGCGACAGTCAAACACTTTTCAGCCTTCAAGACTGCACTTTCCGCAAGCGATTGCAGCGGGCGGCTTCAGCGTGCACCTCCTCGCTTCGCTTCGCAGGTGCACGCTGAAGCCGCTGTCGCCCCTCCGCCCCGACCCCCACCCGTCCTGCCCTAATAAATATTAACTTCCTCTTTTTACAATTATTGCATTGACAAAAGTTGATAATTGGGATAGAATATACTAGCAAAATTGTGAATACACATGAGAGTTTATTCTAATAGGAGAACAAGAGAGTTTGGAAGCTAACTCCCACAGGAGGGTGTACTCTGACTTTTTTGTAATCTGTAAAAAAGGAGGAATTATTTTGGCGAAAAATTACGTATTGGCACTCGATCAGGGAACAACAAGCTCAAGAGCTATAGTTTTCGACAAGGCAGGAAACATCATCGCAAAGGCACAGGAGGAATTCGATCAGATATATCCTCAGGCAGGCTGGGTCGAGCATGATCCCATGAAGATACTTTACAGTCAGCTTTCATCTCTCACTCAGATATTTAATTCCGGAGACGTTTCAGCTAAGGACATAGCCGGTATCGGTATCACAAATCAGAGAGAAACAACTATCCTTTGGGACAGAGCAACAGGCAAGCCCATACATAACGCTATAGTTTGGCAGTGCAGAAGAACTGCTGATTATTGCGAGGAGCTTAAAAAGGATACGGAGCTTGTTGAATATATTCAAGAGCATACGGGTCTTTTGGTTGACGCTTATTTCTCGGCAACTAAAATCAGATGGATACTTGATAATGTTCCGGGCGCAATGGCTTTGGCTCAGGCAGGTCAGCTCCTTTTCGGCACTGTTGAAACATGGCTTATTTGGAATCTTACAGGCGGCAGAGTCCATGTCACCGATTATTCCAACGCTTCAAGAACAATGCTGTTCGACGTTGACAAGCTTCAGTGGGACGAATACCTTTGCAATAAGCTCGGTATACCGATGAATATACTTCCCACACCCGTTCCGTCAAGTCAGGTTTACGGCTGGGTCGCAGGCGGCATAACAGGTATCGAGGATCTTGAGGGTGTGCCCATTTGCGGCGCTATCGGCGATCAGCCGTCGGCTCTTTTCGGTCAGGCTTGCTTTAAGCCCGGCATGGCAAAGAACACCTACGGAACAGGCTGTTTCCTTTTGATGAACACGGGCAAGGAGAGAGTACATTCAAAGTATAATCTTCTCACGGGTGTTGCGTGGTCATTGAACGGCGAAACGACCTATTCGATCGAAGGCTCGGCGTTTAACGCAGGCTCGGTTATCAAGTGGCTTCGTGACGAGGTTCAGCTCATCGACAGCCCCCGTCGCTGTGACGAGCTTGCCGAGAGTGTTAAGGACGCTAACGGCTGTTATCTTGTTCCGGCGTTTACAGGCCTCGGCGCTCCCTATTGGGATATGTACGCAAGAGGTTGTATCGTAGGCTTAACGAGAGGCGTCAACAGAGCTCACATCTCAAGAGCAGTTCTTGAAAGTATCACATATCAGATGACCGATCTTCTTGAAGCTATGCATAAGGATTCGGGAATAGATATAGGCGACCTCAGAGTTGACGGCGGCGCAAGTGTCAGCAACATCATGCTTCAGATACAAGCCGATATGATCCAGTCAAAGGTTGACCGTCCGAAGGTAGTTGAAACAACGGCACTCGGTGCGGCGTACTTAGCGGGATTGGCAGTCGGAGTATGGAAAGACCTTGACGATATCGAAGCTAACCGACAGGTTGACAGAATCTTTGAGCCTAAGATGGATAAGGCACACAGAGATGAGCTTTACAAGGGCTGGAAGAAAGCTGTTGAAAGAAGCAAGAGCTGGGTTGACCAGTAATCAACCTATTACTTATATAAAATACAGGAGTGAATTCTACTATGGCAAAAATGAATCTTGATTGGGAAACCGCAAGAAGCTTCATGAAAGACGCTTTCATCGGAGTCGGCGTTCCCGCTGACGATGCGGACATCGTTGTTGATGTTGTTCTCGAATCCGACAGAAGAGGTATCGAGTCACACGGATGCAACAGATTTAAGCCGATCTATATCGACCGCATCAACGCAGGCATTCAGCAGCCTGTAACAAACTATGAGATTATCAAAGAGACCGAGACAACGGCTGTTGTTGACGGTCACAACGGTATGGGTCAGGTTATCGGTTACAAGTCAATGAAGCTTGCTATCGAAAAGGCTAAGAAATACGGTATGGGCATGGTAGTTGTCCGCAACTCATGTCACTACGGTATAGCAGGTTACTATACAACAATGGCAACAAAGGCAGGCTGTATCGGTATGACCGGTACAAACGCACGTCCGTCTGTTGCTCCGACATTCGGCGTTGAGGGTATGTTCGGAACAAACCCGTTCACACTCGGCGTACCCAGTGATGAGGAATTTGACTTTAACTTTGACTGCGCTACTTCTATCACACAGAACGGTAAGGTCGAGTATTACGCAAGAATAGACGAGCCCATTCATCCCGGCACTGTTATCGACATCGACGGCAATCCCGTTGAGGGCGACGCAGGTGAGGCTCTCAAGAAGATCAGAGGCGGCACAGCCGCATTGACGACCTTGGGCGGTATAGGCGAAGCTCTCGGCGGATACAAGGGCTACGGTTTTGCTCTTTTCGTTGAGTTCCTTTCATCTGTTCTTCAGGACGGCGTATACGGTAAGGACCTTGACGGTAAGGATGAAAACGGAAACATCCGTCCTTATCACCTCGGCCACTTCTTTATCGCCATTGACACCGATCACTTCATGGGCGAAGACATCTGCCGCAAGAAGACAGGCGACATTCTCCGTTCCATGCGTGCATCAAAGAAAGCACCCGGTCAGGACAGAATCTACACCGCAGGTGAAAAAGAGTATGAGATCTGGCTTCAGAGAAAAGATACGGGCGTACCGATCAATGAGTCAGTTCAAGCCGAGCTTTGCAAGGTAAGAGATGACCTCAAGCTTGACTACACATTCCCGTGGGATAACAAATAATTTAACGCAATAACGGGGCGAATTCGCTTCGCCCCTTAAAATGGTTTTATTTATATTTTGGAGGTTTAATTTCAATGGATTACGCAAAAGAATCCCTCAGACTCCACAAGGAGTGGAAAGGTAAGCTCGAGGTTACAGCCAGAGCTGCCGTTGACAGCAAGGAAGCACTTTCGCTTGCATACACACCGGGCGTTGCACAGCCTTGTCTCGAAATACAGAAAGACATCAATCAGTCGTACGAGCTGACCCGTCGTTGGAATACAGTTGCGGTCGTAACCGACGGTACTGCGGTTCTCGGTCTCGGCGACATCGGCCCCGAAGCAGGTATGCCGGTTATGGAGGGCAAATGTGTTCTCTTTAAGGCATTCGGCGATGTTGATGCTATACCTCTTTGTGTTCGCACAAAGGACGTTGATGAGATAGTCAAGACAGTTTCACTGCTTGCCGGCTCATTCGGCGGTGTAAACCTTGAGGATATTTCAGCTCCCCGTTGCTTTGAGATAGAGAAGAAGCTCAAGGAGTGCTGTGATATTCCCATTTTCCACGATGACCAGCACGGTACGGCTATCATCACACTCGCAGGTCTTATCAACGCTCTCAAGGTCGTCGGCAAGAAGATCGAGGACGTTAAGATCGTTACAAGCGGCGCAGGTGCAGCAGGTATCGCTATCATCAAGCTTCTCATGAGCATGGGTCTTAAGAATGTTATCATGACAGACCGCACAGGTGCTATATATAAGGGCCGTGAGAATCTTAACCCGATCAAGGCAGAGATGGCTGAGATCACAAACCAAGCTTGTGAAAAGGGCACACTTGCCGATGTTATCAAGGGTGCAGACGTATTTATAGGCGTATCCGCTCCGGGTACACTCACTCAGGATATGGTTAAGTCAATGGCTAAAGATCCGATCATCTTCGCTTGCGCTAACCCGACACCGGAGATCTTCCCCGATGAAGCTAAGGCAGCAGGCGCAGCCGTTGTTTCAACAGGCAGAAGCGACTTCCCGAATCAGGTCAACAATGTTCTTGCATTCCCCGGCATCTTCCGTGGTGCTCTCGATGTACGTGCAAGCGACATCAACGACGAAATGAAGGTTGCGGCGGCTTATGCTTTGGCAGGTCTTGTCAGTGATGACGAGCTTAATTCGGAATATATTCTTCCGGCAGCATTCGATCCCAGAGTTAAGGATACCGTTGCTAAGGCTGTTGCAGAGGCAGCAAGAAAGAGCGGCGTAGCTCGTATCTGAAATTAACACATAAAAATATACGGAGACACTTCCAATCGGAGTGTCTCCGCTTTTTCGTTTTGCGGATATTATTTCGGATTTGTTCAAGCTTCAAGTCTGCTTCAGCGGCGTTATCGGCACCCTCTCGCACAGCGCCTTACGGCGCACGCTCGAGGGTACACGCTAACACCGCTCCGCCCGCTTCGCGGGCGGGTTTCATCAAATCCGAAAACAAAACCTCAGGCAAATGCCCGAGGTTATCATATATGTTTTAAAGCACTGTGCTTTCCTCTGACTTAACGTGTTTTGCAAGGAACTCGTCAACTCTGTTCCAATATTCCTCATGGAACCAGTGCGATGAAACGGCGTGTTCCGCACCGTGAATGACGTATTTTTCTTTCTCTGCCGCACACGCATTGTATACCTTGTCAAGATTTTCAAATAAAACGAAATCGTCCTTGTCACCATGCATGAAAAGTGTTGGGGTCTTGGACTTTTCAAGCTGCTTTACAGCAGAGCCTTGCTTGAATCTGAAGCCGTTCATGATGAAGTTGACAAAGCTTGCCGGAGGCATCGAAATTGCGGGAGGAATGTGATACTTTCTTCTCGATTGATCCTCGAATATATCGTACACACTGCAAAAACCGCAGTCCTCTATGGCGCATACAACATTTTCGGGAAGCTTTTCTCCTGTCGTCATCATCGTCGTCGCAGCACCCATCGAAACACCGTGAATGACAATTTGAGCGTTCGGATGATTCTTGACGATATAGTTTATCCAGTCAACGATGTCGAGCCTGTCAAGCCAGCCCATCGAAACCCACTTGGTTTCACTGTTGCCGTGACCTCTGAGGTCGGGGAGTATGACGCTGTAGCCTCGGTTATAGTATTCCATCGCATAGCTTGACATTTCACGGTTGATGTTTGTCCAGCCGTGAATGACGATAGCCCATTTTTCGCTGTTACCCGTGAAATACTGACCGTGAAGATGCTTGCCCTTTTCGTGAGAGGGGATCAGAAGCTCCTCGTGTTCGGTCTCATCAAACCACCTGTAGCCGTTGATGAGATTGATGTTATCGGCGTTCCTTTCAAAAAGCGAGCCTTTACACGGAACTTTCGGATCTTCTCTTTTCTTAGGGCCGAGAGCGAAATAGAAAAACGCAACTCCGAGCAAGAGGTCAAGAAGCAAAAGAACCGCCGCAATGATAAGAACGATGATTAAAAATTTCATAGTTTTTCCTCCTATATGTAATTTTATTTAATTATACAGTATACTTAAAATAAAATCAATATTTCAGTGCTTTACTTTTACGATAGAATGTGTTAAAATATTAAAGCTTTCAATAGCGGAATAAAACCAAACAGAAGAAAACAGGAACAATTAACGGAGGATCAATAATGAGTGGTTTAAATGATGAAAATTTGAATTTTTTGTACGAGACAATTTTGCTTCTTCAGACAAAGGAAGAGGTCGAGAAATACTTTTCGGATCTTTGCACGATACCCGAATTAAAGGTTATTTCACAAAGAGCCGTCGTAGCGAGAATGCTTGACGGAAAGAGCAACTATCAGGATATCGTTGAAAAGACCGGCGCTTCAACGGCAACCATAAGCCGTGTAAACAGATCGTTACAGTACGGAGCAGGCGGATACGAAATAATATTCTCACGTCTCGATTCAAACGAGGAATAAGAGGTAATTTTTATGGCAGCTTACGGCAACCTTTCTCTTTTTTATGATAAGCTGACTGACAATGCCGAATACGCAAAAAGGTGCGACTATATAACCGATCTCCTCTCTGAAAACGGTGTCAGTGAGGGGATTTTGCTTGACCTTGCTTGCGGAACGGGTAATCTCAGCGAGCTTTTCGCCGAAAAAGGCTTTGACGTTATCGGCGTTGATATTTCGCAGGAAATGCTCAGTCTTGCTATGGAAAAAAGCTATGACAAAGAGCTTGATATACTTTATCTGTGTCAGGATATGGCTGAACTTGATCTTTACGGAACGATCAACTGCGCCGTTTGCGCTCTTGACAGCCTTAACCATGTCACCGACAGTGAAAGCGTAAGAAAAGCGATAAAGCAAGTCGGACTTTTCATGGAAAAGGGCGGAGTGTTCGTTTTTGATGTCAACACCCGATATAAGCACCGTGAAGTGCTGGCCAACAACACTTTTGTCTATGATTTAGATGAGGTTTATTGCGTTTGGCAAAACACACTCGATGAAGAAACCGACCGTGTACATATAGACATTGACATTTTTTCGCCCGACGAAAGCGGAAAATACGACCGTCTTGAAGAAAGCTTTGACGAGGTCATATACGACCGAGCTCAGCTTGAAGCGTGGCTTAAAAAATACGGCTTTGAGATCGTCGGCGTCTACGAGGAATTTACGCGTGGCGAGGTCAAATCGGACACGCAACGGGCTGTCTACGTTTGCAAAAAGATTAAGCAGACCAACGGCTTTTTTAAGGGAATTTTGAGCGGCCGCAAAGGCTGATGAGGAGGGAAGCTTCCGGGGCGAGCGGTCAGTCCGGCTTCGCCGGACTGACCTCGGCGGCTCCGCCGCCGAGCACGCTGCCGCAGGCAGCGTGCGCTCGCCCCGACGCCCCCACCGCAGAAACCGATTGAGCCGCAAAAATCGAAACTGAAATTTCAATCAAACATATAAGGAGAGATAAACCATGGGAAAATCCGTCAGATGCATCTCCGTTGACGGCACATTGACCGTCACGGCGATAGATTCGACAGACATCGTCGAAAAAATGAGACAGATCCATAACACATCACCCGTCACAAGCGCCGCATTGGGCAGACTTCTGACAGGCGCAAGCATGATGGGCGCACAGCTTAAAAATGAGGATTGCAGTGTTACGCTGAGAATGAAAGGCGGCGGCCCTGCCGGAACGGTTATGGCTGTTTCCGATTGGCAGGGCAACGTCAGAGGCTATGTCCAAGATCCGACGGTCGAATTGCCGCTGAACGCAAAAGGCAAGCTCGATGTAAGCGGAGCAGTCGGAACGGACGGTGAGCTGACAGTTATAAAGGATCTCGGAATGAAAGAGCCGTATATCGGTCAGATACCGATAATTTCAGGTGAGATAGCTGAGGATATAACGTCATACTTTTTCACAAGCGAACAAATACCGACAGTGTGTGCGCTCGGAGTGTTAGTTGACCGTGACCGAACGATAAAGGCGGCAGGCGGCTTCTTGATACAGCTTTTGCCGACAGCGCTTGACGACACGATAACAGCCGTTGAGAGATGTATAAAGGATATAGAGCCTGTGACAACAATGCTTTCAAACGGCATGACCCCCGAGGAGATCTGCCGACACGTTTTGAGTGAATTTGAGCTTGATACACTCGACACGTCGAATCCGGAATACCGCTGTACCTGCTCACGTCGGCGTGTGGAAAACGCTCTGATCGGAACGGGAATAGTGGCTCTTGAGGAAATGTCAGCCGAGGAGAATACGGAAGTCTGTTGCCATTTTTGCAACAAAAAATATAATTTCAGCTCAAACGATATTAAAAAGCTGATAAAAACCGCAACGTCAAAATGATAAAAATTAAATTTCCCGATTATTACGAAAAATTCAGCTGTATCGCCGATAAATGCGAAAAAACCTGTTGCGCCTCGTGGCAGGTCGTTGTCGATGACGAAGCGAGACAGCGATACGAAAAAGAGCCCACGGGGCTCGGTGAGAAGCTGAGAGAATATATGACCTTTGACGGTGAGGACTATATTTTCCGCCTTGAAAACGGCCGTTGTCCGTTCTTAGATGACAGAAATCTCTGCGAGATATATTCTGCGCTGGGTCAACAGTCGCTTTGCCGTACGTGCGAAAGATATCCGAGATTCGAGACTGATTTCGGCGGCAGGAAAGAGCTGGGACTCTCGGTCTCATGTCCGACAGCGGCAAGACTTATCTTGCTCAAAGACGGTTTTCCGACTTATTTGGACAGCGAAACCGACGGCGTACCCGAGCCGAACTCCATAGACCCCGAGCTGTATTTTTCGGTCATGAGAGCAAGAACTCATATTTTGAAGCTGTTGCATGAGACGGACGAGCTTAATGAAGCGTTTGATAAAATCGTCGAGTTTACAGCTGCGTTTCAAAAGCTTACGGATAGTGACTGCGTTTTCGATGAAACGGAGAAGCTGATAAGTAAGAAGTCAAAGCCTGTCAAGCGTGAATACGGCTTGAATTGCCTTGACGAATTGCTTTCACTTGAAAAGCTTGACAGCGCAACGCATGAGCTTGCTCTGTCAAAACTCGGCTCAAAGCCCGACTTTCATATACATAAAAATATGCTCAAACGGCTTTTTGAGTATTATATCTACAGATATTTTTCTCTGTCCGTGTTCGGCGAAGCGCCGCTTTCGGCTGTAAGACTTGCGATATTCGGCGTGAGCTGTGTTGCATCGCTTTTGCCTGAAAACGCAAGCGAAAACGATGTGATAGATGCCGCCGTCGCATATTCAAGAGAGGTCGAGCATTCACAGAAAAACTTGGATGCAGTGAAAAGCCATATATAAAACATAACACCCGAGACTTGCGAAAAGCAGCTCGGGTGTTTTTATGTGCTTGTGATTATTTGATTTCTATGAAATTATCAAATGTGATCTCGGTGTCGAGCTTCGGTATTCCGATTCCGAGAATTTTTCCGTCTCGGTCAAAGCTCATCTCGAATTCGCCGTAAGTTGTTTCGCCCTCGTATATCCAAGTGCCGTTCACCTGCTTCGCTGAGATTTCTTCAAGTGAAAGCGTTTTGTCGAGAACCTTCATCACTCCGTCGGCGAAATGCTGTGTCAGCTGAGTTTTGCTGTCGTCAAGACTCATCGTCAGCCCCTTGAACGTGACCGAATAGACCCCGTTTTGATATTCAAGCTCAAGTCCGTCAAGCTCCTGCGGCTCTTTGACCGTCAATGTCGAGTTTTCGTCGGTTCTCCTCAGTCGGCAGGTATAGTCTCTGCTTCGTGAAAGGACGTGTATATCACATTCAAAGCTTTTTATAAGTACGGGTGACTGACTGCTTGTCGGAGTCGAGCAACCGACAAGAACAGAAGCGAGGAGGGAAAGAATTACCAATAACGACGTAAGCTTAAGAAGCTTAGAGCTTGACATAATATCACCTTCAATAAAGTGTGTATCACTTATTCAAAGTCGGCGAGTACCTTTGGGAGAGAATCAAGCATATCGCTCGGAAGCATTCCTCTGACGCTTCCGTTTGAGCTGACCGTTTCGCCGAGATAGCCGTGAATATAGACAGCGGCACTTGCGGCTTTTACGGGCGTCATGCCTTGGGCAACAAAGCCTGCGATAAGACCTGCCAAAAGGTCACCGCTTCCGCCCTTTGAAAGTCCCGTGTTGCCTGTCGAATTGACGAATATCTTACTGCTGCCTCCCGTGGCTACAACAGTGTTAGAGCCTTTGAGCGCAAGAGTAACAAGATAGCTTTCGGCGAAATTCTTTGCTACGGCGATTCTGTCCGCTTGAATATTCTCGACCGAAACCTTTATAAGTCTCGACATCTCTCCCGGATGAGGCGTCAATATTACGGGTACTGCCGCTTTCCTTAACATATTTATGTCGGTTGCTACGATATTTATACCGTCTGCATCAATAATTACGGGACATTTTGCGTTCGAGATAACTGCATCGACGACCTTTACCGTGTCGGGATTTACTCCGAGACCGCAGCCGATGAGTATTGCATCACAGCTCTCGCATTTTTCAAGAAGTGTCGGAATACATTTTTCGCTGAGTGTACCGAAGTCGTTAGCTTCAAGAGGAAGCATGAGACTTTCGTTAAGCTTGCTTGCCAAGGGTATATACATACATTCCGGAAATGCGACAGTGACAAGTCCCGCGCCGCTTCTCAAAGCCGCCTGAGTGCTTAAATATGCCGCTCCGACCATGTTTCTGCTGCCGCAGATACACATGACATGACCGAATGTGCCCTTGTTGCCCGTTGCGCTTCTTTCGGGGAAAAGCGCCTTGACCTCACGGGGACTGTAAGTATAAAGCGTATTCTCGACAAAGCCGAAGCTTTCCTCGGGGATACCTATATTGACAACTATTATGCTTCCGCAGTTTTCGGCGGCGGGATACATAACATGAGCCGGCTTGAGAGATGACACCGCTACCGTGTAATCCGCTTTAATTGCGTTTTCGGCTCTGAGACCGCTGTCGCAGTAAACTCCGCTGGGTACGTCAATGGCAAATTTTGTCGCCGACGATCTGTTTATCTCGCTGAAAAGAACCGCAAGCTCCTCATTTACCGTTCCGTAAAATCCGAAGCCGAAAACGCAGTCAACGATAACGTCGGCGTTTTTGACTGTTTGCAGGCTCTTTATCTTGTCGGCGTCAAACCATACGGTCGGTATGGACATTTCAAGCGCCGTCTTATACATATATACGGACTCGGCAGACTGAGGATAGCCGTTAGCTAAAACGAGAGTGACGGAATATCCGTTTTCACTCAGCTTTCTTGCTATAACAAAGCCGTCGCCGCCGTTGTTGCCTTTTCCGCAAACAACGCAGACGTTTCTTCTGCCTCCCTGTCCTTTTTCGAGAATGCTTCTTATGTTTCTTGCGCAGGCGGCACCTGCGTTTTCCATCATACGCTGATAGCTTAAGCCGAATTTCGATGCGTGTTGTTCAACCTGACGCATTTCCTCTGCATTAAGTAATCTCATGATATCAATCCTTTCGGTGAATTTTACAATAACATCCCATGTTAAATATTATATTAACATAACAGTGTTGATAAGTATATAAGAAAAAATTAAATTTTTATTGTTTTTGGCGGAAAGTATGATATAATTATACTGAACTCTTTGGAGCAAGGGGAAATTTCGGCTGTGCCGAAATAAAAGAAACGGAGGAAATATCATGAGTAAATTTTTCAAGAAAAGCGTTGCGGTGGCTCTTGCCCTTGTGATGCTGTTTTCACTGAGCGTACCGGCATTTGCGGATGACGTGGCAACAGACGAGCCTGCTTTTTCGCAGGAGTATGTTGAAAAGATGGAAAAGAGAGCCAAGACTCTCAGCGATCTTTTGCAGTTTTTGGTCAATGACGTCTTACTTAAAGCTATCAGCAGTCTTATACCGAATCTCTCGTTTGTCGGCGATGCCGATTCGCAGGGGACTTACGGAACATTCTATAAAGGCAGTGAAAGCTTCATTGACACCGACACACAAAATATGCTGTGGAAAGTCGGCTACGGCTCGGAGTCGATCTTGCCCGATGATTTCGGTGTGATGTTCAAGTATGCAAGAGGCAGTTATGCGCCGTGGGGTTATTCGACAAAAACATATGTTGACGACGACGGCAACAGCGAGGACCTCAAAGTCAGAACGGTTATCTTAGACGATAACACAGGCAGAGGCTCGGCGGTATTCTGCTCGGTCGATTGCATAGGACTTTCAAATTCCGATGTCATGAAGATAAGAGAAGCGGTCGATGCGTACGCAAAAGAGAAAAACATAATCGCCGTCAATGTTTCGTCAATACACACCCACATGGGAATAGATTCTCAGGGTGTCTGGAACGCTCCCTTGACGACCTCACTTAACAATATGTTCTCTCTTTCCGGCGTGACAACAGTCAAATCCGGCGTCAACGAGGACTATCTCAACACAATAATCGAAAGCACGAAAAAGAGCATCGAGGAAGCTTATGACGATATGAAGCTCGGCACTCTCGACTACGCAAGAATTTCCGTCGCCGATTATATCCACGGAAGAACAGCTCCCTACGCATGCGACACGGATATGTATAGGCTCATGTTCACACCGTCGGACAGCTCAAGAGGAACTGTTCTCGCTTCGTTCGGTACACATCCGGAGGCGACGAGCTATGATAACGAATTCAACACCGACCTTTCGGCTGACTTCGTTTACTATATGGAAAAGCTCATAAACAAGACAAACAATAACTTCATCTATATTCAAGGCAACGTCGGCGTAAACTCCTGTCAGCTTGGCAATTCAAATGACGGACTTGATTTAACACAGCATGAAAAAGTCATAAGATACGGCTACGAGATGGCATATATTTGCTTGGGTATGACCGAGGACGAGCAGGGCAGAAAGGCTCTCAACGATTCAACGGGCGACCTGCTTTCCGTCAATGAATATTCGGGAAATGAAAATTATACCGTTTGGTACGACGGACTTGAGACGGTCGAGGCAAAGCCCGTGTCGGCGGCGATGAATGTTCGCATGAGACAGGTCAAATTCGACGTCGAAAACAGCACGGCGCAGATACTCATAAAGCTCGGCCTTGCAAGCAACAACCTCAGCTATGATAAGTCAAGCGGAAAGTATTATTCGATCAGCGAGATAGGCTATATGGAGCTTGGCTCTGCGGTCAAGATACTCATGTCGCCGGGCGAAACCTACAGTGAAATACTTGTCGGCGGCTACGGCATAAAGAATTTTGAGTATCCGTCACTTCGTGAACTGTTCGGCGAGGACGTTATTTTGTTCGACCTTATGAACGATGCGGCAGGTTATATCTGCCCCGACAGCACATATTCCGTTGTCGGATATAAATACGACCCCGCAACGGGCGAACTCGTTGACGACTCATGGTGTCTCACCGTTTCGATGGGCAAAAACACTGCGTCAAAGATGGTCAGCGAATATATAGCGCTCGATGACAGCGTACGTTAAAAATTATTCTCGTATTTAGCTTGCACCCGACGGCTGATGCTTTCGGGTGCAAAAAGTATAAAGAACGGAGCAAAACATGGTCAATAAAAGTATTGAAAAAGTATTACCCCTTGTTCAGAAGCCCGCAAGATATACGGGCGGCGAGCTTAACAGTGTCGTTAAGGATAAAGACAGCGTTGAACTGAGACACGCTTTCTGCTTTCCCGACAGCTATGAAATCGGAATGTCACATCTCGGAATGAAGATACTCTACGCTATCGCAAATGAGCGAGACGACTGCTGGTGCGAGAGAGTCTTTGCGCCTTGGGTCGATATGGAGGAGCAAATGCGAAAGCATAACATTCCTCTTTACGGACTTGAGAGCGGCGAGCCTATTAAGGATTTTGACATAATCGGCTTTACGCTTCAATATGAGCTGAGCTATACGAACGTGCTTAATATGCTTGACCTTGCCGGTATCCCCGTAAGAAGCGAGGACAGACATTCTCTGACACCGATAGTTTTCGCAGGCGGCCCATGCTCATGCAATCCCGAGCCTATGGCTGATTTCATTGACCTTTTTGTTTTGGGCGAGGGTGAGGAGCTTAACAATGAGGTGCTTGACCTGCTGAAAGAATGTAAGAGAAACGGCTCAAGCAAGCAGGAGTTTTTGGAAAAAGCAAGCAAGATAGGCGGAGTATATGTTCCGTCGCTTTATGACGTGACATATAAGTCCGACGGAACGATCGAAGCTGTTAAGTCAAAGGGCGTAGCTCCCGAAAAAGTGACCAAAAGAATAATTTCCGATCTTGACAGCGTTTATTATCCGAAGTCATTCGTTGTTCCGTTTATAGATGTCGTTCACGACAGAGTTGTTCACGAAATACTCAGAGGTTGTATAAGAGGCTGTCGCTTCTGTCAGGCGGGCTTCCTTTACCGACCGATAAGACAGAAAAAGCCCGACACGATAAACTGCCAGACGAGAGCTCTTTGCGATGTCACGGGCTATGACGAGATATCACTTTCATCACTCAGCACGAGTGACTACACATACCTTTCCGAGCTTTTGGATAAAATGCTCGCTTGGACGGTTGACGAAAATATAAACATCGCTTTGCCGTCGCTGAGAGTTGACAACTTCTCCGATGAGCTTATGGAAAAGCTCAAAAAGGTCAGAAAGAGCGGACTTACTTTCGCTCCGGAGGCCGGAACGCAAAGACTTCGTGACGCAATAAACAAAAACGTCACCGAGGAAGAAGTTTTGCGTACTTCGAGAATGTCATTTGAGGGTGGCTGGACAGCGGTCAAGCTTTACTTTATGCTCGGACTTCCGACGGAAACGCTCGACGATGTTGCCGGTATTCCGGCTTTGGCTCAAAAGGTCGTCGATGAGTTTTACCATACACCGAACAGAGCTAAGGGCCGAGGTGTGAACGTCAATATCAGCGTATCCTCATTCGTACCGAAGCCTTTCACGCCGTTCCAGTGGGATCCTCAGGACACCATGGAACAGCTTATCGAAAAGCAAAACTATCTTTTGAAATGCGTGACGTCAAAGAAGATCGGCGTCAGCTATCACCATGTTAATATAAGCTTCCTCGAGGGCGTTTTCGCAAGAGGCGACAGACGTCTCGGCAAGGTTATTGAAGAAGCATGGAAAAACGGCTGTAAGTTCGACGGCTGGGACGATCAATTCCTGTTTGACACTTGGCTTGAAGCGTTCAAGACCTGCGGTGTTGACCCTGCGTTTTACGCAAACAGACGAAGAAGCTATGACGAAGTGTTGCCGTGGGATCATCTTGATTTCGGCATAAGAAAGCAGTTTCTCATTGACGAAAGCGAAAAGGCGAGAAGAAGCGAAACAACGCCGCATTGCCGCATAAAGTGCGCCGGCTGCGGAACGAATAAGCTCAACGGAGGTAAGTGCGATGCGCTGTGTAAGGATATGGTTTGATAAGCTCGGCGACGTGAAATATATCTCACATCTTGATTTGATGCGATGCTTCACGAGGGCGATGCGCCGTGCAAAAATTCCTCTTTGGTATACAGAGGGCTTTAATCCTCATCCGTATATGCAGTTTGCCTTGCCTCTTTCACTCGGTATGCAGAGCGTGTGCGAGAGTGTTGATATAAGAATAGAGGGCGATATGAGCGATAAAGACATACTCGAAAAGCTCAAAGCGACTATGCCGGTGGGGATAGATATTAAGAATATATCCGAGCCGGTGTACGACCCGAAAAAGATAGTTTACGGTGATTTTTCGCTGACCTTCGGCGGTGCGACAGACCCGAAAAGGCTCGAAAAGCTGATAAACGACAGCCTCTCAGCCGAAAGCTTCATCGTCGAAAAGCTCGGCAAAAAGGGCAGACAAAAGGTCATGAAGCAGATAGATCTCAAAGAGCATATCAAACATTCCGAGGTAGCGCTCAAGGATGACTCGGTAGAGTGCAGGCTGATATTGCCGGCAGGAAGCACGGTTAATATAAACCCGTCGCTGTTTTCCGATAAGATAGCGGAAATTTACGGCGAGACGCTAGCTGTCGATATAATGAGAAACAAGCTTTTGCTTGAGGATATGAAAGAGTTTAAATAATATTTAAAACTTTAAATCAGATATTGACTAACGGACATATGTGATATATAATGATACGGTAAATTAAATATTCCTTATTAAGAGTAGCTGAGGGAACAGGCCCATTGAAGCTCGGCAACCTGCGTTAAGCAAGGTGCTAAGTCCTGCGGTATGACCGAAAGATAAGGTGTCATAGTGGCATTTTCATGCGGTCGGGCTCGACCGCATATTTTTATGTCAGGCTCTTTAAGGGAAAAACGAAAGGAAGATAAAATACATGGCAAAAAGACTTTTTACATCTGAATCCGTTACAGAGGGGCATCCCGATAAGATATGCGATCAGATATCCGATGCGGTTTTAGACGAATTTTTAGCTCACGATCCTCAAGCGAGAGTCGCTTGCGAAACAGCGGCAACGACAGGTATGATACTCGTCATGGGCGAGATAAGCTCAACGCATAAGGCAGATATAGCCAAAATAGCCCGTGAGGTCGTTTGCGAGATAGGATATGACGACGGAGTTAAGGGCTTTGACGGAAACGAATGTAATGTTTTGGTGGCTCTTGATAAGCAGTCGGGCGATATCGCTATGGGCGTTGACAAATCATTTGAGCTTAAAGGCGGCGAGGAGGATGCGTATAACCTCAACGGTGCAGGTGATCAGGGAATGATGTTCGGCTATGCCTGCAACGAGACACCGGAGCTTATGCCGCTTCCGATATCTCTTGCTCATAAGCTTGCAAAGCAGCTGACGAAAGTCAGAAAAGACGGAACACTTGATTACCTCAGAGCAGACGGCAAAACTCAGGTCACGGTAGAATACGACGACGATAAGCCCGTCAAGGTTGAGACGGTCGTTGTCTCGTCACAGCACAGCGCAGATGTATCGCTTGAAAAAATCAGAGAAGATATCGTAAAATATGTTATAGATCCGATAGTTCCCAAGGAGCTCATCGGCGATGACACAAAGATATATGTCAATCCCACAGGTCGATTTGTCACAGGCGGCCCTCACGGCGACAGCGGTCTGACGGGAAGAAAGATAATCGTCGACACCTACGGCGGATATTCACGTCACGGCGGCGGAGCTTTCAGCGGCAAAGACCCGACAAAGGTCGACCGCTCGGCAGCTTATGCGGCAAGATATGTCGCAAAGAATATAGTTGCGGCGGAGCTTGCCGACAAGTGCGAGGTTCAGCTTGCATACGCTATCGGTGTGGCAAAGCCTGTCTCAATAATGGTCGATACTTTCGGTACGGGCAAAGTTTCCGATGACGTACTCGAAAATGCGGTCGAGAAGGTGTTTGATCTTCGTCCGGCGGCAATTATAGACAAGCTCAAACTCAGAAGACCTATCTACCGTCAGCTTGCGGCATACGGTCACATCGGAAGAGAAGAGCTTGGCGTTGAATGGGAAAAGACCGACAAGGTCGACGAGCTTAAAGCGGCTGTTAAATAAACCGATATAAAGGTTTTAGTTATAGAAAAGAGGTCATTTTAAATGTCAAAAATTTTTGCTCACAGAGGATTCAGCGGAAAATATCCCGAAAACACGATGATTGCCTTTCAAAAGGCTGTTGAGCTTGGCTGTGACGGCATAGAGCTTGACGTTCATTTCACTAAGGATAAGGAGCTTGTCATTATCCACGATGAAAAAATAGACAGAACAACAGACGGCACAGGCTACGTCAAGGATTACACCTATGAGGAGCTTTGCAAATTCAACGCATACGGCAACTTCGAGGGAAAATATCCGTTCCAGAAGATACCGACTCTCAGAGAATATTTTGAGCTTGTCAAGGACGTTGACGGCTTTGTGACAAACATAGAGCTTAAGACGGGAATCTTTGAGTATCACGGCATAGAAAAAGCCGTCATAGATATGATACATGAATTCGGACTTGAGGATAGAATAATACTTTCATCGTTTAATCATTTCACCATTATGCGTTGCAAGGAGATAGCTCCCGAAATCAAGAACGGCTTCCTTATCGAAAGCTGGGTTATCGGCATGGGCGCATATACGGCATCGCACGGCGTTGACTGTGTACACCCCATATTCTGCAACCTGACAGATGAGCTCTATAAGGAAATGAAAGACGCAGGCAGAGAGGTCAACACTTGGACTGTCAACGAATATGAGGATATAAAGAGACTTTCCGCAATGGGCGTTGATTCTCTTATCGGCAACTTCCCCGACAGAATGATCGAGGTTCTCAGATAAGCGGTTTATTACCTTTTCATCACAAATCACGGTATGATATTGACTTTATAAATTTTATTTGCTATACTATGTGAAGCATAGGCCTCGTCTGCTTCGGCGGTACGCTCGCCTTGGCGGATAATTTGAACAGAACGGAGATGCAAAGCATGAAAAGAATTAAGACGATCGAGACTCGCAACCTTTGCGAAAGCGCAAAGAAGGGCGGCTGCGGTGAGTGCCAGACCTCATGCCAGTCTGCTTGCAAGACAAGCTGCGGCGTTGCAAATCAGAAGTGCGAGAACGAAAATAAGTAAAAAAATCGCAATGAAAGCTGCCGCCTGAAAGGCGGCACTTTTTATTGAAAAAATAAATAAGGAGAATCACCATGGTTCATCAGTATAAATTAAACGGCTACAATATAGTGCTTGACTCATGCTCGGGCTCTGTTCATTCTGTCGATGATGTCGCTTACGATATTATTGAAATGTATAAAGACCATTCCGCCGAGGAGATAGTCGGCATTGTCAAGGAGAAGTATTCCGACAGAGACGACGTGACTGAAAGCGATATCAGAGAGTGTATAGACGATGTCAAAGCTCTTGTCGATGCCGGCAAGCTTTACAGTCCGGACACCTTCGCCGATATGGCAGGCACTTTTAAGGAGCGCTCGGGCGACGTTGTTAAAGCGCTGTGTCTCCATGTCGCTCATACCTGCAATCTCAACTGTGCATACTGCTTTGCAAGCCAAGGCAAATATCAAGGCGACAGAGCGTTGATGAGCTTTGAAGTCGGAAAGCAGGCTCTTGATTTCCTCGTTGAACATTCGGGAACAAGAAGAAATTTAGAGGTGGACTTCTTCGGCGGTGAGCCGCTGATGAATTGGGACACAGTCAAAAAGCTTGTCGAATACGCAAGGAGCATCGAAAAGGAAAAGAACAAGAATTTCAGATTCACTTTGACTACTAACGGCGTTCTCATTGACGATGATGTTATAGATTTCGCCAACCGAGAGATGAGCAATGTTGTTTTGTCTTTAGACGGAAGAAAAGAGATAAACGATCTTACCCGTGTTGACTATGCAGGCAACGGCAGCTATGACAGGATAGTTCCGAAATTTCAAAAGCTCGTCAAAGCGAGAGGCGGCAAGAATTACTATATGCGAGGAACTTTTACCCACGCAAATCCGGACTTTACAAACGATGTCTTTCATATGGCGGATCTCGGTTTTACCGAGCTTAGCATGGAGCCTGTGGTATGTAAATCGGATGACCCTGCCGCACTGACAAAGGAAGATATCGAGATCGTCAAGGAGCAATACGAGATACTTGCAAAAGATATGCTTCGCCGTGAAAAAGACGGAAAGCCCATCACATTTTATCACTATATGATAGACCTCACCGAAGGGCCTTGTATCTATAAGAGAATTTCGGGCTGCGGCTCCGGAACGGAATACATGGCAGTCACACCGTGGGGAGACCTCTATCCCTGTCATCAGTTTGTCGGCGACACTAAATTTAAGCTCGGCGACGTTTGGCAAGGTGTGACAAACAACGCACTTCGTGACGACTTCCGCTCCTGCAACGTATACGCAAGAAAGGAATGCGGCGACTGTTGGGCAAAGCTTTATTGCTCGGGAGGCTGTGCCGCTAACGCATACCACGCAACGGGAAGCATCAAGGGCATATATGAATCGGGCTGTGAGCTGTTCAAAAAACGTATTGAATGTGCGATAATGATGAAGGTCGCCGAGGAAGAAAGCTGATGCATACGCCGATAGCCGATTTTTTAAGACATTACAGCGAAAGCGACAACGTGAGGTTTCATATGCCCGGCCACAAGGGCTCGAGCTTTCTCGGCTGTGAACGGCTCGATATAACCGAAGTTAAAGATGCCGATTTTTTGTACGAGCCGACGGGAATCATAGCGGAGAGTGAAGCGATCGCTTCAAGGCTTTTCGGAACTCGGAGGACCTGTTATTCAACAGAGGGCTCAAGTCAATGCATCAGAGCGATGCTTTATCTCGCTTTCACACAAAGACCGAGAGAAGCATTACCCTTGATAGTTGCCGCAAGAAACGCACATAAAGCGTTCTTATATGCGGCGGCTGTTATAGGCGTTGATATAAAATGGCTTTATCCCGAAAATACGGATTCGCTGTGCAGCTGCAACATATCCGCAAAAGAGCTTGAAGAAACGCTGAAAGCTTTATCCGCACCTCCGGCGGCAGTGTATATCACCTCCGTTGATTATCTCGGTGGGACAGCCGATATAGCTTCTCTTGCCGAGGTGTGTCACAAATATAAGACAGTCCTCGTTGTCGATAACGCACACGGCGCATACTTGCATTTTCTTGAAAAGCCTATCCACCCGATAGACCTCGGCGCAGATATATGCTGCGATTCTGCGCATAAAACTCTCACTGCGCTCACAGGTGGGGCGTACCTTCACATAGGAAAAAACGCACCTCTCGGATTCAGCGAGGAAGCGAAAACCGCAATGGAATTATTCGGATCAACAAGCCCGTCATATCTCATAATGGCATCGCTGGATCTTTGCAACGAATACATCGAAAACGGATACCGTGAGAAGCTTTCGGAATGTATTCGGCGAATCGAAAAAGCGAAGCGGTCACTTGCGGAAAACGGATGGTCGATCGAAAAAAGCGATCCGCTGAGAATAACCGTCAGAGCGCCTCAAGGCTTGACGGGAAACGAGATAGCGCAAACGCTCAGAGAAAAGGGGATAGAGTGCGAATACTAAATTGCGATATTGTAAATGAGATAAAAAAGATTGATTTAAGCTTTGCGAACTT
>CAYZOU010000024.1:0-30940 GCA_964480405.1 uncultured Faecalibacterium sp. | reverse complement strand
TTACTCGTACGCAATGTTTTTCACGCTTGCCGTTCTCGGTGCAGTTAGCTTTCTCGGTGACTTCGTAGTCTCCGCTGTAGTCGTGACCTAACATCGACTTGTTATATTCGTCGAATACGTGGCTTGAGTCATTGTTGCATACATATTTATCATAGCCTTGAGTCGTGCAGGTCGGCTCGACTGTGTCCGTAAGCTTCCAGTCGTGACCTGTAGCCGGAATTATCTCATCGGCTGTTTTGTATTCGCAACCGTCATTTTGACATTCCTTATGCTTATATCCGTCTTCGGTACACGTCGGCTCGAGCGAAACAACATAGTCACCTAAGTTGTGGTCGCTTGCTTCACCGATAACAACCGTGTACGTACAACGCTTATTTGTATTTTCGTCAATATGGGTACACTGATACGTGTCAACACTGCCGCCACCGCAAGCATTTTTGACACTTGAGATAAGCTCCATTTTGTCGTCACTGCCGGCGTATCCGTCGTCAAGAGGGGAGAGGGCATGACCTGTTGCATCGCTTGTTCCGACTGTATCTACCAGTCCGCAGTAGTTACAAGTTTTGCTCTCTGTTGCGCCCTCGGTACACGTTGCGTGTACATAAGAGGTGTCGCCCCAATCATGAGCCTTGAGACTGAGGATCTCTGTCCAGCCGTGTTCATGATCTGTTCCGTAGCAGTTGAGACACTGCCATTCATTATATCCCGGCTCGATACAGGTCGATTCTTTGTGATCGACTATATCATAGTTCGGAGCTATCTCCTTTATCTCTCGGTTGTCGATAAGATAATGGTGGCTTGTGTGCTTTTCACATTCGTTGTTGTAGTCACACCATTCGTTCAGACAGTAGAGACATTCTCTGCCCGTAGTGCCGCACGCAGCTTCGACCTCTTTGACCCAAACTTCCTTGCCGCTTGAGTCTAAACCGCTGTGACCCGTGGCTTTGATTATCCATGAATCCTTTTTGATTTCGGTCTGAGCTTTTGCATCGGCGAAATATTTGTTGCAGTTTTTGCACTGATAATATTCGCTGTTGCCGTCTTTTTCGCAGGTGACCTGCTTAGCTTCGGTCTTGACAAGGTCATGACCGACCGCTTTAACGGTACGGGTGAATGTTTTGCTGCAGGTTTTTCCGTTGTCGTGACGGACACAGTTGCAGACTTCTTCGCCGTTTTCTGTGCAGGTAGGAGCTTTTGTAACAGTCCATCGACCATCTGCTTCGTGACCTAAAGCGTTGACATAGTCTCCCTTATATGTCTCACCGTGAAGGTTACAGGTGTAGGTTGTGTAGCCTTTTTCGGTGCAGGTGGGTGCGGTTACGCTTGTCGCTTCATATTCGCAGTTTTCAATGAAGGTTTTGTAACAGCCACATTCACATATGCCGTCACTGCCGCAGTTTCTTATGCAGTCTTGACGGTAAACTCTCGGAGTTACACCCTCCTCACTGATAAGATATTTTTCGCCCCACTTGTCGCCGAGTGCGGCAACGACGTTTTCTTTCATTATTGCGCCGCAGCGCTTACAGGTATATTTGGTGTATCCTTCCTCGTGACAAGTCGGAGCGACAACAACGCCGCTGTCCCAAACATGACCTAAAGCCGCTTGCTTTACTCTATAGGTAGTTCTTGTTCCGACATCTCTTGTGCTTGATGATGTATATTTAGCTGTGCTCCAGCTTGACCAACTGCCCCATTTCCAAAAATAATGAGTGTAAACAATATCTCTGTCTCTGTATCTGTAAAGAGTTCTCGTTCCGTTGTCAAACCATTTATCAACAGCTCCGTCAAGGGTGTTACAGCAAGAAACACCCGAGTAGGCTAAATATGATGTCATATATGATGCGCTTGAGTCGGCATACCAATGCCAATATCCGTCTCCGTCTTCGTCTGTTGCCGTCTCTATCGGAAGGCTTGAATCTCGCCATATTGTGTGCATTGAAGATGACACAGCAGGCGATATAGATGAGCCGAGTCCGTTGTTA
This sequence comes from uncultured Faecalibacterium sp., assembly GCA_964480405.1. Taxonomy (GTDB): domain Bacteria; phylum Bacillota; class Clostridia; order Oscillospirales; family Acutalibacteraceae; genus UBA6857. The sequence continues at coordinate 28,958 of CAYZOU010000024.1, read as the reverse complement.
TAACCGCCGATGTCTACCGCACAGGTAACAACCGTTCCGTTTCTTTTAGTTAAACTGTAATGATAATATCCGTATTGAGTTTTGCTGTCGATATCTCTGTAGCTATAGCTTGTCGGATATGATGTCGACCAGTCACTCCAACTTCCGTAGCTGCCTGTGCGATCACTTGTAGTGTCGTAAAGTGTCCAACCGCTTTTTGAAGCCGAGGAAGATGAGCTTGTTTCGGTGGTATAAGTCTTATCACGGTATCTGTATTCCGTTCTTGATTCATACATTGATGACGGAATAAGATTATCTTCAAAATATTGTTCGTCATATTCCGCTGTCCAAGCCGACCATTCGGAACTTTCGATATATGTATCCGAACAGCGTGAGCATTTATATGTGCTTGTTCCGTTCGTCGTGCAAGTCGGTATGGATACCGTCGGCTGATAATCATGACCCAGAGCATTGCAATCCCGCTTCTCTGTTATCTTGCAACGCTTACAGGTGCGTTTTTCCGTTCCGCCTTTAAGACAGGTCGGAGCTGTTTCATATTCCCAATCGCCCCAATTATGACCGAGAGCAGATGATATTGTTTCACCGCAGGCGGTACAATATGACGGGTTGAGACAGGTTGCAGGAACAACGTTTTTATGTTTTCCGCCAATAGACATATTTCTCTGCTCTGTGTATCCGCAACGTGAACATACTCTTTCCTCGATACCGACTGTTGAACACGTCGGCTCAACCTTGACATACCAGTCTCCCATAAGGTGATCGACGGGACCGGTTGAAGCGTGACACTTATAGTTAAGAGTGCTCATTTTTACCCAACCGTAACGGAATCCCGAAATTGATCCGTAACCGCAGGTGTAGCCCCACTTAACACCGTTGACGGTTTTTGTTTCATATACATGAACATATTCACCGCTGTAGAACCCGAAATAGCGAGTTGAGCTTGTCGAAGCACCGGAATAAAGAACAGAATTACTTGTCGCTGTGTAAACGTCAAAATCTCTGACTTTTTGCTTTGTGCAAGTTGCACCGTGCATTTTGACAACATAAGTTCCCTCATTAGAGAAGCCCAAATGCCAGTTAGTTTTGAGATAACGCACCTCGTTAGTTGAGTGTGCCGCAACTGTGACTGTGCCGCCGCTGACGTCAACGACTATAGCGCAGTGAGTCCAACAGCTGCTGCTGTTAGGATATTCTTTATAGAACATCAAGTCTCCGACTTCAAGCTGTGAAGCCGAGGGATTTTTGATTTCTTGACCGCCTATGGATATCACATAATCGTGAAGCTGAGCCGCTCTTATCCATGAGCCGTCACTGCTCGTCGAATAGTGAGCGAAGTATCCCGAGTGATTCCAGCCTGCGGATTGATCAACGCCGCCCATATAAATACATTGTGATACGAAGTTAGCGCAATCGCCTCCGTCATACCAATAGCATTGTCCTTGAAGGCATGACCAAGTGTCATATACATGGTCCTTTGCCCACTGAGCTGCGGCTATTGCGTTATAACCTGCCACGCCCACAGCCTCCGCCTTGGTCGAAAACCATGGCAGTTTGATCCCCGTCAGCCCCTCAAGTGGCGCTGAGGACAGCAGCATCAGTATTGCCAAAAATACCGATAATGCTTTCTTTAGTTTCTTATTCATAAAATATCCCCTTTCGCAGTCCGATTATTTTCGAGACTGTAATTTGATAAAATAATTATACTGCTGAAAATAAGCTATTGCAACGAAAATAGGAAAAAATATTGAACAAAAATCAAACTTTGACTTCAATGCTCAATTTAAAAAGTGAGCGCCGTCATTTTAACTAAAAATTTTTAAGGGAAACTGTCGAAATATTAATCTCAAAATATAGATTTAAGCGTGAAAATATGATACAATTAGTTGATATACCTGTTGTGTTTTTTCGGTACGCTCGGATTTTTCCGACGGGATAAAAACTGCCCGACAGCTGAGTCTGTCTCGTACCGAAAAGAAAACAGACAGACCGCAAAGCTCGGCTATATATTAACTGCATAACACCTATGCGGTTTTGATTATTTACAAGTGTCGGATTTTCGGTAAAATATAATCAGGGGAAATGCGGCGAGGTGTAGCCGCCGATACGAAGTAACAGACAAAGCAACTGCACCGCAAAGCACAGACAAAAATTGACTGATAGGAGAAATTATTATGAAGATCACAATTTGCATCGGAAGCTCATGCCACATCAAAGGCTCAAGACAGGTCGTCAGCCGACTTCAAGAGCTGATAAGCGAAAAAGCACTTGAGGATAAGATCGAGCTTTCCGGAGCGTTTTGCATGAACAACTGCCAAAAAGGAGTATGCGTGACGGTCGATGACGAGCGTTACTCGGTCTCGCCCGAAACCGTAAACAGCTTTTTTGAGGAGACCGTGCTTACAAAATTAGGCGCTTAATATAAACATAGGGGGTGAGCAAAGTGAATAACTGCTTGACACTGAAAAAATCAAACTGTAAAAACTGCTATAAATGTATCCGTCACTGTCCGGTCAAATCTATAAGATTTTCGGGCAATCAAGCTTATATTATAGGCAATGAGTGTATTCTTTGCGGTCATTGCTTTGTTGTCTGCCCGCAAAACGCAAAGGAGATAGTTGACGAGACCGAGAAGGTCAAGGTGCTTCTCCAAAGCGGAGATCCCGTCATAGTCAGCCTTGCGCCGTCGTTTGTCGCAAATTACGATAATGTCGGAATCGGCGCTATGCGAACAGCGCTCAAACAGCTCGGATTTTTCGACGTCGAGGAAACAGCCGTCGGCGCAACGATAGTTAAGGATGAATACGAGAGAATACTTGACGACGGAACAAGAGATGTGCTTATTTCGTCTTGCTGTCATTCGGTGAATCTCCTCATTCAAAAATATTTCCCGTCGCTGATAAATGATCTTGCCGATGTGCTTTCACCAATGCAGGCGCATTGCAGAGATATAAAGAGCCGTTATCCCAACGCCAAAACGGTATTCATAGGCCCGTGCGTTGCCAAAAAAGATGAGGCATCTTATTATGAGGGGTATGCGGATGCGGTTTTGACTTATGATGAGCTGACAAAGTGGCTGAAGGAGGAAAATATCGACCTTGAACAGCTACCCGACAGCGACCCCGACAGCCGTGCGAGATTCTTCCCGACAACGGGAGGTATCCTCAAGACGATGACGAACAAAAACCCGAAATACACATATATGGCTATAGACGGCGTCGAAAACTGTATCCAAGCCTTAAAGGATATCGAAAGAGGTAAAGTTCATAACTGCTTTATCGAAATGTCGTCATGCACGGGAAGCTGTATAGGCGGACCTGTTATGGAAAAATTCCACCGCTCACCCGTCAAGGACTACGTAACGGTCGCCGAGTTCGCCGGTGAAAACGACTTCAAGGTCGAACAGCCCGACAGCCTTACACTCAGAAAGACGTTCGTTCCCATCGAGCTTCGCCACCAAACACCGAGCGAAAGCGAGATAAGAGACATATTAAGACAAATGGGCAAAATGAAGCCCTCGGACGAGCTGAATTGCGGCTCATGCGGCTATGATACCTGCCGTGAAAAAGCAATAGCGATATATCAGGATAAGGCGGAGATCTCAATGTGTCTGCCATATCTTAAAGACAAAGCCGAAAGCTTCTCCGACAGCATGGTCAAAAACACACCGAACGGACTTATCGTTTTGAACGAGAAGCTGGAGGTACAGCAAATAAACGAAGCGGCAAGAAAGCTTATGCATATAAGATCATCGTCGGATATCCTCGGTGATCAGGTCGTCAGAATACTCGATCCGGCTATCTTTATGGAGGTGCTTTCGACCGAACGCAATATCCACAACAGAAAAGCGTACCTTGCCGAATACGAAAAGTATGTTGAACAGACGGTCATCTACGATAAGGAATACAGGCTCTTAGTCTGTATAATGCGTGACATAACCGAGGAAGAAGCGACAAGAGAAAGAAAAGAGCGCATAAGCCGCCAAACTGTCGAAACCGCCGACAGAGTCGTTGACAAACAGATGAGAATAGTCCAGGAGATAGCTTCGCTTTTGGGCGAGACTGCCGCCGAGACAAAAATTGCGCTTGCCAAACTTAAGGAGTCAATTTCAGATGAATAATCTTTGCGCTGAAATAGGATATAAAAGCATAAATCACGTCGGCGAACAGCTTTGCGGAGATCATGTTGACGTTGTTGAGCGGGGAGAGAATTCGACCGTCATTGTCTTAGCCGACGGCTTAGGCAGCGGTGTTAAAGCGAGTATACTTTCCACGCTGACATCGAAGATAATCTCAACCATGATGTCCGAGGGACTGTCGATAGAGGAATGTGTTTCGACCATTGCCTCGGCGCTTCCGATATGCTCGGTCAGAGGTGTCGCATATTCGACCTTCACTATCATGCATATCAAGGATAACGAGACGTTGGAGCTTATCCAATATGATAATCCGTACGCCGTGTTTATCCGTGATTTCGAGATTTACGATTACCCGAAAACCGAGATGATAATTGAGGGTAAGAAAATATATAAGTCGGTGATAAGCCTCATGGACGGCGATATGATAACCGCCATGAGTGACGGCTGCCCCCATGCCGGAATAGGCACAGCCTATAACTTCGGCTGGAAAAGGGAAGACATAGCCGACTTTATGAAAATGCTTGCTCCGGCAGGCTATAACGCAAAAACTCTTGCGACGATGCTCGTTGACGAATGTAACAAGCTTTACGGCTATGAGCCGGGAGATGATGCGACAGCCTGCGTTGTCAGAATAAGAAAAAGAGAGCCGATGAACATACTTTTCGGCCCGCCGACCCACCGAGACGACTGCAACAGAATGATGTCGCTTTTCTTCGGAAAAGAGGGAAAGCATATCGTCTGCGGCGGCACGACAGCTTCAATAGCGGCGAAGTATCTCAGAAAGCCGCTTAAACCGAGCTTGAATTTTGAAAAGAGCGACATACCGCCGACAGCCGAGCTTGAGGGCGTTGACCTTGTGACCGAGGGCGTTATAACGGTCAACCGAGTTGTCGAGTATGCAAAGGACGCACTGGGCGAAAACAAGAAGTATGAAAGCTGGAGCTTTAAGCGTGACGGTGCTTCTCTTATAAGCCGTATGCTGTTTGAGGAAGCGACGGATATAAATTTCTTTGTCGGACGGGCAATAAATCCGGCTCATCAGAATCCGGATCTTCCGATAAACTTCAATATAAAGATGAATCTTGTCGAAGAACTTTCGACTTGCTTAAAGAAAATGGGAAAAAGAATAAAGGTCAGTTATTTTTAACGAGGGGATACAACTATGCGAAAATTTGATACAAAGGTTCAATACCTTAAATATAAGGTACTCAGAGAGGTTGCTCGTCAGGCGTGGAACGATACGCTTTATGAGAACCTGCTTGACATACCCGAAATGATAATGCCGGGAAACACCCCGACTATGAGATGCTGTGTATATAAGGAAAGAGCGATACTTTCGGAAAGAGTGAAGATAGCCATGGGCGGCTATAAAAACGATCCGAACGTCATCGAGGTCATAACCATAGCCTGTGACGAATGTCCCATGGGCGGATATGAGGTCACGAATGCCTGCCGAGGCTGTCTTGCCAACCGCTGTGAAGACGTATGCAAGAGGGGAGCTATATCCTTTGACCATAATCATGTGGCTCATATTGATAAGTCGAAGTGTGTCGACTGCGGCGCTTGCGCCAAGGTTTGTCCGTTCACGGCGATAGTCAAGCGTAAGCGTCCGTGTCAGAGCGCTTGCAAGGTCAAGGCGATATCAATGGACGAAAACAAGGCGGCTAAGATAGATGAAGAAAAATGTATCTCCTGCGGTGCTTGCGTTTATCAGTGTCCGTTCGGAGCTATCACCGATAAGTCATATATTTTAGAAGTCATCAACATGATCAAAAACAGCAACGGAAACCGTGATTATAAGGTGTATGCGTTAGTTGCTCCGTCGATTTCGAGTCAGTTCACCTATGCCAAACACGGACAGGTGACGGCAGGTCTCAAAGCGCTCGGCTTCCACACCGTTATCGAGGCCGCTCTCGGCGCAGATATGGTAGCGTACGCCGAATCACAGGAGCTTTATGAAAAAGGCTTCTTAATGAGCTCATGCTGTCCGTCGTTTGTCAGCTATGTTGAAAAGAACTTTCCGAGCCTTAGAGAGAGCATATCTCATAACCTTTCACCTATGGCGGTTATCGCCCGCTACATAAAGAGCACCGACCCGACAGCTAAGGTCGTGTTCATCGGGCCGTGTACGGCGAAAAAGGCGGAGGTCAGAAAGGAAGAAGTCAGAAAATATGTCGATTCCGCTATGACGTTTGAGGAATTGCAGGCTCTTTTTGACAGCAAGGATATTGATATTATGACTCTCGATGAGGTCGAGCTTAACAACGCTTCATACTACGGAAGAATATTCGCAAGAAGCGGCGGTCTTACCGATGCGGTCACTCAGGCTATCAAGGAACACGGTATAACCGACTTTGAGCTTAAAGCCACGACCTGCGACGGAATAGAGGAATGCCGAACAGCGCTTCTCAAAAAGAGCAAGAACGTATTAAATTCAAACTTCATCGAAGGAATGGCATGTGTCGGCGGCTGTATAGGCGGAGCCGGATGCTTGACGCACGGTGAAAAGAATAAAGCCGAGGTCGATAAGTACGGAGCCGAGGCATACGAAAAGACAATAACCGATGCTATATCGGTCATCAAGAATATATAAGGAGTGGAACGAAATGACGTATAGCTATTACCCCGGTTGTACCCTGAAAACGAAGGCTAAAGAGCTTGATATCTACGGAAGAAAAGCCGCCGAAAAGCTTGGTATAACTCTCGAGGAGCTGCCCGAATGGCAGTGCTGCGGAGGTGTCTATCCTCTTGCAAGTGACGAGGTCGCAACTAAGCTTTCCTCAGTCAGAGCCTTGCTTAGCGCAAGAGAAAAGGAACAGACGCTTCTGACGATGTGTTCGGCTTGTCATCATGTTATCAAAAGAGTTAACTACGATATGCAAAACAAGCCCGATTTCGCTTCTAAGGTAAACAAGTATCTGAAGCTTGACGAGAAATACGAGGGCGAGACAAGGGTCATCCACTACCTTGAAATGCTCAGAGACGACTATGGCTTTGACAAGCTCAAGGAGCAAGTCGTAAAGCCGCTCAAAGGCAGAAAGATCGCCGCATACTATGGCTGTCTTTTATTGAGACCTGGCAAAGAAATGGCGTTTGACAATCCCGAAAATCCGACTATCATGGAGGACTTCATAAAAGCCATAGGTGCAGAGCCCGTCGCTTATCCTTTCCGCAATGAATGTTGCGGCGGATATATGACGATGACAGACAAGTCTCTTGCCGGAAGCATGGCGACAATGGTCGTCAATTCGGCAAATCTCAAGGGCGCAGATTGCATAATAACAGCCTGTCCGCTTTGCTTATATAACCTTAAGGAAAACGGAAGCGGCAGGATCCCCGTATACTATTTCACTGAGCTTTTAGCCGAGGCTCTCGGATTAAAGTAAGGAGGTAAGCGAATGAATTCACAGGAGCTTTGTAAAGAAGCCATAAGAATAAGCGGTATTGATCCGAGCAAGTGCATGAAATGCGGAAAATGCTCGGCAACCTGTCCGGCGTTCGATGAAATGGACATTCATCCGCATGAATTTGTTTCAATGCTCAACGACGGCAGAATTGACAGACTTCTCAAATCAAAATCGCTTTGGCGTTGCGTTTCTTGCTTTGCCTGCGTTGAAAGATGTCCTCGAGGTGTTGAGCCTGCGAGACTTATCGAGGCTGTCAGAGTTTGCCTTATAAGAAACAGAGGGGAAAACTTCATTTCTCCCGATGAGATCCCCGCAATGCTTGATCCGCAGCTGCCTCAGCAGGCGATAGTCAGCACTTTCAGAAAGTTCAGAAAATAAGGAGTGTTAGGTTTGCAAAGAATAGGAGTTTTCGTTTGTTGGTGCGGAAGCAATATCGCCGCAACGGTCGATGTCGCTAAGGTCGCCGAAGAAATAAAAAAAGAGCCGGGCGTGGTTTTCGCTCAGGATTATCAATATATGTGTTCCGAAGCGGGACAGCTTCTTATTAAAAACGCTATCAATGAGCATAAGCTCACGGGCGTTGTCATCTGCTCATGCTCTCCGAGAATGCATGAAGCCACGTTCAGAAAAACCGCCGAGGCCGCAGGACTTAATCCGTACATGGTAGAAGTGGCAAATATCCGTGAGCAGTGCTCGTGGATACACAAGGATAAAGACGAAGCCACCGAAAAAGCTATCATTTTGGCGAGAGCGGCTGTCGCAAAGGTCAGCCTTAACGCACCCTTACAGCCGGGTGAAAGCGCCGTCACAAAGAGAGCGCTTATTATCGGCGGCGGTATAGCAGGTATCCAGTCGGCGCTTGATATAGCCGATGCCGGCTACAAGGTCGATATAGTCGAAAGAGAGCCGACCATCGGCGGAAAGATGGCTCAGCTTGATAAGACTTTCCCGACCCTCGACTGCGCCGCCTGTATACTTACACCGAAAATGGTCGAAGCGGCACAGCATGAGAACATCACCCTCTATACCTACAGTGAGGTTGAGGAGGTCAAGGGCTTTGTCGGAAATTTCGACGTTAAGATAAGAAAGAAAGCAAGATTCGTCGATGAGACCAAATGCACAGGCTGTGCCGTGTGTACAAATAAATGCCCGTCAAGAAAGGCAGGCAACGAGTTCAACTGCTCACTCGATAAGAGGGGAGCGATATATATTCCGTTCGCTCAGGCTGTTCCGAATGTTGCGGTTATCGACACCGAGCACTGCATACATTTTAAAACGGGCAAGTGCGGTCTTTGTGAAAAGAGCTGTTCGGCAGGAGCGATAAACTTTGATCAGAAAGACGAAATAATAGAAGAAAAATACGGCGCTATCGTTGTCGCAACAGGCTATCAGATAAGCGACGTTACAAAATATGACGAGTTCCAGTATACGAAGCACCCCGACGTTGTGACCTCCCTTGAGCTTGAAAGACTCATGAATGCGGCAGGCCCGACAAAGGGAACACTGTTGCGCCCGTCAAATCTTGAGCATCCCAAGGACATCGTGTTCATTCAGTGCGTCGGCTCAAGAGATGTCACCGAGCGAGGAAAATGCTACTGCTCAAAAATATGCTGTATGTATACAGCGAAACACGCAATGCTCATAAGAGAAAAATATCCCGATGTCAACGTACACGTGTTTTACATCGACGTCAGAACGCCCGGCAAGAACTTTGATGAGTTCTATAGGCGAGCCGTTGAGCAATACCATGTCGATTACATCAAGGGCATGGTCGGCAAGGTCTATGAAAACGAGAAAGGCGGTCTGACAGTCAGAGCTGTCAACCTTATCACAAACGAGCGTGTTATGATAGATACCGATATGGTCGTACTCGCAGCCGCTATCGAGCCGAGCCACGGCGTAAAGAAGGTAGCCTCAATGCTTACGGCAAGTATCGACACGAACAACTTCTTAACAGAGGCTCACCCGAAGCTCAAGCCGGTCGAAAGCCCGACAGCCGGTGTATTCCTTTCAGGTGTTTGCCAAGGCCCGAAGGATATCCCCGAAACCGTCTCACAGGCAGGTGCGGCGGCTGTAAAGGTAGTGGGACTTCTGGCTAAGGATAAGCTTGTCACGAATCCTTGCACTGCGACACCGAACGAGCTTATGTGTAACGGTTGTTCGTCATGCGAAAAGGTTTGTCCTTACGGCGCTATAACTTATATTGATAAGGAAGTCAACGATCACGGAATCAGAGAGACAAGACGTATAGCGACTGTCAATTCCGCTGTCTGCCAAGGCTGTGGTGCGTGTACGGTAGCTTGTCCGAGCGGCGCTATGGATCTTAAAGGCTTCAGCAATAAACAGATAATGGCGGAGGTAGATGCAATATGCAGATAAATGACAATATCGAAAAGACCGAGTTTAAGCCGCTTATCGTTGCATTTTGCTGTAACTGGTGCAGCTACGCAGGTGCGGATCTTGCCGGTACGGGCAGACTTGCTTACCCTGCCGATGTCAAAATAATAAGAGTTCCCTGCTCATGCAGAGTCAATCCCATGTTTATCTTAAAGGCGTTTGAAAGGGGAGCAGACGGAGTTATAATCTGCGGCTGTCATCCCGGTGATTGCCATTACAGCACGGGTAACTATTACGCAAGAAGAAGAATGACGCTTCTTTTCTCAATGCTTGACTATCTCGGCATAGAGAGAGGAAGAACGAGAGTCGAATGGGTCTCCGCCGCCGAGGGACAGAAGTTTTCGGTCGTCATGAACGATTTCTCAAGACAGATACATGAGCTCGGCGAGAATAAGAAACTGGGGGATATAAGATGCAAAAAACAGCAGGATTGATAAAAAAGAGAATACTTGAGCTTTTTGCCGACGGCAGTGTCACAAAGGCTCTTGCATGGTCCCGCAGTGAGGATTTCATATATGAGGTATCGCCGACCTTCTTCACAAAAGACGACATCGACAGCTTGATTTACGACAATTTTTGCGCCGCAAATTTAAGCAAATATCTCATAAAAGCGTCAAAGGAACAGACCGAGGGCAAGCTTCTCGCCGTTCTCAAGCCTTGCGACACTTACAGCTTCAATCAGCTCATCAGTGAACACAGAATAGACAGAGACAAAATTTACGCCCTGTCAGTCTCTTGCACGGGAATGATCGACCATGAAAAGCTTTCATCGCTCGGCTTTACGGGTGTGACTAAGGTCATTGATAAAGGCGACAGCTTCGAAGTGTTCAGCCTTGACGGAAGTCAAACCGTAAGCAAGCGTGATGTCCTCTATGAAAAATGCCTTTGTTGCAAGGGCAGTGAGCCTAAAGCGTACGACGAAGTGATCGAGTCCGACAGCGAACGTCTCGGATCCGAGAACCGCTTTGCCGAAGTTGAAGAAATAGAGAAAATGTCTCCGGAAGAAAGATTCGCTTTTTGGCAAAACGAGCTTTCAAAGTGCATAAGATGCAACGCCTGCCGCAATGTTTGTCCGGCTTGCAGTTGCATGAAGTGCGTGTTTGACAATGTAAATTCGGGTGTTGCCTCAAAGGCGAACGATGATTCATTCGAGGAAAAGCTTTTCCATATTATAAGAGCCTTCCACGTAGCCGGAAGATGTACCGATTGCGGCGAATGTTCAAGAGTTTGTCCGCAGGGTATACCCTTACATCTTCTTAACAGGAAATTTATCAAGGATATCAATGAGCTTTACGGCGAATATCAGGCAGGCGAAGAGCCGTATCAGAGAGCGCCGCTTGTCAATTTCACAAATGATGACGCCGAGCCGTCGATAGTTGAGGAAAGGGGTAACTGAGATGTATAAAATATCAAAGGATAATTTAAACTCGCTTTTCGGAAAGATCTCGGAGCATACCCCAATATATATGCCGATAATGAAAAACGGTCAGTCGGATTTTTACCTTTGGAACGAAAACGAAAGCTATTGCGCCGATGTTTTGCAGACAGCGAAATCAGCTAAGGATCTTTTCTTTCCGCAAAGTGAAAACATAATTTCATTCAAAAAGACCGACGGAAAATTTCAAGTCACAACAAACGAAAAGATATTCGATAAATTCGTTCTTTTCGGTGTCAGAGCTTGTGACCTCAAGGGCATAGAAGTGCTTGACAAGGTCTTTCTTTCAGAGCCTGCCGATGAGTTTTATGCGGCAAAGAGAAAAAGCGGCATTATAATAACCGCCGCTTGCAATAAGCCCGAGGAAACCTGCTTCTGCTCGACATTCGGAATTGACGCCGCTTCACCGATGGGCGATGTCACCACCTGGTACGGCGAAAACGAATTATATTGGAAAGCGAACACCGAAAAAGGCGAGGAGCTGACAAATAAGCTTTCCGATGTTTTGACGGAATGTGACGACACAGCGGCTGACGCTGTCAAGAGTGAGATATCTTCAAAGCTCGAAAAGCTTCCGCTTCATTCTCTCAGCCTTGACGGCTGGGGTGAAGACGCTGTCAAAGAGAGATTCGACAGCGAAAACTGGAAGAAGCTCAGCGAAAGCTGTCTCGGTTGCGGTGCGTGTACCTTCGTTTGTCCGACCTGTCAGTGCTACGACATCAGAGACTACGACACGGGACACGGGGTCAAGAGATACAGATGTTGGGATTCGTGTATGTATAACGACTTCACAATGATGGCTCACGGAACACCCAGACCCACGCAGATGCAGCGCTTCAGACAGAGATTTATGCATAAGCTTGCATATTTCCCCGCAAATAACGGCGGTGAGTTTTCATGTGTCGGCTGTGGCAGATGTATAAGAAAATGCCCGTCAAAGCTGAACATAGTTAAAGTAATCAGAGCATTCGGAGGCAGTAAATAATGTGTATAGATATATCAAACGATAAGCATATACCGAGAATAGCGGTCGTTGAGTCTGTCAGAGAGGACACGCCCGACGTCAAGACATTCCGTGTTGTTGCGAAAGAGGGCGAAACGCTGTTTGACCATATGCCTGGTCAATGCGCAATGCTCTCGATTCCCGGAGTAGGCGAAGCGATGTTCTCCATAACCTCATCGCCGACGGAAGAAGGATATAAGGATTTCAGCATTAAAAGATGCGGTACACTCACCGAGCAGTTGCATCAGCTTGAGGCGGGTCAGGAGATCGGAATAAGAGGCCCTTTCGGCAGACCTTTTCCGGTGGACACCGAGTTTAAAGGACAGAATCTTCTGTTTGTCGCCGGCGGTATAGGTCTTGCACCGCTTCATTCGGTCATAAATTACGTCAGACATTTCAGATCGGACTACGGAAAGATCGACATTCTTTACGGTTCAAGAAGCGCAGACGATCTTGTTGACTATGATGAGATAGTCAACGAATGGTGCAAGGAGGACGGAATAAACGTCTATCTCACCATTGACAGAGAACAGGAGGGCTGGGACGGTCATGTCGGCTTCGTTCCCGCATACTTAAAAGAGCTTGAGATATCGAAGGATAGCACGGTCATAGTTTGCGGACCTCCGATAATGATAAAATTCGTTCTTGCGGCTTTGCTTGAAATGGGCTTTGAGAAAACTCAGGTCTACACAACGCTTGAGCTTAAAATGAAATGCGGAATAGGAAAATGCGGCAGATGCAATATCGGTAGCAAATATGTCTGCAAGGACGGTCCGGTATTTCGTTTCGATGAGATCGACGAATTGCCCGATGAATATTAAGGGAGGTCAGTAACATGGAAAATATGGTCAATATCTACCTCATGGGTAAAAAATATGAGGTGCCTGCGACTTTGACGATCATGACGGCAATGGAATATGCAGGTTATAAGTACGTTCGAGGCTGCGGCTGTCGAAACGGTTTCTGCGGCGCTTGCGCAACTATTTACAGAATTCAAGGTCAGTTTGACGTTAAGACGGGTCTTGCCTGTCAGACACAGGTTCAAGACGGTATGTATGTTTCGACACTTCCGTTCTTCCCGACAAAGAAGGCTGAATACGATATCAATAAGATAAAGCCGACCGAGCAGATCATGATGGAGCTGTATCCCGAAATTTACAGCTGTATCGGCTGTAACGCTTGCACAAAGTCATGCACACAGGGACTTTCGGTTATGCAGTATATCGCTTACGCTCAGCGAGGCGAATACGAAAAATGCGCCATGGAATCATTTGACTGCGTCGCTTGCGGTGTTTGCAGCTCAAGATGTCCTGCCGGAATTTCACATCCTCAGGTAGCGGTTTTGGCAAGACGCTTAACGGGCAAATATATCGCTCCCGAGTCAAAGCACTTGACAAAGAGAGTTGAAGAAATAGAAAAAGGCGAATATGAACAGCTCATTGAACAGGTCATGCAAAAGCCTATAGAGGAGCTGAAAGAATTATATAACCACAGAGATATTGAGAAATAAGGGGGCAAGACAATGCTGACACAGGAAATGATAGATTCGATCAAAAAGGTCGAAGCTTCAAGAGAAGAAAGACTTCACTTAGAGCTTAAAAAAATGTCCGCCGATGAAAAATCTGAATTATTAAAGCAATATCACCCCGACTTCAGAGAGGACGGCTTTGAGGTGCTCAAGGTCGGCCCGAACAAGGGACAGAAAGTGCCGAAGCAACTTTGTCACATTCTTCAGGGTCAGAGCAGAATAAGCGGAAAGAGCATTGCGCTTGATAACCCCGACTATGACGTTGATGTGCTTATAATCGGCGGCGGCGGTGCAGGCGCATCGGCGGCTATCGAGGCTCAGTCCGCAGGCGCAAAGACGATGATAGTCACAAAGCTTCGTCTCGGCGATGCGAACACAATGATGGCTGAGGGCGGTATTCAAGCGGCTGATAAAGAAAACGATTCACCGGCGCAGCACTATCTCGATGCGTTGGGCGGCGGTCATTTCTTTAATGTACCCGAGCTTCTCAAAAAGCTTGTAATGGATGCCCCCGGCTCGATCAAGTGGCTCAATGAGCTTGGCGTTATGTTCGATAAAGAAGAAGACGGAACGATGATAACAACTCACGGCGGCGGAACTTCAAGAAAGAGAATGCACGCCTGTAAGGACTATTCCGGCGCTGAGATCATGAGAGTACTTCGTGACGAGGTTTGGAACAGAGATATTCCGGTCGTTGACTATACGGCGGCTATTGAGCTTATCAAGGACCAAGACGGAAAGGTATCCGGTGCGGTTCTCGAAAACATGGAAACGGGCGAGATACTTATAGCGAGAGCCAAAGCCGTAATTATCGCAACAGGCGGCGCAGGCAGACTTCACTATCAGAACTTCCCGACCTCTAACCATTACGGCGCAACAGCCGACGGTCTTGTCTTAGCCTACAGAGCAGGTGCTAGCCTTCTTTACGCTGACACCATGCAGTATCACCCGACAGGAGTTGCGTTCCCGAGACAGATCTACGGTGCGCTTGTCACCGAAAAGGTGCGTTCACTCGGCGCTCAGCTTGTCAACGTTGACGGCGTTGCATTTATGAATCCGCTTGAAACAAGAGACGTCACGGCTTCATGTATAATCAGAGAGTGCGCCACAAACGGAAAGGGTGTTCCCACTTCAAGCACACGTTACGGCGTATGGCTTGACACTCCGATGATAGAAGCTATTCACGGCGAGGGCACTATAGAAAATCGTATTCCGGCTATGCTTAGAATGTATCTTGAATACGGCATAGATATGAGAAAAGAGCCGATACTCGTTTATCCCACTCTCCACTATCAAAACGGCGGTATCAGAATAGATCCCGACGGAATGAGCGACCTTGAAAATCTCTTTGTCGCCGGTGAAGCAGTCGGCGGTATTCACGGCAAGAACAGACTTATGGGCAATTCTCTGCTCGACATTATCGTTTTCGGCAGAAACGCAGGTAAGCACGCCGCCGAAAAGGCCAAGAACACGGTTATAACAGGTGAGCTTACACTCGGTCATATATATGACTTTGAAGCCGAGATGAAAAAAGCGGGAGTTGAAATAGACAGTGTTTCACCCTTACTGCTTCCGACCTATACACACGGCAGTAAGAGAAACATCGAAAACAGATGAGGTGCAAAAAAATGAGAGAAATTGATGTCAAACTTATCACTTCCAATTTAAAGGAAATGTGCATTGAAGCCACACATTATCTCACACCCGACATGAAGTGTGCGCTTGAAAATGCGAAGAACACGGAAGAATCCCCCTTAGGTAAGCAGATACTTGAACAGCTTGAAGAAAACCTTGATATCGCAGGAAAAGAAATGATACCCATTTGTCAGGACACGGGCATGGCTGTCGTATTCCTTGAGATAGGTCAGGATGTTCACCTTGTCGGCGGAGACCTTACGGAAGCAGTCAACGAGGGCGTACGCAGAGGATATGTAGACGGATTTTTGCGTAAGTCCGTTGTCGGCGATCCGCTTCTCAGAGTCAACACAAAGGATAACACACCGGCTATAATTCACACTGAGATCGTTCCCGGCGATAAGGTCAAGATCACCGTTTCGCCCAAGGGCTTCGGCAGTGAAAACAAGAGCCGTATATTCATGCTCACACCGGCTGACGGTGTGGAGGGCGTTAAGAAAGCTGTCCTCACAGCCGTCAATGATGCAGGCCCGAACGCTTGTCCTCCGATGGTCGTCGGTGTCGGTATCGGCGGCACATTCGAAAAGTGCGCTCTGCTTGCAAAGAAAGCGCTTCTTCGCAATGTCTCCGAACATTCCGAGCTTCCGCATATAAGAGAGCTTGAAGAAGAACTTCTCGACACGATAAACAAGAGCGGTATCGGCCCCGGCGGTCTCGGAGGCTCAACAACTGCCCTTGCAGTAAACATTAACACGTACGCAACACACATAGCAGGATTACCTGTTGCTATAAACATTTGCTGCCACGTCAACAGACACGCAGTCAGAGAAATATGAGGTGACCGATATGGACAGAAAAGTTAATGTACCCTTAAGTAAAGAGGATGCCGCAAGCCTTCGCACAGGCGACTATGTTTATCTCACCGGCACGGTATACACCGCAAGAGACGCCGCTCACAAGAGAATGGATGAAGCTCTCGCAAAGGGAGAAAAATTGCCGCTCGACGTTGAGGGAAATGTTATCTATTATATGGGCCCGTCACCGGCGAGAGAGGGCAGACCCATCGGAAGTGCAGGCCCGACAACAGCCGGCAGAATGGACCCTTACGCCCCAAAGCTTCTTGACTTGGGACTTCGTGGAATGATCGGCAAGGGCAGAAGAACAAAGGAAGTCAGCGACGCCATCATTCGCAACAAGGCGGTATACTTTGCGGCAGTCGGCGGCGCAGGTGCGCTCCTTTCACAGTGCATCAAGTCATCGGAGGTCATCGCATACGACGATCTCGGTGCAGAGGCAATACGCAAGCTCTATGTTGAGAATTTCCCCGTCATCGTCGTTATTGACAGCGAGGGCACAAATCTCTATGACATAGCGCTTGAGAAATACAAAAAGATCTAATCGAAAGGAACACATCATGGCACAGATTTTAGAGACGATAATGCTCATTTGCTTTGGCTTTTCTTGGCCGATGTCGGCTTATAAAAACGCAAAAGCAAAGAGCGCAAAGAACATGAGCCTGCCGTTCACGATACTTATCATGCTCGGCTATGTTGCGGGAATATCCGCTAAGATTTATTCCGGTACTATCAACTATGTTCTTGCGGTATACATACTCAATCTCGTTATGGTTTCGGCTAACTTCGTCATTTACTTTATCAACAGAAACTATGACAAGAAAGCAGAATTGGAAAAAACGCAGAAATAAGAATCACGAATTACGAATCACTCCGTTGACTTAGTTTACGGAGTGATTTTCTGTATAGACAATAAAATGCTTATCAATTTGCGATTGTAAAGTTGATAAGTAAAATTTTATATTTTAGTATTGACATTTTGCAAACAACTGTGATATATTAATTATGCCAAACAAAATCTAATATTTAGAAATAGGGAATTTTTATCTTTTAGGGATAATGCGCTATTTTTTTCAAATCATACTTTTTTGGAATACGGCAAAACCGCAAACTCCGCTAGGTATGATTTGAGAGTGATATCCCATTTCTATTTAGATTTTGTTTGGCGACAATCGGAGTTTGCGTTTTCGGTGCGATGACTTCGGTTGGCGCACTTTTTTATTTTTTAAGGATAAATAAAAGGTGCAGAAGATTTTTGGTGTGGTGTTCAAAAAATCCGCAAAATAAATACGAAAGGAGGGAATATGATGAAACTGACCAAGAAAATTCTTTCTGTATTTCTTTGCGCTTTAACGGTATTCACTATTCTTAGTTCAACTTTGTTGCAGGCATCTGCTTATTCAAATACCAACACTTATACTGTAACAACAAAAGCTAATTATTGGTATCCCGGAAGTGAAAGCATCACGGTGTCTCAATCTAAAGAAGTGTATTACTCTAACAAAGCGAAAACAAAAACCAAAAAAAGAAATGCATTGGCTTGTACCGTTACATGCAAACCGATTTCCGGAACCGGAAAAAAGACAATTACCAAATCTTTTAGCGGTAATTCAAAGAAGATAGCGCTTGAAAAAAATACAACTTATAAAGTAACGATTACGTATAGATCGGTTATTTGTGCTAATCATTATGGGACTAAGGACAAAGGCTACGCTTATATTTCCGGTTTACATAAAGCAAAATTCGCATAAATTAAAATTGTAATATTCATTTTGAACACTAACATCAAGGATAAAGCACTTGCTTAAAGCGGGTGCTTTATTTTTTTTACATTCATATCTCTATACGCATATACATTGCGCTTGCTGTTTTACGGGCTAAATTAAGCGTTGTTACGGTAAAAACGTTAAAGTATTACCCATCTTGTCACATTTTCCCAAAAATTCCCACTGTTTCACTAAGAATTTCTACACATAATAATTCATATAAACTTGCTATGAATTATAAAGTGTGATATTATATTCCTGTAAGAATCGGAGGTGATCGTTTGAAGATCTCGACAAAAGGCAGATACGGACTGAGAATTATGATAGACCTCGCCGCAAACGGTGTTGACGGCTGTGTCTCAATTAAGGATATAGCCGAGAGAGAGGATCTTTCGGATAAATATCTTGAACAAATCATAAACCTTCTCAGTAAGCATGGCTTAGTCAAAAGTATCCGAGGCGCAAAGGGCGGCTATCTTCTCACGAGAGCACCCGAAGATATCACGGTCGAGGATATCCTCTTAGCAACAGAGGGAAGTCTTGCACCGGTTGCGTGTGCGGCTGATAATGATAAATGCGATAAATACTGCGACTGTGCAACAAGCGTGATATGGTCGGAAATTTATAAGGCGATCGTCGGAGTTGTCAGAAATATCACCCTCGCCGATCTTGCGGAAAGAACAAAAAGCGGTGCGTGCGGCGCTTGTAATGCGTGATGTTCAGTCACTCACCGATACATAAAACTAATATTGTTTATCTCGAAAGGAATGATATAAATGAGATTTGTTTACGCCGACAATGCGGCAACAACGGCGGTTTCACCGAAGGTCGTTGAGGCAATGCTTCCTTACATGACTGAGAATTACGGTAACCCGTCAAGCCTTTATGCGTTCGGACAGACAGCACATAAGGCAGTCAAAAAAGCAAGAGAGCAGGTCGCTGCTGTTCTCGGTTGCGATGCGAGCGAGATCTATTTCACTTCGGGCGGCTCGGAAGCTGACAACTGGGCTATAAGAGGTGCGGCACTTCTCGGAGCAAAGAAAGGCAAAAAGCATATCATCACATCAAAAATTGAGCATCATGCCGTTCTTCACACTCTCACAAAGCTTGAAAAAGAGGGCTTCACCGTCACATATCTCGATGTATATGAAAACGGTATCGTTAAGGCAGAGGACGTCAAGAACGCTATTACCGACGACACTTGCCTTGTAACTATAATGTACGCTAACAATGAGATCGGCACTATACAGCCAATATCGGAGATCGGTGCGATCTGTAAGGAAAAGGGCGTAATTTTCCACACCGACGCTGTTCAGGCGGTCGGTCATGTCAAGATAGATGTCAAAGCGGAAAACATAGATATGCTTTCATTGTCGGGACACAAGTTTCACGCCGTTAAGGGCACAGGCGCTCTCTATTGCCGAAAGGGACTTCGCATCGAAAACCTCATAGAGGGCGGCGCACAAGAAAACGGCAGACGAGCAGGCACTGAAAATGTACCCGGTATAGTCGGCTTGGGCGTTGCGATAACCGAAATGGCAGAGCATATGGACGAAAACGCAAAAAAAGTTTCGGCTCTGCGTGACAGACTTTTCGAGGGCGCAAGCAAGATCAGTCATTCGAGAATCAACGGTGACAGAGAACATCGACTTCCCGGCAACTTCAGTATGTGCTTCGAGGGTGTCGAGGGCGAAAGCTTGCTGCTTTACCTTGACGAACAGGGTGTCTGCGCTTCGAGTGGCTCGGCGTGTACCTCGGGATCACTTGACCCCAGCCATGTCCTTCTCGCTATCGGACTTAAGCATGAGGTCGCTCACGGCTCACTCAGACTTTCACTCGGCGAACAGAATACAGACGAGGACGTTGATCACATCTTAGCAGTTTTGCCACAGATAATTGACAGATTAAGAGAAATGTCTCCGCTTTGGGAGCATATCATAAACATGGAAAACGGAAAGGAATAATCTACTATGGAATACAGCGAAAAAGTAATGGAACATTTTTCACATCCGCATAACGTCGGAAAGCTCGAAGATGCCAACGGCATAGGCGAGATCGGCAACGCAAAATGCGGTGACATCATGAAAATGTATCTCAAGATAGAAAACGACATAATAGTTGACGTTAAGTTCAACACTTACGGCTGTGCTTCGGCTATAGCCACATCATCAATGGCGACAGACATGATAAAGGGTCAGCCCGTCAGCGAAGCTTTAAAGCTGACAAACAAGGCTGTTGTCGAGGCTCTTGACGGACTTCCGGCTGTAAAAATTCACTGTTCTGTGCTTGCCGAGCAGGCTATAAAGGCGGCACTTGCCGACTATTACAAGAGACAGGGGATTGATCCCGAACCGATCGTCGGTAAAATTGAGGACGAGCATGAAAGCTGTCCGATAGGCTGAGTTTAAATTGTGTGGGTGTTATCGCTCACACAATTTTTTATGCTCAAATTAAATGCTTCCGAAATTTCGGTTTCTTTGGCGGCGACCTCGTGCACCCGCTTCGCACGCTCCTTCGTCGCACGCTTCGGGGTGCGTCGGTCGCCGCCTGCCGCCCCTCCGCCCCGGCACCCCACCCGACAAAAAACATCCTCAACGCTAACTCCAACCGTTGAGGATGTTACATATTCACTTTATTATCTTACTGCCGTGCCTTAAGATAATTTAAAATTTCCGCTTCGTCATTTTGAAGCTTGCCGTCGATGATTTCGCCGAGGATTTTTTCTTTGGCGAGTTGAATTTCTCTGCCGTGAAAGCCGAGCTGTGCGAGCCTCTCGCCGCCGATTTTCAGTTGAGCGAGACTGAAACATTCATCATTTTGAAGTACGCTCGACATTTGTTCTGATAAGAAGTCACTGCCCGAAAACCTAAGATACTTTTCGACCGATGAAATATCGAATCGGCTCATCAAATGCTTTAGACCTTTGCGGTCGTTTGGCAGTGAAAGCTGTTTCATCTGAGACAGCTGTACTAAAGTTTTCTTATCGGACTTTCTTATGATAAGCCTGCTGCTTTCAAGGGCACTCATAGGCTCATCGCATTTGGAAACTAAAGCGAAAAGCCTTAAATCAAACTCTTTCGGACAGCGTTCAACCGCATTGATAATATCACCGTCAAGCTTTAAATTGCCGAGTATCACACTTAAAACGTCGCCAAAATTTTCAAGAACATATCGAATGTTTTCTCCGACAAGGAGTTTTTCAAATTCTGCGGTTATCCGCTCACTTGAAACGAGAGAAAGCCTGTCTGCATTTCGTTTCATACTCTCAGCTGTCTCATCTTGAACAGAAAAATTCAAATTGGAAGCGAAACGCATCGCTCGCATGATCCTCAGCGCATCCTCATTAAAGCGTTTATCGGGGTCACCGATAGCTCGAATAATTCTGTTTTCTATATCATCTAAGCCGCCGAACAGGTCGATAAGTCCGTCATTGCTGTTGTAAGCGAGAGCATTTACCGTGAAATCACGCCTTGAAAGATCGTCAAAGAGCCGAGAGGAAAATGTCACGCTGTCGGGATGTCTGCCGTCGGAATATTCACCGTCAATGCGATAGGTTGTACATTCTATTGTATCATCTGAGACAATTACAGCGACAGTTCCGTGTTTCGCACCTTGAGTGAGACAGCGAAAGCCCGAAAACAGCTTCAGCATTTCTTCGACTGTCGCATCGGTTGCGATATCGAGATCGTAAGGCTCAATTTTCATCACACTGTCCCGTACATAACCGCCGACAGCATAGCCTTGAAATCCCGCCTCGTTTAAAATATTTATCAAAATTTCGGCATTTTCGCCGAGCTTTATATCCATGCTCTCACCTCCCGATACGATAATAGAATAACACATAAAAAAGATAATGTCTAAGCATTTACAAAAAATTTTTTTCATGTATAATAATAGCGGTGATAAAAATGAATATACAAATTTACGGCAAAGCGAAATGCTTTGACACGAAGAAAGCCGAGCGGTACTTTAAAGAAAGACGGATAAAGTATCAGTTTATCGACTTGAAAAAATACGGCATGAGCAAGGGCGAATACAACAGCATAAAGAGGGCGGTCGGCTCAATGCAGGCACTCGTGGATACCGCATCAAAGGAGTATGAAAATTGCTATATGCAATATTTGGCGTCTGATGAAGCGAGAGAAGAAAAGCTGCTGGAAAATCAAGGAATGTTCAAAACGCCGATCGTAAGAAACGGGAAGTACGCAACGGTCGGATATTGCCCCGATGAGTGGAAGAAATGGGAGGATAACGCATGAAACAGACGGATATAGACAGAATCAACGAGCTTGCGAGAAAATCAAGAGAAGTCGGACTCAGCGAGGAAGAAAAAGAAGAACAGCAAAGACTCAGAACAGAGTATGTGCAGTCATTCAAAAGAAGCCTCGTGTCACAGCTTGAAAACACATATATTGTTGACGAAAAAGGCAACAAGACAAAAGTACAAAAGAAACGCTGAGGTTGATTAAGTATGCTCAAAAAATATCTCGAGGTCGGACAAATCGTCGGAACGCACGGTGTCAAGGGTGAGGTCAGAATAAATCCGTGGTGCGATACGCCCGAATTTCTCAAAAAATTTAAAACTCTCTATTTTGATAAAAACGGAGAAAAGGCCGTCAAAGTTCTGTCGTCAAGAGTTCACGGAAACGTCGTGCTTTTTCAGCTTGACGGTATTTCAAGTGTTGAGGAGGCGTCAAAGCTTCGAAACAAGGTCGTCTTTATGGACAGAAACGATGCCCATATCGACAAAAACAGCTTTTTCATCCAAGATTTGATAGGATGCAGTGTCGTCGATGCAGATGACGGTCGGGTGTACGGCGAATTATCGGACGTAAGTCAGACGGGCGCAAACGATGTTTGGCATATCAAGTCGGGCGACAGGGAATATCTCATACCGGCGATTCCCGATGTTGTTATTGATACGAACGTGGAAAATGAGATTGTTAAAATCAGACCACTGAGAGGAATATTCGACGATGAAGATTGATATATTAACTCTTTTTCCCGAAATGTGCGAGGCTGTGCTTTGCGAGAGCATTATCGGCAGAGCGAGGGAAAACGGCTTTGTCGAAATAAACTGCATAAATATCCGTGACTTTACAAAGGATAAGCATAACAGAGTCGACGATGCGCCATACGGCGGCGGAACGGGTATGCTGATGCAGACACAGCCGATATATGACTGTTATATGAGCGTATGCGAGAGGGAAAACAAAAAGGTACATCTTATATATATGTCTCCGCAAGGCAGGGTGCTGAATCAGCAGAGGGTCAAGGAGCTTTCCGAGATGGATAACATAGCGATTCTTTGCGGACACTATGAGGGTGTCGACGAGCGCCTCATAGAAGAAATAGTCGATGAGGAGATTTCGGTAGGCGACTACGTATTGACGGGTGGTGAGCTGCCTGCGCTTATTTTGTCGGACAGCATATCGAGAATGCTTCCGGGTGTATTAGCCAATACAGACGCTTTCACAGAGGAAAGCCACTATTCCGGCTTACTTGAATATCCGCAATATACAAGACCGTATGAATGGCATGACAGGCAAGTGCCGAATATACTGTTATCGGGTCATCACGCTAATATTGAGAAGTACAGACGGGAAAAATCTCTTGAGCGCACATATCTGAGAAGACCCGATATGTTGTCTAAAGCGGAGCTTACAAAACAGGATATTGAATATTTGCGCCGTTTTAAGCAAGAGCTGAAAAAAGAAAAGCAACAAGATAGCTAAAAATGAAAAAAATTTATGGCAATTTTGCACAAACATATGCTTTCAAAACAAAAAAGATTTATTGTTACAACCAAACTTGAATTAAAAAGCGAATTTAGTCGCATAAAAACATTGACGAATTAAAAGTTTGTGATATAATAAACGCATGTCAAATTAAAGTATTTATCAGCTATATTTATGTGGGAGATATTACTATGTATGTAAAAGATGTAACAGTTCAGAATCAGGTTGGTCTTCATGCCCGTCCGGCAACATTCTTCATTCAGAAAGCCAACGAGTTTAAATCGTCTATCTGGGTCGAGAAGGATGAGCGCAGAGTTAACGCAAAGAGCCTTTTAGGTGTTCTTTCACTCGGCATCATGGGCGGCACAGACATTCGCATCATAGCAGGCGGTTCCGATGAAGAACAGGCTGTTGAGGAGCTTGTCAAGCTTGTTGAATCAGGCTTCGCTGAATAAGAAACTTTGATTTATCGGCACATCGCAAATGCGGTGTGCCTTTCACTTTTAAGGAGGGCGGTTAAAATGAGAAGCATAGTTATTGCTTCATCGAGTCAGAACATGATGACTAAGCTTGACCGTATCCTGCTGACCCTTTCTGCCGACATATACCACTGCAAGAACGAGGCAGAGCTTTATTCTCTTTGCGATAGGCTCGGCGGCGGTATACTCATAGTCTCGGCTTTTAGGGAGGTTTCCGTCAACGATATCAAAAACGCTCTGTCGCTTGAGTGGGACATCATTGCGGTTTTGCCGTCGGGAGCGCCGATTCCGTTTTATTCGAGCAATCTCACCGTTTTGACTGCGCCTGTCAGCGTAAGAGAGCTGTTGTCCGCCGTGGAGATGCTGATGAACGTGACCGACTATAAAAAGACGGCTTATGAGTCCGATAAAGCCGATGCCGTCGAAGAAGCCAAGCGTATACTGATGAAGAAAAACAAGCTGAGCGAGGACAAGGCTCATTATCTTTTGCAGAAGCTCAGCATGGACAGGGGAGTGCCGCTGAAAAAGGCGGCTGAAAAGATAATTATTGAAAACAGAAAATAAAAATATCCGTGCCGTTTTGCGGTACGGATAAGTTTGTTTTTATGGGTGGTTGGCGGGCGAAGGTGAGCGAGCGAAGCGAGCGTAACGGCGTTTGGGCGTGTACCCCGAGCCGCCGCAGGCGGCGTAGCGGGTGCCGAACAAACGCCCCGCTGATCTGACCGAAGGTCAGACGAAAGCCGCAACGGCTTATCAGGCTAAAACGCAACAATTACGCAGTGACTTAAATTCGTAAGCTGACAGGAGTCAAACACAATACGGTTTTTCAAGGTATATTTTCGCCAATGCTGTGTCGGAAATCCTCGCAAGGCGACAGCCTCATTTTGAAAAGTCAGCTCAACCGTACTTTTGTAATCGAGCTTTCTTCAGCCTTCGGAGTTTCTCGCAAAATCCAAGCGAAATCAGCGGGGCGGCTGTTTGGCACTCACTCCGCCCTTCGCCTGCGGCGAGCGCTACGGAGTACACAAACAGCCGCCGTTACGCTCGCTTCGCTCGCTACTGCACCCCAAAGTGTCAGCATTGCTTGCGGTTTTCTCCTTGTCTTGACAAAAATCTATCCTTGAAAAACTGCTTTGGGCGTATCGGGTTTTGCTATGCTTAAGCTTATTTCAGCCACATAGAGACAGAACGAATCAGCATTTCGCCGTATCCGTAGTAGTCGTCAAAGTTCTCATACATATCGAATTCATCGAGAATTTCGGGAAGAAACTCACCGATACCGAAGCTGATGACACCGGCTAACGAAAGTATGATACCGATAATGCTTATCACAACTCCGACAATGCAGAAGATCCAAGCCCACTTGCGAAGTTTGTTGATAGAAGCACGCTTTTCGTCTGCCAAGGGGAAATTGCCCATTCTGACCGCATTTTCAAAGTCAGAGCAACGGACAAGAGCTATCACGGCGAGAATAACGGCTATCCAGCTTCGAGTTAAGATTCCCACAATAAGAGCGGCGATGATGCTTCCCTTTTTAACGAAGCTCGGATCTATCGGCGTGTAATTATAGTTTTGGTTATAATTATATGTGTACGCACCGTTCGGTTGCTGATTGAAGCCTTGAGCGCCGTTTTGGCTGTTATACTGCCGGCTGAAATTTCCGTTTGACTGCTGAGAAGCTTCGTTATTTTGAGCGTAGCCGTAATTGTAGCTTTGATTTTGATTCTGAGCTTGATCGCCGTTCATCTCAAGTCTGCTTCCGCAACTGACGCATATAAAAGCATTATCGTCATTTTGCATACCGCAGTTTTTACAAATCATGATTTTTCACTCCTTAATTTTAATTGTGTCTCAATTATATCATATATTTTTTTAAATGTACATTGAAAAGGAGTAAAAAATAATGTATAATTTTACAGTAAGCAACAGTCAGTATTTGAAATCGCTATTTGAAAGGAAGCAGAACGCATGAAGGACAGATACGAAACCCCGTTAAATTCAAGATATGCAAGCCATGAAATGCAGTATATCTTTTCACCCGACTTTAAGTTTAAAACATGGCGTAAGCTGTGGATAGCTTTAGCGGAGAGTGAAAAAGAGCTTGGACTCAATGTCACCGATGAACAGATATCCGAGCTTAAAGCGCATAGTGAAGATATAAACTATGACGTAGCTGAGAAGCGTGAACGTGAATGTCGTCACGATGTTATGAGCCACGTCTATGCTTACGGCGTCCAGTGCCCGACGGCAAAGCCGATTATCCATCTCGGAGCAACAAGCTGTTATGTCGGAGATAACACCGATGTAATTACCATGACAGAGGGCTTAAAGCTTATCAGAAAGAAGCTCGTCAATCTCTTAAAGCTTCTCTCGGATTTTGCGATTGAGTATAAAGATATGCCATGTCTCGGCTTCACACATTTTCAGCCGGCACAGCCGACAACGGTCGGAAAGAGAGCATCACTTTGGCTTCAAGATGTCCTGATGGACTTTGAACAGATAGAATTCCAAATTTCACAGATGAAGCTTTTGGGCTCAAAGGGAACTACGGGTACACAGGCAAGCTTTATGGAGTTGTTTGACGGTGACAGCGAGAAGTGCAAACTGCTTGATAAGAAGATCGCCGAGAAAATGGGATATAAGAGCTGCTTCGCCGTATCGGGTCAGACCTATTCAAGAAAGCTTGATGCGCAGGTACTCAGTGTACTTAGCGGTATAGCTCAGTCGGCAGCTAAATTTTCAAATGACCTCAGACTTTTACAAAACTTAAAAGAGCTTGAGGAGCCGTTTGAAAAATCGCAGATAGGCTCATCGGCAATGGCTTATAAGAGAAATCCGATGCGCTGTGAAAGAATAGCCTCACTTGCTCGCTACGTCATGGTCGATACTCTCAATCCGCAGATAACAGCGGCAACGCAGTGGCTTGAGCGTACCTTAGACGATTCGGCGAATAAGAGAATAGCTGTCGCCGAGGCTTTCCTCGCCACAGACGCAATAGTCGAAATTTATATGAATGTTGTTGACGGAATGGTCGTTTATCCGAAGATGATCGAGAAGCGCTTAAATTCCGAGCTTCCGTTTATGGCAACCGAAAATATCCTCATGGAAGCCGTCAAGAAGGGCGGAGACAGACAGGAGCTTCACGAAAAGATCAGAGTTCATTCAATGGATGCCGGAATGCAGGTCAAGGTTCACGGCAAGGAGAATGACCTTGTTGACAGAATAGCCGGAGATCCGGCATTCAATATGACAAAGGATGAGATATTATCGGCAATGAAAGCCGAAAACTTCATCGGCAGAGCACCGCAGCAAACGGAAGATCTCGTAAACGAATTCGTCAAGCCGATCATCGAAAAATATCACGATGAGCTTGGCGTTAAGGGCGAAGTCAGAGTTTAAGTCAAAGTCAGCTATAGCGGCTAATTCACAGGTGCGTGACGGGCCCCTGCGAGCACTGCTTCGCACGCTCGCAGGCACCGCTTACACGCACCTCCGCCCGCTTCGCGGGCGGGTTATCACCCACCGAAAGGAGCATCTTATGAAGCTGTCAAAAAGAACACTTTTGTCATTTTCGGCTGTAATGCTCCTTGCCGTTTGCCTTGCGATGTTTACAGCGAGCGCAAAATCAAGTCAACAGCTTGACATGATAAGCAAAAGCTCAATGACGGTCTACCTCGGAAAGAGCGCATACGGCAATTTCGACTATATGAACTGTGACGATGAATACAATTTCGTTATCTACAGCGATGTCGGTGACAATTATGTCTATGAGATAATGAAGCTCAAAAGCTCAAACACCGATGTCGCAAGGGTCAAGATAAACGAAAACAAAGAGCTGAAAATAATCCCCGTCTCCGAAGGCTCGGCGACAGTCACCGTCTATGCCTACGGATGCGACGAAAACGGTGAGTATGCGGAGTTTTACGATAAGCTGAGGGTGAGCGTCAAGAAGATACCCGCTTCTAAGATAACGGTTTCGAACATAGCCGACCGAAAGTATACGGGAAAGAGGATAAGACCCGACGTCACTGTGAAATACGGCAAAAGAACGCTCAAGAAAGACACCGACTATAAGCTTTCATATGAGAACAACAGAAACGTCGGCAAAGGTTCTGTGATCGTTACCCTTATCGGAAATTATTCGGGAACGGTGATAAAGAAATTCAATATCCTTCCGACCATAAACAAAAGCTCAGCGAGGCTATACACCGCAACAAAGCTTACGCTGACGGTGAAAACGTCGGACAGCGTGACGTGGAAAACGAGCAACAAGAAGGTTGCGACCGTCAATAAAAACGGCGTGGTGACAGCTTTGAAAAAGGGCAAGGTGACAGTGACCGCAACGACGGGCGGAAAGCAAGTGACCTGCAAGCTGACCGTCATTGACAGGACCTTGAACATGACCAAAATCAATATGTACGTCGGAAGCACTGCGAAGCTCAAGTATACGGGCGGCTCCGGAAAGGTTACGTGGCGAAGCTCCGACTCGAAGGTGGCGAGTGTCGACTCAAACGGCAAGGTCAAAGCCAAGAGAGAGGGCAAAGCGACAATTACCGCAACGAGAAACGGCGTAAGGCTTAG
>CAYZOU010000023.1:0-33377 GCA_964480405.1 uncultured Faecalibacterium sp. | reverse complement strand
TCGCCGTTATCAGCCATGATTGCGTTGGCGTATCCCGACGCTCCGCCGGTCTGTGTCCGAAGCTGTTCGAGTATTCCCTCAAGCCCTGTTATCGCACCTATCGGGTGTTGGTCGGACTTGTCTCTGCCCGCGAGCTTGTCGTGGTCGGTGGCGGCGATTCCGTATCCCTCGTGAAATTCAGTGTTTATCTTTTCGTTTATTTCGTTAAATTCAAGGTCTAATTTCATCCTGTCAGCACCTCATCGTCTAAGCATTGGTATGCCGATACTTGCGTTATGCTTGAAGCAAGTGCACAGCCGTTTCGCAAGACTCTCACCTGTATGTTGATAGGCTTGCACTCATCAAAGCGAAATGTTTCATCTTGCGTTAATGTCACTTGCGCCGTGTTGCCGCTAAGCGCTAAGTCGTCTATATGCTTTTCTAAAATGACCTTACGCCCTTGTGAATATGTAATTTTTATCTCTTGGCACTCCCTCGCCGAAAACGGAAATGTGAAGGTATGCGTCGGTGTTGTTCCTATTCTCAAATTTATCACCTCATTTTGTCGAATGAACTTTTATGTACACTCTGAGTCGGTCGACAAGCTCCAATATTTTGCGTGTGAGCCGCATTTGCATCGTCATGTTATCACCCCCGATTTTTAGGTTTTAGGTTTTAGGTTTTAGGGGGTAGGAAGTAGGTAGTAGGTTTTAGGGAGTAGGTGGTAGAGAGTAGGTTGTAGGAAGTAGAAACCCCTCTGTCAAAAGTCGCTTGCGACTTTTGACATCTCCCCTTTCAGGGGCGACAAGGTTCTCTTTTCTACTGCCTACTGCCTATTACCTACAACCTACTACCTACAACCTACCGCCTACTATCTGCCGCCTAAATAAAGTATGTCATTTGGAAATATATTCTTGTTTTGTAATCGGCTGTGTTCATATGATGAACGGTCAACTGTCCGTCGGTCGCAAGCTTCACCACGCCCGCTATATTCGCCGCATTCTCATCTGTCGCTAAAGTCATCGGTGCATATACGGACTTTGACGGCGCATACGCTGCGGGTACGGTAAAAAGAAGATCGCCCTTTGAGTGAGCCTTATACTGTCCTCTGTAATACATATCAACTCTGCTGCCACAGCAAACGAATTGAGCGCTACTTGCTTCCTCCGAGCTTGCATAGGTGACGGAAAAATCCTTCGGTGTGAGGTCGCTTTCGACATACGAAAGGATAGCGTATACGATATTGCTCAGCTCCGACAGGCTTTCGTTCGAGCGCTTTTCATTGCCGTTTGGGTCGGCATACGACCGCACAAATTCAACGTCGCCGTCGGTTTTCATTCCGTCACAGCGGTATTCCGACTCGCTGAATTGCAGTCCGTAGCCGTCTAAATGAGCGGATGAATAGCCGCTGCCGTCAGCCGCCATAGTCATGACGTTCACGCCGTATGCCGAGCTTAACAGCCATTTCATCATATCGGTATATTTATAGATATATTTTGCGATGTCACTCATTTCGGACCAGTTTTCCGGCTCTTTGAATACATAAGCTTCGGGTTTTCGGCATTGCAAGAACACACCTGCATCACCGACAGTTGACTCGGACAAGACGGTTTCTTCGCCATCTGAGCCGACCTCGGTCTTAGAAAAGCTTGCACAGCCTGCATTGAGCTTGCCCGTAAGCTTCACTGTCGTGTCGGAGCTTGATGTTTGCTCGGCGGTGGTGACAAGCTCGGCGTTGTCAAGGTCGAAGTAGGTGGTGGAGTCAGTGGAGGATATGATCCCCGCTTTTATCCAATCGGCGATTATGCCATGAACCGACAAGGTGTTCAGCACAGCATTTCCATCGGCATCAATTCCGTATTGCCACACGGGATCGCCGCCGTTCCAACAGCCTGAGCCTTTAGTGTAAGCAAAGCCGTTTGAATTGACGGTGACTATATATGTTGAAGAAGCTAAAGATTCCTCATTGTGAAAATAATATATCTTGCCTCCCGTGTCGCTATCAACTGCGGTTTTATATAATCCCATTGCGTTGGTCATCAGCTCATTTAAGCTGTCCTGTGCTTTTTTGAAGCTATCCGTTTTCTTTATCTCATCTTTGAGCTGTTGCTTTACGCTTCCCTGTACCGAGGTTGTTTCTTCCGATGCGATTTCCGCTTTTAAGCTTGATTTGATTCGGCTTTGAGTTGAAGCGGATAAAAGTGTCGCATTTATGCTCTCTCCGCTTTTTGCCGTTACGGTAAACGCATCATTCAGATCGAAAATAAAGTCATCAACAGCCTCGGTCAGCTCAAACGGCGTGACATTCATTCCAAGGATATTCTCCGCAATTTCATCTATCACATCTGAACGATGACCTTTTATGAACGGATTATCCTCTATTTTGTATGAATAAGCGCCATATTCACCGACAAGTGACACATCGGATCTTATTACATCATCGCCGCCGCTTTCACTCAAAATCACGCTTGTAACATATAAGCTCTTGCCATATGATAGTGTCTTATATTTTGCTCCCGAAACGGTTATTTCCGTTTGATACGACTTGCTTATTCTCAGCTTTCCGTCTCTTGTGATTTGAGCTATACAGCCGCCGAGATCCGCTATATTCGCTATAAGCTCACGCTCGGTCGTGTTTTCGGAAATTTCCGGTTGTTCGGAAAGCGTAAACTCGCACATCGGAAACTCGTCGCTTTCAAGCTCTATCTCATGATTTTGACACAGCTTTTTCACAAACTGCAACACCGTGCAAGGATAGGTCTGTCCTTCGGGATCAAAGCCGACATCAAACCGTCTCGCTCGGTCGTACCCCTTAAATTTAACGGTTTTCGCACCGGTGTTCACCGATATGTCACCGCTGTCGGCTTTAAACACGCCCATGGGTATCCACTCGTTGCCGCTCGGTAATGTCAAGCCTCTGTATACTTTGATCTCTTTTCCGACAAGTGAAAGCGTACCGTTTAGATCATATATTTCAAAGCTGCATTCCTTTGACGGAAAAGCACCGAATATTTTATCCGTTGAATGTTCAAACTTCGGATATTCTTTCAACTCGGTATACTCGGTGTCGTTAATTTTGATTTTGCTCAAGGGCTTTCTTATCAGCGACGAGCCGATATAAGTCATATATTCCTCGCTTGCTTTATACATATTTCCTCCTATTTATTCGGTATCATTTGGATAAAGCGCAACTCAAACGGCTCAACAACAAATTCACCGTCATCAAAAAACAGGTCTGCATTTATCGCATCTGCCGACGGATACATTTTCTTTGTCATTCTTTTGCCCTCGGCAATGTCATAAAAATTCACCGTACACTCGTCTTTTCTGCGTACGGTGAGTATTTTTCTCAAATCGGCTTCGCTCAAATTCCTGCCGGAAAATTTCAAAACAAGCTTATCTCTTTCGGGTAAAACCTCACGAATCATAACATTCTCGTCTGTTGCACCGCTTCCCTCGCCGTCTGTCTGCGGATATTCCCACGAAAGTCCGACATCGGCTTTCAGCACTATGTCTCCGTCTATAACCACTTCGTATTTTTTATAGTTCAATCAATATCCGTCCTTCCTTTATCTGAGCTTCATTTATCTGCCGTATGACTGTTTTGCCGTCGGGATACTTAACGAGCACTTCGATACAAAGCTTGACAGTCTGAACAGATTGTGTCACACAGCCCTTAAACTTTGAAAGTGCCGCTTCGACCTGTTCTCTTATCTTGCTTTCGGGAGTGACGATCTCGCCCTCATGCCTGTTATCACCGACAACGGCAAGGGTGGGATTATTCGCTTTCAGCCAAGCGCCGTTATAAAGTCTCGGCAAATCGAACGTATTAAGCTTTGATATCTCAATGCCGGGAACGCTGTTTATTTTTTCTATTAAGCTGTTTATCGCTTTTATCGGTGCATTCAGAACGCTTTCGACGGTTGCAAGAACGGCATTGATCGCCTTTTTAAACGAACCGCCGACAGCATCTCCGACCTTTGTGCCGATATCGGTAAACTTGCTTTTTACCGTATCCCATATACCGCCGAAAAACGAACCGACATTTTCAAACGGCTTTTTTATGGCAGACCATGCCTTTTGGAACTTATCCGAGAAAAAGCTTTTAACATTTGAAAATTTTTCTTTTATAAGCTTCCACTTGCCTGCAAAGTATGTTCCGATGTTCGCAAATGCTGTTTTGACCGCATTGTATGCGCCAACGAACTTATTTGAGAAAAATGTCTTGACATTTGAAAATTTTTCTTTTATCTTGCTCCACTTTTCCGCAAAGTATGTTCCAATGTTCGCAAACGCTGTTTTGACCGCATCACGAGCAGCATTAAACTTTTCGGAAAAGAATTTCGCTACTCCTGAGAATTTCTCCTTTATAACCGTCCAAACCGACAGCATTGCCGCCTTTATTTCATCCCAATGCTTGACGCAAAGAATTATGACTGCGATCAATGCGGTTATTCCGGCTATGATGAGTGTTATCGGATTTGCATTCATAACAGCGTTAGCTACAGCTTGGGCGGCAGAATATGCCGTTGTTGCGAGCTTAACGGCAGTTGTTGCCGCTTTATAAGCAATCAAGCCGGCTGTAACAATTCCGATTGCATAAGCTACACCCTCAAGTATAGGCTTTCCGTCCGTCTTAAGCCAATCGAGCAGATCGTTAAAGCTTGTCAGACTGTCGTTGACTGCATTAAGGCCCATTTCCGCATCCGGCGCAAACCAATCGACAAGATCGGCGTAGAAGTCGGAGACATACCCTATAACGATTTCTATTATCTCGCCTATATTGCCGAAAGCGGTCAAGAGATTATCGAAAACTGCTTTTCCGCCATTGTCCCACAGCTCTTTGATCTTGCCGGTAACTCTCTCGACATTGCCGCTTATTTTTTTAAGCATTGTCACGGTTGTGTTTGCGAAAGACTGCCCTGCACTGCTTTTCCACCAAGAAGCTATTGATGCTCCGACACCGTTCGCTATGCTCAACAGATTATTTACGGAGTTTGCTGTGCTTTGAACGATGCTTGTGCCGTTTCCGGCTTTTGTCCAAGCGTTATTAAATGCGGAAGCGATACCGCCGACAGTATTGAGAATGTTTGTTGCCGTTGTTAAAATCAACTCAAGGCTTGTCTGACCCGTACCGTTTTCAAAGACTGTTTTAAAGCTTGTTTTAACTGAGGATATAAGCGTTTTCAGCTGTGAAAATGCGTTTTTTGCGGCGCTTATAACGCCACTGCCTTTATTATTCCATGCATTTACAAGCGGATCGAAAACACCGCTTAACACACCTTCGGATTCTTTCGATGCTTTTAAGACTTCATTGGCGGGCCCCGATGAACCCGAGGACGAGCTTGAAGCCAAGTTTGAATCGGAAGCCGAATCGTACGACGATGTATCAGAGCCTTTTGAAAGCACATTTATTTCATCGAATGCCGCAAAAGCTCCCTTTGCCTTTTTTGCCTTTTTCGATGCTGTATCAACTGCGTTGCTTTCTTCTTTTATCGCTTGTGCCGCTTGAGATGCCGATGAAGCTGTTGTGTTGTATGCCGACAGGTCGGGAGTTTCTATTCCCAAAGAGTTCATAACGCTCTTTAAAGAGTTTGAAAGCCTCGTTGCACCGTTTATCGCCGATTGCACAGCAGGAAGAAAAACATTGACAAGCGGCATAACCGCCTCACCGATGCTTGTTTTAAGCGTTGTGTAGGACGCTGAAAGCTGCGCTATCCTGCCGGCAAAAGAACCGGCATACTTAGCGGCATCTCCCGCCTGCCACTTAGTTTCTTCTATAATACCGTTGACTTCCGCTTGTATCTTTTGCTGATCTGTCAGCTTATCCCTTGTTGTGCCTATGCTGTCGGCATATTCCTCCCACATTTTAGCGACATTTTTGGTAACACCGGCGTTATCAACGAGTATACTGTTTTCGTTTTTTAAGCCTTCTGTTGCAGTTTGTATGGCTTCACCGTATGCATAAGAGGCTTGCCTGCCGAAAGCCGCAGAGTCCTTCAAAGCGAGCATGACTTTTTCGATTTGCTCGGTGCTGTAGCCTCTTGCGGCTAAATTCTTATAAGCCGAAACGGCGTTGTTGAGAGGAACTAAGCCGTCACTTATATATGACTGTATAAATTCATCGGCGGCGGCAAAGTTCTTTCCTTGGCCGTTCAAAATAGAGCTGAGTCCTTGCCATGCCGATTGAGTTTCTTTTGCGATCTCGACACATTTTTTGCCGAAAGAAATAACTGCTGTTGCCGAAAAAGCCGTTGCAATATATTTTCCGACATTGCCCATCGCCGATGACATAACCGACTGAGCGGAAGATGCAGCCGAGCGTATACCCTTTGTAAATGCGCCGTTGTTTGTCTGTATATCAAAGAAAACAGAGCCGACATTGTTTTTCGATGCCATATTATTTCACCCCTGCCAAGTTTTTAAACATACGCTGAAGCTCGGAAACGGTCATCGTATACTGTGCGGTATTCTCGCCCTGTCTTGATGAAACGAATTTTTGCCATTCTCGACGCATCTTTTTTTCGTGAGCTGTCATTTCATTTATTCTTTCTCGGTCTGTTTCCGAGCGTATTCTGACAGCATAACCTAACGGTGTATCGCCCGAAAGCGAACATAACAGCTTTCTGTATTCGGAAACTGAAATATCCTCTTTCATAAGGCGTACACCGTACTGCTGTGCAAACGAGGCGATTATCAGCGCTTCGTCGTATCGCTCGTCATACCAGACCTCGTTTAGTTTTTTCTTTCACGTGATGCCTTTTTCAGCTCGTCGAAATCTTCACCTGTGATCGCCGCCATGACAAAAAATGTCAGATTCGTGTATCCTTCGACGGAAAGATCTAAAGATAAGATCTCCTCGGTCGCCTTTTTTCCGAGTGCAAGATCAAAGATTGCGATGTCCTTATCCGAAACGCTTTCATCATCCTGCAATGCTTGTATCTTATCCCATGTACTTTTTCTGTCATCGACCGTATAAAGCTTGTCGCCGATTTTAAGCTGGGGGTGGTTATCGCCTGAAAGTATCTTGTTTTCGGTATCTATAATTCTCATCGTCATTCCTCCTTTAAGTAGCCTGTGTATATGTCGGTTTTCCGTTTGAATTGAGATCAAATTCGAGCGGAGCGACTGCTGTTGAGTCCGATGAGCCGGGATTTGTCACAGCCACAACGCATGGTATTTGAACATTGTCTCCGTCGGGAAATTCGATCTTGATTATTGAATCGCAGTCTCTGCCGTTTAAATAAGCTTTTGAAGCGATATAATCGTTACCGGGATCGCCTAAGTTTCTCTTTCCCGAAAAAGAAAGATTGATCGCTTTTGCAGTGGCAAGTGCTCTTTGCCAGCCGCCTGTATCAAACGGATTCCATGTTTCGACGCCTGTGTCGATCTCAATGCTTGCGCTTTCCATATCCTTGATTGGTGCAAAGGTCGGCGATTCCACATCTCCGTTAGTCGATATCTGAATATCAATATCATGACATGGGAAAACGCCTGTTTTAACTTTTGACATAATTTTTCCTCCTTGATAGCCTGTTTATTGTTTTTCGGTGGCTACAATATCTAAATCATAAGTGTATTCGTATATTCCGTCATTGTCTGCGCCTAAAGATACAGGCTCGGAATATCTCATAACAATAAAGAAGCGCCGACTGCCTGTTTCTCCTTCGTTTTCGTTGAAGAAGTCATAGACAGCCTGCGCTGTTTTGTCCGCAATTGCGGCATTTGTGCCATATCTGAGAAGAACGGTCACTTTTCTTTTCCGATAACTGCAATTATTCTTTCCACCGACAGTCGATATTCGGCTTTCGCCCGACTGCGACGGATAAAAGCATATGGCTTTGTCTGTGTCTCGGTCTATCTTGCCAATGGAAATAGCGTCAGACCATTCAAATTCGGCTTTAAACCAATCTCTCAATTCTCCAAGTGTCATTGTTGTGCCCTCGCTTTAAAAACCGCATTGTGTTTAACTTCCGTCAGCTAAGAAGCTTTATGAATGTGTCTTTGACAAATTCGTGCTTTTCACCCGTAATATACGGTTCAAACCATTTTGCGCCGGCTTTTGGATTGTCCGCTTTTCTGAAGTTATATTCCGGATGAAAATACAGCCGTCTTGCGTAAGGTGTGTCCGAGACTATAGAGACCTTGCCTGTGCGGCTCTCGCTGTCATCGACAAAGGTTGACCGATTTTGAAGTGCGCCCATTTCAAATGGCATTGTCTGTGACTGTTGAACATCGCCTCTCACTCTTTCGGCAGTCTCAATAAGAGCGTATTCTATATCCTTTTCTTTGGCGGCTATGTTTTTCATGTTAAGCTTGACCTTGACTTTTGAAATTTTCATGTGATCTCAAACTCCGTGTGATGAACAGAACCGTCGGGATTCCTCGCTCTTATGGCAGAATATATCCTTCGTTTTCTTTTTCCTATCAGTATATCGCCGCTTGATATTTCACTCATATCCGAAGCGATATCACCTTTTATAATGACTTTTCCCGTTGTCTCCGTCACTTTTCCGTCTTTTTGATATATGCGCTTTAATCTTTCGGAATATATGCACATTCTCTCTATGCCGTCTTTTGCGGTCAGCTTCTCGCCGTCCTCCGATATCCCTTTTGCATCTAAGAACACCGTGCAGGGCGTACTTAAAAGCCAATCGGGAAACGGAACGGCCTTTTTAATTTTTCTCGCCATATCAGCACATCCTTTCCATAAGCCCCGACTGTCTGAGCAGTGAAAGAGCGAGCGGCGACAGACCCAACCTTTCGCTTTCGCTCTTTGACGATCCGACCGACACCGATATATCAAGCACGCTGTAGCTGTCAACCGCCGCACCGTCTGAAAAGCCTTCCTCTGAAATATACTCAGCCTGCACACAAACAGCTTCGCTGATTTTCTCTTTTTGGTACTCGGTGAGATTTTCGAAACCTATCTGCCTTATTCTGCCAAAGGTCATTTCATCTATCTTCACAGTGGCGAGATTAAGGTTTTGAGTTATCGACCGTTCACTCGTACAAGAAAAAATAAAGCCGTATTTTTCGGCGATTTCGGTGTATTTATCAATGTCGGCATAAGCTTTGTCTTTCATCATTCAGCCGCTCTAATGTCAACATATACGCTGTCGATCTTTCCGTTCAAGCCGTTGGGGAACACGAAAACATCGCTGAGTGAACGGTTTTGATAGAGATCTCCGTCGCCTTGAGTATGAGTGCCTCTTGAAAAGAAATATATCGAATTGATCTTAGGAACATACTTTGCGGTAAGAGGTGAAGCGATAAGGATATTGATCTTTTTTGCGCTCGCCGCAGGCTCAAAGCCGCCGATGTGAACGGTGTCACCGGATCTTGATTCTGTCGGATCGAAATTGAATGAATCATAGAAAACTTCATCGTCGATAACTTCCATGATAGTTACACCGTCAATTGAAGTGATACGAGTTTCTATTCCCATACCGCCCTCGGCGATCTGTGTCATTTCGATCTTTCTTGTGAAGTCTTTGCTTCGCTCCAAAAGATCCATGATCTCAGTGCAAACATACATAATAAGAGCACCCTTTGCTCTGTAAAGTTTGAGCTTTCCCGATGAAATAGCGGATTTCAGCTTGGAATAAACATTTTCCTCTGTATATTCGGAAAGCTTTGTCTCGGAATGAAGCCCCGCAACCTTCTTGGCCTGTGCGGCAACCTTTGAGAAGAACAAAGCGTTAGCTTCCGGTGTTCCCTGAGTTCTTGTAAATGTTTCGGAAACATTCTTGATAGCCGCAGTCTGATTTGTCTCATCAATATCGGCTATATCGACAAGGAACTGAACATCACGATCATGCTCAAGTGTATAGACGACATCTTTCTGTATGATCTCGCCGCTGTTCCAACCGCCTTGACGGGAATGATTGCGATATCCTGTTGTGGACATCTGAGTGAAGTGAAAGCTTTTTGCACCGACAAATTTGACATTTGTTGTCATAAACGGTGAAATCAGTGTTTCTTGACGGTAGATCTCAAGAAGCTCCGGTGAAAAGCTTTCTGCGTAATTTAATGTGTTCGGCATTCTTTTTTACTCCTTTAATTATTGAATTTGTTCCAGCTCTTTTGAACCGTTTTCTTTTGCGGTACACCGGACAGGTTCTGTGAAGAAGTGTCTGCGCCTATTTTGAAGCCGACCTGTGTGTTGTCGTTCCTTGCTATAAGCTCAGGCCATTCCTTCAAAAGCTCGGTCACCGCTGTTTGCGCTTTTTCACGGGAAAATATCCCGTTTTCGTCAAGGCAGTCCTTCATATCAATCAGCTTAACGGCTTTTGATATTTTTTCAGCCTTAACGCTTTGAGTGAGAAAAACATTCTCTAAGACAGCGTTTTGAGCCTGTTTAGTTGCTTCTTCAAGTTGAGAAGCTAACTGCGATTCACGGCTTGATTCATTTTGCTGCCGAGACTGAGCGCTTTTCTCGTTTTCGGCAGCTTGAGCTAATATCTGCTTGGCTTTTTCCCTATCGGTTATTCCAAGCTCCTTTAAAAGCTTATTGACTGCCTTTTCGCTGTTTTTCTTTGAGATGTTGTTCATCTCGGTGTCTGTGTACTTCTTCTCTTCGGACTGCTGAGAGATATTCTCGGCTGTTTGTTGCGTATTTTCCGTCTGAGCGGAAGAAGCATTTTGAGTGTTATCATTTTCCATTGTTGCTGCTCCTTTTTACAGATAAGGACATCTGCTCCCGGTTTTTACGGACTCCGGCAAACGAATTTGAATATGAAAAAAGCACCTGCATAATGCAAGTGCTTTAGTCAGCTTATAAAAAATGTTTTGTATGACTATATGCCGTTTCGTTTGCAATATTCATCCCACTTTATCTGTTCTTCTCTCGCCACACGATATTTCTCTTCATAGCCTTCTTTAAGCATTGAAGTCAAATCCGAAGTCGCCTAAAACGGCGTATTTTCGGTGCTTTGCGGATTAAATCCACTCGCAAGGCGACAGCCTTGCTTCCTGTCTTTGCACCGCAAATCCCTCGAAACTCCGGTCGTTTTAGGTCGCAGAATTTGTTTCGAGAGAAATGATTGCA
This sequence comes from uncultured Faecalibacterium sp., assembly GCA_964480405.1. Lineage (GTDB taxonomy): Bacteria > Bacillota > Clostridia > Oscillospirales > Acutalibacteraceae > UBA6857. The sequence goes on along the minus strand of CAYZOU010000023.1, from coordinate 22,348 downwards.
AATGCAAGGCAAAAGCGGAGCAAATCCTGACGGATTTGCGAGCATTTTAACGAAGCAGTTGCGGCATTTATCCGAAACAAATCGATTTCGGATTTAACTTCAATGCTTAAGCATTGAAGTTAAATCCGAAGTCGCCTAAAACGGCGTATTTTCGGTGCTTTGCGGATTAAATCCACTCGCAAGGCGACAGCCTTGCTTCCTGTCTTTGCGATGACAAATTGAATGTCCATTGTCTCATCATATACATCTGCCGAAGCCGAAGTATACTGTGCGTATGTGACGGTTTCTCCGACGGTATGTCTTTCCCGGAAGGCAGCTATATCATCTATTCCGCTTGAATCTATCGAACGGTATAATATTCCTTCGTAGTCCGAAAGCTTCGACAGCGCTGTGTCGAGGTCGGCAATGAATTTTTTATCATCATCTGTCAAATCTTCCATGTTTCTCAATTTTTCGTTGAGTTCGTAACTTTCGATGATACCCAGCGCCTGAGTATCGCTTCGTCATCATGTGTCAAGCTTTGAGTGAGTTCTGAGCCCACTTTCATTATATCACCGTTTTGTGCGTTTTCAACCGATTTGTTGAGTTTTTTCGATTTCTCCTCCCACTTTGAGAGTTCTTGCCGATAATTTTCGACATTTTCAGGGTCAACACTTCCCTCACTGAGCCTTTTATATTTCTGCACCATGCTGTCTGCGTGAGCTTTTTCTTTGCTGCTTTTATCTTCGGATTCGCCTGCTTTTGATTCGCTTTCGTCATTTCCAAGCTCCGAAAAATATATTGCCGAGCCATGACGACAGTTCGGGTGATACAGGCCCTCTTTCATAGCTTGTGAAAGCAGCATATAATCACCGTCTGCTTGCGTACCGCCGGAATAGACATCATCTATCAATACTTTTCTTTCAAACGGCTGACACAGTGGACAAGATGTATTATGCTTTGAGATCTGTATAAGTGTTCTTCCGAGCTTCTTGCGAAATTCGCCCTGACCTGTCATATATGCTCTTTGGCTTGCCGTTCTGACTGCCATTTGTGCATATGAGGCGATGTTGACACGTCTCCCGTCTTTATATTCGATGCAATTAAGACCTCTTTCAAGAAAGTCTTTCACGGCGGCATCATAAGCTTTTCTTTCGGTATAGACGCCGTTTGACACAAAAAGCGAATACTTGAAAATAACCTCACGGTAGGCATCATTGCTCATTCTGAAAACGGCTGTATTCGCTGTTTTCAGGCTGTTTGTAAGGTCGTTTATCTGAGCCGATACCTTTCTCGGATCTATCTTAAAAAAGCTGTCTTTCACCTGTTGACCGGAAATTCCGAGGGCTTTATTCACTTGGGCGTACCTTTTATATTCCGATTCGCACCCCTGTCTTAATTCATCTTGCATTTGCTTTGAGACATCATCGGAAAGCTTCTGAGTATGCTTTTGGATTATTTTTAAGTTTTGTCTTTGATATCGCTTGAGTTCTTTGAGCTTTATCGCCTGCCATTGCGGATATTTGACGCCCGTTTTCTTTTCCTCTGCAAGGTGCAAACCGAGATTTTTCTTCATGCTCCGCACAATTTCAAGCTCCATTTCTCGATATATCTCGGCTATCTGCTTGTCATAATCATTCATCTGTTGTTATATCGTTATAAAGTGCGGGCTCATCGACCGCTTCGATGCCCTTTTCTTTTTTTATTCGCTCGATCTCGGCTTTTTTCCATTCTGCGTTTTTGGTGTCACCGTAAAGCTCCTCTATCTGCGTTTCTATGCTCATTATTCCGTACGAGGAAGCTTTTCCGACGGTTTCAACATTCGCCTCGAATGACGGATTAGCGTATCCGCCGAAGGTCACGATCACATCAACATCTTTGCCTACAGGCTTTGACTGCATTGTGTCATAGAATTTAAGAGTTGCATTTATGAGCCGAGGAATGATCTCGCTTAAAACATTAACGACCCTGTTTCTTGTATACAGAGTCGTTTTTTCTTTTTCTCTTTGTGCCTCTGCATTGTCAAGCTTTTTGACATCTATACCGAGAGTTGAAGGTGAAATTATGCCTTGCAGACAAAGGTCGAGCGCAGTGCAATATATTGATATCAGCGCCTCATGCTGAATGTTGCCTTGGGTTGTGGTTATTTGCTTTTTATCTCCCTCGCTCATTGGGCTTTCAATGCTTATAAAGTCATTGTCAAAGTCGTTGTATCCTCTCAGCGCTCCCGTTTTGGGATCTCTCGGAATAAAATCCGACGGGATATAAGACTTCATTTGTCCTTTTCTCAGGGCAAGCATAATTTGAGAAAACACTTCGTCAAAGGCATCAAAGTCAGACAGCTTTCCGTCAAACAGTGATTTTCCCCTGCCTTTATACTTTCTTGAAGCTCTGAACTTCATCGGTACAGCCGGAATAATACCGGCAAAGTGGGTGACATTTATCAAGCCCTCAAATTCCGAAAAGCTTTTGATATCGACTTGTCTTCCCTCGGAATTTTCAAGAACATAGGTTATTGTGTCTTTTGAATAACGTTCCTTCAATATGTATTCCTTGCCGCCTATGTTTTTTACGGTCTTGAATATTACCGCTGTCAGACTGCCTCTTGTATATTCATATTCGACACGGTCGCCGGGGATAAACTCAATTATCGGATATTCGCTCACGCTTTCGTCTATCGACAGCTTAAAAGCACCGTCTGAAAAAACGAAGGTATCACGAACGGAATCGGAAATTATCTGTTTGAAGTCGTTCTTTTCGGCTATTTTATCCCATTCATCTTGGCGGGCACTAAGCTCGATTTTATACAGATCATCCGTACATATATCTGTCAGAACATCGACTATCAGCCCCGGCATACCTGTGTGTATTTTCTTTATTTTCATGCCTTTACTTGATTGCGAGCCCCAAAAGCTGTTATTCCCCACCCCGTCGTAAAGCTGCATATAAAACTGTTGAAGCTCGTTTGCTTCGCCTTGATACCATAACTCATTTTCAAAGCAGTATGCATCGAAGTCTTTAAGCCTCTGTATATTGATACTCATGCCCTGCGGCTGCTCTATTCTGAGAAAATTTCTCGCCTGTTCTCTGATTTTATCCATTATTTTCATCATTTCCTCCGATATTATTTGCTTTTATTCCTATCTTTTCTCTATACGGTATCCATGCGTACTGCACGCTGTTTATCGTATGGTCGTTTCTGTCCTCCGGCTCACTGTCTTTATCCTCTTTCCAGCAGTAGCTTTCAAGCTCTTTGATATGCTCGGTGCAATGCTTACACACAAGGTAATGTCCGCTGTGAAGCCAGCCTAACTGCAAATTGATTCTATCTATGATCCGAACCTTTTTATGTGCTGCATTGAATATGTATAAGCAGGGATTTTCCCTTTTATATTTATTAAGCTCGGTTATCGTTGCCTGATCCGCCGAGTCTATAAACACATTTTTCGCAAAGCCCCATTTTTCACGGTTGCGCTCCAAAAATGCAACAAAATTCGTCACCGTATCGCTTGGGGCAAATGGCGTTTGAAGTGTCGCATTGTTATATACTTTTTCATCAAGCACGATAAGCTTATTATCGGTCGTTATGCCGCAAAAGCTCATCGCTATCGTGTCTGACGACCTTTGCGAATATGCAGTGTCAAGACCTGCGGTGAAATGTTTAAATTCGAGTGTTCCACTCTTGACATCTTCTTCGATTTTCTCAGCGGCAACAGTGTGTTTATCTCTGTCGAAATTCGGAAAAATCAAGCCCGTTGCTCTGCCTCTCAAGCCTAATATTTTGTTCTTGTATAATTTAGTTCCTTTCGGGGCAGAGGCTATCTTCTTTTCAATATCCTCTGCACTTAAAGAAAGATTGTCACGAAAAGAAAAGAACCAATACCTCCAATTCGGTACAGGTTCTTTATTAAGCTCTCTCATTATCTCCTCGGGAACATCTGCTGCGTACTTTTTAAACGGCCTTGAGTGATTGATGAACTCGTCATAAACAGGCAGTGACGGATCGTCGGGATTAAGAGTCGCCAACAGATATTCGTTTCTCGTACTTATTTCACGAACAAATTCAATATCCGCCGTATTTATCTCGTCAATGTATACGCAGCCGAACTGTGCGCCGAGGACCATCTCCCACTTATCACGGCGATCATAACCGAGGATATATATTATTTTGCCCTCAAATTTGATATGCGGCAGCTTATAGTCCTTGTCGCCGTTGCCGTAATAGCAAGCATTTCGATGCAGATCGAGGATTCCGTTATCTTGCTGAATTATCGTTTCTTCGGCTTTGCCTGTCGTCTTGGAAGCGATAACATGAATTTTTCGCCGGCTTTTTGATACCATACGCATAAATTTTACGCCTGCGCCGACGGTCGTCTTGCCCGAAGCTGTCGTTCCCTCCAAAAACTCAGCCGCTACATTCGTTGTGTTTATGAAATCAATATACTTCCGGCTAAGCGGAAAGCTGTTATTCTGCAAGCCCCTCACCGCCGATCTGATCGAAGATCTCGCTCAGCTTCTGAGATGTGTTGAAGTCAACCTTAAGCGGAACATCGTCACCGGCAAGAGAAATTATCTCTTTGGCGGCGTTAAGCTTGATTTTATCGCTATCGCTTTTCAAGAGTGATATGAGCACATTTATTGCAGCATTTGCCGCACACTTATACCCACGCTTACGCTCGTTTCCGGCTTTTTCAAGCTCGCTGTCATAAGCTTCGACAAAGTGAGGTGTTTTATCCGGATTAAACCATTTTGAAACGGTTTGCGGAGCGACATTAACCTCTTTTGCGGCGGCATCTTTTGTCAAGCCTTTATAAATCACGAGTTCTAACAGCATTTGTTGCTTAGAACTCAGTCTTTTTTCTGAACTTTTCTTCACCTTTTTCACCTCTTTTAAAGGAACTGCAAAATTTATTTCGATAATTGATATATTTTTAGCTTTTAAACATACCAACAGCCGCCCGCAGGCGGCTGTTTATCATATCTTCACTCTATCATTATAGCACGGAAAAGACTAACATTCACTAACATTTACTAACATCTTTCGGGGATTTCGACATCTTTGAGGGCTTCTTTATGTATTCTGTGGCACTGCTGCTCGGAAAAATTCATTCTCATGGCGATCTCGGCCCATGAGCAGTGTTCCACATATCTCAACCGCAGCACAAGGCGCTCGTCTTTATCCTCGACGGCGTCTATCACTTGCCTTATCTCTTTTTGTACGCAGACAAGCTCATCTATCTGAGAGTTGATATCGTTTTCAAGGTCGATTATTTTTTCAACGGTACGGGTGAACGGAGCGTCGGCGGCAGGTGATTTATCGACTTTGCCGTCCGATTGAACGGAAAGTGAGCAAAGCAGACTGCGAAGTCTGCCTATTTCTCGAAGGTTTGAATTTATCAGCTCGTTGAGCCTATATGTTTGACTTAAGCTGACGGGAATCGAACACGATACGGTTTTTCAAGGCATATTTTCGCCAATGCTGTGTCGGAAATCCTCGCAATGCGTCAGCATTGCTTGCGGTTTTCTCCTTGCCTTGACAAAAATCTATCCTTGAAAAACTGCTTTGCACCCAAAACACAACAGATTGTGTGCAATCGGATATTTCTTTGCCGCAGGAATACTGACGTATTTCAAGGCAAAAAATGTTCGAGGGTGCGTGATATGTTGCGTTTTGGGCGTATCGGGTTCGACTCCCGTCAGCTTAAGTATTCTTTCGGTGTCATGTTTTCGCTCCTTTAGGTGTGAGTTTGAGTTTCCTCTGTATGGGTTAACAATATAAAAAGTCTCGATTTGCACTTGACAAAACGAGACTTGTTTTTTATAATGTAACTGAAAGATAACCGTTTAAAGCGGTTAGCGTTCGAATAGTTTTAAATAATTTTAAAACAGCCGTCACTTACCGGAGTGGCGGTTGTTCTCTTTTACTCTAAACTGTATTGTGAAGGTGTGCTTCCCAATATGAAACGTAAAGGTAAAAATCATATGTATCACCTCCTTTCGGAGGGAATACGCCAACCGCCTTTCGGTATTCTTTCAGTTACACAGGTATTATATTTCCTATGTCGTTTTTTGTCAAGTTTTATATTCGATTTTAGGTGTGCGATTCTTTGCTTTATCCGTTCGCCCTGAATGCCGCTGCAAAGAACAGTGTCCAAAACAGCAGGGCAATGAAGATAATGAATTTCATGTTTTGACTCCTTTTCTCTGCATAGTTCGAAACAATATAAAAAGTCTCGATTTGCACTTGACAAAACGAGACTTGTTTTTTATAATGTAATCGTAAGGCAAACCATTTAAGGTGGTTAGCGATAGTTTGTTTTATTTTAAATTAAAAACAACCATCACTTGGCAGAGTGGTGGTTGTTTCCTTTTACTTGAAGCTTTATTGTTACGGTTATCTTACCGATGTGAAAAGTCAAAGTAACTGGCATATGTATCACCTCCTTTCGGAGGGAATACCGCTAACCACCATAGCTGCTTACATTACGATTACAAAGATATTGTATCTCTCGTGTCGTTTTTTGTCAAGTTGGATTTTACAAGCTTGCAATATTTCAATGCTTTACTTTCATTTCTTTTTACCCTCCGTCATTTCTTTCAAAACCTCATCAACCGTCTGCATTATTTCATCACAGCTGAATCCGTATGCTTGTCGGTCGCCTCTCGCCACGCATTGCCATTTAGGCAGACTCTTTATTCTCTGTTTAAGCTGGCGAGAGTCGAACCCGATACGCCCAAAACGCAACATATCACGCACTCTCGAACATTTTTTGCCTTGAAATACGTCAGTATTCCTGCGGCAAAGAAATATCCGATTGCACGCAATCTGTTGTGTTTTGGGTGCGAAGCAGTTTTTCAAGGATAGATTTTTGTCAAGGCAAGGAGAAAACCGCAAGCAATGCTGACGCATTGCGAGGATTTCCGACACAGCATTGGCGAAAATATACCTTGAAAAACCGTATTGTGTTCGACTCTCGTCAGCTTAAGCTCCTCTGCAAAGCTCTCTATCACCATGTTTCCGATGTCGGCAATTAGGTTATAATAATCATCTGCGGTCTTTGAATGAATTTCGCAATTATTGCCGACCACGGTTACCACATCATATCCTCCGACCGCTTGTGTATCTTCGCTCATCGCTGTTTTGACTCCTTTCGTTCCTCTGCATGAATCAATTTTTTACTCAAGTCTCACCATGATATAATCCTGTCTCGGTGAGCCTCGGTATTGATCGACTGTGTTATACGCTGTGTTTTGGTCTTTCCACAATCTGTAGCCCTTTATCGGCTTCGGCTCGTCACGCCAGCCTTTTGCGTTTATGATCTCACGCTTAACTATCGGCTTTGTCAGATTTTGACTTGCGTTCCACCTTTTCCTGTACATCGCATCCGGTTGCTTGGAGGTCTTATCCGTCTCTTTTATGAGGTATTCGGCTAATTTTCCGTATTGACCGCTCTCATCTAAAACGGTGATCATCACCTTCCCCCACTGCCAACACGAACGAATACATGAAACATCAATGTTTTTAAGTACAATGTGATGATGGACCGCAGCGTTTGCGTACTCTGTAACGGCAATGTATTTATGCTCGATACCTGCTTTTTTATATGCTTTTTTCAATTCACGCATAAGCTTTGAATATCGCTTTTTCGCTTCTTCGATATCACTCGGACGGTCCTCTTTTCTGTATGTAAACACTGCATGGATATCTCCAAACTCAAAATTCGCATTCAGAAGCCCACGAAGCTTTGCACTCGCTTGCTGACGGTTGACCTCAGCCATATCATCGGGTGTTGTGTTTATATGCGGCTGTCTGTTTGGATTTGTCTTATTGCCGTAGCGTGAGGAATAATACTTATGAACCTCGATCGTCTTTCCGGCATAAACCGTCTTTTTTATATATGGCACTGTTTCAGTCCTTCTTTCCGAAATTCTCAATGTTTTCAAGGCTTCAACGCCTTTTGATTTTCACTAAGTTAATACCTATATCGAGCTTTAAAGCCCCTCATGCGGGGCAAAATTTTGAACGAATAATTATGATAAAAACAAAGCGTTTTTTCTAAATATGAATTGTCACTATTGACAAAATAACCGAAACAGTGTATACTATATATGCACTTTGAAGAACTGTTTCAGTTCGTTGCCGTCAGCGCTTAAGCATTGAAGTTAAATCCGAAGTCGATTTGTTTCGGATAAATGCCGCAACTGCTTCGTTAAAATGCTCGCAAATCCGTCAGGATTTGCTCCGCTTTTGCCTTGCATTTGCAATCATTTCTCTCGAAACAAATTCTGCGACCTAAAACGACCGGAGTTTCGAGGGATTTGCGGTGCAAAGACAGGAAGCAAGGCTGTCGCCTTGCGAGTGGATTTAATCCGCAAAGCACCGAAAATACGCCGTTTTAGGCGACTTCGGATATGACTTCAATGCTTAGGCACTGACGGCTTTTATTTTTTCTAAGATCGCCTCGGCTTCTTCTCTTGAGCGAAGATAAAGTGAAGCGTATTCTGTGAATATTCCGCATTTTCGCATAACGGAATACCCCGTTTTCTTTTCCCCGAACACATCGAGATCTACTTCTTCAATATGCCATTGGTTTTCGTTCTCGGTATTCATGATAAACCTCCTTATAACAGAGCTTGTCAAAGCGAAAGATAACCGAGTATCGCTTCCCTCGCTTCTTCCCATCCTCTGCAAAAACAAAAATCCCGCCTTGTCGTGTTGACAAAACGGGACATAGCTGTTATAATAAAGCTGAAAGGTAACCGTTTAAAGCGGTTAGCGATTTGAGTTGAAAATTTTTATGTTAACAACTGTCACTTGGCCGAGTGGCGGTTGTTTTCCTTTATCTTAAACTTTATGGTAAATGTAATTTTTTTACCGCTAATTGTAAGAGTAAAAGTCATATATATCACCTCCTTTCGGAGCGTGATATCACCAACCGCCTTTCGGCAACCTTTCAGCTAAACTGATTATACATAAGCTGTCGTATTTTGTCAAGTTGTGAATCTGCTCAAGCCTTACGATGCTCGATCGTCAAGTTCAAGCTCTCTCACTCGTTTTTCGCTGAGCTTCTCTTTCAGCACCTTGCCTGTGACGTTTTCGCCGTTTTGGGCGCAGATCACGTCTATCAATGCATCTATGATCTGATCGTCCGACCATTCGTCGATGTTGTTCAGCAGGTAAAGGAACATTCCCGTTGTGGATTTTCGCATTTCGTTCATCTGCTTGTATGTTGCGAGATTTTCCTTTTCAAACCTTTCCAAGCCTGTCATTACCAGCCTCAGCCGCTTGTACTCTCTGAATATGACTATGCTTTCGTCTCTCGCTTCTTCGAGCGTGAATTGCTTTTCACGGTATAGATACCAAACCTTTTGCATTCCGAGGAAGGCTAATTCGTCGACTATTTCGTCGTAGTTTCTCATGTAGCAGCTTTTTTTGACAGGCTTTCCGGATTTTTTTGCCGCCTTTTCGTACACGAGCCGGTATGCGTTTTCCTTGATATCCTCGAAAGCTTTGATTATATCTCGGCTTGACATCTCGTTGTTTTCAAGCAACGGCATTTCGCCGCAGCACAGCGCATCATAGACCGAATCGCTGTTTGACATCGGGGCATTTTTCTGTGTACGATAAAAGTCGTATACATAATCCCAGTCGTTTTCTCGGCTTGTCAGGCTGTTCGCCATCTCGACGAAGAAGTCGCCGTAAGCACGTCTCCAGTCCTCGCATTGGTAGACGGTTTCGGTCTCCGGTGTGCGAACGATTATGTGTTTGTCGTCAAGAAACATTTCGTAATCGCTAATTGATTTAAAATCGAATTTTAACATTTTTGCCTCCTTAGCTTGTCATGTTTGCAAGCTTCTGTGCATATCTCGATAAATTTGCCCTGAGCTTTTCCTTTGTGTCACCGTCGGATATCGTGTTCAGCGCTTCCAAAAGCTTACGCATATTCTCTTGTACCGCTTCAAAATAGAAGCTGAAGCGTGTTATTTCCGGCGATGCCGAGACCCTCAGTTGCTTTTCAAGCTCCTGTGAGCGTTGCTTTATGCTTTCAAGCTCTCGTGTCAGCTCGGCATTTGCTTTTCTGTATTCCTCGACCGCCTTTTCGGCGGCTTTTTTATTCTCCGATTTGAGCTTGTCCGTCTCCGCCTTATGTCTATCGGCCTCGACTCTTTTATCACGCTTGAGCTTTTCAAGCTTATCATTCAGACTTGCCGTTTCCCTTTCGACTGCGGCTCTTGCTATTTCCGCTTTTTCCTCATCTGTCGGCTCACGCACCGCTAACTCGTGGGGGCGGCTTTCAAGCTCTTTTAATTTTCGTTCAAGCTCGGCCTTTTCGCTTTCGAGGCGCTCTATTTCATCTATGCCGGCGGTTTCCTTTTCCTTGGCGCTTTCAAGCTCAAAGGACAGCTGTTCGCCCTGTCTTGTCAGCTCGTCTATCTTATATTTAAGCTGTCTTGTTGACATTTCGCCGACGTCGTTACTCTCGATAAACTCGGCTCTGTCTATCGTATTGAACGCCGAGAGAAGCTTTATCTTTGTGATGCCGATACCGAGGGCGGCGATTTCTTCAAGCTCCTTTTCTCCGAGGCGTTCGAGGGCGGATATATAGTCGTACGCTTGGCTTTTCTTTAATCCGACAGCTTCCACTGTGTAGCTTTCAAAGCTGTCGAAGCCAAGCTCGGAATACAGCTTCTTGTCTCGCATAGTTTTCAGATTCATCGCAAAGCTCACCATTGCTTTGGCGGCATCTTCGCCGTTCTTTAAGATCTCATAATGCAGCAGCTTCGCTTCATCGGTGCGTGTCAAGTGTGTTTGTGATGCTTTGATTATTTCTTCCATTGTCTGACCTCCTGTAATTTATGCAGACACTTCGAGTGTACCGCATATATATGATTTAAACTTTTCCATAAAGCTTTTCACTTCTTCGCTCGGCGCTCGATTTCTGTATCCTCTGCACTGAACAACTGCTCCGTCGGAGGAAATTTCGACAGTACAAACAGGGGTATCGGGGTCGCTTTCCCGCCTTACAAAGAAGATAAAAGCCGTACCTTGAGCGTGACGCTTGGTGTACCCCTGAAACTCCGAGCCGACACATATACCCTGAATTTCGCCCTCTCGGATTATTTCTTCGAGGTCCTTCGCCGGTCTTATCAATAATCCGTTTGACCTAAACTCCCACTGCTTTGAAAGCATCGGATATAGCTTTCGTATTTTCAGGTCGATATCCTTTTCTCTGAGCAAGCGATCCTCTTTGTATTTTCTCGCTTTTTCCGCTCTTTGTCTTTCTTCCTCTGCACGAATCAAGGCGTTCGCTCTGTCGTGGGCTTCTGAAAGGTCATTCGGAAACAATATCTCGTGGCGGCTCAGATCCCAACCTAAGCGTTCGCAGGCTTTTATGTAGTCGATATATTCCGTCGTCGGAAGAAGCGAGCCTTTTGCGTGTTTCTTGATATAGTTTTCGGCTTTTGTCACGGTTGTGTATTTTAAGATGTATTGCCGATATTCTTCGAATTTGTATGGGCTTACAGTTTTAAACAGCCTAAGCTTTTCGCTGTCGGTGAAGCCGTATTTTTGAAGAGCTTGTATATACCTAAGGCTCGAGGGTGTCATTTCTTTGACTTCGCCGTATACGCCCTTTCTCATCTTCGTTATCTCCGATTTAGGCAGCCGCATGAGCTTTTCGGGTGTTTTCGCACGAAGATTCAAAATGCTTAACTCATGATGTTTTATCAACAAAGAAAACAGCTCCGGAAAGCCGCATTTCATCATGTATTCGACCGCATTCGGATAAAGAGTGTATTTGAGCATAAATTTGATAATGTCCTTATACTCACCCGATACTTTTTCATAAAGGTCGATCGGGCAATACCGAAATCCGGTTTTCTTAAGCAAATTATCATCAAGACCATAGATATTGCAAAAGCCGTATCTTGAAAAATCTGTCCTGAAGCGTTGTCTTTTGTACCAATCGGTTTTAAGCTCACCGTCGCCTGCTTCATAGCCGTAAAACTTCGCATAGTAACTATTGCCGTAATATTCCCACTGCCGTGTAAACTGATAGGCTTTTCGGTTTGCCGGGTCTAAAAAGAGGCGGTGCTCCTCGTGAAATTCAAGCTCACCGTCGCCGAAGTCCTTTGTGATACGCTCAAGGTCAAAGTGCCGCCAGCTTCTTGTTACATCGAAGAAGCGAAGCACAAGCATTTTGCCTGCCTTTTGAGCGATGATAAAGTGAGCGTAATTCCAAAGCTTATTCTTGCTTCTGCCTCTGTCTTTAAATGTGACACGGGCTTTACACTCGGGGCAGAAGCCTACTTCGTTATGCTTCTTTTGGCGGTTCTGCAATTCTTCGTATGTCTCGCTGCGCTTTGGTTCAAGTGAGACGGTCTTTTTACATTCGGTGCAATAGCCGTAGCGTTGTCCGTTTGAACGGAAGGTGAAAAGATAACAGGTCGAAGAAAGCTCGTTTTGGCAAAGCCGTTTTTCCGAATCCTTGGGCAACTTCGGCACAAGGCGAAACAGCCTTTTCATCAGCTGTTCGTCGCTTTCTTGTTTGTTCCTTGGCATATTCGATCACCTCACAAGTCGCCGAATATGTCGAATGAGAGGATATTCGAGGCTTTATCATCGGGCTTCAAATCCGAGCTTGTAAGCCCGTAATATTCTCTGACCCACCCGTACACGACATTATCATCGACACAGGCACAGCCGCCTACGGCTTTTCCCTTGGCTTTTGATTGGACCGACTTATAGCAGTCTTGCAGCGTGAGCTTTTCGTTCAAGAGCTTTTCGGCAGCGGCGTCGGTCTTGATGAAATTCTCGATAATGTGTTGAGCGATGATTTTCACGGCATCGCTTTGACCCTCCGATTGAGAGTCGATGCGCTCGATAGCTTGCTGAATTTTTTCTGACATGGTATGACCTCCGTTTTAGATGTTAGATTTTAGACGTTAGATTTTAGATGTGCGGTTTTTTACCCCCTTTGCCTCCTTAGCTTGTCATGTTCTTCATACACTCAACGGCGAAATCGGCGATGTCGCTGCTGTGGCACACCGATCCGTTGTCGATAGCATCTATTAGTGCTTTGGTGAAATCCTTGATTTTGTTCTCGAAAATTTCTGTGATTTCCGCTTGCTCGGAAAAAAGTCTCGGATTGTTGATGCCGTTTGTGACGAGCATTTCGTTCAACTCGAAAAACTCGGCTTTTGTTATCGCACCCAGACGTCGTGCCATCTTCGCTTCGCCGTACACTTCGTATATGAGTGTCCGACTGCGGCTGTTCAGTGCATATTTGGCATCTTTTTTCAGCATTTTCATCATATTTGCCATTGCTCTGCCTCCTGTGGTATCACTACTTCTTCCGCTTGCTCGGAAAAGTCGAATTGCAACCACTGACTTTCCCTGTCGTACTCGTCGGCTTGTACCTCACACGATTGAAGATATTCGATGAAAGCGATCGCTACGAACGACACGCTGATAAGTACGAGTGAGACAAGCGCTAAGGCAAGCGACTTCCCGAAGGTGAGCGTTTCGCAATCCAAGCCTCCGGCACTGCCCAGTGCAAGCAGAAAGCCGATGAAGCCTGCGAAGATGAAGGTATGCTTGATAGTTTTCAGTTTCATGGTGTTTCGCTTCCCTCCTGTTCTTTTTGAAGCTGTTCCTTTGTTTTGAAGAATGGGCATTTCCTGCCCCCCAAAAAATGTGTCTTTCAGCACGGTGCAACGCTTGTTATCGTTGGCAAAGCATTTTGTACCGTGGAGACATGGCGGTAATTTGCTTGACATAGTTATTCTCCTTTCGTGAGTTGGGTGTAGTTTTCAGATGTTAGACTTTAGATATTAGATATTAGATGTGTTGGCGGTTGCCGGCAACTACTGCCTACCGCCTACCATCTGATATCTATTTTTGTTTTCCCGGCTTCCACGCTCTCCCACTCGATAAGACTTTAGGATCTAAAACAGTGAAAATATTAAATTACAAAAGGAAAAACTGTGAAAAGTAGGAGGTCATTTCAATGGCTTGCTCACCGCAGGCACTCCCCTGTCGCTGCTTTGGGTGTGCCTCTGCACAAATTCACCCGTACCCTTGACCTTGGCATAGCGTGTGTAGGTGGGAGAGCTTGGAAGCCGGGAAAGACTGTCAGCTCGCTTGGGCTTTCAATGCGAGTTTCAGATACTCGACCACTTGATCTAAGCTTTGCTTTACGCCGCTTAACAGTCGGTCTATATCTTCCCTGCCCGTACCGTTCTTATAGGCGACAAGCTTTTGAGGAACTATTATGTAGCGCCAGCTTACATCATTGAGTGAGCGTGTCGCATAGCCTATCGGAAGATGGCTTGTCTTATTCTCGGCATCGCACCGCAGGCTGTAGATCACGCTGTTCGCTGTCATGCCGAGATATTCGGCGGCTATTTTCGGGGTTATGTTATTCATGGATAAGATTTGTTCATCGGTATACATGGGTTGCTCCTTTCAATTTAAGCTTGCGTTTTCACAAGTTAATGATTAAAAAAATATGCGTCAACAGATGCCATATCAACATTTACAGCACTTAAAATCTTCGCTATTTCGGTTTGCTTAAATTCAGTTTTATTTTTAAATTTTTGGTTTAGGGTAGCTACACTTATGCCGATCTTTCCGGCAAGATCGGACTGCGTGAGCCCCATTTCACGCAGCCGTCCCAAAAGCTTTGAGTAGTCATAGGTATATTTCATTTTTTCCACCTCCTTAATATCATCACAATAATGGCAATATCGCCTATTGCGATAAGTATATTAAGCACTAAGATCAACTTTTCCATAAAAGCACCTCTTTCTATATTGACAATGAGCAGAAAATAAGGTATCCTCTCAAAAGGGGGATTTCTCCCCCCTTGCCCTACTCAAGCAATTCTTTGATTATTTCAAAGATTACTTTGAGCAGGTTTAGGATTGCAGTTGCAAGAATGATTTTTTCAACTTTGGTGGGTTGGTCGTTCTTGCAACCTTTTTTATTTTGTCCGCTCATTGTTGTTCACCTCCTTGGCATGGTTTAATTATAGCACTTGTGAAATCACAAGTCAATAGGTTTTCCAAAAAAACTAAACTTTTCACAAGTTTTTTTAAATAAAACTTGTGTTTTGCACAATTGTATGATATTTTATAGTTAGAGGTGATGATAATGATTTCGTTTAATGAAAGATTAAAACAAGCTCTTGATATTCGCAAGATGTCCGCAGCCGAATTGTCACGGTTATCCGGAATTGATGAAGGAACATTAAGTAATTATAAAAAGGGCAAATATGAACCTAAGCAGCGAAAATTAGAATCCATAGCAGTTGCTCTCAATGTCTCCATTCCTTGGCTTATGGGTGCTGATGTTCCAATGGAGAGGAAAAAAGAAAAATCGGATATTCTCCCCCCAAACCTCCTGCCCGTACCTAAGACAGTCAAAAAGCCGAGGCTCGGTGTGATCTCCTGCGGTGAGCCGATAGCAACCGAAGAAAACTTTGACGGATACGACGATGTACCCGAAGATATAAATTGTGACTTCACGCTGAAATGTGAGGGTGACAGCATGATCGGAGCGAGAATACATGACGGTGACATTGTTTATATAAAACAGCAATCTAATGTTGAATATGGGCAGATCGCCGCTGTGCTTGTAGACGGCTGTGAAACGCTCTTAAAAAAAGTATATATAAACGAGGACAATGTAGTTCTTCAAGCGGCTAATCCGGAATATCCTCCCAAGATATTTTATAAGGAAGATATGAATCGAATTTCAATAATCGGTATTGCTGTTGGATTTTACAGTAGGATTAAGTATTGAGAGGTGTTGAATATGAAGAATAAAGATGTGTTATCGAAAGCTTTCAGCATCGTCTGTTACATCTCCGGTGCAGTGCTGACGGTATTTGCTGTTGCATTTTTTCCTTTCGCCTTTTTAGGTATCGGTTTGATTGTGCTGACAATTATCCATGATAAAAAAGCAAAATCCGATAAATCACAGCTTGAAGAATTGAACAAGATCTCAAGCAATCCCGATTTTATAAAGTTCTCGCAAGACGAAACTTTTAAGGCTGAGCTTGAAGGTCAGATAAAATCTCTGTGTACCGAAAAAGAAAAAATCAAATCGGAAACGGAAAAGCTGTCTGAAATTTATGAAGCCGAAAAGCAAAGACGGATAGAGCAAAATAATATTGCCCTTGCGCCGCTTGAAGAAAAGGTCACGCAGCTTACAAGTACAATCGAAAAGCTCGAAAAAAAGCAAACCACCGCACAAAACAAGCTTGACAAGGCCGCTGAGCTTCTCAGAAGTGTAAACTATTCGGTTGACAACTTCTTTGATTGGAATGCTCCGATAGATTTCTGCAAAATCCCCGACATTATTCTTGATGAAATTGATACGCTTTCACCGACTGTGACCTTAAATCTTCACAGCATGGATATCAAAGAGCTGCGTAAGGCATACAAAAAGAATGATCAAGATATTGAAACTCTGCTTTCTTCGTATCTGTCACGATACACCACAAAAACAAACCGCTCGATATATTCACTCATGGTGATTTCGCTTCGCTCGGAGCTTCAAAATATACTCATCGACTTAAAGTATGAGAAGCTTGACGTTGCAATAGAAAAAATAAAGGCAACGACCGCAAAGTACCTCAACATCGCAAGCGAGGGAAATCAAAGCATTGTCGGCACGATGACAAAATTCATAGGGCAAATAGAGTATCTCTTCATAAATGCGGCAAAGATAGAATACAACTACTATGTTAAAAAGGAAAAAGCCAAGCAGGAGCAGATAGCCTTAAGAGAGCAAATGCGAATCGAGTCACAAGAAAGAAAAGCTCTCGAATCCGAGCAAAAGAAAGTTGAAGCCGAGGAAAGTAAATATCAAAGCGAAATCGAAAAACTTAAAGCACAGCTTGAAAGTGCTGCCGAAGAAGAACGCAATAAGTTAAATACAAAAATAACCGAGCTTAAAGC
The DNA here is from genome assembly GCA_964480405.1 of uncultured Faecalibacterium sp. GTDB lineage: Bacteria > Bacillota > Clostridia > Oscillospirales > Acutalibacteraceae > UBA6857. The sequence goes on along the minus strand of CAYZOU010000023.1, from coordinate 5,404 downwards.
TCAGCTGTCCGAGGTCACTCTCAAGAAAGATGAAATCGTCAAATTGCAAAACGGCAAAGCCGGCAATATATACATTATCAGTAACTTAGGCTCGTTCGGCGATGATGTTTTCAAAATAGGCATGACCCGCCGTTTAGATCCTCAAGAGCGTGTCAACGAGCTTGGCAGTGCCTCTGTACCGTTCAAGTTTGATGTACACAGCTTCATCTTCTCGGAAGATGCTGTAGGTCTTGAAAACAAGTTGCACACATTGCTCGGTGACAAGCGTGTAAACAAGGTCAATCTTCGCAAGGAGTTTTTTAAGGTTTCGATCGACGAGCTTCAGCAGCTTGTAGAAAACATAGATCCCACAGCTGAATTTACAAAGACGATGGCGGCCGAGGAATACAGACAGTCACTTTCAAGCAATGAGGTATACACCTCGGATATGTCGTTTGATGAGGATTACGATGATGAAGAAGATATATAACTTACTCGCTCGCCTCGGTGACGAATATTCTGCCGAAAAGATAGTGCTTTTCGGTTCACGAGCCAGAGGTGATAACAGAGAAAAAAGCGACATTGATATTGCCGTTTACGGTTTAGACAAAAACAAACGGGTGAGGTTCTCGGAGAGCGTGGACGAGCTTCCGACGCTTTTAAAGTTTGATATCATTTTCATTGACGGCACAACCGACCCCGTACTTATAAAAAATATCGAAAAGGACGGTGTTATTCTTTATGGGTAAATCAGAAGAAAAATTGACTAAATTTAAAAGTGCCACCTCTCGCCTTGAAGAAGCGATTTTGCAATATGATGAATGTGGGCTTTCATCTTGCCGAGACGGTGTAGTTCAGCGCTTTGAATTTTGCACTGAGCTTGCATGGAAATCGGCAAGAGAATATTTGACCGACGAGGGATATACCGACCTCAACAGTCCGAAGTCCGTAATGCGGCAGGCGTACGCAAGCGATCTCATAAATGACGAAACGGCGTGGCTTGATCTTCTCTACTCACGAAATTTGACATCACATATCTATGATGAAGCAACAGCAAATGAAATCTTTGAAAAAATCAAGAATTGCTATTTACACCTTTTCAAAGAGCTTGCTCAAGAACTGACGAGGTGAAGCTCATATTCGGTACACTCGAAGTTTGTGCAAATAAAAAAACAGCTCCCCTGCTGTAAGTTGGGGAGCAAAATTTGACGGGGTCTAAATATTAATTTTTTGTTACTACTTGCATTTTTGCAAAAGATAGCATATAATGAACTTGATGAGACCCCCCGCACCTCTCCGCTTCGGCGTGAAGTGTCCCAGTGGGGGACATTTTTTATTTATGGAGAAATCAGATGGAAGTCAAAGAACCCAAGGCATACGAAGAACAACTGAACAAGCTGAAACAACGTGGTTGCATTGTTGGTGACGAAAACCACGCATTACAGGTAATTCAACAAATCAACTATTACAGACTTACGGCTTATTTTTTGCCGTTCAGATGTAGTAATGGTAAATTCATTGATGGTACGACTTTCAATAATGTATACCGAATATATGAGTTCGACAGAAAGCTAAGATATGTATTGCTGCCTGTCGTTGAAGAAATTGAAATAATGCTCAGAACTCGGCTTTCGTATTATCATTCACACAAGTACGGAGCATTAGGCTATCTTAACGAGAGAAACTTTAACCCTGCTCGTCATAATCATAAAAGTTTTATCGATCATATAGAGAAGTCCATAGATAACAACAAAACGCAAGCCTTTGTAAAACACCATATAGAAAATTATGATGCAAAATTCCCTTTGTGGGTAGTAATTGAACTTTTTACAATGGGTGAACTATCGTTGTTTTACTCGGATATGCACATCGTAGATCAAAAACAAATTGCAAAAGAAGTTTTCGGATCTACATATAAAAATGTTTCTAAATGGCTTAGATGCTTAACAGATCTTCGCAATTATTGCGCTCACTATTCAAGGCTGTATTATAATCTTTTTCCGGCGACACCGCCGACTCCTAAATTTTTTTCGTACACATTAGGAAAAAGAATATTTGACTACATATTAGTGCTGAAGTTCCTATACCCGGACAATATCAAATGGCAAAGGACGTTCTTGCCACAACTATATGCATTGATAGAAGAATACTCCGATTGTATAAAATTAGAACACATAGGATTTCCAAACAATTGGAAACAGGTTTTGACTGAAACTGTGGTGAAAATAAACAAAAGGAGCTTTCCGAGAGGCCGTCAAGATGAAATTGACATCGGACTTGCCTGTAAAAAATAAAAAAACAGCTCCCCTGCTGTAAGTTGGGGAGCAAAATTTGACGGAAAAATATTCAAAATACCTTTAAGGAGGTGCGAAAATGAAAAATCCCAACGGTTGGGGCAGCGTTTACAATCTCAACGGAAAGAAATCTAAAGACGGCAAAAAGCGGCCTAATCGACGAAAGCCTTGGGTAGCACTCGCTCCGGCATACCTCACAGACGGAAAATATATCAAACGCACCATAGGCACATATGCCACAAGGGGCGAGGCGATGGCAGCTCTTGAGCAATATCGCTGCAAATCGCCCGACGAAATCAAAAAGATGAAAATGACCCTCGGCGAAATTTGGTCCGATTATCAGAATACCAACAAATACAAAAACCTCTCAAAATCCACACAAGACTGTTATCGTGCCGCATTCGGGAAGCTCGCACCGCTTCACAAAAAGGAATTCGCTCAAATTCGTACAGGCGAGTTTCAAGCGATAATTGACGATTTTGCGAGCCAAGGAAAGTCGCACTCGTCATTACACGATGTCAAAGTTGTTTGCGGTCTCATCAGCGACTATGCGCTGAAAAACGACATTGTTACGAAAAATTACGCACAGTTCATAGAGCTTCCAAAGAAAAAAGAAACAGGGAAACGTGCGCTCACCGACCTTGAGGTGCAAAAGATCAAACTCGGTGTGAAGAATAATGTTCCGTACGCCGAGTGGCTACTGATTTTATGCTACACCGGTTGGCGTATAAGTGAGATGCTTGAGCTAACGCAATTTCAATATGACCGCAAGGCACAGACGCTCACCGGAGGCAACAAGACCGAAGCAGGCAAGAACCGCATCGTACCGATACATTCGGAGATACAGCCATATGTTGAAAAATGGGCCAACCTCGGTGGTGAGACAATTTTCTGCCGAAAAGAAGTACAGGCTGACCGATACGGAAATGTGGTAAGCGAAAAGTGTGTTCGGGTTACAGCGAATTATTTCAGGAGTCACATTTTGCCGGAGCTTTTAACTGCTCTCGAGCTTGACGCTAACATCAAACCTCACGAATGCCGACACACATTCGTAACGAACCTACAGAAAAACGGTGCTAATAAGGCGTATATTCAGAGACTTGTCGGACATTCAGCAAAAGATGTTACGGATCAAGTTTACACTCATGCAGATCTCGAAGCGCTCAGAAACACAATAAATATGCTAAATTTTTCAGCATAAAAAGTGTTAGAAATGTGTTAGAAGTAAATCGAATTATATAAGGTTTTTTCGCTGTTTTCAAGAGACAATATAAAATTAAAAAACGCCCGTAAAGCCTTGATATACAAGGGATTGCGGGCGTTTTGGCGAGTATTTGAAGTTTTAGGTGAGTTTGGGGAAGTATGACTGGGGGTCAAGAGGTCGCAAGTTCAAGTCTTGTCACTCCGACCAACTTCATAAAAAGGTCTGTTATCCGAGAGGATAGCAGGCTTTTTCGTTGGTGTCTTAAGACACCTATCCGAGAAACTTTTCAGTAAATCATTGCAGAGCATATTTGGCCATCCGTTTTCGGTTTTCGTCAATTCCATTTTAACGGATTTCTTCCAAGTATGCTCTACTTTTTTGAATTTTTTACTTCTATTTTTGTAGGCTCTATTTGGTTACCCCAACATTTATTATAGAGCCCATTTATTATAGAGCCAAAAAATAAAGCCTCCGTCAAAAGACAGAAGCTTTGGTGACCCGGACGAGAATCGAACTCGTGTTACCGCCGTGAAAGGGCGGTGTCTTAACCGCTTGACCACCGGGCCGTATATAAAACAGCGTTAGCTGTTAATTATCTGGTAGCGGCAGTGGGATTCGAACCTACGACCAATCGGGTATGAACCGAGTACTCTAGCCAGCTGAGCTATGCCGCCATAAAAAAGCACCCTCAAACGAGTGCTTGCACATTATAGTATACATGAGCGAATTTGTCAACACTTTTTGAAAAAATTTTTTATTTTTATTTTTTATGTGAGTTGCGGAGGAGAGTATGATCGCCACTGAATTGGACATGGTAGATTTATTTGTAAAATCAAGCACGAAAATGTTGCTTTATTAACAGATTGTTCATGTATGTTAATTGCCATTCGACGGTTTTCGTGTTATAATCCTTGTGTTATAGTTAAAACTCGACAGCAATACGGAAGACTTATTAAGGAGGACATATATCTATGAATTATAACAATTGGTTGACAGGCGCAACAGTTATCATTACCGGCGCATCGGGAGGCTTGGGCAAAGGCATTGCAATGAAGCTCATCAACGAATACGGTTGCAAGGTAATAGGAATCGCAAGAAACGAAAAGAAAATGAAGACGGTCGTCGCTGAACTCGGAAGCAAGGCGGACAACTTCAGCTATCAGCTTTTCGACGTATCGGTTGAGGAAAACTGGGAAAACTTCGCCGAATACCTCAAGGAAAACGACATTCGCCCCGACGTCTTGATAAACAATGCGGGCATTCTTCCGAAATTTGACCGTTTCGGAAACTACTCTATAGATTACATAAAGAAGGCAATGGATATCAACTTCTATTCAGCTGTTTATTCAATGCACCACCTTATGCCGATGATACTCAAGAGCAAAAAGGCTGCCATAATCAATGTCGCATCGTCTGCGGCTTTGTGCTCACTTGCCGGAACGTCGGTGTATACAGCAAGTAAGGCGGCGTTAAAGGGTCTTACCGAAGCCGCAAGAGAGGAATACAGGGGTCAATGCTATATCGGTCTTGTATGCCCGGGCTTCACCAAGACGGACATTTTCTCATCACAGGGAGACAGCGCCGAGGAGAGCAGTGCGGCAAGCAAGGCTATAGAAATGGTCAGCTCATCATGTGAATCAATGGTCAGAAAGATAGTCAACGGTATATCACGCAAGAAAGATATTATGGTATACGGCGTAGATGCGAAGCTTATGGAAGACGGAAACCGCATAGCTAAGGTCGGAACTTCAATGATAAGCAGCAAGGTTATGAAAATCTCCAAGCTTCCGCTGTTTGAGGACGTTTTCAAAGATTGATAAAGAAAAAAGCAATAAGAAATTATAAAAAAATAGGCTCTTTGTCAATAGTTGAGGTAAAGAGTTAAAACAGAAAGCATATTGAGCAGTCGCCGTTAGGCGGCTGCTTT
>CAYZOU010000022.1:0-35126 GCA_964480405.1 uncultured Faecalibacterium sp. | reverse complement strand
CGGGGGGGGGGTTGGTGCAAATCGTTTCCGCTTGGGGCTATGCCCGCGGCCGGGGGGGGGTGATTTTTACGAATATTCAATATTTTTTTCCCGCCCCCCCCGCCGCTGCCACTGCCTTAGGGGCACAGAGCCATTCCATTTACTTATAGCAAACATTACAAATTGGAAGTTTACATTTCGCCGAAAGCGGTTTATAATATTCACAATATTTGAAATGCGATGAAGATATTAAGCTTTTTCAGGACTTTTTCAGAGAGTCGGCGGTTGGTGTGAGCCGATAGATGAATGTCAAAGCTGTCTCGTATCTGAGCATGACTCCCTAACCGTTCCGACTGCATAAGGAGTCACGGCAAGCACCGTTATCATAGCTTAGGATTTGATTGAATCCGAAAGTGGTCGCAAATGCGGCAATGTGGGTGGTACCACGGTAACATAGCTTATCGTCCCTGAAGCACTTAGGTGTTTCAGGGATTTTTATTTTGGAATAAGGAGCACTATCATGAAAAAAATCTACCTTTCAGACGTCACTATCAGAGAATGTTCAACCTCGGCGGAGCATACACTCAGCTTCAGAGAAAAGCTCGAAACGGCAAAAATGCTGGATAGACTTAATTGCGACAGCATCGAAATGCCTGAGATTAAAAATACAGCCACAGATACTCTTCTAATAAAGACCGTCGCAACGCTTGTGAAAAACAGCGAGATCTTAGTCCCCGTCGGCTATGAAACGTCGTCGGTCGAGACCGCTTGGAACAGTGTCAAGGAGGCGAAACGTCCGGCGCTCAAGGTCAGCGTTCCCGTCTCGGCTGTCCAGATGGAATATAAGTGCGGCAAGAAGCCGAATATGGTCATGCAGATGATAAAAGACCTTGTTTCGGAGTGTAAGAAATATACGGATAACATCGAGTTTTCGGCTGAAGATGCCGTGAGAGCCGAAAAAGCTTTTTTGTACGAGTCGGTGACTGCTGCCGTTGAAGCCGGAGCTTCGAGAGTGAATTTCTGCGACAGCGAGGGCGCATTACTTCCGTCGGAAACAGCGGAGTTTTTTGAAGATATATTCAAAAATATCCCCGCCATTTCAAGCGTTACGGTTTCAGCTGAAATATCCGATAAGCTTTGTGTCGCAACAGCGAGTGCACTTTCGGCGGTATCGTCGGGTGTAACACAGATAAAAACCGCCGCCGAGCCGTTCAGCTTACCGAGTATAGTTAATGTGATGAATATTATCGGAAGCCGAGGAGACGCTTTGGGCATAGAAAGCGATATCTGCACAACTGAGATATCAAGAGTAACAAGCCAGATAAGCCGAATAGTTAATACGGTCAAAAGCGAAACAACACCTTTCGAAAACGGCGTGAATGATTCCGACGATTCACTTACCCTCGATAAAAACGACGATATAGGCGCTGTGATAAACGCCGTCAAAAAGATCGGCTATGACCTTTCGGCTGAGGATAACGCCAATGTGTATGAAGCGTTTAAGCGTGTAGCTCAGAAGAAAGACTTTGTCGGAACAAAGGAGCTCGAAGCGATAGTCGCTTCCTCGGCTTTGCAAGTTCCGCCGACATATAAGATCGTCAGCTACGTTATAAACAGCGGCAATGTCATAACCGCAACAGCCAATATCGCCTTGACAAAGAACGATACACTGATAAGCGGAGTCAGTGTCGGAGACGGACCTATTGATGCCGCATTCCTTGCGATAGAAAAGATAGTCGGTCATCACTATGAGCTTGACGATTTCCAAATAAGAGCCGTCACCGAGGGTACGGAAGCTATGGGTTCATCTCTCGTTAAGCTTCGTTCCGCAAGCGGTAAGCTTTATTCCGGAACGGGAATTTCAACCGACGTTATAGGCGCAAGTATCAGAGCCTATGTCAGCGCACTTAACAAAATAGCATACGAGGAGGAATAAAAATTGAAATTAGCATTTTCAACTAAATTCCATAAAAATAAAAGCTTTTCCGATTTTCTCACGCTCGCCGACGAGCTGGAATTCGGAGCTATAGAGATCCATGACGTACAGGCGGCGTGTTTCAAAGGGAAGAATTCGCCTTTCAATCCGGACATGGCGTCGATAACGAAGCGGACACTGATAAACACCTCAAAGTCGATCGCCTGTATTGATTCCGGCTGTGACATCGCCGACAAAAATGCCGAAGAGGAAAACAGCCGAAAGCTTGAAACGGCTGTCAACGTGGCTAACAATATCAATGTCGGGTACGTTAAGGTCTCGGCTTTCGGAAACTCGGAAACCGAATTTGAATATGTCAAAGAATATCTGACGGATGTATTAAAAATGTGCGAGGAGAAGAATGTAGTTCTTCTTGTCGAAACCTCGGGTATGTTCCGTGACACAGATAAGCTTTGTGAGCTTTTGAATTTCTTCGCAAGCGACTTCATCGGAGCTGACTGGAATATGTATGAGACCTATTTCGGAAACGGCGAAGATGCCGAGCATACGATAAAGAATCTCGGCGCATATGTTAAGCTTGTCCATATAACCGATGCCGAGGAATACGGAAAGAGAACGCTGATAGGGGAGGGCAAAATTCCGTTCAAGGATATGATGAATGCCCTGCGTTCAATCAACTATGACGGATATATCTGTATCGAATGGGACACAAAATGGGATGAAGGTGTAACCGACCTTGAAGTGATACTCACTCATTTCGAAAGCTTTATGGAAGCCTACGACAGCGAGAGAAAAGATAAAAAGTATTACTACAATAAAACTCATACGGGAAAATTCGTGTGGAAAAAGGAAGAGCTTATCGAAAAGACCTTCTCGCAGGTGCTTGACACAATGGTCGAGGAATTTCCCGATCAGCTTGCGTTCAAGTATACGACACTCGACTATACGAGAACATATTCTCAGTTTAGAGATGACGTCGATACATTCGCAAGATCGCTTATCGCAATGGGCGTTAAAGCCGGAACTCATGTCGCTGTCTGGGCAACGAATATTCCGCAGTGGTATATAGCTTTCTGGGCGGCAACAAAGATAGGCGCTGTCTTGGTCACCGTCAACACAGCGTATAAGATTCACGAAGCCGAATACCTTTTCAGACAGTCCGACACTCATACCCTCGTTATGATAAAAGGTTACAGAGACTCACATTATGACGAGATAATGGCAGAGCTTTGCCCCGAGCTTAAAAACACGAAATCGGGCGAAAAGCTTCATTCAAAGAGACTGCCGTTTTTGAGAAACATTATAACGGTCGGCTTTGAGCATGAAGGCTGTATGACTTGGGAGCAGGCAATAGAAAAGTCATCGCAAGTGCCGGTTGAAGAAGTATGGCGAATGGCGTCACTCGTCAAAAAGGATGATGTTTGCAATATGCAGTATACCTCAGGCACAACAGGCTTCCCGAAAGGCGTAATGCTCACTCACTATAACGTCGTCAATAACGGCAAGTGCATAGGCGACAGAATGGATCTTTCAACAGCCGACAGAATGATGATACAAGTCCCGATGTTCCATTGCTTCGGTATGGTGCTTGCCATGACCGCTTCAATGACTCACGGTGCAACCGTTATGCCTTTGCCGTATTTCTCACCGAAATCGTCGCTTTCATGTATAAATAACGAGAGAATAACAGCTTTCCACGGTGTACCGACAATGTTCATTGCCATGCTTCAGCATCCCGACTTCCCGAAAACCGACTTCTCATATATGAGAACGGGTATTATGGCAGGCTCACCATGTCCGATATCGAAAATGCGTGAGGTCGTCGAGAAGATGCATATGAGCGAGATAACCATAGTTTACGGTCAAACGGAGTCATCACCCGGCTGCACTATGAGCAGCACCGACGATCCGCTTGAAGTCAGAGTTGCGACAGTCGGCAGAGCGTTGCCCAAAATCGAATGTAAGATAGTCGATCCCGAAACAGGCGAGGATTGCCCCGACGAAGTGACGGGCGAGTTTGTCGCAAGAGGCTACAATATAATGAAAGGCTACTACAAAATGCCGAAAGCCACGGCTGCCGCAATTGATAAGGACGGCTGGCTTCACACGGGCGACCTTGCTTGCCGAACACCCGAGGGCAATTTTAGGATAACGGGCAGACTCAAGGATATGATAATCAGAGGCGGCGAAAATATCTATCCGAAAGAGATAGAAGAATTTATATATACTCACCCGAAAGTAAAGGACGTTCAAGTCATAGGTGTTCCGGACGAGGCACTCGGAGAGGAAATAATGGCTTGTATCATTCTCAAAGAGGGCGAGAGCATGACAGAGGATGAGATGAAAGACTATGTCCGCACTCACATGGCGAAGCACAAAGTTCCGAAATACGTCGACTTTGTTGACAGCTTCCCGATGAATGTCGCAGGCAAGATCCTCAAGTATAAAATGCGTGAAGATGCGGTCAAGAAATACGGCTTGCAAAAAGCGGACTCGGTCGTAACCGCATAAAATTAACAGCTATTACTAAACGTAATCTCAGATATTACAAAATGTATCTTGCAATTCAAATTAAGTTCGTTTATAATGTACCGCAATGAAAGAATTTTCATTGAAAAAGCTATGACGAAGACGGTCACGGTTAAATCTTTTCAGAGAGTCGGCGGACGGTGCGAGCCGATATGAATTTGAGCGTAATGACCTATCACTTCCGAGCCGGAAAGATGAAAGCGAAAGCAAATAGTTTTTCCCGTGTCAGCTACGTTAGTGCTTAGAGGTTGATAGACTTCGATGAGTGGCGTAAAGGCAATAGCCAACGCAATTTGAGTGGTACCGCGGATTTAACATCCGTCTCAAAGTTTCAAAGCTTTGAGACGGATTTTTTTATTGCTTAGGAGGTATTAAAATGGACGGCACAACAGCAACAAGTCAGCTTTATGAGGTAGCTGAAAGAATTCACGAAATGCGTGACATCTGTGATTTCACAGTCGAGGAAATGGCAGAAAAGACCGAGGTTTCCGTAGAGCTTTATAAGGAATACGAATCCGGTAAGATCGACCTTCCGTTCACGTTTATTCATAAATGCGCTCTTGCGTTCGATATCGGCATTACCGACCTGCTTGAGGGTCACAGTGCGGTTCTCACAAGCTACACTGTCACAAGGAAAGGCAAGGGTCAGGTAACGGCGAGTGAAAACGGAATCGAGATAAGAAATCTCGCAACGAATTTCAGAGAAAAGCTTTCCGAGCCGTATTGGGTCAGATATGAGTATTCAGCCGACCTTGAGAACAAGCCGATACATACCACAACACACGCAGGTCAAGAATTCGACTTAGTTATAAGCGGCGCTTTAAGGGTACGGGTAGGTAATCATGAAGAGGTACTTTATGAGGGCGACAGTATATATTATAACTCATCAACACCTCACGGAATGATAGCTATCGAGGGCAGAGACTGCACATTCCTTGCCGTTGTTTTGGCGAGCGACACAAGCGTTCAAGAGATAGTCCACGACAGAGCCGTCAACGGAGTCAAGGTAACGGACAGCAGCTATGTCTGCTCAAAGTTCGTTTCGCCCACCGAGGATAAAGACGGAAACCTCGTTGCGATCGACTTCAATAACGAGAACGAGTTCAACTTCGCTTTCGATATAGTTGACAATATAGCGAGAAAGTCTCCCGATAAGAGAGCGCTCATTCATCTCGACAGAGATATGACCGAGAGAACCTTCACCTTCAAGGACGTCAAGGAGCATTCAAGCCAAGCGGCTAACTACTTCAAGTCACTCGGCATCAAAAAAGGCGACAAGGTCATGCTCGTCTTGAAAAGACACTATCAGTTCTGGTTCGCCATTCTCGGACTTCACAAGATAGGCGCAGTTGCGATACCTGCAACAAACCTGCTTGTCGCTCACGACTTTGAATACCGATTCAATGCGGCGAATGTCACGGCTATTTTATGTACGGCAGACGGTGATACGGCTCATCAAGTCGATCTCGCCGACGAAAAAACGCATACACTTAAAAATAAGATAATTGTCGGCGGACACCGTGACGGCTGGAGAAGCTTTGACGATGAATACAGCCTGTTCACACGTCGCTTCCCGAGAGAAGCCGACGCTCCCTGCGGAGATGATCCGATGCTGATGTTCTTCACCTCCGGCACGACGGGATATCCGAAAATAGCAACTCACAGCTATAAGTATCCTCTCGGACATTACATAACGGCGAAGTATTGGCACTGTGTCAGCAAGGACGGACTTCATCTGACAATATCCGACACCGGCTGGGGCAAGGCTCTTTGGGGCAAGCTTTACGGTCAGTGGCTTTGTGAGGGCGCTGTTTTCGTCTATAATTTCGACAGATTCAACGCTTCGGAGATACTTCCGCTGTTTGCTAAATATAATATAACAACGTTCTGTGCGCCGCCGACGATGTATAGAATGTTCATCAAAGAAGATCTTTCCAAGTACGATTTAAGCTCCGTCAAGCACGCAACTATTGCGGGCGAAGCGTTAAATCCCGAGGTGTTCAAGCAGTTCTATAACGCAACGGGACTTGAGCTTATGGAGGGCTTCGGTCAGACCGAGACAACACTTTCGATAGCCAATCTTAACGGTATGCGTCCGAAGCCGGGCTCAATGGGCAAGCCCGTGCCTCTCTATGATGTTAAGATATTGAGAGCCGACGGAACAGAAGCCGAAATCGGCGAAACGGGTGAGATATGCATAAACACGAAGGACAAAGTTCCCTGCGGAATCTTCCTCGGATATTATCTCAACGATGAAAAGACAGCTGAGGTTTGGCATGACGGATACTATCACACGGGCGACGTTGCGTGGCGTGATGAGGACGGTTACTACTGGTATGTCGGACGTATAGATGACGTTATCAAGTCCTCGGGTTACCGCATAGGGCCGTTCGAAATAGAAAACGTCATCATGGAGCTTCCTTACGTCTTAGAATGTGGTGTCTCCGCCGCACCTGACGAAATAAGAGGTCAGGTCGTCAAAGCGAGCATAGTTTTGACAAAGGGAACAGAGCCGACAGAGGAGCTTAAAAAGGAGATCCAGACCTACGTTAAGAAGCATACTGCGCCGTACAAATATCCGAGAATCGTCGTATTCAAGGACGAGCTTCCCAAGACGATAAGCGGAAAGATAATCAGAAATCAGCTTTGATAAGAGGGTACGATATGAATTATAAGCGAGTGACACTCTTTGCGGGTCATTACGGAAGCGGAAAGACGAATATTGCCGTCAACTATGCGCTCAAAATGAGAAGCGAGGGCAAGAAAGTCGTTATCGCCGATCTTGATATCGTCAACCCGTATTTCAGAACGAAGGACAGCGCCGACGAGCTTGAAAAAGCAGGCATCAGACTGATATCCTCAGAGTATGCAAATACGAATGTCGACCTTCCGGCTCTGCCGCAGGATATGTATAGCATAACCGATGACCGCAGTGAGTATGCCGTTCTCGATATAGGCGGCGACGACAGAGGCGCATACGCTTTAGGGCGGTACGCAGATGCGATACTCAATGAAAACGACTACGAGATGCTTTTCGTCGTCAACTGCTTCCGACCGCTGACAAGAACTGTCGAGGACACCTTGCAGGTCATGCGAGAGATAGAAACAGCCTGCTCAATGAAATTCACGGCTATAGTCAATAACTCAAACTTAGGTGAGGAGACGACAGCTGAAGATGTCATAAATTCTGTATCATATGCGACAGAAATTTCAAAAGCTACAGGTTTGCCTATAAAAATGACGGCTGTTAAGTCTGAATTATATAACGAAATGTCTGTGACCGCAGGAGAGGTTTTACCTTTGCGGTTGCAAAAAAAGATAAATTAGGAGGAAGATCAAATGGCTAAAGTAACGTTTGTAACAGATCTTTGTAAGGGCTGCGGACTTTGTGTTGCGGCTTGTCCGAAAGGAATCGTTCAGTTGTCTCAGACAAAGCTGAACGCTAAGGGTCATCATCCTGCTGAGGTGACCGACAGCGAAAAATGCATAGGCTGTGCGTTTTGCGCAACTATGTGTCCCGACTGTGTTATAAAGGTAGAGAGGTGATAAAAATGGCAGATAAGGTACTTATGAAAGGTAACGAAGCGATAGCGGAAGCGGCAATTCTCGCCGGCTGTCACCATTACTTCGGATATCCCATCACTCCGCAGACCGAGGTTGCGGCATATATGGCTAAGCGTATGCCGAAAATCGGAGGAACGTTCTTGCAGGCGGAAAGCGAAGTCGCCGCAATAAACATGGTTATCGGTGTTGCGGCAACGGGCAAGAGAGTCATGACATCTTCATCAAGCCCCGGAGTTTCTCTTAAAAGCGAGGGCATTTCCTATCTTGCAGGCTGTGACCTTCCGGCGCTTGTTGTCAATGTCCAAAGAGGCGGACCCGGTCTCGGCGGAATCCAGCCGTCTCAGTCGGATTATTTCCAGTCAACAAAGGGCGGCGGACACGGAGACTACCACAATATCGTTCTCGCTCCGGCATCTGTTCAGGAAATGGCAAGCCTGACGGTCAAGGGCTTTGAGCTTGCGGATAAATACAGAATGGTTGCGATGATACTCGCCGACGGAACAATGGGTCAGATGATGGAGCCCGTTTCGCTTGATATCGGTGAGGTCGAAGCTGTCGAAAAGCCGTGGGCTGTCACGGGAACAAAGTGTCAAAGAGAGCATAATATAGTCAACTCTCTTTACTTGAAGCCCGAGGAGCTTGAGAAGAAGAATTTCGAGAGATACGAAAAATATAAACAGATAGAAGAAAACGAAGCAATGTTTGAGGAATACCTTATGGACGATGCCGAGATTTGCGTTGTCGCATTCGGTATTACCGCAAGAGTTGCCAAAAACGCTATTAACGAAGCGAGAAGCAAGGGTATAAAGGCCGGAATGATAAGACCCATAACGCTGTGGCCGTTCCCAAAAAAGCCGCTTAAAAAGGCAGCGGAGCAGTGCAAGGCATTCATCAGCGTTGAGATGAACATGGGTCAGATGATAGAGGATATCGAGCTTGCTATCAGATGCAAGAAGCCCGTATATCTTTGCAACAGAGTCGGCGGTATGATACCCTCACCCGAAGAAGTTCTCGCTAAGATCGAGGAAACAGATAAAAACGGAGGTGCAAACTAATGTCAGTTGTATTTGAAAAACCGAAAGCACTCACCGATGCAGTGCTTCACTATTGTCCGGGTTGCACCCACGGAATAATTCACCGTCTCATCGCCGAGGTAATGGACGAGCTCGGCATTGAGGGCGAAACGATAGGCGTTGCCTCAGTCGGCTGCTCCGTTATGGCTTATGACTATTTCACCTGCGACTTCGTTCAGGCGGCTCACGGCAGAGCACCGGCAGTCGCAACGGGTATAAAAAGAAGCGATCCGTCAAAGGTCGTTTTCACCTATCAAGGCGACGGAGACCTTGCCGCTATCGGCACAGCCGAAACAGTACATTCTGCGGCAAGACGTGAAAATATAACAGTCATATTCGTCAACAACGCTATTTACGGTATGACAGGCGGTCAGATGGCGCCGACAACGCTTCCCGGTCAGGTCACACAGACATCACCCTACGGCAGAGACGTTTCAACTGTCGGATATCCTGTCAAGGTATGCGAGATGCTGTCAAATGTTGACGGTGCGGCTTATCTTGAGAGAGTAGCGGTGAACAACGTCAAGAACATCAAAAACGCAAAGAAAGCGATAAAAAAGGCATTCCAAAATCAGCTTGACGGAAAGGGCTTTTCGCTCGTTGAGGTACTCTCGACCTGCCCGACAAACTGGGGAATGACACCTCAAAACGCACTTAATTGGGTCGATGAAAAAATGATACCGTATTATCCGCTCGGCGTTTATAAGGATATCTATGCAGAGGAGGAGACGAAATGAGCAAGACTTGTAATCTTCTTTTTGCCGGCTTCGGCGGTCAGGGCATACTCTTTGCCGGAAAGTTTCTTGCTTACAAGGGACTTATCGAGTCTAAGCAGGTCAGCTGGCTTCCGTCATACGGCCCGGAAATGAGAGGCGGAACAGCGAACTGCTCCGTAATTATCAGCGATGCGCCGATCGGCTCACCCATAGTCGAAAAGCCCGACGTTTTGATCGCCATGAATTTGCCTTCTCTTGATAAGTACGAGGACAGTGTTGTCAGTGGGGGAAAGATATTCGTCGATTCCACACTTATATCAAGAAAAGTCAAGAGAGACGACGTCGAAGTCTACTACATACCGGCGACACAGATAGCCGATGATAACAACATGAAAACACTCGCAAACATGATCATCACGGGCAAGGTCTTAAAGGAAGTCGACGGCTTCTCGGCTGACAATTTGGAGCAGGCACTTAAAAAGGTAGTCTCCGCCCGTCACCAAGATCTTTTAGAAGTCAATGTCAAAGCCATTCAGGCAGGCTATGACTATGAGGGCTGATAAAATGAAAGTCACAAGTATTCAGCTTGATATGCATTTTTGCGATATTGAGTATAATTACGAACACGCAGAGAAGCTGATAAGGGAGTCGGTCTCAAATGAGAAGCCCGATGTGATAGTATTGCCGGAAACATGGACAACAGGCTTTTACCCCACGCAGTCACTTCACGCATACTGTGACGAAAACGGCGAGGGGATAAAAGCAAAGTTTTCCTCACTCGCAAAAGAGCTTAACGTCAATATAGCAGCAGGCAGCGTTGCGACATTGAAAGACGGCAAAGCATACAACACAGCGTACATATTCTCAAGAAACGGCGAATGTGTAGCGGAATATGACAAAACGCACCTTTTCACTCCGATGGATGAGGACAAATTCTTTGAATTCGGCTCTCACACCTGCACCTTTGAGCTTGACGGAGTGAAATGCGGAATAATAATCTGCTATGACGTGCGCTTCCCCGAGCTTACGAGAACGCTCGCACTTGACGGAATAGAAATGCTGTTCGTCGTGTCGCAGTGGCCCGATAAGAGAATACCTCACCTCGAAACGCTGACAAGGGCGAGAGCTATAGAAAATCAGATGTTTGTCGTATGCTGTAATTCGTGCGGCAAGGCAGACGGTACGGTATTCGGCGGCGCATCTCAGACGGTCGATCCCCTCGGAAATGTCATAGCCAAGGCAGGAAGCGGAGAGGAAGTGATAACGGCTGAATGTGATTTCGGCGTTATCAAGGAAATCAGAGAATCAATAAACGTTTTCAGAGACAGAAAAACAAAAATTTATAATATTTGAAAAGAGGTCAAAATCATGAAATACGAATTTCCCGTAACAAGAACAACGCATCCCAAGGAGAAGCCCGATCAGAAAAAGCTCGGCTTCGGCAAGTACTTTACAGATCATATGTTTACCATGGATTATGACGAGGGTCAGGGCTGGCATGACGGCAAGATCGTTCCTCATGAGAAGATTTTAATTGAGCCGGCTTCATGCGTTCTCCATTACGCTCAAATGGTATTCGAGGGAATGAAGGCCTATAAAACACCGAACGGTGATATTCAGCTTTTCAGACCCGATCAGAATGCACAGCGTATCAACAGAACCAACGACCGTATGTGTATCCCTCATATTGATGAGGAGCTGTTCATTGAGGCTGTCCGTCAGCTTATCAAGGTCGATATTGACTGGGTTCCCTCAGAACCGGGTACGGCTCTTTATGTAAGACCCTTTATATTTGCCGATGAGGTTTCATTCAGCGTTCTTCCCTCACAGCATTATCATTTCATGGTAATTCTTTGTCCGGTCGGCTCATACTATGCCGCAAACGACGGTGGTCTCGCAACAACGAGAATTTTCGTTGAAGATGAATATATCAGAGCTGCTGTCGGCGGCACGGGCTATGCTAAGTGCGGCGGCAACTATGCAGGCGGCATGAAGGCTTCCATGAAAGCTATGGAGCATCAGTGTAAAGACGTTCTCTGGCTTGATGCGGCAGAGCATAAATATGTTGAAGAAATCGGCACTTCAAACGCATTCTTCATGATAGGTGACGAGGTCATCACAGCACCTTTAGCCGGAACTATTCTTCCCGGTATCACAAGAAATTCGGTTATTCAGCTTCTCAAGAAGTGGGGAGTGAAGATAACAGAGAGAAAGCTTTCTATTGACGAGGTTGTTGAAGCTTCAAAGAACGGAACGCTCAAGGAAGTATTCGCAAGCGGAACGGCGGCGGTTATTTCACCCATCGGCTGGTTATATTATAAGAATGAAGAACATCAGATCGCTGACGGCAAGGTCGGCCCGATAGCTCAGAAGCTTTATGACACACTCTATGGTATTCAGACAGGCAAGGTCGAGGACGACATGGGCTGGACAGTAAAGATCTGATCTTTAAGGTGACAGCATGATAATAGATGCACATTGCCATATCTATCCCGATAAAATAGCCGAAAAAGCCGCTCACAGCACAGGTACATTCTATGACCTGCCGATGAAATATGACGGCAAGGTTTCGACACTGTTTGAATGCGGTGAAAGGGCGGGCGTTGATAAGTTTATCGTACAGTCGGTCGCTACGACACCGAAACAGGTCGCTTCGATAAATCACTTCATTTCGGACACTGTTAAAGCGTACCCCGAAAAAACCGTAGGCTTGGGAACGCTTCATCCGGACAGCGAGGACATTGAGGCCGATGTCAAGGAGCTGATGCGGCTCGGACTTCACGGAGTGAAACTGCATCCCGATATTCAGCGCTTCAAGCTTGACGATTACAGATGTTTGAAAATATATGAGCTTTGCGAAAAGAATCGGCTTCCCATACTCATACACACGGGCGATGAGCGCTATGACTATTCCAATCCGAACAGGCTGATACCGATACTTGAGATATACACTCGGCTTTCGGTCATCGGTGCACATTTCGGCGGTTGGTCGATTTGGAACGAAGCTTCAAAGAAGCTTTGCGGATTTGAGAATTTCCGAGTTGACTGTTCATCATCGTTCTATATGCTTGACGATGCGACGATCAAAGAGATCATTTCACGTTACGGAACGGACAGAGTGCTTTTCGGCACGGATTATCCGATGTGGGATCCGAGCGATGAGCTGAGGCGGTTATACTCACTCGGATTAAGTGAGTCGGATTTAGATAAGATACTTTATAAAAACGCAGTGAAAGCTTATTCACTTTAATATGCACGAACGCACGAAGCGATTACGCTTCGTGCGTTTTTCTGTCGGAATCCCGATTTGATCGGCTTTTCAGGTCTCGGCGGCACTTTCGCCGCTTCGCGACTACCGCGCCGCCCAACACACCCCACTCCCATCAACGGCAGCCGGTACGGCACCAACTCGCTCCTTCGTCGCTCGAGGTACACGCCCCGGCTGCGCCGCCCGCTTCGCGGGCGGCTCTAATCAAAAAAGCATACCCCAATCGGAGTATGCTTTCTGTATTTACGCATCGTAAAAGCTTTCTCTGTATCTTTTAAGAGCCGCCTTATATATCATGAAGCCGACTATTATCGCTCCCGTCACAGCATAGGCGATATATAGCGACTTGCTGTTGTCACCGTTTGCCTTGACCTCGTTCCAAAGCTCGTTCATCGTCGTTCTTGTCTCGTCGTCAAGGTCATAGAAGAATTCCGTGTTTATCTCCTCGTCGGGATAGAGATATTTGTTTTGCGCCATTTCGGCGTATTCCTCCATGCCGACAACCACCTTGTTCGGTGTTTCATATCCCGTTGCGTATGCATTGGCGAGTCCGACCTTGGGATCGAGAAGATAGTTTATATAAAGCTCTGCGGCTTTGACATTTTCGGCGTTTGACGGTATGCACACCGCATCGACAAAGCTGTTGACCCCCTCCTTAGGATATACAAAATCAAGGTCGGGATTGTTTTCGAGCATGCACAGAAAGTCGCCTGCATAATACGGCGCAAGAGCGGCTTCTCCCGCCTCCATCTTGTCATAGACCTCATCCATAACATAGCCTTGAAGCAAGGGTTTTTGAGAAATAAGCTCGTCTGCGGCAAGTCTCCATTCCGTGCTGTCCGTCGTGTTGAACGATTGACCTAAAAGCTTTTGTGAGATCGCAAAGCTGTCACGGGGATTGTCGAACATGAGGATCTTTCCGGCATATTTCGGATCCCAAAGCACCGACCAGCTTGTCGGCTTCTCGTCAACCATGGTCTTATTATAGATAAGACCGACGGTGTTTACACAGTAGGGAACGCTGTATTCGTTGTTCTCATCATAGTAGAGATTTTTATATTTGTCCGAAATGTTTTTATAGTTCGGAATGTTATCCATGTTTATTTTTTGAACAAGTCCCTCGGCGATAAAACGGCTTATCATGTAGTCCGACGGAATGACGATATCGTAGCTTGAGCCGCCGCTTTTGAGTTTAGCGTAAAGGTCCTCATTGCTTGCGAAGTTAGTGTAGTTGACGGTTATTCCGGTCAACTCCTCGAAAGCTGAGTTGATATCGAACATATAGCTTTCTTCGTCTTCTTCGTCGCTGATATATTCGCCCCAGTTATAGACATTTATCGTCGTTCCTTTAAGCTCGGGTACGTTATAGTATTCTTCATTGTCAAAAGCGAAGATGTCGAAGGTGAATAAAGATAAAAGCATGAAAGCCGAAAATAAAACGCAAATGAATTTTCTCATATCTCAGCCTCCGTTACGGTTTCTTTTTTCATCGCTTTCTTCTCGCTTCTTGCCTGAGCGACATTGACGAGTATCAGCAATATCAAAACAGCCAAGAAGATGATAGTCGAAAGAGCGTACATATCGGGCTTAACTCTCTTTTTAGTCATAGAGAATATTCTGATCGGAAGCGTCTGAAATGACGGGCCGGTCGTGAAATAGCTGATGACAAAATCGTCAAGCGAGAGAGTGAAAGCCATGATCATGCCCGAAACGATTCCCGGCATAATGCTAGGCATAACGACCTTGAAGAAAGCCTTGACGGGTGTGCAGCCGAGATCCATTGCCGCTTCCGGAAGATGCACGTCAAGCTGTCTGAGCTTTGGTGTGACATTGAGTATTACATACGGCAGGTTGAACGTGACGTGAGCTATGAGCATAGTCCAAAAGCCCAACACATTCGTCATATCAAGAAGCTTTCCGACAAAGACGAAAAGAAGCATCATAGATATGCCCGTAACGATTTCGGGATTCATCATCGGAATGTTCGTCACTGTCATAACCGTCGATTTGATATACTTATTTTTAAGTGCGTGTATACCGACAGCCGCCGCCGTTCCCATAACGGTCGACACAGCCGCCGAGGTTACCGCAAGGATAAGCGTGTTATATAAAGCTTTGATGGATTCCTCGTCTTTCAGCAGCGCTTCATACCATCTTAAAGAGAAGCCTGTGAATACGCTAGTGCTGGAGCTTGCGTTGAACGAGTATATAAACAGAACAAAGATCGGCGCATACAGAAAAAGAAAGACCAAAAGCATATAAAGCTTTGACATGGGTGATGTTTTTTTCTTCATGCCATAACACCTCCGCTGTCCTCATCGGTGAAACGGTTCATTATCGCCATACAGAGGATTATCAAAATCATAAGCACAAGCGAGAGCGTTGCGCCGAGATTGTAGTTATACGAGGTCTGAAATTGCATCTCGATAACGTCGCCTATCATTGCGAAAGTTCCGCCGCCGAGCTTCTTTGAAATATAAAACGTCGACACAGACGGCACGAATACCATCGTAAAGCCGGAAGCAATACCGGGCAGTGAAAGCGGAAGAATGACCTTTGAAAGCACATGGATCTTGCTTGCGCCGAGATCCTCGGCGGCCTCAATGAGAGAGCGATCCATCTTTGACATGACCGTGTAAAGCGGCAGTATCATATACGGCAGATAGTTATATACCATGCCGAGAATTACCGCACCGGAGGTGTTTATCATGTGAACGGGATCAAGTCCGAGTCTTTGCAAAAACGTGTTGATGATACCCGTGTCGGCAAGAATGGTCATCCATGAATACGTTCTGATAAGGAAGTTCATCCACATCGGAAGCATGACGAGCATCATCGTCATGCGCTGAACGCTTGCCGAGCTGTTAGCCATGATATACGCCAAGGGATAGGCGATAACGAGCGAAATGATAGTGGCTAAGAAGCCGTACCAGATAGATCGCAGAAAAATGTAACGGTAGTTTCCCAAAGTTTTAATATAGTCGAGCGTAAATTCGCCGCTCGAATTTGTGAATGCGTAGTAGATAACGACCACAAGCGGAACTACGATGAAGATCGCCGCCCAAAGATAATAGGGCGCAGAGACGATTTTTTTGATCAGATTGTCCTTAGCCAAAATTCTTACCCCCGTTAAACAGATTTGTCCGTGCGATATGACACAGACATACAAACATAAATATAGAGCTAAAATCGGCAAATGTCAACATTTTTTTAGAAAAATACGGGAAATTTTCAGCGTGAAGTCGAATAAAAATACGGCTTTCTCCGATTTACTCGTTTTTTCTCCGAAATACTCGCTTTTCCTCAAAAAAAGTTTTCGGTTCGATTAAATGACATAAAGGCGAAAATAAAGCCTCGAAACGAAGCGAGAGCGTAATCGAAATGTTTTCGGCTCGATTAAATGACATAAAGACGAAAACAAAGCTTCGAAACGCAGCGAGAGCGTAATCGAAAAGTTTTCGGCTCGATTAAATGACATAAAGACGAAAACAAAGCTTCGAAACGCAGCGAGAGCGAAAACAAAAAACTGTGTAAACGAATGCCCACACAGTTTTTGATATTTTAAAACTTTTCTCTTACTTTTCTTTTATTTGCTTTCTCACCGAACACCGTGACCGTTCCGATTTAATCCCTCTTTTCAAGGAATCGCTTTAATAATCCTTGATATATGTCGGTGAGCATATCGCTGACGGCTTCATCGCTCAGTTGCATATAGTCTGTGGCTACCATGGTTGCGATGCCGTGAACGAATATCCACATCTCATTGTGAAAAAGCTCGGCTTCATCTTCGGAAAGCTCGGTCGCACCTTTTATGATACTGATAACCGGCTTGTTGCTGTCGTCGTTTTCCGAGTATTCCTCGCTTGATCTGTGGCGCATGAAAAGAAGCTTGAACAGCTCGGGCTCGTTTTTGGCATATGACACATAAGCAAGTCCCGTGTTTTTGTATTTCGGATAATCCTTAGGAGGCTTATAATTTAAGGTATACTCCATAAATTTTTCATATGCGGTTTTGATTATATCTTTCTTCAGCTCATCCATTGATGCATAGTTTGAAAATATAGGCTGAGTTGAGCAGTTGAGCTTTGCGGCAACGGATCTTGCGTTAACGCCATCTATTCCGTTTTTTCTGACAAGCTCTATTCCTGCGAGAACGATATCGTCTTTTGAAATTCTCTGTTTTGGCGGCATAAGATCTTTCCTTTCATAATCGAAGTTATATAACTATTGTTATTATATCATTGCATTTACAGCTTGTCAAGTGCAAATCAAAATAAAAGTGACGGCATTAAGTGCCGTCACTTTTAAGCTGACGGGAATCGAACTCAATACGGTTTTTCAAGGCATATTTTCGCCAATGCTGTGTCGGAAATCCTCGCAAGGCGTCAGCCTTATTTTAAAAAGTCAGCTCAACGTACTTTTGTAATCGAGCTTTCTTCAGCCTTCGGAATTTCTCGTAAAATCCAAGCGGAATCAGCGGGGCGTCTGTTTGGCACTCACTCCGCCCTTCGCCTGCGGCGAGCGCTACGGAGTACACAAACAGCCGCCGTTACGCTCGCTTCGCTCGCTACTGCAACCCGAAGCGACAGCTCGTCTTGCGTTTTGGACGTATCGTGTTCGACTCTCGTCAGCTTAAGCTGAATCTATATCACATCAGACATCAAACGCCCAATTTCCGTCTTTGAATATCATGACGGTCTTTCCGTCTCTGCACTTAGCCGAAATGGAAAGATCGGCTGTGCCTATCATGAAATCCTCGTGTACCATAGAATCATTCACGCCCATTTGGTGAGCTTCTTCAAGAGTGTGGTTGTGGTAATCCTTGATACATTCAAGGAAGCCCATGCCGAGAGCGAGGTGGCAAGCGGCGTTTTCGTCAAACAGCGTATTATAGAAAAGTATCTCGCTGTTTCTTATCGGCGAATCATACGGAACGAGAGCGCACTCTCCGAGATAAGCCGAGCCCTCGTCCATGGCGATAAGCTTTTTGAGAAGCTCCTCGTTTTTCTCAGCCTTGCACTCGACAGCTTTTCCGTCTTTGAACGTAATTGAGAAGTTATCTATAAGCTGACCTTGATATGAGAGGGGCTTTGATGAATATACGATTCCGTCGGCTTTGCCCTTCATGGGTGAAGTGAAACACTCCTCCGACGGTATGTTCGGATTGTAAACAGTGCCTGCAACAGTCTCCTCACTTCCTCCGCAAAACTGAGCTTCGGGAATAAGTCCAACC
This sequence comes from uncultured Faecalibacterium sp., assembly GCA_964480405.1. GTDB lineage: Bacteria > Bacillota > Clostridia > Oscillospirales > Acutalibacteraceae > UBA6857. The sequence continues at coordinate 16,828 of CAYZOU010000022.1, read as the reverse complement.
GTAAAATCTGTACCGTTTGAGGCAGTATAATGCAGTTCTTCAATATCAAGACTGTTGAGATAAGCGCATCTTGAATGAAGCTCGGCGTTGTGATTTTTCCAGTTTTCGATGGGGTCACTGTCCTCGGAAACTCTCGACGTATAGAGAATAGCCTCCCAAAGCTTTTCGACAGCCTGCGATGCTCTGAGCTCGGGGAATACCTTTTTCGCCCAAGCTTTTCCGGGAACGGCGGCGATGCACCACTGCTGTTTGCCCTCGGTCATGTCTCTGTAAGGCTTGATTATCTTATATCTGTTTTGATGACCCTTTGCCATCTTTTCCTGATTTATGCCATTGAGTCCGTCGGGATCTTCCGATAACAGCAGAATCTTACACGGAAGAACTTCGACGGTATGCTTGAGCTTTTCTTCTTCCCACTTTTCAACAGTCGAAAGCGTTTTAAGGCTTCTGTGGCGAACATGGAGTTTTTCAAGCGGCTGATATGTCCATTCAACAGTGACCTTGCCGGCTCCTGCCTTATAACATTCGTCAACAAGTATCTTCACGAATTCCGGTTGATCAAGCTCGGCACTTATCACGACCTCCTGACCTTTTCGGATATTTACGCCCATAACGGCGATAAGCTTTGCGTATTTTCTGAGAACTGATTTTTTCATAGCTCTCTTCCTTTCCGATTAAATTTGATTCTATTGTATCACAGCAGGCTGAAAATGTAAATCCCGATTTTATGCCGACAGGGGATAATCGGCTTCAAGCTCTCAATTTTTTCACGATATAGCTTTCTATTGTATTGACTACTTTAATTTATAATGATAAAATATAATGTAATTCTCAGAATACGAGGTTGAAGAATGAAAAGAAAGAAAAAACACGACGACTTCGCAGACCGAAAAACAAGCAATGCCTTGAGCGCAGACGTCTATTCCAAAAGAAAGCAATACAGAAGAAAGCGTCGAACAACGGCGTTTGCGATAATCTTTTCGTCGGTGATAGCTGTGGTGATAATTGCCTTGCTCATCATCAGCTTTATGAAGATCGGAGTCAATGAAAGTCTCACTATTGAGGCAGGTGAAAAACTTCCCGAGCCGACAGCGTTCTTTGAATCCGAGGACGTGAAAGCGTCATTCATATCAAAGAAGCTCCCCGAAACATCAGAACCCGGAAAGTATAAGCTGAAAGTCAGAAACGGAATTCTCATATATGATGTAACGCTCAATATCGAGGACACCGTTCCGCCTAAAGCGAAAGCCATACCCGTGGTGATGAGAAAGGGCGAAAAGACAGTCGAAGCCGCCGATTTTGTCAGAGATGTCGAAGATAAGACAAAGGTCGATATCAGCTTCAAGGAGCTTATTGATTACAGCGTAAACGGTGACAGAGACGTGACGGTCATCTTAAAAGATGCCGGCGGAAACGAGACGAGCTACACAAGCCGACTGACGATTTATCCGCCCGAGGTCGTTCCGTCTTACACTATCGAAGCCGGCAGCCTCGGCTATGATGTCAAAGACTTTCTCGAGGAAGGGACTGAAATCGGCGAAGATGACTGCATAGTCGAAGAATACCGAAGTGTACCGCTTGATAAGGTCGCCGAAAATGCGATAAAGATAAATTACGGCGGTTTTGTGTATACGGTCAATCTGTGCGTAGAGGACACGAAAGCCCCTGCCGCATACATGATAAATCAGTCAACATATCTCGGAGTCGAAATTCCGGCTGATAGATTTGTTAAGAAGGTCTATGACAATTCAAGTGTCAAGATATCGTATGCGAAAGAGCCGAATTTCAGCCAAGAGGGAAGACAGATAGTGACGGTCACTCTCAAAGACGAGGGCGGAAATACAACAAGCTATGACGTAACGCTGACGGTGATGCATGACAATATGCCGCCGGTGATAACAGCTCAAAACAGAACGGTTTATATCGGTGACAATATACGCTTCAGTGACGGCGTGACGGCTGTTGACGCAAACGACGGCGAGGTTGAGTTTAAGGTCGACGCAAGTAAGTTTGACAGAACGAAGATAGGAAGCTATCCCGTGACGTTCACCGCAAAGGATAAGTCGGGCAACGAAGCGACCAAAACGGTATGGTTCACTCTGAAAGAGAAAAAAAGCGAAACTGCAAGTCAGTATATCATAGACATGGAATTCAATAAGCTTTACGGCGAAATAATTGACAACAGCATGACCGAAAAGCAAAAGATAAGAGCCATATATGATTACGTCAGAGGAAACATCGCATATAACGGCACATCGGATAAAACCGACTGGCAGCAGGAAGCATACAGAGGAATCAGAGACAAGCAGGGCGATGCTTTCACTTTCTATTCGATCTCAAGAAAGCTTTTGACTATGGCGGGAATTGAAAATGAGGGCGTAAAGAGAAAAGGCGGTCAAAGCAGTCACTACTGGAACAGAATCAAATATGACGGAAAGTGGTATCACTTTGACACCTGTCCTCATTATAAGGACTTTCCTCTCGACAGCTTCATGTTGACGGATAGCGAAATCAAAGCGTACTCGGAAAAAACAAACGGATATTATTACGAATACGAAATAATAAAAGGGGAATAAAAAATGAGAGTAGTCATAAAGGTAGGAACTTCATCGCTTACACACAAATCGGGACATATCAACATAAGAAAAGTTGAAAATATGTGTAAGGTTTTAAGCGATCTCAAAAACGCAGGCCACGAAATAATCCTCGTCAGCTCCGGCGCTATAGCGATGGGTGTCGGAAAGCTCAACCTCGCCGAAAGACCGACCGACATACCGACAAAGCAGGCGATGGCATCTATAGGACAGTGCGAGCTGATGTATGTTTACGATAAGCTGTTTTCGGAATATAATCACACTGTCGCTCAGATACTCATTACCATAGACGACATGAAAAATGAGCGCAGACATATGAATTTCCAAACGACTATGAATAGGCTTTTGGAGCTTGGTGCGCTTCCGATAATCAACGAAAACGACACGGTTTCTTATGAAGAATTCGGTATCGGCGACAACGATACGCTGTCAGCTTTTGTTGCCGTGAGCATAAATGCGGATCTTTTGATACTTCTGTCGGATATCGACGGACTTTACACCGCCGATCCTCATAAGAACGCCGATGCTAAGCTGATACCCGTCATCGAAAAGATAGATGACAGCGTTATTTCGATTGCCGGAGGAGCAGGCACGGCACGTGGCACAGGCGGCATGAAGACCAAGATAAATGCCGCACTCACAGTCACAGAAAACGGCACGGATATGATAATCACCAATGCCGCAAACATAGACGGACTTTATGACATCTTAGACGGAAAAAGCATAGGTACTCGTTTTATAGGAAAGAGGGACTGACATGACAACTCATGAAATTTTAGTCAAAGCCAAAAAAGCAAGCAAGGCAATGGCACTGCTTGACACAAACAGCAAGAATGAAGCCATAAATAATATGGCGGATTCACTCGAAAGCCATACAGAGGACATCTTAAAGGCGAACGCCATAGACGTTCAAAACGCAACGGGAAAGATATCCGATGTCATGATAGACAGACTTTCATTAAGCGAAGATAGGATAATTGCCATGGCGAACGGTATGCGAGAGGTCGCATCGCTTCCCGATCCCGTGGGCAGAGTTTTGAGAAGCAGTGAACGCTCAGACGGGCTTAAAATAAACAAGGTCGCCGTTCCGATGGGTCTCATTTCGATAATTTACGAAAGCCGTCCGAACGTCACCTCAGATGCGGCTGTACTTGCTTTAAAGAGCGGCAACGCCTGTGTTCTCCGAGGCGGAAAGGAAGCTTACCTTTCGGCTAAAGCGATAGTCGATGCACTCAGAGAAGGACTCGAAAAATCGGGACTTCCCAAAGAGATAGTTTCACTCGTCGAGGACACGACAAGACAGAGCGCAACGGATCTCATGACAGCCGACGGACTTGTCGATCTTCTCATACCGAGAGGCGGCGCAGGACTTATAAACGCTTGCGTTAAGAATGCGACAGTTCCGTGTATTCAGACCGGCACGGGTATATGTCATGTATATATAGACAAATGCGCCGATCTTGATAAGGCTTTGAAGATAGTCGAAAACGCAAAAACATCGAGGCCGTCAGTTTGCAACGCAGAGGAAGTTTTGATAGTTCACAGTGAGATAGCGAAAGAATTTTTGCCGAAGCTTAAATATGCTTTGTCCGATGCAAGACAGGAAAGAGGGGAGACTGCGGTCGAATTCAGATGTGACGAACGTGCGTACGAAATAATCGGCGGAACGAGGGCGGCAAAGTCCGATTTCGATACGGAATTCTTAGATTATATCTTAGCCGTAAAGACGGTAGACAGCGCCGAAGAAGCTATCGAGCATATAGCCTTGCACTCAACAGGACACAGCGACGCCATAATCACCGAGGACACAGCGGCGGCAAAGCTCTTCACCGCAAGCGTAGACAGTGCGGCGGTCTATGTCAACGCCTCAACAAGATTCACAGACGGCGGCGAATTCGGTCTTGGATGTGAGATGGGAATTTCAACTCAGAAGCTTCACGCAAGAGGCCCGATGGGACTTGAGGAGTTGACAACATACAAATACGTAATCGAAGGCAACGGAAATATCAGATAAGGAAGTGTATCAAATGAGACATTTAGTAGGATTTATCGGTGTCGGAAACATGGGCGGCGCATTAGCTGTCGCCGCAGGGAAAACAACAGATGACATCGCTGTAGCCGATAAGGACGAAAAGAAAGCCGCCGAGTTTGCGGCTGAACACGGCTTTGAAGTAACAGACAACAAAAGCATAGCCGAAAGTTGCAAGTATATCTTTTTCGGTGTCAAGCCGCAGTTTCTCGACGGAATGATTGACGGAATAAAAGATACACTCAAGGCTCGCAAGGATAGATTCATTATAGTTACCATGGCGGCAGGTGTCCGGATAAAAGCCATCAAAGATAAATTGGGCTTTGACTGTCCGGTGATAAGAATAATGCCGAACACGCCTGTTTTTGTTTCGAGCGGAATGATACTTGTCAGCGCAGACGAGAGCGTTACCGAAGATGAAACAGATGAGTTTTTTAAGTTTATGTCTCAATCGGGACAGTTCGATGTGATACCCGAAAATCTGATTGATGCCGGAAGCGCAATTTCCGGCTGCGGCCCTGCGTTTGTGTATATGTTTATGCAAGCACTTGCAGACGGCGCAGTCGAATGTGGCTTGCCGAGAGGCAAGGCGATAAGATATGCCGCAGAAACCGTTATCGGCTCGGCAAAAATGGCGCTCGAAAGCGGAAAGCACCCCGAAAAGCTCAAAGACGAGGTTTGCAGTCCCGGAGGAACAACAATAGCGGGAGTTCATGCTCTTGAAAGCAGAAGCTTCAGAGCCGCCTGTATGGAAGCGGTCACACAGGCATATGATAAAACCTTGAAGCTGAAAAAATAAATCACATTTAAAATCGGAAACAGCATGAGCATGACGGCTCACGCTGTTTTTCTTTTTTGCGAGGAAGCCTATATCAGCCTTTAAATCTATACCGAGGCGAAATATTATCAGCGGGCGGCCTCCTAAGGTCGGCCGCTCCCACCCGCCCACCCGGCAACAAAAAAAGTTAAAAAAAATAGTGCTTTTAATCGTCATATATGTTATACTGTAAAATGATATAACTGTATCCGTCGGAGGAAAAGCTTTATGGCAAAAGAAAAGGACAGAGGAAATTTAAGGGAAAATGAAAATCCCGATATGATAATCGGAAGAAATGCCGCATCGGAAGCGCTTTTAAGCGGCAGACCTATAGATTCGGTCTTAGTCACAAGAGGAGAGAAGAACGGCTCACTCGGCAGGATAATAGCCCGTTGCAAGGAAAAGGGCATCGTTATCAAAGAGGTTGACGGCAAAAAGCTCGATACAATGTGTTCGGGTGAAAATCATCAAGGAATCATAATGTTTGCCGCAGCGCATGAATACGCAAGCATAGACGATATGTTCAAGCTCGCCGAGGAGAGAAACGAAGATCCGTTTATAATAATTCTCGATGAGCTTGAAGATCCGAGAAATTTGGGTGCAATAGTCAGAACTGCCGAGACGGCAGGAGCTCACGGTGTAATAATACCGAGGAGACGCTCGGCATCGTTGAGCTTTTCGGTGGCAAAAACCGCCGCAGGTGCGCTTGAATACGTTCCGGTGGCGAAGGTTGCGAATTTGCCGGGAACTATAGACGACCTTAAAAAGAGGGGATTATGGATATACGGCGCCGATATGGAGGGTACGACTTGGTGCAGTCAGGATTATAAGGGAGCTGTCGGATTGGTAATAGGCTCTGAGGGCAACGGCATAGGCAGACTTGTTAAGGAGAAGTGCGATTTTATAGTGTCCTTGCCGATGAAAGGAAAAATAACATCGCTGAACGCTTCGGTTGCGGCAGGAATTTTGATGTATGAAATATCAAGACAGCGTTCGGATATAAAAGCAAAATAAATGGTGGTGAAAGCGAATGACAGAAAACAAAGAGGAACTGTCAATTGATGAAATTTTAAAAAGCGTAAGAATGGCAAGAGACGGCAAGACCGAGGTCAAGCCGAGCGAAGCCGAAAGAAAAACAAAGAACAAGATTAAAGCTAAACCCGAAAAGCGGGCTGATGAAATATTGACCGACGATGCGCCCGATATGGACGTGTCAACGGTTTTCGGCGACTATGACGGCGACACAAAGCCCGAAAGAAAAGCGAAAGCCGAGAAGCCGAAGTCCGAAAGAAAAGAGACCGAAGCCGAGAGCGAAAGCAGGGCGGAGGTCAAAGCGGACGAAAAGTCCGATATAAAAGCCGAAGCCGAGAGCGAGGTGAAAACAGCCGAAGCCGAGAGCGAAAGCGATAGCGGACAGGCATCAAAGACCGCCGAGCAAGAGGACAAAAAGCAGGAGACACTGTCGTTTAAAGAGCTTTTCCAAGAGAAAAAGCGCCGCAAGACCGATGCCGGAAAGACGAGAGTATTTTCAAAGCCCGATAGGGACAGCGCCTCAGCTGACGGAAAAACAAAAGTTATCTCAGCCGAAGTGTCACAGGAGCAGGAAGAAGACGAGATCGAAAAGCAGTTCAACGAGGCAAGACAGGAAAAAATAGACAAGTTCCGTCTTTTCACCGAGAACATAACCGACAGTCCGGTCGCAAATTCGGAAGATGTATCATCTCCGAGCGTACTTGATTCTGTTAAGCTTTCGGGAGACGACGATATATTTACGGCTGTTGAAAAAGCCAAAAAGCCGAAAAAAGAGCATACTAAGCGAAATGAGCTTATGAAAAAACGCAACAGCAAGGTCTATGAAAAAATAGATGTCGGCAGAGTTAAGCTCAGACTTAAAAACGAGAGAGAAAAGCTGAAAACAAGATCTGTCGTTTTGCTCGTCGGTTTGGGCTTGACATTTATTACGGAGCTCCTGAAAGCCATATATACCTCGGGAAAGCTTGAGGCGTTGGCAACTGTCATGGATACAAAATGCGTGATATTCTATGCTTTTTCGCTTGTCTTGGCGGTGATACCCGTCGTCACGTCAATGTCCGCATTCATATATAAGCTTCAAAACAGCGAGAAATTCGAGTTTACAAATGAGCTTTATTTGGCTGTCGTCAGCGTGTTGAACGTCTTTTATTCGGGCGTGATGCTCGTTTTGAGACAGCCGGTCGAAAAAAGCACGTTGATGTTCTCACTTGCGGTGTTCTTCATATCTCTTGTCGCTGTGTCGGCTGACATGAAAGAAAACAAGATGATACTCAAAAATCTGAACACCATAACGAAGAACGAGAAGCTTCTCGGAATTTATCCGCTGACCAAGAACACCGAAAAGCTCGCCGGCGGCATCAGCTCATCGAAAGAGCCTAACATTCTTTGTCAAGGCGAGGTCGAAGTTCCCAATTCGTTCATGGACAGCTCGACCGTCAAGGATAAGCAAAACGGCTATCTGAAAGTGATAATTCCGCTGATGGTGGTTTTCGGAATTATCAGCGGTGCGCTTGCTGCGTTTTCGTACGGGGGAGTTTCGGCGTTTGCGGTCGGAATGATGTCGGCTGTATTACTGTGCTGTCCGGCGTTTTTGACAGCGGTGCTGACAAGCCTCATTTCAAACGCAAACGATCATCTTAACGTAAGCGGCTGTGAGATATTGGGATACGAAGCGGTCGAATATATAGACGATACAGACGCTATAGTCCTCGACACCGCCGACATATTCACAGGCGAGATGTCGCATTTCCATGTCATCAACAGCAAAGCCGGAATCAGCACTCTCAACGCTTTTCAAACGGTATGCGCCATGCTTTCGGCTTCCGGAGGAATCCTTTCAAAAGAGGTTGAAAGCCTCATGAAAGAGCAGAAAATGGAGCTTCCCGAAGTTGACGATCTCAAATATGAGGAACGCTTAGGTCTTTCCTGCTGGGTCAATAATAAGTGTGCGCTTCTGGGAACAAGACAGATGATGATAAATCACAATATAGAAGTGCCGCCGGAGTATACCGAAAAAGCTTATATCGAGGAAGGCAAAAAGGTGCTCTATTTTGCGGTAGACACGCAGGTCGTTGCGATGTTCTGCTGTGAATATTTCATCGGCAGACAGACTAAGAAGCAGCTTGAAAAGCTCTATAAGACAGGCGTTATTCTGATGCTTATGACAACGGACCCGAATATTGACGAGGAGTTTGTTGCGGCGACACTCAACGCCGATCCGAACTCGATCAAAACAGTCAGCTCAACGGGAACGCAGGCTATCAGAAAAGAGATAAACAAAACAGCCAAACAGAAAAGAACGGGTCTTATATTTAAACGCAATATCACAGGCTCGCTTAAAGTTATAAATGCGGCTTTCAGACTTTATGATGTTCAAAGTCTGACATTGCTCATTCAGACTATAAGCATCGTTTTTGCTTTTGTATTGACGGTCGTTCTCAATGCGGTTGCCACAAAGTACTTTGTCAATGAGTGGCTCATAATCGGCTATCATATCATATGGACGGTTTTGGCGCTCTTTATGACAAGCAGAAAATAAACAGACAAAGAGAGGATCATTCGATGAACGATATTATCAGAATAGAGAATCTGAAAAAATCCTACGGCAGAAAGCTTGTGCTTGACGATGTTTCATTTTCTCTCGAAGAAAATCAGATCATAGGCTTGCTCGGGCCTAACGGTTGCGGCAAGACAACACTTATAAAAACCATGACCGGACTGATAAAGGACTATTCGGGCAACATTTTTATCGACGGTGAAAAGCCGGGCGTACACACAAAAAGCGTTATCGCTTATCTTCCCGAAAAGTCATATCTTCCCGACTGGATGAAGCCGTCGGATGCGATAAACTATTTCGCTGATTTTTATTCGGATTTCGATGTTAGAAAAGCCGAACAGATGATAAACGACTTCGATCTTGATATGAAGCAGAAGATAAAAACCATGTCAAAGGGTCAGCAGGAAAAAATCAGTCTGATCTTAGTCATGAGCCGCAGAGCTAAGCTCTATATCTTAGACGAGCCTCTCGGCGGAGTTGACCCCGCGGCAAGAGATGCGATATTGTCTCTGATAATGAATAATTACGCTGAAAATTCGACTGTGCTGATGTCAACTCATCTTATACATGACATCGAGCCCGTGCTTGACAGAGCGCTGATGATATCAAAGGGAAAGCTTGTTCTCAACGCCGACGTCGAGAAGATAAAGCAGGAAGGCAGAACGGTCGAGGATATTTTCAAGGAGGTGTTCGCATATGCTTGGTAAGCTTATCAAAAACGAATTTAAACAGACCTCAAAAAGCTTGATCGCCGTTTATTCGGCGGCGGGTGTTTCGATAATTTTCATGCTTTTGTCGTACGTGACAAAGGTTGCGTGGCTTGGGGCTACAGGCTCGGGGGCATTGATTTTGATCGGCGTTGCGGCTATCTTGATGACGCTCGTCATGGTCATCAACAACTTTGCCCGTTCGCTTTACGGCAATCAAGGCTATCTCAGCTATACGCTTCCCGTCAAATGCTCAAGCTTGCTGTTTTCAAAGTTTATAGTTGCGTTTGTCTGGATAGTCGTCAGCTATCTTGTGATGATGCTCACCGCATTTATCGTTGCGTGGTACGCTAAGTCTCAGAGCAACGGAATGCTTGAGGGTATGTTTGAAATGGTCAGAGAATTGCAGGTCGTAGGTGATCTTCCGACTCTCAAGCTCATATTGGAATATCTCGTCATTTTGGGCTTAGGCTCTATCGTGACCGTTATCTCGTTTGTGTCGTTCATCTATTTCGCCATAACAGTTGCCAATACAAGAAAATTCCAAAACAAGCCGCTTTTGTTCGGTATGGTATTTTTCTTCATTGTGTACCTATTCAATAAGATAGTATCAACAGAGCTTATGCTCGATTTGCCGCTGTCACTTTATGTTTCGGGCGACGGCATAGGCATAGGACTTGAATCAATGCAGAACGCAGGCAGTGTACTTTTCAGCTACGGCATCGGCGGAAAAATATTCACGCTCATCTTCTCCGTTCTGCTTTTGGTGGTAACCGGTGCTATAATGGAAAAGAAAGTCAACGTCAAATAAAGGGGGAAACTAAAATGGATATGAAATTCCTCGACGGTTTCATGGAGTGGCAGTCAAGACCGGATATTTCACGAGTCAATACACTTGAGCCGAGGGCGACATTTATGCCGTATGAAAGCCTTGATGCTGCGCTCAAGGGTAACCGCTTCATGTCATCAAGATGTATACCGCTTAACGGCGATTGGAAATTCAGACTCTATAACAGCTATAAGGAAATAGAATTCGGCTTCGCAGAGCCTCAGTTTAACAGCGAAGACTGGGACACGGTAAAAGTTCCGTCAAACTGGCAGATGCTCGGTTATGACAAGCCGCAATATTGCAACATTCAGTATCCGTGGGAGGGCAACGAAAGAGTGACCGTCGGCAATGCACCGACCGAATGTAACCCCGTCGGATGCTATATCAAAAGGCTGACCTTACCCGATGGCTTTAAGCAAAGCAGGGTGATCATCACCTTTGACGGAGTGGATTCCGCTTTCTATTTATATATAAACGGACTTCGCTTCGGCTACAGTGAAGGCTCATGCAACACTGTTGAATTTGACATAACTAAGGCGCTGTATCCCGGTGAAAACGTAATAGCCGTCGAGGTATATAAATATTCAACGGGCAGCTGGCTTGAAGATCAGGATTACTGGAGACTTTCCGGTATATTCAGAGACGTATATTTGACAACGCTTCCGACAGGCTATATTTTCGATGCGAAGCTTTCTCATGATATGGATTCCCTTTATAAAAGCGGAATGCTTATCGCCGATGTTAAGCTTGACGGTGTGGTTGACAACAACGAGCTTGAAATGAGCGTATACGATGCCAACGGCGACATAGTTGCGTTCACATCGAAATATATAAACAACGTCGGAACAGTTCCGCTTAAAGTAACAGTGCCGTTCATAAATCTTTGGAGCAGTGAGCATCCGTATCTTTATACGGTAGTGTTTGCGTTAAGAGATGCACGGGGCGAAGCGACGGAATTTATCAGCTGTAAAACGGGCTTCAGAAAGATAGAAATTAGAAATTCCGTTATATATTTAAACGGCGAAAGATTGCTTCTCAAGGGTGTCAACAGACATGAATTTGCCTGTGATACGGGCAGAGCTGTCTCAAAAGAGACAATGGGAAAGGATATTATCACCCTTAAAGCGAACAACATAAACGCTGTCAGAACCTCGCACTATCCGAATAATCCTTATTGGTATGAGCTTTGCGATGAATACGGAATATATGTCATAGACGAAAACTGTCTTGAAACTCACGGAACGAGATCCTCGGATTACAGAACGACTCCTCTCATACCCGGCTCAAAAGAGGACTGGACAAATTCCTGTATGGACAGAATAAAGTCGCTTTATCAAAGAGACAAGAATCACCCGTCGGTTATCTGTTGGTCTCTCGGCAACGAAGCGGGCGGCGGTGAGAACTTCAGAAGAATGTATGATTATCTCAAGGAAAACGATCCGACAAGATTCGTGCATTATGAATCCGTCTGGGATGACCCGAAGAACGATTGCGGCTTAAGCGATGTTTATTCGTATATGTATATAAAGCCTGATGAGCTTGAAAGAAAGCTCAAAACGCAGTCCGACAAGCCATATATTCTCTGCGAATTTTCACACGCAATGGGCAATTCCTGCGGTGCGAATGACGAGTATATCAAGCTCAGTGAAAAATATCCGAGCTTCCAAGGTTGGTTTGTCTGGGATTTCGCCGACCAAGCGATACTGACGAAAAATTCCAAGGGCAGAAATTATTTAGCTTACGGCGGCGATTTCGGCGACACACCGAATGACGGCAACTTCTGCGGCGACGGTTTGCTTTTCGCTGACAGAACTCCCTCACCCAAGCTTTATGAGATAAAGAAGCTTTATCAGAATGTGACCGTTAAGCCGATAAAGCCCGAGAGCGGAAAGATCGAAGTGACGAACAACTTCATGTTCACAAATCTCAACGAATATAATCTCCATTGGCAGCAGGTCAGAGAGGGGATAGTCGTTGACAGCGGAGACATAGAGGTCGATCTCGAGCCGGGCAAGAGCAAGGTCATAGAGATAGGCATTGACAGTCGAGTTAAACAGGAATGGTATCTGAATATTCTTTTTGAGCTTAAAGATTCTGTCAAATGGGCGAAAGCCGGACACATAGTTGCCAAACAGCAATTTGTTGTCAACGAGTATAAATTCGACAAGCACTCCTTAGCCGGCAGTGAAATTGCCGCAAAGATAGAATACGGCACGGTCTACATCTACGGAAACGACATGGAGGTGCGTTTCTCAAGAAGAACAAACAAGCTCTACTACGCTTCCTACGGCGGAAAGGCTATTTTCGATTCGCCCATTGAGCCGAACTTCTGGAGAGCGTTGACAGACAACGACAGAGGAAATCACCAGGCGGTACGCTGCGGTTGCTGGAAATACGCAGGCGGCGATGCGAAATTCAATCTCGACAGAATCAAAGAAAACGGCGAGCGTGTTATACTTGAGACATCTTTTGAGGTACACACCGAGCCTGTCAGCAGAGGTAAAATTATCTACACAGTGACAACAAGAGGTATTCATGTTGATTTTGAGTTTAAGGCGGGCTTAGGCTTACCGGAGATACCGGAAATAGGTTTGAAGCTTGAACTCGGAAGCGGATATTACCGAATGGATTATCTCGGCAGGGGGCCTCACGAGAACTATATCGATAGGTCACTGAGCGCAGATATCGGACTTTATAAGTTGAACATAGACGAGCTTTACACACCGTATCTTAAACCGCAGGAAAACGGCGAAAGAACGGGTGTCAGATATGCAACGCTTATTTCGGCTGAAAACAAGCTTAGGATAGAAGCCGAGAAAGAAACCGAAATAAATGTCTCAAAGTATACAATTGACGAGCTTGAAAGAGCAATGCATACCTATGAGCTTCCCAAGAGTGACAGACTTATTGTCAGGGTAATCGCAAGGCAGATGGGTGTCGGCGGCTATGACAGCTGGGGCGCACATACGCTTGATAAGTATAAGAACAAGTCAGATGAAACATACAAGCTGAGCTTCAGCTTGATGCCGAACTGAGAAAGGAGCACAATATGAAAAAATCAAAGGAAAGCAATCCGCTTGCAACAATTTGCGCAGTCATCACGCTGACAGTTATAGGAGCTGCGGCAAAGCGCTGCATGAAAAAATACGCATTCAAGCCCTCACGTCGCATGAAGCTTTGAGCGTACCTAATATCGGAAATTTAAATTTTGTGAAAAAAAGGTGCGCTAATTATTAAGATTATCTGTACAAATAAATAAAATATTGACTTTTTCGTTTTGATGAAGTATACTGAACTTACAAGGTGCTTCGGCATCAAATTTTAAGGAGGTAATACATATGAAAAAGATTATTGCTCTTTTACTTGCACTCGTTATGACATTCTCAATGGCAGTAGTTGCTTTTGCCGATGATGCTGTTACAGACGAGCCGACAACAGGCGAGACAGAGGTCGATCCCGGTTTCAGCAACCCGTTAGAGGGTATGACCGAAGAAGAGATCATGGATCTTATCATGGGTCTTGATATGCACACTGTTAAGACGATTTTCCATGTTGCTAAGATCGCAGTTAAGCTTGCATTTGTTCTTGACAAGCTTGGATTTATTGATCTCAGCCCGATAAAGAATGCAATTCTCGATGCTGTTTGGGATCTTATCGGAAGTTACATCACACCCGATGCAGACACAACAGAGCCCGAAACAACAGCAGCAGCTGTTCTTGCATAAAATCAACTCAGATAAAAATTAACAGCCGTATTCCGAAAGGAATACGGCTGTTGATTTTTATTATACCGAAGTTATCATGTCAAGCTCCGAATCGGTTATTTCCCGACATTCGCCTTCTTTAAGGCTTTCGTCAAGCGGCAAAGCGCCTATCTTTACTCTGCGAAGCTCTATGACACGGTTACCCAATGCGGCAAACATTCTTTTGATTTGATGATATTTTCCCTCGTGTATTGTCACGCAAACTGTTCTTTCGCCGAGTCTTTCAAGTCGAGCTTCAAGACACAATGTTCCGTCTCTAAGCTCAACGCCTCTTTTGAATTGCTCAATATCGCCGTCACTGATTTCTCTTTCAAGCAGTGCGTGATACGTCTTTTCAACGTGCTTTTTCGGTGAAAGTATTCTGTGAGCGAAGTCGCCGTCATCTGTTATCAGAACAAAGCCCGTTGTGTCCGCATCAAGTCGACCTGCCGGAAAAAGACCCGGTCTTTTCAAACTGTCGGGAACAAGATCGACCACCGTCGGCAAGCTTTTATCCTCCGAAGCGGATATAACGCCTTTGGGCTTATTCATCATGATATAAATGTGCTTTTTATATACGATAGGCTGTCCGTCAAGCTTTATGTCACTGCTCGGATCAATCTTTGTGTTTGCATCGGTCACTCTGACACCCGACACCGTAACGCATTGCTTTTTCATCAGCCTTTTAACATCTGATCTCGATATTTTCAAAGCCGAGGAGAGAATTTTGTCTATTCTTTCCATCTTACTTTACCTGTTCGATCTTGTTGCCCTTGACGATGAAAACACGTTTTGCGAGAGGCATAAGGAATTTGTCATTCATTGAGTCGGTATAAAAATCGTCGATATCCTGTGTGGGGTATACCTCACGAAAGCGGTCGATCTTAGCTTCTCTGAAACAAGGAGATTCGATCTTTCCGGAAACGAGGTCGATTTTAGTGGCGATAAGATTTTCTATTCCGAGTCTTGAACAGGCTTCTTTAATAAGAAAGTCGGGTGAAGCCGTTATAATGACATCGTCGGGCTTCTGTATATTCTTATAAAACGGCTTGATTTTGTTTATCTTTTTATCCCAAAAGCTTTTTGCCGTACGCTCAAAGTCGTTTTTGTGATTCGCAATATAATCCTCGACTGTTTTGCCGTAGTCATTCAGAAATTCATCAAGAGTAATTTTTTCCGCCTTATACAGCACAAGTGCCTTTAACACGCTCGGAAGAAATTTCACAAGTGACGGATCTACTCTGAAGTAATAAAGGAAGAATTCGAGAGAGCTTTCACCGTCGTAGAGAGTTTCGTCAAAATCGTATACATTCATTATTTATCACCGTCAATATCTTGGAGTTTAAGGTATTCGTCCTTGACTATACCGAGCTTTTTGAAAAGCAGATGAAACAGTATAGAAAGAACGGCCGGAGCAATAAAGTGCATGACAGCTATTTCGGCTATCAAAACGCCCGTGCTGACAGAGCCGCTCATTGCTTCAACAGCGCCGAACTGACCGACAAGACCGCTTGTACCCATGCCTGCACCTGTCGGAGTGTTTGTCATTTTAAGTACGCAGGTTGATATCGGGCCGAGAATTGCGCCTGCCAAGGTCGGAGCGAGCAGAATTTGAGGTCGCTTCATAATATTTCCGAACTGGAGCATACTTGTGCCGATACCTTGTGAAATGAGGCCGCCTACACCGTTTACCTTGTAGCTTGTCACTGCGAAGCCGACCATCTGCGCCGCACAGCCCACAACAGCCGCACCTGCCGCAAGCCCGTCAAGACCGAGCATTATACAAAGGGCGGCACTGCTTATCGGAGCGGTCAAGGCGAGGCCGACTATAACCGAAACTATAATACCCATCGGGAACGGATGAAGCTCAGTGGCTTTCATTATAGCTTCACCGATTCCGTTCATAACAGACGATACACCGGGGCCGACAAACTTACTGACCAAGCCACCGACGGTAATAGCGACTATCGGAGTCAAGACGATATCAATTTTTGTCTTTCCGGCGACAAGACCCGCAACTTCGCTTGCGACAGTTGTCGCCAAGAAAGCACCGACAGGGCCGCCGAGACTATATCCGAACGCACCGACGGCTACACATGAGAATATGACCAGCGGTTTATGCTTAAGACCCCACGCTATAGCGCAACCGATCGCACCGCCTACAACGGGTGATGACGCCGAAAGTACATCTGTGAAGCTCGCCAAAAAGTCAAGATGAGGAATTTTGGCTAATTGGCTTATGATAAGTCCGACTATCAGCGATGAGAACAGACCCAAAGCCATTGCACTCATTCCGTCAACAAAATAGCGTTTAAAGTATTTCTTTACGGTTTTCATTTTAAAGGCCTCCTCAAGGATGTTATCCTATCAATTATATTGTAATTTTTTCCCTCAGTCAACACATACGCTTAAATATCTTTATTCTTTTCGTTTCGCTCAGTTGGTTTGCGGTGGGGGAGAGCTACGGGGGCGGGCAACGCTGCCGCAGGCAGCGTTCACGGCGGCGAAGCCGCCGTGGTT
>CAYZOU010000021.1:0-36920 GCA_964480405.1 uncultured Faecalibacterium sp. | reverse complement strand
GGAGTGAGTGCCAAACAGCCGCCCCGCTGATTTCGCTTGGATTTTGCGAGAAACTTCGTAGGCTGAAGAAAGCTCGATTACAAAAGTACGTTGAGCTGTCTTTTCAAAATAAGACTGTCGAGGATTTCCGACACGGCATTGGCGAAAAGATGCCGTTTTAGGCGACTTCGGATTTAACTTCAATGCTTATAAATCAAAGTTTGCATTAAGATATTCGGCGAAACCGACCTTGCTTATATATTATAATAGTATACCTCACGGCTTATCAAAGCAACAAATCGAGCCTTGAACAAATTATATTTTTCATAGCTCTTGACTTAAACCCGACTTTAGGTTATATAATAAATAAGCATGTTTAAAATGACTAAAAGGAGGAAAATGTTTTGAACGGATTTGAAAACATCAAGAAAAATTTCGGCTTCGGTTTCATGCGACTGCCGATGAAAGACAAAGATATCGACTACGACGAGCTTTGTCAAATGGTGGATATCTTCATGAAGGAAGGCTTTAACTATTTTGACACAGCCCGTGTTTACCACGAGGGAAACAGCGAGGTAGCGATAAGAAAATGCGTCGCCGAAAGATATCCCCGTGAAAGCTTTGTTCTGACAGATAAGCTGTCCGACTCTCTGTTTAAGTCAGAGGAAGAAATAAGACCGCTTTTCGAAAAACAGCTTGAGACCTGCGGAGTGGAATATTTCGACCTTTATCTCATGCACGCCCAATCGAGCGCTTTATTCGAGAAATACAAAAAGTGCAGAGCCTATGAACAGGCGTTTGAGCTTAAAGCCGAGGGCAAGATAAAACACGTCGGTCTGTCATTCCACGACACAGCCGAGGTGCTTGACCGCATACTCACCGAGTATCCGCAGATTGAAGCCGTTCAGCTTCAGCTGAACTACATTGACCTTGACGACCCTGCCGTTCAAGCGAGAAAATGTCATGAGGTATGCATGAAGCATCATAAGCCCGTTATTGTCATGGAACCCGTCAGAGGCGGCTATCTCGCCAACCTCCCCGATGAGGGAAAGAAGATAATCGAAAGCTTAAACGGCGGCAGTGCCGCAAGCTACGCCATAAGATTCGCCGCAGGCTTTGACGGCGTAATGATGGTGCTTTCGGGCATGAGCAACTTGGATCAGCTCAAGGATAACCTTTCATATATGAAAGACTTCAAGCCTCTCAACGAGACCGAGCATAAAGCCATAGATGCGATATGTGATGTATACCGTTCGATGCATCTGATATCCTGCACCTCATGCAGATATTGCGTTGACGGCTGTCCGAAGAACATATCTATACCCGACCTTTTCTCTTGCATGAACACAAAGAAAATGTATAACGACTGGAACGCCGATTACTACTACGGCGTATACACACAGGAGAAAGGAAAGGCTTCCGATTGCATAGAATGCGGAAAATGCGAAAAAGCTTGTCCTCAGCATCTTGAAATAAGAGAGCTGTTAAAATCCGTAGTCGAGGAGTTCGAGAAGAAATAACTCACTGCGTACAAAAAAACAAACGAAATATCACGAAATTTAAAAGGAGTATAATCAAATGATCGAAAATGTATTAACAAGAAAACAGGCAACAGAAAAAACAAAAATCACAGTCAAGGCCTTAGTCAGCGCCGGAATCGTCGCAATGGCGGTCATACTTCCGCAGTTAGCTCACCTTGCGGTCGGCGCACAGGCAGGCGTAAAGTGGCTTCCGATGTATCTGCCGATACTTCTCGGCGGCTGTCTCTTAGGCGCACGTTGGGGTCTTGCGGTCGGAATGATCTCGCCCGTTGTCAGCTTTATTATCACTTCATCATTAGGTGAAGCAATGCCGACACTTGAAAGACTTCCGTTCATGATGGCTGAGCTTGCTGTTTTCGCATTCGTGACAGGTCTTTTCTCCGAGAAGATAGAGAAAAACTCACTCATGGCTTTTCCGGCTGTTATATCGGGTCAGCTTTGCGGCAGAGCGTTTTTCGTCTTACTCGTTGCGATTTTCGCTAACTTCACACCTCTCACGGTTTCCGCAGTATTATCTCAGATCGGAACAGGCGTATACGGCTTGGCTGTTCAAGCGGTCATAGCACCCATAGCTGTTATCGGGCTTAAAAAGCTGATGACGAGAGACAGAGCCGATGACTGATATTGAGATCGCAACAGCCGCACTTCAAGATCACACCCTCGCCCTTTGCAAAAACGGAGAAGTGATAACAAGTGATCTTAGAGGTGTCGCACCCATGGTCGGCTTCATATCAAGCGGAAAGAAGCTTGACGGCTACAGCGCCGCAGATAAGGTCGTCGGAAAAGCGGCGGCAATGCTTTTCATCAAAGCGGGAGTGACAGCCGTACACGCCGTAACACTTTCGCAAAGCGGACAGAGACTTTTTGAAAAGCACGGCATAAAATACAGCTTCGAAAACTTGACCGAACACATAATAAACCGAAGCCAAACAGGACTTTGCCCCATGGAACAAGCCGTATCGGAAACCGACGACATAGACACGGGCGTAAAGCTGATAATGAAAAAGCTTGAAGAAATGTTGCCAGATACTAGACACTAGACACTAGATACCCCACCGTCAAAATCCTTTGGATTTTGACGGTGGGGTGTTTTAGATGTTAGATACTAGATGTTAGATACTAGACGTTAGATATTAGACGTGTTTGCTTGGGGTTTTATTACAGTGGCGACTCAGCACGTCCGGCATCTGGAATCTAGCATCTAAATCGGCATCTCCACTATAGGGGAGGTGGCACAAGTCACAACGAAGTTGTGCCGGTGGGGTTTACTTCTTCACTATTAACTAAATTCCTACTCCCTACTCCCTACAGCCTACAACCTAAAACCTACAACCTATTACCTCTTTTCAAGCCGTGCCGCTTTAAGTGCCTTTGACAGCTGGTCGGGGCATGATGTGCCTCTGAAGCCGCATTTTATCCCGTCGAGTCTGTCGATGACCTCGTCGATATTCATTCCCTCGACGAGACTTGCCACGCCCTTGGTGTTGCCGTTGCAGCCGCCCTCAAATTCGACTTTTTTCACGGTATCGCCGTCAAGCTCTATTCTTATTTCTCTTGAGCAAACGCCCTTCGGTTTGTAAACGAACATAAAATTTTACCTCGATTCCTTTGTTTTCTACGGCTATGATAATACATTTTCGCCCGCCTGTCAATCACGCAAGGATATATAAAAGGGCAATCATGAGGATATTGTCAGCCCCCTCACGGCTCAACAGCATGATAAGCGGCAACAGGATTTTCGATCGCTCTAAGTCTGAGCCGTTATGAAGTCTATCGCCCGACGAAAAATTTTTATCAGAATTAAAATTTCCTTTCGATCGCTCTAAGTCGCTACTTTTATTAAGCCTATCACCCGACGGTGAGTTTTTTGATCGCTCTTGATGTGTGCTGTTATGAAGTCCTCCGCCCGACGGCGAATTTTTCGATCGCTCTAAGTCACTACTGTTATGAAATCTATCGCCCGACGGTAAGTTTTTATCAGAATTAAAATTTCCTTTCGTACGCTCTAAGTCTGAGCTGTTATGAAGCCTATCGCCCGACGGTGAATTGTCGAATGAAGTCGAATTATCGAGCGGCGGCAAGGGGTTTTCCTTGACGGTAAGTCTTGCTCTCTCCTGCATTTCTCTGACTCTGCGTATTGCTTGGTCCTGCATCTTAACGAGGTCGCTGTAAGAATATTCCGTCACTGTCCGAGCACTCCTTTCAGTATTCCCGAATCCTTCAATATAGGCAGAAGATCGAGAAGCTTTATAATTCTCATCGCTTCATCGGCTCGTTGCTGTCTTTCCGGTGAGAGCATAGGTTTAAGAGAAGCTATGAGCTGACATCGAGGGTCGTTACCCGTGCTGTTGAGCTTTGACATGATGCCTGCCATATCGGAAAAAGCTTTCATATCTAAGCCGCCGACCGCACCCAAAGCCGACGACGGCGGCTTAGACGAAGCCCCCGACGGCATTGCACCGGATACGGTGGCGGTGTTCTCGGAAGAATTCACATCGGAAGCTTGCGTAGGCGGTGCGGAATCGGAAGAAGCGGCGCTTTGTTTATCAGAGCCCATCAGCGAAGCGGCAATGCCTTGAAGCGCTTGCATATCCTCGGCGCTGAGCGAGGAGAGAATGTCGCCGATATCCAAGCTTACCCCTCCTTATCGGTCAAACGGGAAATAAGCTGTTTCGCCTGATCGCTTGCGAGCAGACGGCTTATCAGCTGTGGGTCTTGCAAAAATCTGTTGACCGCAGAAGCCTGCTCCTCGGTGAGATTGTTGTTGATGAAGTCGTTGATACACTCGGGTGCAGCCGCCTCGTTTCCCTTGATTTTTGAAATAAGCTCATTGAGTCTTTCGCTATCCATTGAAATTCCCTCTTTCAGATGATATAATAATCTCACAAAATACCGATTTAATATAACGGTATTCGGGAGAGCGTTGCTAATTTAGATGTTAGATGCTAGATGCTAGACGTGCTGACTTTCGGTTTCTGCGACTTGGTTGGTATGTGACGATTTCACTTTTTCACTATTCACTATTAACTATTAACTGAAGCGTAGCTTCACTAAGGGAAGGTGGCACAATGAAGTTGTGACGGAAGGGTACTTCTAAAAGCACCAACACAAGCCCACCCACATATAAATTCTAAAACATACTATTCACCCGAAAGGAGAAATATGAATGAGACTTCTCGTTATGTCTGACAGCCACGGTGACCGACACAGTGCCGCACTGGCTATCGAACAGCAGCCCACCGCCGCATACGTCATTCATTTAGGCGACGGCGCAGACGATATCGAATCGCTTATCCCGTTTTATCCCGACAAGACCTTTGTACGTGTTAAAGGCAACTGCGATCTTTCATCTCGCTTGAATGCGTACGAAATAATATCTGTCGGCGGAAAAAGAATCTATATCACCCACGGATACGCCGAAAGAGTAAAATACGGGCCGGAGATGCTCTGCTTTTCGGCGAGGGAGCATGACGCTTCGCTTGCTCTTTTCGGACATACGCATACGCCGCTCATCGACTATAACGACGGCTTGCACCTGTTTAACCCCGGAAGTATCCGTGACGGAAACTACGGAGTTGTCGATATCACAAGCAAGGGCATTATCTGTATCGCAAACAAAGTCAGATACAGATGAGCGAAACGACTGAAAATGTTAATTTTCCGTTCACTTTTATACAAATTTTGCGAAAGCTCTTGCAATAAGTTTATCTAAATGTTATAATTCATTAACGAATCACTTTTAAAAGGAGATGTCGAAGTGGCAAAAAAAGAAAAGATCAAAGAGCCGACACCTGTCAATGACCATCCTAACAAGATCGGCATAAAGGAAGCCTCGGGATACGCTATAGGCGAAGCCGCCAATATGTTTAACTTGACATATATTTCAAGCTATCTGAAGCTTTTCATGACTGACGTTTTCGGTATCAGCGGTTCAAAGGCGGGCGTTATGATGCTCATAAGCCGTCTGTGGGACTGTATCAACGACCCTATCTGGGGTGCAATGGTCGCAAGACGTGCGCCGAGAAAAGACGGCAAATTCAGACCCTATCTTAAAACCGTCAGTATTCCCCTCGGTATAGCAACTATTCTTTGCTTTGTTCCGTGGAATAATTTCACGACTAATCAAACAGCTCTCTTAGCTATATGCTATGTGACATACATATTCTACGGTATGATGTATACCGGTATGAATATCCCGTTCGGCTCGCTGGCTTCCGTTATAACAGACGACCCCAAGGGACGAACACTCCTTTCGACTTTCCGTTCGGTCGGTACGGGCGTTGGCGGCGGCGTTGTTTCGCTCTTAGCCCCGATGCTCATTTACACAGCCACCAACGAGATCGACGCCGTTACAGGCAAGGTCATCAAGGTCGCCGACGGAAATAAGATGTTTATTTTCGCTCTCGTTATGGGTATACTTTCAATTATCTTCTACCTTGCCGGTTACAAGACCACCAAGGAGAGAGTACCCTCGGCGGCTGAGCCTAAGATGGACTTCAAGAAGACCTACGGCAGTCTCATCAAATCGAGACCTTTCGTGACGGTCGCACTCGCAGGCTTGCTTATCAGCGGCCAGCTTCAGTTCAACTCGTTTAACGCATACCTTTATAAAAACTATTTCTGCAACACAGACCTCAGCATTCTCGGAACAATATGCAACTATCTTCCGATGGTAGTTCTCATCATATTCATGCCGAGGCTTGTCGAAAAATACGGCAAGAAAGAGCTTTGCGGAAAGACATCTATAATCGCTGCCATTGCCGCCGTGCTTTTGGCTATCGGCGCTAACAGCGAAAAGTTCATCAATCTCGTTAATCCCGAGCAGGGCATATTCCCGTCATGGCTGTTCATGCTTGCCCTCCTCGTTATCGGTTTCGGCTATACGTTCGTCAGCCTTACCTGCTGGGCGGTCGTTATGGACGTTATCGACTATCAGGAATACGTCACGGGCGAGAGAAACGAAAGCGCTATCTATGCGGTTTACACTTTCTCAAGAAAGCTCGGTCAGACTATCGCCGACACAAGCGGTCTGTTCCTTCTCTCATGGGCTCACTATGACAGCAAGACAGCCGGTCTCGGCTTCATCACGGAGAACGACACAAGTAAGAAGATCATGTTTATCTGCACGATAATCCCCGCATTCGTTTACACGGGTGTATGGCTTCTTATGAGATTCGGTTATCCCTTAACCAAAGAAAAGCTTGAGCCGATTTACGCTCATGTCAGAGCACTCCATGAGCAAGTGGCGCAAGAGGCACAAGAGGCTTAATGTTTTTTTCATAATTTTCTAAACAGTTTTCGGATCGGGGCGGTCGCAATTTGCGGCCGCCTCGGTCTGTCTTGAGCTGATTTCATTTGTCATATTATATAATTTATTCGTTCGTTTCTATTGACATATCGTCGCTTTTGTTTTAAAATATACAAGATAAGCTATGATTAAATATTGTCATGCTTAGCACGAACGGTGAAAATTATCTAATGGATGTTCGGACATATTTTTGCCGTACGCTTACGGTGGACACCGAGGTGTCTCATCGCCTATGCATTTATCATTACTGTTATTCTTTTGATGATTGATTTTAGGTTGATAACCACTATTTAATTTATTGAAAAGGAGGTGCTGCTGCTTTGAATTCCGTAAATATAATCATTGTCATAATTGCCGTTGTTATCAGCGCCGCAATATTCGGCGTGGTCGGATTCCTGTTAGGTCAGAATCACAGAAAAAAGGTTGCCGAAGCCGCTATAGGCTCTGCGACACAGGAAGCGACGAGGATCATCAACAACGCTATCAATGAGGCTGAAACGAAAAAGAAAGAAGCCATACTTGAAGCTAAGGATGAAGCTCACAAGATAAGAACGGAAGCCGACAAAGAGATAAGAGACAGAAGAAACGAAGTTCAGCGTCAAGAACGCAGGAACATTCAAAAGGAAGAAAGTCTTGATAAGAAGATGGAGGCTCTCGAGAAAAAAGAGGAGATCCTCAACAACAAGACGAAGCAATGCGAAGAAAGAATGGCCGAAGCAGAGAGCATCAAAAGAAGTCAGTTAGAAATGCTTGAGAAGATTTCGGGATATACAAAAGAACAGGCTAAGGTCGTTCTTCTTGAAAAGCTTGACGGTGATCTGACCCGTGAAAAGGCGGTCAAGCTCATGGAATATGAGCAAAAGACCAAGGACGAGGCAGATGCCATGGCAAGAGAGATCATCTCGACAGCTATTCAGCGCTGCGCCGCCGACCATGCGGCTGAGACGACCGTTTCGGTCGTTGCTCTGCCCAGCGATGAAATGAAAGGCCGAATCATCGGCAGAGAGGGCAGAAACATCAGAACGCTTGAAACCATCACGGGCGTTGACCTCATCATCGACGATACACCCGAAACGATCACTCTTTCAAGCTTCGATCCCATTCGTCGTGAGGTCGCAAGACTCACTCTCGAAAAGCTCATAATCGACGGAAGAATCCATCCGGCGAGAATTGAGGAAATGCACGAAAAGAGCAAAAAGGAAGTCGAACACGCAATCCGTCAAGCGGGCGAAAGAGCTGTTGTTGACGCAGGCGTTAACGGCGTACACCATGAGCTTGTTAAGCTTTTGGGCAGACTTCGCTACAGAACGAGTTACGGTCAGAACGTTCTCAACCATTCACTTGAGGTTTCCTATATCGCAGGTCTTATGGCTTCCGAGCTTGGCGTAGACGTTAAGCTTGCGAGGAGAGCCGGCTTGCTTCACGATATCGGAAAGGCGCTCGACCATGAGCTTGAAGGCTCACATATCGAACTCGGTGTCGAATACGCCAAGAAGTATAAGGAAAATGATATCGTTGTCAATGCGATCCAAGCGCACCACGGCGACGTTGAGCCTAAGAGCATTGTAGCCTGTCTCGTTCAGGCGGCAGACGCTATTTCGGCGGCAAGACCCGGCGCAAGACGTGAGAATCTCCAGAACTATATCAAGAGACTTGAAAAGCTTGAGGAGATCACAAAAGGCTTCAAGGGCGTTGAAACTTCTTATGCGATACAGGCAGGCCGTGAGGTCAGAATTATTGTCAAGCCCGATGCGGTCAACGATGATCAAATGGTGCTTTTGGCAAGAGATATCGTCAAGAAGATCGAAGAAGAACTCGAGTATCCCGGACAGATCAAGGTCAATCTTATCAGGGAAACAAGAGCGACAGACTTTGCGAAGTAATAATATTGATGAAAACAGACAGTCCGCTGCGAAAGCTGCGGACTGTTTTTTGCGGCACGGTTTTAGATTTTAGGTGGTAGGTTGTAGGAAGTAGGGAGTAGGGGGTAGGGAGTAGGTAGTAGGGAGTAGGTAGTAGGGGGGTAGGGAGTTGGGAGTTGGCTGTACCCCTCCGGCAAAAGTCGCAAGCGACTTTTGCCACCTCCCCTATATGGGAGGCAAGAAACTTCCTTTAGCTTTAATTAAAAATGAGACCCTCGTCGCCCCTTTAGGGGAGATGTCGGCGAAGCCGACAGAGGGGTACGACCTACGACCTACGACCTACGACCTACAACCTACCCCCTACAACCTACCCCCTACTTCCTACAACCTACAACCTAAAACCGTCACATTTCAACTCAACTTTATTCATCTTTAATTAAAAAACAGTCACGTGTCGAAAACTTATGTCAAACAAAAGTCGAACAATGTCGCAAATCTGACGAATATTTTTGTAGCAAGCAAAAATAATTATAAAAAACTTTGTAAAAAAAATAAAATTCTGACAAATGTTAAATTTTTGTTGACTTGTTGACAAAAGTATGATACAATTCAAATGTATTAAAAGCGATGAAAGGAGAATTACCCATGACACTCGGTGAATTCATTGAGCTCATAAAGTTAATTTTTAAAACGATTATGGCTATTTTCTCAAAAGACGATACTGCTGACGGAGACAACGCATAACATTGTTGCAAAAAGAGACTTTACCACCTGATTCGTCAGGTGGTTTTTTCCGTTTATACCGTCGGCTTATCTTTTATCAACTCGGCTCACTTAAAAAGCCGTGCCGAAAGAAGAAAAGCATGGCGGAAATTTTTTCAAATTCATACTGAACACAACAAAAGTCACGGTTTGTGTTGTTCACTTTGCCTTTTTGTCGGTCTATAATTAAAACGTAAAATGAATAAAACGACTTTAAGGAGACAAAACACATGAACACAGACAAAATTTACGCTCAGCAGATCGCCAACGAATACGCACCGAAAAGCACTTCAAAGGTGGTCGCACTCAAAAAGCTTGACAGAAAAGCTAAGCTTCCGGCGAACGTATTCGCCTACACCTTTGGGATAATCTTTACTCTCGTTTTCGGAACGGGCATGTGCCTTGCGATGAAGGTCATCGGCGCAGGCACTCCCGCATCGGTCGCTATCGGTATCGTTGTCGGCGTTGTCGGCATGATCGGCGTCGGCATCAACTTCCCCATACATAAAAAGCTCCTCGAAAAAGGCAGAGAGAAATATGCGTTCGAGATAATTGAGCTTGCCAAAGAGATAAGTGAAAGCTGATGAGGGCGCTGAGGGGGATCAACTCTGCCGAAATCACGCAGAGATATATGAAGGACGAACATTTCAGAACAAGCGTAGGTATTCGCATAAGCATGGCGGTCAATTTCGTGTACGCTGCGGTCAATCTCGTGTCGGGCGCTGTCAGCTCGTCAATATGGCTCGGTGCGAGCGGCGTATATTTTCTGCTGCTCGGAATTATCAGAGCGGTACTGTCTCACGCATACGAAATAAAAGACCGTGAGGGCGGCTTTGAATTTGAAAAGAAGCAGTATAAAATAACGGCATGGCTGCTGTTTGCGCTGAATATACCGATGGGATACATGATAATCATGCTCATAGAGATAGAGACCGAAACCGTGTATCCGATGTATACGATATATGCGGTGGCGGCGTATACGTTTTATAAGCTGACCGCCTCGATAATCAATCTCATCAAATACAGACACACGTCAAGCCCCGTGCTTTCGGCGATAAAGGCGCTGAGTTTTATAGCGGCGCTGATGTCACTGACGGTGTTGCAGGACGCTATGATATTTGAATTTTCGCAAAACAGTCGCTACTTCCGTGAAAGAATGAACACTCTCACGGGCACGGCCGTATATGCACTCGTGATAGCGATAACGGTGTATATGGTCTTACACAGCTTAAACTTGATCGGAGACGGTGATTATGAATAAGTCTGAAAGCAAATACTTTAATACTGCGCTTCGAATGGACGAGGCGCTGATGAGCTTGCTTGAAAAAAAGGACTTTGAATTTATCACGATAAAAGAGATATGCTCTCTCGCAGGTGTCAACCGCTCAACATTTTATCTCCATTATGAGAACACACGTGACCTCTTAGACGAAAGCATCAGACTTATGCATGAGAGATTCACTTCGTATTTTGCGGTTGACGGCGCCGACTTTATCAGACGTATCGGCGAATGTTCTCAAGATGAGCTGTTCTTGATAACGCCCGAATACCTCAAGCCTTATTTGAACTTCATAAGCGAACACAAAAGCATATACAAGGCGGCAATGGAAAATCCGACAAATTTCAACAGCCACGAGACTTACACGAGAATGTTTGTCAATATTTTCAACCCGATACTCGAAAAGCTGAACGTTCCGAAAGCCGAGCGGCAATATATCATGTCCTTTTATATAAACGGCATAACCGCCATGATTTTCGACTGGCTCAATGACGGGTGCCGAATGACGATAGATGAGCTTATCTCGATAATCATAAAATGTATACCGAGAAGCCGAGCGGACAAAATCGAATATGATAAAAATAAACCGCAAGCGTGAGCCTGCGGTTTTGCTTTTTTCGTACGGGTGTGTTACAATATATTCAAAGAAAGATATCGGTTTTAAGGAGGATAAAATGGAATATAAAATAAGAGAGATAGAGAGCCGAGATAACAGGATAATAGAGGGGATAATTCGAGACTGCTTGACGGAATACGGTGCGGCTCACGAGGGAACGGCATGGGCAGACCCCGACCTCGGACGTTTTTCCGAGATATATAATACCGAGGGTAGAAAATACTGGGTCGCCGAAGACGAAACGGGGGAGGTCGTCGGCGGTGTCGGCATAGGTGAGCTTCCCGGCGTAGACGGTATCTGCGAATTGCAGAAAATGTATTGCGTACCGAAGGTCAGAGGCACGGGTGTGTCACATCTTCTTATAAAAGAAGCACTCGACTTTGCGAAGAAATATTATTCTCAGTGTTATCTTGAGACCTTCGGAAACATGATAGCGGCTCAAAAATTCTATGAGAAATATGATTTTAAGCGCATAGCCGACCCGTTGGGCGCAACAGGGCATTTCGCCTGCGACATAAGATATTTAAAGAAGCTTTGATAAAAGCATACAAAAAATCGGTGCTCCGAAAGGAACACCGATTTTGATATATGTTGTTGATTATTTCGCAACAGGTACGTTGATCTCAAGGTCTGTTAACGGGAATGAGCAGCACGGATGAATGCAACCGAACTTGTAGTCGGCAAGACGGCGATACTCAAGATGCTTCGGAACGTAAACCTTACCTGAAAGCAGATGTGAATGACAGAATCCACATTCGCCGCTTCTGCAACGTGAGGGAACGGAAATGCCGTTCTTCTCAAGTGTCTGCATAACGGAATCCGATGAGTAGCCCCAAACGGTCGTTGTCTTATCCTGAATAGTAACCGTGATCTTAATTCTCTCGGGTACACCCTGCGGATAATCGTCCTGTGTCTGCGGATTGTGGAACTCGCCGAACATTTCGTGACGTACATACTTTCTTTCGAGATTTAACTTTTCAAGCTCTTTGTCAACGAAAGCGTACATCTGCTGAGGGCCGCAAAGGAAGACTGAATACGGCTCATTTTCGGGTGCATACTTCTTGATAAGCTCTGCGGTGATGAAGCCCTTTTCAGTGCCCTTGACCTTCTTGCCCTCATCGCTGAGAACATGAACGACCTTTATCTTGTCGCACTTCTTTTCAAGCTCTGCAAGCTCGTCACGGAAAAGAATGTTGTCATAATTTCTGCTGCCGTAAAGGAGGATCATTTTGAAATCCTCGTCGCCGTCGGCTATAGCGTTAGCCATTGAGAGAAACGGAGTGATACCGCTGCCGCCTGCGAGACAGATAACCGTCTCGGCGTCTCTTATCGGCTGATACTCGAAGTTGCCGGAGGGTGCGGAAACAGTGACCTCTGTTCCGACCTGCCATGTGTCGAGAATGTAACTTGACATGAGACCGCCCTCAACTCGCTTGATAGTCAAGGTGTACTTGCCCTCAAGTGAAGCCTTAGGAGCTGATGATATGGAGTATGCTCTTGTGATGGGCATTCCCTCTATCGTCTCGAATACTGTCAGATACTTGCCTGCGCCGAAGTATGCAAGAGAGGTTGTGCCTCTGCTTTCATCGGGTACAAGAGTAAATGTCTTGCAATCGGGAGCCATTTCTCTGACATCGGCAACCTTTAAATACTGACGGTTGGGGTGGAGAGCCTTAGCGATCTCATATGCGGTGTCTACCTCATCGGGAAGAACTGCGGGTGCGTTATTGATTCTTGACTGTCTTTCGGGAATGACAGATATAAACTTAGTCGCTTTAAGCGGTTTAAGAATACCGGTTTTATTTTCAACCATCTTATTTGCCCTCCTTCTTTAATGCTTTAATTGTAAGCGTTGCGGCTTTTTCGCCGGTGTAATAAGCTGAGTAATAACCGTCGCCACGCTCCTGAGAAGCGCCGCAGAAGAGGAAGTTATCAAACGGCTTGTCTGCTTCAAACTGAATCGTACGGGGAAGCATACTATCCCACTTTTCAAGCCAGTAACCGTAAGGAGTACCCTGCGGTGTGTTGAGGTATCTTGCGAATGTGGGCGGAAGACCGATCTCGATTTCTTCGATATACGGTGTGATGGAGATGTTAAGAGCCTTTTCGCAGGTAGCGATCATATCTCTTGCGACCTCTGTCTTGAACTTCTTATAATCCTTGGGTTCAACGCCCTTCATAACGTCGCCGAACGTCATTCCTGTCAGGAACAACTGACACGTACCCTCGGGAGTACAATCGGGAATGATCTCATTGAGACAGTTGATGATGCAATATCCGCTGCCGTATTTTGTAACGAGAGCGAACTGCTCGTCAGAGTCAGAAGTGGGAGCGATAAACGTTGAGTAGTCCTTAATTCCAAGCTCTTCCTTTGTCTTGTTCATGCCGAGGTAGACAGTGGTGAGAGCTGTTGAGATAGTTCTTGCGTTAAGAAGCTTGAGCTGTCTTTCGGGAACGTCTTTAAGCTCGAACAGGTCACTCCAAACCTTATTGGGTGATGAGTTACAGATAAAGCGCTTACCGTATACCTCTTTCTCGCCGTTGATAACAACGCCTGCGGGCTTTCCGTCTTTCATGATAACCTTAGTGACCTCTGAGTTATACCAGATGTCGCCGCCGTTGTCACGGATAACCTTATCAAGAGCAAGGCTCATTTCATGGCTTCTGAGATGGGGGATAGATGTTCCGTTCTTAACATAGCTGTAAAGCATAGCCATGTAATAAAGGAAGTCGAGCTTTGAGCCGGGAACGCCGAGATAGCACCAATATGTATTGAAGATATCCTGAGCCTTCTTGGGCATACCGAGGGTGTCAAGAACATCGTTCATGTTATAAGCACCCATACGGAGAATGTCGGGGAAGTTCTTCAGCTGAGCCGGAATCTTCGACGGATCATCGAGAGAATTCAAGGCGTCGAACATCTTGACCGACAGGTCAAATGCCTTTCTTGAGCTTTCATAAGAACCGGGGACAAGTTCATCGAGCTTTCTTGAGAACTCCTCAAATCCGATAGGCATACGGGCGTCAACGCTGACCTCAACGCCGTCCTCATTGACGAAGGTGTCCTTATCGCCCTCTTGAGCGGGAACAACGAGACGGAATGTTGACTCGTGGTTGAGGAAGTCGCAGTCTGCGTCCATACGCTGGAACAGCTGGGC
Organism: uncultured Faecalibacterium sp.; assembly: GCA_964480405.1. Lineage (GTDB taxonomy): Bacteria > Bacillota > Clostridia > Oscillospirales > Acutalibacteraceae > UBA6857. Next base: position 22,415 of record CAYZOU010000021.1, on the reverse strand, counting down.
TGCTGTGTCGTCATCGGGGGGATTGCTTGAACCGGCAAGCTCATGCAGTGACGGCTCAAATTCGAAGCGGCCTCTCACAAATGAGGTAGCAGAGCCGCCGGGAATGTTGTGTCTTTCAAGAAGAAGCGTTGAAAGACCTTCTCTTGCGCAGGTTGCAGCAGCTGCGAGACCGCCGTTACCTGCACCTATTACGATTACATCATAGGTTTTCATATTTTATCCGACCTTTCTTAGAATTTCAATGCTACGGAGTAATTATAAGCTTTTATGCATACAAAATCAAGTAAATTTCGACTTTCGTGAAGAAAAGCAGAAAAATTTTACATTTGACTTATTTATTGAAAGTTTCCTCTTTATAGGTATACGCCGAGTCGGAGTTTTTGTTGGGGTCTGTGCCACTTTGGCGGTCGCCGCGGGAGCAAGATCTTCTTCGCGAAGCGAAGAAGCCGCCGCCGCTGGCGGCGGGTTTCCGCCGCCGGCGGAAAGATCTTGCTCCCGCGGCGACCTTAGCAGAAACTTGCTTTTTTATCCGTAAGGCTGTATAATCAGATGAGACAAATAAGGAGGCAGAAAGGACATATATAATGATTAGACTGAATAACGACTATAACCGAGCGGCTCACGAAAGCGTGTTGAAAGCCATAGCCGAAACAAGCGGCGAAAGCTACGCCGGCTACGGCGCAGATGAAATATGCGACAAAGCATCGAGTATAATAAGATCGCTCATAGATAAGGATAGCGTTGACGTTCACTTTTTTGTCGGCGCAACTCAGGCAAACTATATCGTCATATCGGCGGCACTGAGACCCGTTGAAAGCGTCATCACACCGACAACGGGACATATCAGCTGTCATGAGGCCGGCTCTGTGGAAAACACCGGCCATAAGCTGTTACAGCTGAAATCAACCGACGGAAAAATAACCGCCGAACAGATCGAAAACTGTGCGGCGGAGTATTACGACGGAGGAAAACCCGAATATTTGACAGCGCCGAAGCTTGTGTATATCTCGTTCCCGACAGAATACGGAACGCTGTATTCGCTTGACGAATTGAGAGCTATAAGACGTGTATGCGATAAATATTCAATGTATCTTTTTGTTGACGGCGCTCGTCTGGGATACGGCCTCGGCGCATCTGTCAATGACGTTACGCTTAAAGACCTCGCCGAGCTGACAGACGTTTTCTATTTCGGCGGCACAAAATGCGGCGCACTTTTCGGCGAAGCACTCGTTGTGGTAAACCCTCAGCTGAAGCCGAATTTCAAAGCCTACATGAAGCAAAACGGGGCTGTCTTGGCGAAGGGCTGGCTTCTCGGATTGCAATTTTACACATTGCTTGAAAGCGGAACGTACTTTGAAATAACTCGGAAAGCCAATGAACAGGCAATGCGTATCAAACAGGCTTTCACGGAAAAGGGAATACCGCTGTTCGTTGACAGCTACACAAATCAGCAGTTCGTCATACTCGACAAAAAGCAGGAGAAAAAGCTATCCGAGAAATATATATTTGAGCCGGACAAACTCCTTGATGACGGCAGACGTGTCGTTCGCTTCTGCACCGGCTGGTCGACCGATGACGGACAGATCGACTCTCTCGTGAAAGACATAGCCGAATTATAATCAGTCCATGGGGTACGCAGTGAGATTCAGCTTGCCGTCAACGAAAGCGAAAAAGGTCTGATTTATGCTCGGTATGCCCTGTCTTTTGAGCTGTGATGTCAGCCAGTTTTCGTCTTTGAGAATTTTTTCCAAGCTCTGGCTGACTATCTTGCCGTCCATTATGACCTCGGTGACGGGCTTTTCAGCGGCAGGGTAGAGCTTCATATCTTCGGGGGTCAGCGGTCTGTTTGCGCTTTTCGGTAAAATACTGACAGAGCCGTTCGCTTCAAAAACGGCGGTCTGGATCTGACTTATGTCAAAATACCCTTGAGCTCGGCAAAGGTAGAGAAACTCGTTCAAGTCAAGCTTCGACTTTTTGAAATTGCTTCTGAACATCTTCCCGTTATCCAAAAGCAAAACAGGATGACCGAGTATAATTTTTCTTGATGAGGGAAACTTGTTGCTGATGATACTCAAAAGGAGCGCAACCGCCGCATACACCAAAAGAGCGATAAGCGGTTTGAGAGGATCTTCAAGCTCGGTCGCAAGCTCCGCAACTATTGAGCCGATCGTTATACCGTTGACGTAATCGAAAACATCAAGCTGTGCCATTTGCTTGTGGCCCATAAGCTTTGTCAAGGCGAAAAGAACGGCAGCCGAAAACAGCGCCGTTAAAAAAATCTGCAAGTAATCCATAATACCGACCTTTCGTTATGATCATTTATATTGAGTGTGAAGTCAAATTCAAATTTAACTTCAATGCTTATAGGTTATCCAAGCCGAACGGCATAATACACGGCTAAGCTGACGGCAAATGCGACCGAAATGCGGACATATAATCATCTCGAAATTATAAATTGAGCGACAAATGTCGTCATATTCATACTAACTGTATCAAAATAGACAGCAAGAAGCCGTTTTTATTGAAAACTATCCGAGAAAACCGCATAAATTCAAGAGAATTTCCGAGACGGATTGATAATTTGTCGACAAAAAACGGCAAAAAATATCCAAAAAACAGTTTTTTTCACGGAAAATCCGCATAGTTCATAATTTGTTCACACATTACACTTTTATATTTGCTATTATATGGGTGGAGATAATCCAATTAAATTTGACCGTTACAATTTTTTGTTTTTTTCATTTTTCTCTTCTTTATTTTTCAAAAATATCCATGCAAACGCATGGATATTTTTGTTTCTGCGGATAAACCGATACATGACGGCAATAATATTGACGGATATTGTGTTTTATATATCCGATCATATATTGAAAGGAAGATGAACAATGGAAAACAAGCAGCAAAAGCAGAATCAAAATCAGCAGAACAAGCAGCAACAACAGCAGCAAGCTCAGCAGGAACAGCAACAGCAGCAGAACAAGCAAAGATAACCTTTCTTTTCCGACATAAGCGTCGGTGCGATATGCCGGCGCTTAAATCGGTTTTTGCTATACTTACATAAAGAGGGTCGTTTGAGCCTCTTTTTTTGTTTGCTCTCGGTCTCATCAGCCTTTCGGTGACTTCTTTGTCTCAGTCAAATCAGCGGGGCGGCTGTTCGGCACCCACTCCGCCCTTCGCCTGCGGCGAGCGCTTCGGGGTACACGAACAGCCGCCGTTACGCTCGCTTCGCTCGCTACCGCACCCCGAAGCGACAGTCCTTGCTTGCGGTTTCCTCCTTGTCTCGACAAAAATCTTTCCTTAAAAACTGCTTCGCACTCAAAACGCAGTCCTGCGTTTTGAGCGTATTGCGTTTAGCTTTCATCAGCTTCACGCTCGCTTCGCTCGCTACCGCACTCCCTACGTCTTGAGGTATTGCGTTTGACTTTCGCCGGCTTCACGCTCGCCCCCATCGCATACAAACGCCCAAAATCAAACGTTTAAAATAAAGGACTTGCTTTAATGACGTTTTCGGTGTATAATGACTGTGTTATGTCCTAATGAAAACAAAACGGGAGGTAGCTTTATGGCAAAGGAGAACAGCGCAAAAAGCAAAAAGAATCTGATCGTCGGCTTAGTTATATTGGTGCTGGCGTTGATAGGCACTGTTACGCTGATAAGCTCGGCGGTGCAAACTATATCTCGGACATTCGACAATTCGGATAAGATAGAGGAATATAAGGAGTATATCTCGCCCGTTATCATGAGCGATCCGATACCCTTTGACGACGTTATCAATGCCGACCAAAGTCAGCTTTTGAGTATTTCGATATGGTCACTTCTCAGCAAGGGCCTTGATCCCGATGCGGTCGAGTATTCCGGAACGGGAATGCTTATCACGAAGGAGCTTGTCGAAAGCGAATTTGTCCGCCTTTTCGGAACAGATGTCGCTCCGCTTCACCAAACGGTCGACGGCGGTGACGGTGTTCAGTTTGAATACAACTCGAAAAAGGGCAAGTATGCTATTCCGCTGACGAGTGTCGACCCCGTATTCTCGCCGATGATAGCCGATGTCAGCGAAAGAGGCTCAACGGTTATTCTCACCGTCGGCTGTCTCGCTAACACAGATTGGAAGCAGGCTTCAAACGGCGACATGATAGCCCCCGACCCCGTGAAGTATGTCAAGATCACACTTCGCTCAAGCGGCGGAAGCTATTATATCAGCTCGCTGAAGGACACCGATCCCATGGAGGCGCTGACAACTTCCAAAGACGAAGAAACGGAAAAAGACACAACAAAGGGTACAACAAAGGAATCAACAAAAGAAACATCAAAGAAAAAATCGGCGAAGTGAGCCGTACGGAGGAAATAAAATGGATAAGCTTTTTAATAAGAAAACGAAGATAGTTTATGTTGTGATGCTTTCGGTCTGCTTCATTCTCGGCTGTGTTATGGCGGGCATGAACGTTCACTACTCGGCGGCGTTCGAGGAGGCGACCTCATCCGACGACCTGACCCAGAAGGTCGTTGACGTTATATCGGGTCTCGCTTCGGCGCTGACATCAAACGCCAACGGAACGACAGCTTCTGCGGCGACCGAAAAAGAGGTCGAATATGACGAGGCGACACAGGCTATACTGACAAAGAAAAACGCTACCCTTGCGCTGATGGTCGTGTCGTACGTGCTGACGGCTGTGTTTATTGCAGGTGCGATAGCGGCGAATGAATATCCCAAGTATTTGGAGTCGGAAAAATACAGCGCAAAGCTCAAGAGACAAAAGAAAGCCGAAAAGCTTCTCGAACAGCAGAAGAAAAACGCATAACAAAAACGACAAAATATGACAAAAACCGTGACGGATACCGCCACGGTTTGTTTTATGCTCGGATATGAAAATTGCGTGAGTGAAGCACCCACGCAACTGCTTTTGTTATTACTGCTCGAGGCTGTCAAGTGACTGCTTCTTGAGATAAGCGTTGATGAAGCCGTCGATGTCGCCGTCCATAACAGCGTTGATGTTGCCCATTTCATAGCCGGTTCTATGGTCTTTAGCCAAGGTGTAAGGCATGAAAACGTAGCTTCGTATCTGACTGCCCCAGCCGATCTCTTTTTGATCGCCCTTGATATCCTCTATCTTGTCAAGATGCTCTCTTTCCTTGATCTCTATAAGCTTGGACTTGAGCATTCTCATACAAACCTCACGGTTTTGATGCTGACTTCTTTCGACCTGACAGGAAACGACGATTCCCGTCGGGATATGGATAAGTCTGACAGCCGATGAAGTCTTGTTGACCTTCTGTCCGCCCGCACCGCTCGCACGGTAAACCTCCATCTTTATATCCTCGGGGCTTATCTCGACCTCGATGGTGTCGTCGATTTCGGGCATTACTTCAAGAGAAGCGAACGAGGTGTGACGTCTGCCCGACGAGTCGAACGGCGAAACACGGACAAGTCTGTGAACGCCCATTTCGCTCTTGAGATATCCGTATGCGTTTTCGCCCTCAATGACGACCGTTGCGCTCTTGAGACCTGCTTCGTCTCCGTCAAGGAAATCGACAGTCGTGAATTTGAAGCCATGCTTCGTTGCCCACTGACCGTACATACGGTAGAGCATCTGACACCAATCCTGAGCCTCTGTTCCGCCTGCGCCGGCGTGGAAAGTCAGGATAGCGTTCTTTGCGTCGTATTCGCCGCTGAGAAGTGTGGCGAGGGTCTGTTTTTCAAGCTCCGCCTCGACCGCCTTAACGCTTTCTTCGCAGTCGGGCAAAAGCTCAAGGTCTTCTTCCTCGTCGGAAAGCTCGATCATGACAAGAGCGTCATCGAAATCCGTCTTTAATTTGTCGTATGCGGCGACCTTGTTCTTGAGCTGTGATATGCGCTGAAGCACCTTGTTTGAGCCTTGAACGTCGTCCCAAAAGCTCGTTTCGGCTGTCTGCGCCTCAAGCTGTTTTATCTCCTCATTCATCTTATCAAGACCCAGTGCACCGGCAAGCTCGGTGAGCGGCTTTTCGCTTTCCAAAAGTCTCAATCTCAATTCTTCAAACTGAATCATAAAAGTTCCTCACAAATTTATAAATTTTCACATTATGCTGCGGTGCTGCTTACGTCTTAAATCAAATCATAATAATTCCCCGCAAATCATAATTTTCCATACTACATTGCATTATACATAATTATTGACCGCTAAGCAAGAGGTGAGCGAGATTTTTTTGCCGCCGGAAAAGAGAATAATGTCGAATTTCGCCGCAGGACTGCCGAATACCGAAAAACAAAATTCGCCTTACGCAAAATAACTTGAGTTTTTCGGGTTTTCGATTGTGGATTTCGGCGGATCTAGCCACAAGATATTGACCGCTGAAAAAAACTTTAAAAAATCGGCGTTTTTCACAAACTTTTTTGCCGAAAATAGTTGACTTTTACCAAAGAAAATGTTATCATATCCAAGCGTGTGAACGGGCGTATTCTGTCATTTTGCCCGTTTGCAACCTAAATGATATGCGATGATGGGGGAGGTGGCTACCTTTAGGGTAGGGAATTTCCGCGGAGTATGTCCGATTTTAAACCGGGCGAAATTATATTATCCACCCTTTGAGCGTTACGCTTGCGTTAATCCGGATAGCTATGTCCGCTTTAAGTAACGCTTCGGTGAGATGCGCTTTCACGCAGTATTCCCGGAATAACAATTGTTCCGGTTTTTAAATGCCCAATTTAAAAACACCCGGGAATGTGTTTACAATGTGAGAAAGCAAAGCCCGCCAATTTTAAGGAGGCGTAAAAAAATGGCAGTAAAAGAAAAAATCCGCATCAGACTCAAGGGTTACGATCACAACCTCGTCGATAAGGCAGCAGAAATGATCGTTGAGACCGCTAAGCGTACAAACGCTCAGGTTTCAGGTCCGATACCCCTTCCCACAGAGAAAGAGATCGTTACGATCCTTCGTGCTGTTCATAAGTATAAGGACAGCCGTGAGCAGTTTGAGCAGAGAACACACAAAAGGCTTATCGACATTATCAGACCCACAGCTAAGACTGTTGAGGCTCTGACAAGTCTTGAGCTTCCGGCCAGTGTTGATATCGAGATTAAACTCTAATCTTAATCTCACAAGACACGGTCTGGTCAAGTTGGCGAAAGTCAACCAATAACCTAAGGAGGTAAATTAAAATGAAAAAAGGACTTATCGGAAGAAAAGTCGGCATGACCCAGATCTTCGCTGAAAACGGTAATGTAATTCCCGTAACAGTAGTTGAGCTCGGTCCGTGCGCAGTCGTTCAGAAGAAGACAGCTGAAAATGACGGCTATGAAGCTGTTCAGCTCGGCTTCGACGACAAGAAGATCGCAAGAGTAAACAAGCCTATGAAGGGTCACTTCGACAAGGCAGGCGTTGCTCCCAAGAAGGCTCTCAGAGAGTTCAGATTTGACGATATCAGCTCATACAATGTCGGCGATATCATCAAGGCTGACGTATTTGCCGTAGGCGACAAGGTTGATGTTGTCGGTACGAGCAAGGGTAAGGGAACAGCCGGCGCTATCAAGAGATGGAACTTCGGAAGACTCAAGGAATCCCACGGTACCGGCCCTGTTGCAAGACACGCAGGTTCACTCGGTGCTTGCTCAGATCCGTCAAGAGTTTTCAAGGGCAAGAAGCTTGCAGGTCACTTAGGTCATGAGCGTGTAACCGTTCAGAACCTTGAAGTTGCAAAAATCGACGCAGAAAACAACCTCATCGCTATCAAGGGTGCTATCCCCGGCCCGAAGAAGGGCATCGTTGTTGTTGTTGACAGCGTAAAAGCGTAAGAAAGGAGTTGTTCTAAATGCCTAACGTATCAGTATTCGATGTAGCAGGTAAGAAGGTTTCGGATTTAGAGCTTGACGCTAACGTGTTCGGTATCGAGCCCAGCGTATCTGCAATGCATCTTGTAGTTGTTAATTATTTAGCAAATCAGAGACAGGGCACACAGTCAACCCTGACACGCTCTGAAGTCAGCGGCGGCGGAATCAAGCCGTGGAGACAGAAGGGAACAGGCCGTGCAAGACAGGGCTCAACAAGAGCTCCCCACTTCACACACGGCGGTATCGCTCACGGTCCGAAGCCCCGCACATATGGCGGCTCAATCAACAAGAAGGTCAGAAGACTCGCTATGAAGTCTGCTCTTTCTTCAAAGGTTGCCGCAGAAGAGATGATCGTTCTCGATTCTCTCGAGCTTGCCGAGATCAAGACGAAGGAAGTTGTTAAGGTTCTTTCAAATCTCGAAACAGGCAAGAAGGTTCTTATCGTATTACCCGAGAAGAACGATGTAGTTTACAGAAGCGCAAGAAATATTGCCGGTGTTAAGACTACACTTGTCAACACATTAAATGTTTATGACATTCTCAACTGCGACACACTCGTAGTTCTCAAGGATGCCGTTTCAAAGATTGAGGAGGTATATGCATAATGGCTAAGTTTGCAGAAGACATTATCCTCCGCCCGATCATCACAGAAGAGAGCATGATGGGCACAGAAATGAAGAAGTATTCATTCAAGGTTGCCGGCGACGCTAACAAGCCCGAGATCGCAGCTGCGGTTGAGAAGCTTTTCGGCGTTAAGGTCGCTAAGGTCAACACAATGAACTACAACGGTCACTTAAGAAGATACGGTCGTTTCGAGGGCTACACTCCGTCATGGAAGAAAGCCGTCGTTACTTTGACCGAGGATTCAAAGACCATCGACTTCTTCGACGGCTTACTGTAAGCCGCAAACCGAGCGTACCGATAATAATTATTTGAGGTACACACGAGCTTTCGTCTATACTATTATATATAGGGTACGGGCGAGCGAGCTCAAAATTTAAAAAATCCGGCGGCGATGTATGGGGGTTCGACAGTCCCCCGCGAAGCTGCTTTAAGGAGAGTGAACCAAAATGTCAATCAGATTTTATAAACCTATGACTAACGGTACACGTAATATGTCGGTAACTGACTACTCAAATCTCTCAAAGGTTAAGCCCGAGAGAAGCTTGCTTGAGCCGATGAACAAAACATCGGGCAGAAACAGCTACGGCAGAATTACAGTTCGTCATAAGGGCGGCGGAAACCGCAGAAAGTACCGTGTGATCGACTTCAAGCGTGACAAGTTCGGTATTCCCGCAACTGTTCTTACCCTCGAGTACGATCCCAACCGTTCAGCTCATATCTGTCTCGTACAGTATGAAGACGGCGAAAAGAGATATATAATCGCTCCGGACGGACTTAACGTCGGCGACAAGATCGAAGCAGGCCCCGAGGCTGATATCAAGGTCGGTAACGCTTTACCGCTTGTTAATATCCCCGTTGGTACTATCGTTCACAACGTTGAGCTTTATCCGGGCAGAGGCGGTCAGCTGGCAAGATCAGCAGGTAACTCAGCTCAGCTCATGGCTAAGGAAGGCGGCTACGCTCTTCTCAGATTGCCCTCATCAGAGCTTCGCAAAGTTCCCGTTATCTGCATGGCTACCGTTGGTGTTGTCGGTAACACCGATCACGAAAACGTTAAGATCGGTAAGGCCGGCCGTACACGCCACATGGGCATCAGACCTACAGTCCGTGGTTCAGTCATGAACCCGTGCGATCACCCGCACGGCGGTGGTGAAGGTAAGGCACCGATCGGTCGTCCCGGTCCTGTTACACCTTGGGGCAAGCCTGCTCTCGGCTATAAGACAAGAGCTAAGAAGAACCGTTCAGACAAGCTTATTGTTAAGCGTCGCAACGACAAGTAAGTCGAGAAAGGAGCTATGAATAATGAGCAGAAGTACTAAAAAAGGACCTTTCGTGCAACCGAAGTTGCTCGACAGAGTTATAAAGATGAACGAAAAGGGCGAGAAGATCGTTCTTAAAACATGGAGCCGCAGCTCAACGATATATCCCGAATTCATCGGCCACACCTTCGCCGTTCATGACGGCAGAAAGCACGTGCCCGTATACGTAACAGAGGATATGGTCGGTCATAAGCTCGGTGAGTTTGCACCTACACGTACCTTCAGAGGTCATGCAGGTTCAAAAACCTCAAACAACGGTAAATAAGTCGAAAGGAGTGTATTTTAAATGGAAGCAACTGCTAAAGTTACTTTTGTGCGTATAGCACCTCGTAAGGTTCAGATAGTTCTCGACCTTATCCGTAATCAGCCGGCTGACAAGGCTATGGCAATCCTCAAGTACACACCCAAGGCTGCGTGTGAGGTTGTTTCAAAGCTTTTAAAGTCAGCAATGGCTAATGCAGAGAACAATAAGGATATGGATGTTTCTAAGTTATACGTTGCCGAGTGCTACGTATGTCCGGGTCCGACCTTAAAGCGTATCAGACCCAGAGCACAGGGCCGTGCGAACCGCATTTTAAAGCGTACATCACACATTACCCTTGTACTCAAGGAAATGGAATAAGCAGAGGAGGTTAGAATAATGGGCCAGAAAATAAATCCGACAGGTTTAAGAATCGGCGTTATCAAGGATTGGGAATCACGTTGGTATGCAAAGAAGGGCGACTTCGGCGCAACTCTCGTTGAGGACTACGAGATCCGTAACTACCTCCTTGAAACTCTTGCACCGGCAGGTGTGCCGAAGGTTGAGATCGAACGTGACGCAAAGCGTGTTCGAATCAATATTCATGTTGCTAAGCCCGGCATGGTTATCGGCCGTGGCGGCAGCGAGATCGAGAAGCTCAAGGCTACTCTTGAGAAGAAGCTCGGTAAGGATGTTTCACTTAACATCATTGAAGTTAAGATTCCCGACGCTAACGCTCAGCTCATCGCAGAGAACATCGCAGGTCAGCTTGAAAGACGTGTTTCTTACAGAAGAGCACTCAAGCAGGCTATCGGCAGAACGATGAGACTTGGCGCAAAGGGTATCAAGATTCAGGTTTCGGGTCGTGTAGGCGGAGCTGAAATAGCTCGCTCAGAGACCTATAAGGAAGGCACGATCCCGCTTCAGACAATCCGTGCCGATATCGACTATGGCTTCGCAGAGGCTAAGACCACATACGGTCGTCTCGGTATCAAGGTTTGGGTATACACAGGCGAGGTTCTTCATGCCGCCAACATCAACAACGACAGAAAGCCGAGAGGCGACAGACGTCGTAGACCACGTAAGGAAAGGAGCGCAAACTAATGTTAATGCCAAAGCGTGTTAAACGCAGAAAAGTGCAGAGAGGCCGTCTTAAAGGCGCTGCACATAAGGGAAACAAAGTAACTTACGGTGACTTTGGTCTTGTTGCTCTTGAGCCTGCATGGATCACATCAAGACAGATCGAGGCAGCCCGTATTGCTATGACTCGTTACATCAAGCGTGGCGGTCAGGTTTGGATAAAGATCTTCCCCGATAAGCCGATCACACAGAAGCCGGCTGAAACTCGAATGGGTTCAGGTAAAGGCTCACCCGAATATTGGGTAGCAGTCGTTAAGCCGGGCCGTGTTATGTTCGAGATCGCAGGTGTTGATGAGTCTCTCGCTCGTGAAGCTATGCGTCTTGCTGCTAACAAGCTTCCGATCAAGTGCAAATTCGTAACGAAGAAAGAACAGGAAATGGGTGGTGAACAGTAATGAAAGCAAAAGAAATAAGAAAACTGTCCGCCAGTGAGATGGACGCAAAACTTGCAGAGCTTAAGGATGAGCTCTTTAAACTTCGCTTCCAGCAGGCTGTAAACCAGCTTGACAACCCCATGAGAATAAATGCCGTTAAGAAGGACATCGCAAGAATCAAGACGGTTCAGCGTGATATCGAATTACACGGCGTCAATTCTTAAGGAAAGGGAGGTTAAATTATCATGGAAAGAAACCTCAGAAAGACTCAGGTTGGTATCGTATCCAGTGACAAGATGGATAAGACCGTTGTCGTCACTATCAAGGATAAGGTAAGACATCCTCTTTATAAGAAGATCGTCAACCGTACAGTTAAAATCAAAGCACACGACGAGAAAAACGAATGTGGAATCGGCGACAGAGTGCTTGTTATGGAAACTCGCCCGATCTCAAAGGATAAGAGATGGCGTGTAGTAGAAATCATAGAGAAAGCCAAGTAATTTGGTGCAGCTAATAAAGGAGGCCAAAATCAATGGTACAGCAACAAACTCTCCTCAAGGTTGCCGATAACACAGGTGCTAAAGAGCTTATGTGCATCCGTGTTCTTGGTGGCTCAGGAAGAAGATATGCTAATATCGGCGACGTTATAGTTGCTTCTGTTAAGAAGGCAGCACCGGGCGGCGTCGTAAAGAAAGGCGAAGTTGTTAAGGCTGTTGTTGTCAGAACAGTTAAGGGCATTCGCCGTGAAGATGGCACTTACATTCGTTTCGACGAAAATGCAGCTGTCATCATAAAAGAAGATAAGAACCCCAAAGGCACTCGTATTTTTGGGCCGGTAGCAAGAGAGCTTCGTGATAAGGATTATCTCAAGATCCTCTCGCTCGCACCGGAAGTACTTTAATAGGAGGTGCGGATAAATGAGTAAAGTTCATGTTAAGACCGGCGATACTGTTGTTGTTCTCAACGGCAAGGATCGTGGCGCAAAGGGCAAAGTCCTTCAGGTCAGTCCGTCAGAGGGTAAGGTCATCGTTGAGGGTATCAACATCGTTTCAAAGCATGTTAAGCCCCGTCAGATGGGCGAGCCGGGCGGCATAATCAAAGCAGAAGCTGCTTTATACGCAGATAAGGTTCAGGTGGTTTGCCCCAAGTGCGGCAGAGCAACGAGAGTCGGTCACGGCTACGATAAGAACGGCAAGAAGATGCGTGTCTGCAAGAAGAGCGACTGCAAAGCAATGTTTGAATAAGGGAGGAACATGACTAAATGGCAAGATTAAAGGAAGCCTACGTCAACGAGGTTGCACCTGCGTTGATGAAGAAATTCGGCTATAAGAGCGTCATGCAAATCCCGAAGCTTGATAAGGTAGTAATCAATGTCGCTTGCGGTGAAGCAAGAGATAACTCCAAAATGATGGACGCTATCGTAACAGACATCAGAGCTATCACAGGTCAGCAGCCGGTTCTTTGCAAGGCAAAGAAATCAGTCGCTAACTTCAAGCTCCGTGAAGGTATGATCATCGGTGCAAAAGTTACACTCCGTGGTGAGAAGATGTATGAATTTGTTGACAGATTCTTCAACCTCGCTCTCCCCAGAGTCAGAGACTTCAGAGGTATCAACCCCAACTCCTTCGACGGCAGAGGCAACTACTCAGTCGGTATCAAGGAACAGTTGATTTTCCCTGAAATCGAATATGATAAGATCGACAAGGTTCGTGGTATGGACGTTTGCTTCGTAACCACAGCCGGCACAGACGAAGAAGCAAGAGAGCTGCTCACGCTTATGGGCGCTCCGTTCAGCAAGTAAGGAGGGGTTTATCGTGGCAAAGACATCAATGAAAGTTAAGGCCGCTCGTCCGGCTAAGTACTCAACACGTGTACACAACAGATGCAAGATCTGCGGCAGACCTCACGCATACCTGCGTAAATACGGTGTATGCCGTATCTGCTTCAGAGAGCTTGCTCACGCAGGTCAGATCCCCGGCGTGAAGAAGGCAAGCTGGTAAAGCAATTGCATAAAGGAGGTTGACGGAATGCAAATTACAGATTCTATAGCTGATATGCTTACAAGAATTCGTAACGCTAACTCAGCAAAACACGACTCAGTTAAGATTCCTGCATCCAACATGAAGAAGGCAATTGCTCAGATTCTTGTTGATGAAGGTTATATCAAAGGCTTCACCGTTGAAGAAGACGGTAAGCAGGGCATAATCGAAGTGCAGTTAAAATACGGCCCGAACAAGTCACAGGTCATCACAGGCCTCAGACGTGTTTCAAAGCCGGGTCTGAGAATTTACTCAAGCTGCGAGGATATGCCGAAGGTCATGAAGGGCCTTGGCACCGTTATCGTTTCAACACCCAAGGGTGTTATGACAGACAAGGACGCCCGCAAGGCAAACGTCGGCGGCGAAGTTCTTGCATTTATCTGGTAAGGAGGAGCTATTATGTCACGTATAGGCAGAATGCCGATAGCTATCCCTGCCGGTGTCGATGTCAAGCTTGACGGACACCAGATAACAGTTAAGGGTCCCAAGGGTACTCTTGATTACACGGTGCATAGCAATATGGCAGTTAATATTGAGGGCAACGAGATTCTCGTCACACGCCCCAACGATGATAAGGAGAACAGATCACTTCACGGTCTGACCCGTTCACTCATCGCAAACATGGTTGAAGGTGTTTCAACCGGATTCAAGAAAGAGCTTGAAATCAACGGTATCGGTTACCGTGGTGAAAAGCAGGGTAAGGATCTCGTTTTAACGATCGGTTATTCACATAAGGTCGTATTCAGTGAGATCGAGGGTATCACAATTGAAGTACCCGCTCCCAACAAAGTTATTATTTCCGGTCCCGACAAGCAGCTGGTCGGTCAGTTCGCAGCAAACGTACGTGAAGCACGTCCGCCCGAACCGTACAAGGGCAAGGGTATCAAGTATGTTGACGAATATGTCCGCCGCAAGGAAGGTAAAGCCGGTAAGGGCGGCAAATAAGTTTATTAAAGGAGTGAATTACAAATGGTTAGCAGACAAGACAGCAATAAGGCAAGACAGAAGCGTCACACAAGAGTTCGCTCAAAGATCAGCGGAACAGCAGAATGTCCTCGTCTTAATGTATATCGTTCCCTCAGCCATATCTACGCTCAGTTAATAGACGATGTCAAGGGTGTCACTCTTGCATCCGCCTCAACGGTAGAGAAGGATTTCGAGGAATACGGTGGAAATAAGGCAGCAGCACACAAGGTCGGCGAGTTACTCGCCAAGAGAGCCGCTGAGAAGGGCATCACAGAGTGCGTTTTCGACAGAGGCGGTTACATCTATCACGGTCGTGTTCAGGAATTAGCTGACGGCGCTCGTGAGGGTGGACTCAAGTTCTAATAAGGAGGAATGAATTTTGGCTAAGATTGATGCATCAGCATATGAGCTGACAGAGCGTGTAGTATCATTAAACCGTGTATCAAAGACTGTAAAGGGTGGTCGAATTTCAAAGTTCTCCGCACTTGTAGTTGTTGGTGACGGAAATGGCGTCATCGGCTTCGGTCTCGGCAAGTCGAGCGAAGTTCCCGACGCTATCCGCAAGGGCATCGAAGCCGCTAAGAAGAACCTCATTCAGGTTTCTCTTAAAGGTACGACGATCCCTCATGAAATAATCGGTAAGTATGGCGCAGGCGTAGTTCTCATGAAGCCGGCTGCTCCCGGTACCGGTGTTATAGCAGGCGGTCCTGTCCGTGCTGTTGTTGAAACAGCAGGTATCAAGGATATCAGAACGAAGGCTCTTCGCTCAAACAATCCCTGCAATGTTGTCAGAGCAACATTTGACGGTCTTTCAAAGCTTCGCAATATTGAAGAAGTCAGCGCTATTCGCGGAAAGACAGCTAAAGAAATATTAGGTTAAGGAGGGCGGTAAACATGGAAAACGTAAAAGTTAAACTTGTTAAGAGTCTTATCGGTTCAAAGAAAGATCAGATCGCTACCGCCTATGCACTTGGTCTTCGCAAAATAGGGGACGAGGCTATCCAGCCGAACAATCCTCAGACTCAGGGTAAGATTAAGAAAATCGGACATCTTATCGAGGTCACTGAAGCTTAAACAAGGAGGTGCGAAACATGAAATTGCACGAACTTTCACCTGCGGCAGGTTCAACAAAGGAACGCAAGAGAATCGGCAGAGGCCCCGCTTCAGGTCAGGGCAAAACAGCCGGTAAGGGCCACAAGGGTCAGTTAGCCCGTGCGGGCAGAGGCATGAGACCGGGCTTTGAAGGCGGTCAGATGCCTTTACAGAGAAGACTCCCGAAGAGAGGCTTCAACAACATCTTTAGAAAGGAAATAGCAATCGTAAACGTTGCAGACATCGACGCTGCATTCGATAACGGTGCTGTCGTTACTATTGATGCACTCATCGAAAAGGGTCTTGTTAAGAAGGCACTTGACGGTGTTAAGGTTTTAGGACACGGTGAAATAAGCAAGAGCTTAACAGTTCAGGCTAACGCTTTCTCTGAATCGGCTAAGCAAAAGATCGAGGCAGCCGGCGGTAAAGCAGAGGAGGTATAATCTATGATTAAGACCTTCATTAACGCTTGGAAAGTTCCCGATCTTCGCAAGAAGATGCTTTTCACCTGTTTGGTAGTTCTCATATTCAGAATCGGTGCGGCTATCCCCGTTCCGTTCATAGTTGCCGGCGGTCTTGACGCTGTTCAAAACGCAGGCGAGTATTCTGAAACATTCTTACAGTATTTGAATATGATGACAGGTAATGCGTTCAACATGGGTACTATGTTCGCTCTGTCGATCTCACCCTATATCAACGCTTCCATCATCATTCAGCTTCTCACTGTCGCCATTCCCGCTTTGGAAAAGCTTTCAAAGGAAGGCGAGGAAGGCAGAAAGAAGCTGACAAAGATCACCCGTTACACAACGATAGGTCTTGCTCTTATGCAGTCAATCGCATATTACATCTACCTTCGTTCACAGGGTGCTATCGTCGCTCAGGCTGACGGCAGCCAGTATACAGGTGTTGCAGCTTGGTTCATGGGCGCAGTTGTTGCCCTCTGCTTGACCGCAGGTTCCGCATTCATCATGTGGCTGGGTGAGCAGGTCAGTGACAGAGGTATCGGCAACGGTATTTCTATCATCCTTTTCGCAGGTATAGTTGCCCGTGTTCCGACCATGGCGGTCAACCTTTGGGGTTATCTCCAGCAGGGCGGCACAAACGGCGCTTACTACGCACTCGTTCCCATCCTTGTTATAGGTATGGTCGGTATGATCGCCTATATCGTTTGGATGGATAACGCAGAAAGACGAATCCCCGTTCAGTATGCTAAGAGAGTTGTCGGCAGAAAGATGTATGGCGGACAGAGCACACATATTCCCATCAAGGTCAATATGTCGGGCGTTCTTCCCATAATCTTCGCTTCATCTATCCTCTCACTTCCCTCAACTGTTGAAATGTTCATTGCGAACAAGATAACAGAGGGCAGCTTCTGGGATAAGTTCTTCGGAATCTTCACCTCAGACCACTGGGCATACGGAATCATGTATTTCGTTCTTATCATCTTCTTCGCTTACTTCTATTCAAGTATTCAGTATAATCCCGTTGAGATGGCTAACAACATCAGAAAGAACAGCGGTATGATTCCCGGTATCCGTCCGGGCAAGCCGACTTCCGATTACATTAGCAAGATACTGTCAAGAATGGTTCTTATGGGAGCGCTTCTCATCAGCGTTGTTGCTCTTGTTCCGATCATCTTCACACAGTTCACGACCCTCGTCGGAGTTCCGATGCAGGTATCACTCGGCGGTACATCACTTATCATTTTGGTCGGTGTTGCTCTTGAAACAGTTAAGCAGCTTGAAAGCCAGATGATGATGAGACACTATAAGGGCTTCCTTGATTGATAATTCAGGAGGGTACTGATTATGAATCTTATTCTTTTGGGAGCACCGGGCGCAGGAAAGGGTACACAGGCGGAAGTTATCTGCGATAAGCTCTCTATCCCTGCGATCTCAACAGGCAATATCATCAGAGCCGCACTCAAAAACGGCACTGAGATGGGCCTTAAAGCTAAGTCGTTTATAGAAGCCGGCCAGCTTGTACCCGATGACGTTGTTATCGGTATCATAAAGGAAAGACTTCAAGAGGACGACTGCAAGAACGGATTTATTCTTGACGGATTCCCCAGAACTATCCCTCAGGCGCAGGCGCTTGATGAAATGGGTATCCGCATTGACAAGGTCATTGATATCGAAGTCGAGGACGAAGATATCGTTGTCAGAATGTCGGGAAGACGTGTTTGCGCAAACTGCGGCGCTTCTTATCACACAGAGTATAAGAAGCCCAAGGAAGACGGCGTTTGCAATAATTGCGGCGGCGACCTCGTTCAGCGCAAGGACGATTACCCCGAAACAGTCCTTGAAAGACTCAAGGTCTATCACGATCAGACAGAGCCGCTCAAGGAATACTATGAGAAGAAAGGGATACTTCGCATAGTCGAGGGTCAGGAGGAGGTCAAGGATACGACCGCTCTCACCCTCAAGGCATTGGAGGACTAAGCATGGTAGTGCTCAAGACGACGAGAGAGCTTTCTCTTATGAGAGAAGCCTGTCGCATATCGGCAGGAGCACTCAAGGTGGCGGGCGAAGCTGTCGAGCCCGGTGTTTCAACCGAGGAGATCGACCGCATTGCATACAAATATATAAAGAGTCAAGGTGCTGAGCCTAACTTCCTTCATTTGTACGGTTTCCCCGCTACTGCGTGCATATCCGTAAACGATGAGATCATTCATGGCATACCGAGCAAGAAGCGTATCCTGCGTCAAGGCGACATTGTCAGCATTGATTTGGGAGCGAAATTAGACGGCTATAACGGCGATAATGCTGCCACTTTTGCCGTCGGCGATATCTCCGACGAAGCAAAGCGGCTGATAGACACGACCCGAGAGTCCCTTTATGAGGGAATAAGGTACGCTGTCGTTGGCAACAAGATCGGCGATATCGGCTCGGCTGTTCAGCGCTACTGCGAGCAAAGAGGCTACGGCGTCGTTCGTGAATACACGGGTCACGGCGTGGGCAAGGAACTCCATGAAGATCCTGCCGTTCCGAATTACGGAACACCGGGCAGAGGCATGAAGCTGCTGCCGGGAATGACTTTAGCCATTGAGCCGATGATAAATCAAGGCACGGCGGCTATAAAGCAGTTACCTGACGGTTGGACTGTTAAAACAAAAGACGGACTTTTGTCCGCACATTTCGAGCATACAATAGCCATCACGAAAGACGGTCCGAGGATATTGACCGTCGCCGATTGAGGTGAAGTATGGAAATAAAAAAAGGGACTGTCGTCATATCCAAGGCGGGTCACGATAAAGGTGATCTTCTTTATGCGGTACGAACACAGTCGGATATGATTTGGGTGTCGGACGGTCGACAGAGGCCTTTATCAAGACCGAAGAAAAAGAATCCGAAGCACCTGATCCCCACCTCATTTAGTTTAAGTGAGGAGGAAACGCAGACCGATCGAGGATTAAGAAAAGCGCTTTTCAAGCTGAAGAGCGAAACACAAAATCAAGGAGGGTAAGCCCATGTCAAAGCAGGATATGATCGAGGTCGAGGGTACCGTTGTTGAAGCGCTCCCGAACGCAACGTTTCAGGTTGAGCTTGAAAACGGTCACAAGATTTTGGCGTCCATATCGGGCAAGCTGAGAATGAACTACATTCGAATTCTTGTCGGTGACAAGGTTAAGGTCGAAATGTCGCCTTATGACTTCAGCCGTGGACGCATCACATGGCGATCAAAGTAATAAAAAACAAAGCACAATAAGCGCAGGCTTATAGATTTTAAGGAGGTAACTCAAATGAAAGTCAGACCTTCTGTAAAGAAAATTTGCGAGAAGTGCAAGATTATTAAGCGCAAGGGCAAGATCATGGTTATCTGTGAGAATCCCAAGCACAAGCAGCGTCAGGGCTAAGCTGACGAAAACAAATTTGGAGGTGCAACTGACAAATGGCTCGTATTTCAGGTGTAGACTTACCGAGAGAAAAGAGAATTGAAATTGCTCTTACCTATATCTACGGTATTGGTCGTAAAACTGCAAGCGATATCATTAAAGCAACAGGTGTTGATCCGGACGTAAGAGTCAAGGATTTGACCGAAGATGACGTTTCTAAGCTTCGTGAATACATCGACCACAATGTTAAGGTCGAGGGTGATCTCAGAAGAGAAACAGCATTTGATATTAAGAGACTTATCGAAATCGGTTGCTATCGCGGTGTCCGTCACAGAAAGGGTCTGCCCGTAAGAGGTCAGCGCTCAAAGACGAACGCTCGTACACGTAAGGGTAAGAAGAAGACGATAGCAAACAAGAAGAAGTAAGTTAGGAGGATGCTATTATGGCAAAACAGGCTGGTAAAAAGACCACCATTCGCCGCCGCCGTGAAAAGAAGAATATTGAGCGCGGTGCGGCCCATATCCAATCCACCTTCAACAACACCATCGTTACCATAACCGATACTCAGGGTAACGCTGTTTCATGGGCAAGCGCAGGCGAAATGGGCTTCAGAGGCTCAAGAAAGTCAACGCCGTTCGCAGCTCAGACAGCAGCTGAGACAGCAGCTAAGGCAGCTATCGATCATGGTATGAAGACTGTTGAAGTATATGTAAAGGGTCCGGGTGCAGGCCGTGAGGCAGCAATCAGAGCTTTACAGACCGCAGGTTTAGACGTAACTCTTATTAAGGACGTTACTCCGATCCCGCATAACGGCTGCCGTCCGCCGAAAAGAAGACGTGTATAACCTAAACAGGAGGTAACAACACATGGCAAGATATACCGGTGCGGTATGCAAGCTGTGCCGTCGTGAAGGCAAGAAGCTTTTCTTAAAGGGTGACAGATGTTACACCGGCAAGTGCGCTCTTGAGCGTAGAGCTTACGCCCCCGGACAGCATGGTCAGGGCCGCAAGAAGAATTCCGAATACGGTCTGCAGCTTAGAGCTAAGCAGCAGGCAAGACGTTACTACGGTATCCAGGAAGGACAGTTCCATAAGTATTTCTTAATGGCTGAGAAAAAAGCCGGCGTAACCGGTGAAAACCTTCTTCAGATATGCGAAAGCCGTCTGGACAACGTAGTTTACACATTGGGCTGGGCAAGCTCCCGTGCAGAAGCAAGACAGCTCGTTACACACGCTCATTATCTCGTTAATGGCAATAAGGTTGACATTCCGAGCTACCTTCTCAAGGTCGGCGATGTCGTAACTATCAAGTCAAAGAGCCGTGACAGCGAAAAGATCAAGGCTGTTGTTGAGAATAACGCTTCTCGTCCGGTTCCGGCATGGCTTGACATTAACCGTGAAACGCTTGAAGCTAAGGTAGTAGCAATGCCGACACGTGAGCAGATCGCTGCTGACGTTGAAGAGCATCTCATCGTCGAGTTCTACTCTAAGTAATAAGCGAACTGATAATGTTTTTGTGTACACCCGAGTTACGCATATACTCGGTGTGTACCTCAAAAATATGTTATTGCGGTTAGACAAGATTTCACCGGCAGACCTCAGGGTCTGCATCAAGAAAAGGAGGGTTTTGAATGATTGGTATCGAAAAACCGAAGGTTGAAACCGTTGATCTCGCAGCCGACGGAACCTACGGCAAGGTAGTTGTTGAGCCTCTTGAAAGAGGATACGGAACAACAATAGGCAACAGCCTGAGAAGAGTTTTACTCTCGTCCTTACCGGGTTACGCTATAACGTCTGTCAAAATTGACGGCGTACTTCACGAATTTTCAACCATTCCGGGTGTAAAGGAAGATGTAACTGAAATCGTTCTTAATCTCAAGAGCGTAATACTCAAAATCCACGGCGAAGACCCCAAGACAGTCTATATCGAGGCTAACGGTGCGGGCGAAGTCACAGCAGGCGATATTTCGCATGACTCAGAGGTTGAGATTCTTAACCCCGAGCTTCATATCTGCACTCTTGACGATGACGCACACGTAAGCATGGAGCTGACAGTCGACAAGGGTCGAGGCTACGTTTCAGCAGAGCGCAACAAGCAGCTTTTAAATCCGCCTATAGGCGTTATTGCTGTTGACTCTATCTATACTCCGGTGTTGAAGGTGAACTATACGGTTGAAAACACCCGTGTAGGTCAGATAACAGACTATGACAAGCTCACGCTTGAGGTTTGGACTAACCAGACGATCTCCGTCACGGAAGCCGTCTCACTCGGCGCCAAGTTTCTCAACGAACATCTCAGTCTCTTCAGCGGTCTCTCAGACGAGGCTTATGAAACAGAGATAATGGTTGATAAGGGTGACGATGACAACAAGAGAATCCTTGAGATGACTATTGAGGAACTTGACCTGTCTGTTCGTTCGTTCAACTGCTTAAAGAGAGCGGGCGTCAACACTGTGGAGGATCTCACAACGAAGACTGAGGAGGACATGATGAAGGTCAGAAATCTCGGCAAGAAGTCACTTGACGAGGTTGTGGCAAAGCTTCATTCATTCGGACTTGACCTTCGCAGTGAGGACGAATAAGAATTACCTATAACGGTTAAAGGAGTGAATTTATATGCCAGGAACCAGAAAACTCGGTAGAACAAGCGACCACCGTAAGGCAATGCTCAGAGGCATGGTTACTTATCTTTTAGAGAACGGCAAAATTGAAACGACCGTTACAAGGGCAAAGGAAGTTCGTGCAATGACCGAGAAGATGATAACTCTCGGCAAGCAGGGCACGCTTCACGCAAGAAGACAGGCATTAGCATATGTAACTAAGGAAGACGTAGTTACAAAGTTATTCGCTGAAATTGCCCCGAAATACAAGGAAGTAAACGGCGGTTACTGCCGTATTATCAAGACAGGCCCCAGAAGAGGCGATGCAGCAGAAATGTGCATAATCGAATTGGTTTGATTTGATAATATGAAATAGAGAGG
>CAYZOU010000020.1:0-38284 GCA_964480405.1 uncultured Faecalibacterium sp. | reverse complement strand
TACTTTTATTTTTTTGTAGGCTCTATTTGGTTACCCCAACATTTATTATAGAGCCGAATAATTTGCGATATGTCAGCCCGATTTGTATGGAGCGGAAGCTTATTCCAAATTTTCTTTAACGTATTTCTTCAAAGCTTCAAAGGATCTTTCGCTGATATGGTGTTCGATCTTGCAGGCGTCTGCCGCAGCGGTATCCTTATCGACACCGATATGTGTCAGAAAGCTTGTTATAAATGTATGACGTTCATATATACTTTCGGCTACCTCCTTGCCGGCAGGGGTGAGGGTGATATAACCGTCCTTTCCGACGACGATATAATTCCCGTCTTTCAAAAGCCCGACGGCACGAGATACACTCGGCTTACTGAAGCCCATGCTTTCGGCAATATCCAAAGAGCGAACAGAGCCTTTTTTGGATAGCACGTATATAGTTTCAAGATACATTTCACCTGATTCCTGCAAACGCATATTGATACCTCCTTTATTACATTGGTAAACTCTAGATATAATAATACCACTTTTTGATTTTATTTTCAAGTCCGAGCATATGATACGGGAAATATGTCTGTTACGGCTTGAATTTTGTGCTGACCGTCAGCGGCTTAAGTCGCATCAGCCTTCAAAGTTTCTCGTAAAATCCTAGCGAAATCAGCGGGGCGGCTGTTCGGCACTCACTCCGCCCTTCGCCTGCGGCGAGCGCTACGGAGTACACGAACAGCCGCCGTTACGCTCGCTTCGCTCGCTACCGCAACTTGCACAAAACCCACCTGAAACCGAAAACCGCATTGGGCAATACTGACAAAGTAAAAAAACAGCGGAAAATTTTTTCTTTTTCCTATTGACATTTCATTTGATGAGGTATATTATATCTATAGTTAGCAGGGGCTAATCGGCTCAGGCTAACATTTTGAGAACTTTAAGTTAGCGTAAGCTAACCGAATGTAAGTGAGGGGTTATTATGATGCCACTGTCTTTTGCTCAAGTTGGCGAAGAAAACACGATAAAAAGAGTCGGCGGAAGTCCGGAGGTTAAAAAACATCTGGAGAATCTCGGCTTTGTTGTCGGAGGAAGTGTAATGATAATCAATACTCTCGGCGGAAATGTTATAGTCAATGTTAAGGAGTCGAGAGTCGCAATCAGCGAGGAAATGGCTCGTAAAATCATGATATGATATTTGAAATTTAAATGATTGGGAGGATAAATCATGAAAACTCTTAGAGACGTAAAGATCGGCGAATCTGTCAAGGTCGTTAAGCTTCACGGTGAGGGTGCTGTTAAGCGCCGCATTATGGACATGGGTCTGACAAAGGGCGTTCAGGTCACCGTTCGTAAGGTAGCACCGCTGGGTGATCCTATCGAGATAAACGTCAGAGGCTATGAATTGTCGCTTAGAAAAGCGGATGCAGAAATGATCGAGGTCGAATAAAAACAGCAGGGGAATCTTCCCCTTAACTTTAAATCAACAGTTAGCGTTAGCTAACTTGGAAAGAGAGGATACATATGGATATAAGAATCGCTCTTGCAGGCAATCCGAACAGCGGCAAAACAACACTGTTCAATGCCTTGACAGGCTCAAATCAGTTCGTTGGCAACTGGCCCGGCGTTACTGTCGAAAAGAAAGAGGGTAAGCTTAAAAAGCATGACGGTGTCATCATCACCGACCTTCCCGGCATTTACTCACTTTCACCCTATACCTTGGAGGAGGTCGTCGCCAGAAATTACCTCATAGGTGAACGCCCCGATGCAATACTTAATATAATCGACGGCACAAACCTTGAGAGAAACCTCTATCTGACAACTCAGCTCGTTGAGCTTGGTATTCCCGTCGTTGTCGCTATAAACATGATGGACGTTGTCAAGAAGAACGGCGACAAGATAAACACACAGGAGCTCTCCCGTCAGCTCGGCTGTAAGATAGTCGAGATATCCGCACTCAAGGGTACAGGCATAACGGAAGCCGCAGAGGAAGCTATCAACGCCGCCAAAGGCGCAAAGACCGTTCCTCAGCATAGCTTTTCGGGCTGTGTTGAACACGCTATCGCTCATATAGAAGAAGCCGCCGTACACGGACTTCCCGAGGAGCAGCAGCGTTGGTACGCCGTAAAGATATTTGAGCGTGACGACAAGGTTCTTGAGAGCCTCAAGATAGACACTACAACGCTTGAACATATCGAAAGCGACATCAGAAAAGCCGAGGAGGAGATGGACGACGACGCAGAATCCATCATTACAAACGAGAGATATATCTATATCGCATCTATAATCAAGGCTTGCTATAAGAAAAAGTCGGCAGGACAGCTTTCGACCTCGGATAAGATCGACAAGATCGTCACAAACCGCTGGCTCGGACTTCCGATATTTGCCGTGATAATGTTCTTGGTTTACTATATTTCAATGGTAACCGTCGGCTCTGCGGCAACGGACTGGACAAACGACGGCGTTTTCGGTGACGGCTGGAGACTTTTCGGCGTAGGCACCGGCGCATACAACGAAGCAAACGACGAATACACAAATTCACTTTTGGCTTTGAACGGATTCCTTGAGGTTGACCCCGAGGCTGAGGACTTTGACGCTTCGGCGGCTCTTGACGAGCTCAAGGGCTTCAGCTCACAGGAACAGACGGGTACGGTCGAGGTTGAGGATGAGGAAACTCTCGCTATCAACGATATGACTGTCTATTATTCACAGATCCCCGACGGTGCAGACGAAGAAGCCACCGTTCCCGTAACCTTCACCGAAGCCGTAGCTTACTTTGAGGAGAGCGGATTCGATGCTCCCGACCCCGCCGATTTCGGACTTTGGATACCGGGTATCCCTGTTCTTGTCGGCGCAGGACTTGAAAAGGTCGGAGCTGCCGATTGGCTCTCGGGACTTATCAATGACGGTATAGTTGCCGGTGTCGGCGCTGTTCTCGGCTTTGTTCCTCAGATGTTTGTATTATTCCTGCTTCTCGCATTCCTTGAAGCTTGCGGATATATGGCACGTATAGCATTCGTTCTCGACCGTGTTTTCCGCAAATTCGGACTTTCCGGTAAATCATTCATTCCCATGCTTATAGGTACGGGCTGCGGTATTCCGGGTATCATGGCTTCAAGAACGATTGAAAATGAGCGAGACAGGCGAATGACGATTATGACGACGACCTTTATTCCCTGCGGTGCTAAAGTGCCGTTTATCGGAATGATCGCCGGTGCAATATTCAACGATTCACCGCTTATCGCAACCTCGGCATACTTCATAGGAATGGCATCCATAGTTGTATCGGGTATCATGCTCAAGAAAACAAAGATGTTCTCCGGTGATCCGGCACCGTTTGTTATGGAGCTTCCAGCATACCACCTTCCGACAGCAAAGAACGTTCTTCGCTCAATGTGGGAGCGTGGCTGGTCATTCATCAAGAAAGCAGGCACAATAATCCTTCTTTCCACAATCCTCGTATGGTTCGCAACCTACTTCGGCTTCGTTGACGGCTCATTAACAATGCTCGACGACAGTCAGCTCGACCACTCATTCTTGGCAACGATCGGCTCGGCTATCGCATGGATATTCAAGCCTCTCGGTTGGGGCACATGGCAGGCAGCCGTTGCATCTATCACAGGACTTGTCGCTAAGGAAAACATCGTCGGCACACTCGGCATACTCTACGGCGGCGGAGAATTAAGCACATATCAGGCTATCGCTCAGGCGTTCACGGGTGTAACAGCTTATTCATTCCTCGTATTCAACCTTCTTTGCGCACCCTGCTTTGCGGCTATCGGCGCTATCAAGCGTGAGATGAACAACCCAAAGTGGACATGGTTCGCTATCGCTTATCAGTGCGGCTTTGCTTACTGCATAGCTCTTATGGTAACTCAGTTCGGCGGTCTGTTCACAGGCAACGTAAACGTTATCGGTTTGATATTCGCTCTTGCGATACTCGCAGGCATGATCTATATGCTCGTTCGTCCTTACAAGGAAGCAACGAAGCTTACCGCAAATGTTAAGACAAAGGAAAAGGTAAATAAATAATAATCACACTTGGAAAGGAGTCGGTCATTATGCTGACATGGTTAGCTGAAAATATCGCTACAATAATAATCAGTCTGATACTTCTTGTTATCGTAGCGGCAATAGTTGTGAAATTAGTTAAAGATAAGAAAAAAGGCAAGTCGACCTGCGGCAACAATTGCGCACACTGTGCAATGGCAGGCTCCTGCCATGGTAGAGAGTAGGGCATAGGCAGTAGGAATTAGCAATGAGAAATTAGGTGGCCTGCGGTTTAGCGAATCTTATCGCCCTTGAAATGCAATGTCGTTAGCTTAAGACATTAAGTTCGTTCTGACTTGAAGTTTCGGGCGGCTTCATCGGCCCACCCATGCTTCTGCGAAGCACGGGTGGACACGCTGAAACCGCTTGCCGCCCATGCCCCGGCACCCCACCCGTGCCGCAAACGAGGTAACCGCAATGATAAAAACCAAACTGAAAATCAACGGCATGGCTTGCTCAATGTGCGAGTCGCATATAAACGATGCCGTGAGGAACGCTTTCGACGTCAAAAAAGTCAGTTCATCTCACACGAAAGGGGAGACGGTCATCATATCCGACACCGCCCTTGACGAGAACCGGCTCAAAGACGTCATATCGGCAACAGGCTATGAAGTCGTATCGGTAGGCAGTGAGCCTTACGAAAAGAGATCGGGCTTCAGCTTGTTCAAAAAACATTGACAATCAGATTTCTCCAAATCAGATAATAAGATACTAAATCCGGGGCGGTGTTCTCGGCATCTGCTCGCACAATGCGCTCGCAGGTGCACGGGAGCACCGCCTCGCCCGCTTTGCGGGCGGCTTACGAAAAAACGTCACGCTGTCAAAGAACAACGTGACGCATTTTTTATACGCTTTTTTCGTCGAAGTTTATTACTACGGTTTTGCTCTTGAGGTCAAGCCTTGTGTATTTGACACCGGCTGAGTCAAACATTCGCTTTGAAGCTTTCGTCGAAGCCGATTCAGCATACTTGTCGCTGAGATAAATGACCTCCTTGATGCCGCTTTGAATTATCGCCTTGGCACATTCGTTGCAAGGGAAAAGCGCCACATAAATGCGGCAGTTTTCAAGTGAAGCGCCGTTGTTGTTGAGAATGGCGTTAAGCTCGGCGTGGCAAACGTAGGGGTATTTCGTGTCGAGGCTGTCACCGTCTCTGCCCCAGGGATATTCGTCGTCGCTGCAGCCCGAGGGCAGACCGTTATATCCGACCGACATAATGTGATTCTTGCCGTTGACTATGCAAGCGCCGACTTGGGTGTTCGGGTCTTTACTCCTGTACGCAGAGAGCATTGCGATACCCATAAAATATTCGTCCCAAGAAAGATATTCTTCTCTTTTAGCCATTTAACTTCCTCCCTTTAGCATATCTTATAAGACAATTTTATCACATTTTGTCGAGATAGGCAATACCTATGTCGATTAATAGTAGTAATACGCTAAAACGATAAAAGACGGCAAGAGTATGGAGTTGGTGTCGGCGTTTCTGCTCAGCTCTCCGAAGCCTGACGAATGGAGAGTGAAGTCGGCGCTGCTGTCAACAAGGTCAACGATCTTCGAATACCTTTCGAGCAACTCAGACGGATCAAGCTTTTCGGCTTTGTGGATATTGATGCCTATTTTGAATTTGGCGAAGGTTGAAGCATCAATAGTGTCTTGACTTATTTTGTCTAATTGCAGCTCCAAGGGCTTAATTACTGTGTAAAGGCTTTTAAGCGGAGTCGGAACGATTCCGGTGTTAAAGCCCGTGACGATCTTGTTGTTTTTTGTGATCTCGCTGTTTGACTTTATCAGAGTTTTCAGCTTGTTGATCTCTGTCAGATAGTTTACCATATTTTCTCCTTTCAGCTTTGATCGGATACAAACGGGTGAACGATTGCCCAATAATAAATAAGCTTCTCGCCGATGTAATGCTTTTCGACCCTGTCAACGATATACGGTGTTCCGCCGACGGTGAGTGTCTTAACGCTTGAGTCGGCGTCCGTTATGTCGACCTCGGGAGGACCTATATAAAGGTAACAGTCCTGTTGATTTCGTCCAAGCTCGGTGTAAGTGCCTCTGAGATAGAGCTTGTTTTTATATCGCAGAGCCTGAACTAACGCCTTGAAGTGAACGGACTTTTTGGTCTTTACGTTTGTCAATACGGCGGCTTGACCGTATTTGTTGATTATGTGATTTGCCGTCATACGTTCCACGCTCCGAACTGTGTATCAATGAGAATGTCGCTGACCTCGATAAGCCTTGATTCTCTTATCTTCTCCGCTATGGCAACATCCTCCATGATATTCTTCTTAACATTTATGTCGCCTGCCTTAAAATCCCTCGGATCGTTTATGTCTGTCATGCGGCTTAAAGCGTAGTTATAATAAGCGATAGCGGAGGCGGCGTAGGCTAAGCGGCGGTCGTCGGGCGAAACGTCTTCCTTTTTCCGTCTCATCACCCAGTCAAGAGCGTTTTCGCAAAGGGACAGAAGTCTGTCTGTCCCTTCGCTTGTGTCGGGTGTGACGGTCAGCAAAAGCTGATCATAAACATCATATGATGTCATAGCGTTCACCCTTTCTTTTTATTCGTCGAGAATGAGAGAAGAATCGGAATGGATCTTAGCGAAGCCGACGATAGCGGCGATAGTTGCTCTTTCAAGCTGGCGGTCGATAAGCTTGTCAAAGTCCATAACCGTCTCGCCTGCCTGAACCATTTCGAGAGCGCAGTTTTTGTCAAGCGCAATTATCTTGTCACTCGGTACACTGTCGCAGCGGATAAGCTCTGCGCCGAGGGGAGTGATGCTCTTGCCTGTTCCGTGGAAGCTGAGACCTGCCGCCGCATCCTTGAACTCGCTCATATTGAGAAGCTTTGACATCATGGCGGGGCTTGCGATGAGAGTCGTCATTTCGTAAGGATCAAGCTCACTCCAAAGCTCAACGAGGTCAGAATATGTCAAAGTGCCTGAAGCGGCGGTTGAGACGGTCTTCGCCGCATTCGAGTTTCCGTCGCCGTTGATGATGACGTCAACAGCGTCTTTAAGCTGTGCTCTTGCGATGTATGCGCCGATCTGTCTGAGCGTGACAGTGAAAAGGTCAAGGCGGTGGAATCTGATAGCCTCATATGATGCCACGAGCATACGGCCACGCTTGTTGAGCTTGATGAGATTCGGCTGAGTCTTGACAGTCGTTGACGGGATAACAGCGCCCTCGGCGACAACACTCGCCTCCTTGTCACCGTCATCAACAGATGTTATCGGTCTGTAGTCGAGGCCGTCAATAACAGTCGTTGTCGCCACGATGCTTTCAAGCTTGTTAGCGGTATTGAGACCCTGCTTAACAGCTCTGTTGACGTATTCGGGGAACAAAGCCGCACTGTCGGCTGTCTTGAAGAACTTTTCGACCGTGTCGCTGTTTCTTCCGTTGACGTGGATATCAAAGCGCTTGAGCTGTCTTTGATAAGCGTCGAGTCCCTCAAGGGAGGTTCCCTTATAGTTTTCCGACGGGTCTATCGCTTCAAGAGCCTGAGTGAAGCTTTTGCCTGTTGTATAAAGCCCCTTGTCGAGCTTTAAGCTTTCATAAATTGCCATGTTCTTCGTACCTCCTTATAATATAAAACCGACTTCGCCGGTTGTACTGTCGTATTTCACGACAAGAATTTTTCTTGCGCCTGTGACGGCGGCGAGCTTTCCGTTGGTGTCAATGCCGAAAGCGCCGTAGCCTCTTGTGACAGTCTCACTGCTTGCCGCAACGGCTGTCATATAGCCTGAGATCTGCACCGTCACAAAGCCGTTTCTGATGTTTACGCATTTTCCGACGATGTCGCCCTTAGCCGATATTGCGCCGACCTCACCGTTGTCGGTGATTGAAACGAAGTCGCCGATGTTGATAGTTGCACCGGTCTTTTTCTTGAGCGTGATGCAATTTTCGTTAATTCCGCTGAAATTTATTTCTGCCATAATTATCCTCCTTAGATCTTGTATTCGTTATAGTTTGTCTGTGTGTTTTCCTTTGATGAGGCGAGCTGTACCACGGGCGGCAACGAGCTGTTTTTCATCTTTGAAAGCCCGTCACGAAGCTCCTTGAGCTCATCTGTTTTCATGTTTTTGCAAACCGAGTCGAATGTGTTTTCGCTGACGAGAGGCATCGTTATCAGCGCAAGAGACTTGACCTGTTTGACAAGCTCTTTTCTGTATGCTCTGCCGTCCTCACCGAGCTTTTCGAGATACTCGATATATTCGACCGTCTGTTCAGCCTGTGCCTTTGTCACGTTGACACTGCCGGACTGCGATTTGAAAAAATCTTTCACGTTTTCCAAAAGCTTTTCCTCCTTGTTTTGCGTTTTGAATGACTTTGTAACTCCCGCTTCCCTCTGCGCCGGAACAGCGACGAATGACCACTCATATGCGTCTGTGGGATCTGTGAGCGTGTGGTAGCATACCTTGCCGCCGTAGCTTTTGCCCTTGCGGTGTTCACAGCCCTCACGCATCACGTCTTTTCCGCAAATCGAGCATATGCTCTTTGAAACACTGCAACCCACGCTGACTTCTTTTTTGATGCCTGCGTCGATCTCCTTGATGAGATCTTCGTTGCGTTTTGTTTTCACCATGTACGCTCCGGCTTTGAGCGCAACGTAGCTTTCGCCGTATGAAGTGAGCTTTCCGGGAGTTTTCTCTATCCATGTTGCGTATATTCTTGCGGTCTGATCTCCGCTTCTCATGCTGTGGTCGGATATTCCCGTCTTACCGATAAAGAGCTTGCCGAGTTCGGTGAGAGATTTTTCGCTGAATACGTCATAATCTCTGTCTATCTCGTTGTCGCAAAGCGTTATGTTAAAAACATACACTTCGTCTTTTTCAAGCTTCTTTCTTGAAAGGCGGTTTATCTTTTCCATAATTTCGCTGTCGGGAGTTACCTCCTCAGCTGTTTTGGTTTCGTTCAATATTTTCACCTGCGCTTTCGTTGTTGAGCTTTTCACACTGTGCGTTATAGTATTCTGCCTGAGCTATCTGAAGCTGATCCTGAAGCGTGATATCGTTCCAGTTGATCTCAAAGTCACAGCCGAAGCCGTTCATTCTCAGATACATTGAACATATTTTTCTCAGCACAGGATTGAGAGTTTCACGGTAGTATTCAAGCTCACTCGTCAGCACATCAGCCTGCTGAGATGACATTCTTTCGGTCGATGACCAGTTAAGACCGAGAAGAAACGGCGGTATACCGAGCTTAGCAACTATCTGTTCAAGCATCTGTCTTACCGGCACATTGCTGTCGAGTATCTGATTGTCTGCGCCTATGACCTTGATGTTCACATCACCGACGGCAACAAAGTCCTTGACAGGGCCTGCCGGTTGCATTGTCTTGCTCCACTGAGCGGCTACCTGTTCGGCTCTTTGCTTTGCGTATGCTCTGTCGGAGGGATCGTTTTGCGGTCTGTATGTGACCGCATAGCGCACGTTACCGATTCTTTCCCAGTTGACTCCGATAGTGTTATATATCTTCAGCAGAATGTCGCTGACGAACGGAAGCCCCTTGAGAACGGATCTGCCGTATACGCTGTCAGGCTCGGGATTTATGGCGCTGACAAGGATCAACTGCGGATATTTGACGGGCAAGCTTCCCTTATCGCTCACCGTGCGTACCGCATATTCAAGAGGCGACTTCCCGTGACTCAGCTCGATATTTTCAAGCGAGGCAGGATAAAGAGCGCAGATGTTTCCGCCCTTGTCGAGAACGATCTCGGCAACAGCCGTGCCATAGGTCAAAAGATAGTCGAAATAGCAGGCAACGAATGCGTTTATTCCTCTTGAAAAAGTGCCGACGGGAACGTTCTTTAAGAAGTCGTTTAAAGCCTGTTCTGCTGATTTGTCCGAGCAGGAGACCTCAAACGTACCCAATAATCTGACAAGCTTTGATATCGCCGCATCAATAACGGGGATGGCGTTTCTCAGCGATGAATACAGTCTGATATCGGTTTTTTCAAGCGGCTCGGGGTCGCTCAGGCAGTTATACGGGTGGCTGTGAGGATATGTCTGAGGAACGCAAAACGCCTCGCACGGTTCTTCTTTTTCCGGTTTTCTTCTTATAGCCAATGTTTTCTCCTTTCTCCTACGAACCCAAGTCCGTAAGGCTTCTGTCCGCCGCCAAGACGAAGAATTCATCGCCGTTTGTGTAAACTACGGTTGACACAAAATAGCGAATGTCGTCCATGGCGTGGTCGTTTTCTTTTCTCGGAGAGTCTTTTGAGACCGATGAATCCCAGCGGTAAAGTCCAAACTCACGAAGCGCCGCCTTGCAGCACGGTGCAATGCGTATTTTTCCGCTTTTGAATGAGTCGGACACCTTTCTGATACCGTCTAGAACGTCGTTTTGAGCTTTGATGACGTGAAATTTGCCGTGGCGTCTGATACATTCGATAAACGATGCCGCCGACGGATCGACTATGACAGCGCTTATTTTATCGTCACCGCAAAGTTCACACAGGTCGGTGTAGTATTCCTCGTCGGTTTTCTGCCGTCCCTGTTCTCTTGATGAAAAATAATACTCTCTGATCCTATACCATGTTTCGCCGAATCTGCCCCAAACGCCCATTGAGGTGGGGTTGACCGTTCCGTAGTCACATGAGACATAAAGCTCATCGGGCTTTTTGGCGGGCGCTGTTTGTGTGTACGCTCCACTTGCGGCTTCGGGGTAAACCAAGCCGTCGACGGCGACCCACTTGCCTAAGACGAACCTTTCATAAAATGCTCCGCTGTAAAGACCTTCATATCTTGCGATCACCTTTTGAGACAGAGACGGATTGTCACGCATCAGAAAGTGAACATAGAGACAGTTCTTTTCTTCCGCTTTCTGTATCCACTCGGTGTAAAACCAATGCTGCGGATTTTCGGGATTGCAGTTAAACCAAAATTTCGCACCGTCAAGAGAGCAACGGGCAAGCGCCTGCTCGACGAATGATCTCGGCATCAGAGCGACCTCATCTAAAAGCACACCGCCGAGCGTTATGCCTTGTATGAGTGAGGCCGAGCTTTCATCTCTGCCGCCGAAAAGATAATATCGGTTTTTCCTTGAGCCGTAAGATATTTCAATATAGTTCTTCGTCAGCTTTTCTTCACAGGTAAAGCCAAGCTCACGAAGTGTCGGCAAGAGAGACGTGATAACGTTTCTTCTCAGCGATGTTACGGTCTTTCCGCAAAGAGCAAAATTTGTGTCGTTAAAGCTAATAATGCTCCAAGCGACAAAGCCTATAGACATACAGGTCGTCTTTCCGCTTCTGACAGCTCCGTCACATATAACGGCGTCATATGTTCTGTAGGGTGAATTCGGATGCCACCAGGTCAAAGCCATAAGCTGTTTTTTGCTGAACGGGTAGAATTTGCTGTTTTTACTCATCGTCACTCACACCCGACAGCGCCGCAGCTCCGTGTTCGATCGCCGTGAAAAATTCGTTTTTGCTCTCGCTGTCACTTTGAACGATGACTGCTGTCAGTTTTTCGAGAGCCTTAATTCTGTCGAAAAATTTGATTTCCACGCCTTTGCCCCTGTTTACTTTAATTTCGGATACATTGAAAAGGTCAAGCTCCTTGAGCATTTCGGGATCAAATTCTTCATTAAAGGCGAGCGTCACGGCGTCGTTGATACAGCCGAACGCCAAGCGGCGAAGCCCTGCGGCAATCTCATCTCGGTTGGATTTGTTTTCAAGTGTCAGCGCCGAGATATAGGCATTTATGCTGTCTTTTTTCAGAAGCTTAAATGCTGTCCTTTCGGGCATCACTGTGTAACCGGATTTGAGCGCCGCCTCAAGAGCGTTCTGCTTCAAGCTGTAATAAACGCAAAACAGCCGTTCTTTTTCATTGAGCTCTTTATTTTTCATCACAAAGCTCCTTTCTTCATTTTTAGAGGTCTCAAAAGCCCCTCCATAATTACCCTTAACACGGCGATTTGTTGCAGGAAATACGCAACAAAAACGGCAAAAAGAAAATATATTCACAAAAAGTTCATATTTTATGGGATTTAGACACCGATTTTATCAACTTTTTATGAAAATTTGATGAAAAACATATTGATATTGAAGTCGGATAATAGGATAATATAAATGTAAAAATTTGCGGTCTTGAGAAAGATCAATCAACAGGAGGAACGAAAATGAAAGTATTTATGATCGGCGGAACAGGTCTCTTGGGCAGTGCAGCAGCAGCTGAATTCATCAAGAGAGGCCACAGTGTTAAGACGATAGCTCTTCCCGAGCTTCCCAAGGGTGCAGAGCTTCCCAAGGAAATGGAATTGACCTTCGGCAGTTTCTTTGACATGAGCGATGAGGAGATCCTCAAGGCTATGGAGGGCTGTGACTGCTTCGTATTCGCCGCAGGTGTTGACGAGCGTGTTGACTTCCCGAAGCCGGTTTACCCGTCATACATAAAATATAACATCGAGCCCGTCAGAAGATTTCTCACTCTTTCAAAGCAGGCAGGCATCACAAAGGCTGTCATCTTAGGCTCATACTTTGCTCACTTCGCAAAGGTACGCCCCGAGATGGAGCTGACAAAGATACATCCGTATATCAGAAGCAGAATCGAGCAGGAGGAAGTTGCTCTTTCATTCGCCGAGGACGGCTCAATGGACGTTTCGGTTATGGAGCTTCCCTATATCTTCGGCACTCAGACAGGCAGAAAGCCCGTTTGGACAATATTCATCGAGCAGATAGCAAAGATGGGTCCCGTAACCATGTATCCCACAGGCGGTACGGCAATGGTAACGGTAAGACAGGTTGCAGAGGCTATAGTCGGTGCAGCCGAGCTTAACAAGGGCGGCAATGCATACCCGATCTCAATGTATAACTACTCATGGGACGAATATCTTAAGATCGTTCACAGAGCAATGGGTCAGCCCAACAGACCGATCATCCATGTTCCGAAGGCGCTTTATAAGGCATTCGCAGTATTCCTCAAGAAGGGCAAGGAGAAAGAGGGCATCGAGACAGGTCTTGACTATGTTGAGCTTGCCGAGATCCTTTATTCCAAGTTCTACATCGAGTCAAAGGCAGCTAAGAAGCTCGGTGTCAAGGAGGACAACATCGACGCTAACATCTATGAGTCGATGAAGCTTTCGGTTGAGGCATATTATAATAAGCTTGATCTTCTTGAGATGAAAGCGGAATAACAGTCAGTTAAACACAAAAGCGATACTCAGCTTAATGCCGGTATCGCTTTTTTATTTTGACTTTTTGCCGCAAATCGAGTATCTCAGCGATTTCATCGCTCCGCCTGCGAAGCAGGCGGGCTTCCCCACAGCATTCACTCACCCGATACACAAAAACAAAAATTTTGACTCAGCACATTTGACAAGGCGGCGCAATAGTGTTAATATCTATCCATAGAAATTCTTGGAGGACAGGACAATGAAAACCGTATTCAAAAATTGCACACTGCTTGACGGAACGGAAAACATGACCGCAAAAGCAGGTGTTGACGTCGCCGTCGAAAACGGCAAAATAACACAGATAGGCTCGGTCACAGCCGACAAAAACGACGAAGTCATAGACCTCACCGGCAAGTATCTCATGCCGGGTCTTATCAATCTTCACGTTCACCTGCCGGCAGGCGGAAAGCCGCAGAACAAGCCGATGAAGGCTGACCTTTTGGCGAAAATAGCCCTCTCAACAGCGCTTATGAGAAAGGTTGCGCTCGGACTTTGCCACGGCTACGCCATGCAGGGCTTGATGTCCGGTGTCACGACCGTCAGAGCCGTGGGCGGCCTCGGAAGCCTCGACACAAAACTCAGAGATCAGATAAACTCCGGAAAGCTCGAAGGCCCGAGAATCTTGGCGGCGAACTATGCCATTGGTGTACCGCACGGTCACATGGTCGGCTCGGTCACGAGAGCGGCGGAAAGTGTTGATACTGCGGTCGCAATGGTCGAGGATCTCGCTTCACAGGGCGTTGACCATATAAAGCTGATGATAACAGGCGGCGTTATGGATGCTAAAGTCAAGGGTGAACCGGGCGTACTTATGATGAAGCCCGACATGATAAAGGCTTGCTGTGACACGGCGCATAAGCATGGCTTAAAGGTCGCCGCACACGTTCAAAGTCCCGACGGAGTACGAGCGGCGGTGGAAAACGGCGTTGACACTATTGAGCATGGCTCGACGCTTTCCGAAAAGGAGATAGCCGTATTCAAAGCTCACGGTGCGGCGCTTATCTGCACTCTGTCTCCGGCGATGCCGATGGCAAGATTTGAGCGTGAAACTCTCGGAATCTCGGAAGCGGTGCAGTATAACTCGAACGTAGTATATGACAACATGGTCTTAGGCTCAAAGGCGGCGCTTGAAAGCGGAGTGCCGGTCGGACTCGGAACGGACACAGGCTGTCCTTACACCACGCACTACAATATGTGGCGTGAGCTTCACTATTTCACCCGTGATGTCGGTGTTACGCCCGAATTTGCGCTTTACACAGCGACACTCGGCAACGCTAAGATCGCTCAGATCGACAGCGAAACAGGAAGTATTGAGGTCGGAAAGTCGGCTGATATCCTTGTTTCAAATTCCGATCCGCTCAAAGATTTCCGTGCGCTTTCACAGCCCTATATGGTCGTTGCGAGAGGCAAGGTTTATAAAAATCCGAAAATCAAGAAATACGAAAAAGCCGATATTGAGCTTGACAAGTATTACGATTGAGAATAAAAAACAATCGCCACTCCGTTTTGGGGTGGCGATTTTTTCGATCGAGATACTTATGCGGTCGACGGTGAATTTCAATCGACGGCAAGCTTTTCCGTCGTGTTAGTCTTTCGATCTAGATACTTATGCGGTCGACGGTAAATTTCAATCGACGGCAAGCTTTTCCGTCGGGTTAGTCTTTAGGTTGAGTTGGTCTTTAGGTCGACGGTGGATTTCAATCGACGGCAAGCTTTTCCGTCGGGTTAGGCTTTCGGTCGTGTTAGTCTTTAGGTTGACGGTGAATTTCGATCGACCAAAAATTTTACTTCGTCTTAACGCTCTTAACGCTTGACCAAGCTGAGTAATACTTATAAATCTTTCCGTTAATTTTGACGTTCTTATACGTTCTGACACGTACATAATACTTTGTGTTTGCTTTAAGGCTTGAAACCGTCAGCGAGTTTTTCGATGTGCCGGACAAGGTCTTTGACTTAGCGTTCTTCATGCTTGATGAAGTCGAATATTGAAGCTGATAACCCGATGTCTGCTCAGTCCTTGTGTACCACTTAGCGGTGAACTTCTTCGCTCCTGCGGTGAGACTGTAGACAGACGTTGACTTGGGCTTAATGGTGAATGTCAACTTCTCAGTGCCGCTGTAATTGCCCTTGAACGTGACTGTGACGGTGTATTTGCCGACATACTTTCTGCCCGAGGAATATGTGACAGTGTAGTCCGTGCCTTCCTTGAGCTTATCGCCGTCTGAATCCTTGACCGTAACGGTCGGCTTTTTGACTTTGCCGTTATAGGTGTATGCACTGCTTGAAAGGGTAACGGACTTGATTTTAGCTATCGGTTTTGTGAAGCTGTAGCCGCAATCGCAGGTATACGTGATCTTGCCGTTCTTGCTTATTGTGGCTTTGGCTGTTACCTTAGAAGTGTAGACATTCTTGTGAGAAACAAATTTGAAGCCGTTTTCTTCAGCGTAGGTATCGGCGGCAGAGCCTTTGTGGCCGTATATCTTAAATCCGCTGTTATCATCGCTGTAGCCGAGCGCTTTTTCTCCGATATATTCTACGCTTCCGGGAACGGTTATACTCTTTAAGCTGTCGCAATACTCAAACGCACCTGCGCCTATGACGGTCAAGCTTTCGGGAAGGATTATATCCGTTATGCCGTCACAAAAACAAAACGCATTTTCGGCGATGCATTTTGTGCCGGATTTTACTTTATATGAGCCTTTGAGCGAGGACTTGGCTTCGATCAAGTGTTTTCCAATATAAAGAGCACCGCTCTTCCAGTTTGACGGATCGTTATAACAAGCCGTGCCGTCGAATGCGTAATTACATATGGCGATCACGCTGTCGGGAATCGTTATGTTTACCAAATCACTGCAGTTATAGAATGCATAGCTCGCAACGCAAACAGTACCCGACTTTATTTTGTATGAGCCTTTAACCGAGGACTTGGCTTCGATCAAGTGCTTTCCTATATAGAGAACGCCGTCGTCCCAATTCGATGATTTGTTATAATATGCGGTGCCGGAAAATGCCGCTCCGCTTATTCTCACCGTGCTGTCGGGAATGGTTATGCTTTTCAATCCGGTACAGCCGTCAAATGCGCCCCAGCCGATGCTCGTCACACCGTCGGGAACGATTACACCCGTAAGCTTCGTGCAATTAGCAAATGCGGCGTCGTTGATTTTTGTCACGGGGTACCCACCGAGTTTTGACGGAATTTCGAATTTTCCGCTCACCGATTTGTCACATTCGATTATCGTTGCTTTGCCGTCCTTGACTTCATACGTCAGCTTTCCGCTCGTTTTCGCCGCCGCTTCAAGCATCGGCAGTGTACCGAAAATCATTATCACCGCAAGCAAAAGCGAAAGCATCTTTTTGGTTTTCATCTTCATAGTTTTCATTCCTTTCGATTTGTTGGATTCGCCATTCAGCAATTTTATTATAATAAAGTCAAAGCTCGAATTCAATACAATTTATTATTTTTATCAAAAAATTCAATCGACCGCAAAATTCAATCGACCGCAAAATTCAATCGACCGAAAAACCGAATCGACCGAAAAACTTAAACGACCGCAAAATCGGTCGACTGAAAATTCAGCCGACCGAAAAATTTACTTTGTCTTAACGCTATTAACACTTGACCAAGCGGAATAAATTCTATATGTCTTTCCGTCGATCGTCACATTTTTATATGTTCTGATACGTACGTAATACTTTGTGCTTGCCTTGAGACCCGTTATTGTCCATGAGGTTTTCGCTGTGTTTGCGTTTGTTGCCCGTGATGCGTTCTTCATGCTTGACAATGTCGAATACTCAAGCTGATAGCCTGTGGTCTGTGTCGCTTGCTTTTCCCACTTTGCGGTGAACTTCTTTGTTCCCGCTGTAAGCTTTGAGATAGATGTTGACTTAGGTACTATCTTAAACGTCAGCTTTTCAGTGCCCGAATACTTGTCCTTGAATGTGACGGTGACTGTGTACTTGCCGACATTCTTTCTGCCCGAAGAATACTTGACTGTATAGTCCGTGCCGTTTTTAAGCGTGTTGCCCTTTGAGTCTTTGACAGTAACAGTGGGCTGTTTGACCTTGCCGTTATAGGTGTATGAGGTGGAGGAGAGCTTTACAGATGAGATCTTAGCTATTGACTTACTATAGCTGTAGCCGCAAGTGCAAGTGTAGGTTATTTTTCCGTTTTTGCTTGTCGTGGCTTTGGCGGTTTTAGATGTGTAGTTATTCTTGTGAGCGACAAATTTAAGTCCGCTTTCCTGAGCGTATTTGTAAATCGCACTGCCCTTGTGACCGCTTATTGTGAATTCCGGTATTACAAAGCTACCGTCTAATCCTTCGCTGTATCCTATAGCTTCGAATCCTATGTTTTTAACGCTGCCGGCAATAGTGGCTTTCAATAGCTTGTCGCAGTTCATAAAGGCCTTGTCACCGATAGTTATAACGCTGTTCGGAATTATTACATTCGTCATTTTTTCACACGTTCTGAACGCTTCATCTGCAATAACTCTCGTTCCGTCCTTTACAGCATACTCACCGGATACAACATAATAATCGGTGTCGACCAAGTACTTGCCGATATAAAGCACACCGTTTTTCCAATTTGACGAAGTGTTATCGTATGCCGTGCCGGTAAAAGCGCCTGAGCCGATACTCGTTAATGAGTCCGGAAGCTTGATGTTTTTAAGCTTTGTGCAACCGGAGAACGCATCTGAGCCGATACGATTGACACTGCTCGGAATCGTTACGCTCGTCAAAGCTTTGCAATGTCTGAACGCCGAATCGCTTATGGCTGTCACGCTGTCGGGAATGGCAACTCCCGTCAATTTGTCACAGCAGTTGTCGCCGTAGATGTCGCCGAAGGCTTGATCGGCAATGCACTTTGTTCCGTCTTTAATTTTGTAATTGCCCTTGATCGAAGTCTTAGCCTTGATGAGATAATTGCCTATGTATAAGACATCGCTTTTCCAGTTTGATGAATTATTATAATAAGCCGTGTTGACGAAAGCATCTGTTCCGATAGCTTTTATATTCTTTCCGAGCTTAATGCTCTTGAGATTGTTGCAACCGATGAATGAGTTGTTACCGATGCTCTTAACGCTGTCGGGAACGGTTATGCCTGTTAATTTTGCGCAACCTGCGAATGCACTGTCGGGAATAAAGGGCGTTCCCGATTTAACGGTATACGCATCCGAAATGCTGTTGTTTGCAACTATCAAATAATTGCCGATATACAAAACACCGTTTTTCCAATTTGATGAATCGTTGCTGTAAGCCGTGTTTATGAAAGCACTTTCGCCGATATTCGTTACGCCGCTTCCTATCTTGATGCTTTTCAGCTTCTCGCAATTAGTGAATGCGAACTCGGCGATTTCGGTCACGCTGTTTGGAATAGATATACTTTTTACAGCGCAACTACCGAACGCCATTGAGCCGATTATTTTTACGCCGCTTGAAATTTTAACGCTTGAAAGCTCGGTACATTCTAAAAATGTTCCGTCGGCGATTTTCTTGACACTTCCGGGAACGGTAACGCTTTTAAGCTTTTGACAGCTTGAGAACGCATAGACGCCGATATTCTTAACACTCTCGGGAATATTGACACTCGTTAAGCCGGAGCAACCGTTAAAAGCGAGATCACCGATAGTTTTTACGCTGTCGGGGATAGTTACATCCGTCAGCTTCTTGCAATTTGAAAATGCGTAATTGTCG
Organism: uncultured Faecalibacterium sp.; assembly: GCA_964480405.1. GTDB lineage: Bacteria > Bacillota > Clostridia > Oscillospirales > Acutalibacteraceae > UBA6857. The sequence continues at coordinate 19,393 of CAYZOU010000020.1, read as the reverse complement.
ATTCTTGTTACGGGGTATCCGCCGAGTGTTGACGGGATTTCCAATTTTCCGCTTGCCGATTCCTTGCAATCGGTTATTGTGACTTCCCCGTTCTTGACTTCATACGTCAGCTTTCCGCTTGTTTTCGCCGCCGCTTCAAACACCGGAAGCATACCGAAAATCATTATCACCGCAAGCAAAAACGTAAATAGTCTTTTGGTTTTCATATTCATAGTTTTCATTCCTTTCAATCTACTATGATTTTATTATAATAAATCTGAAATGCAATTTCAATATAAATTATAATTTTTATCGAAAAACTCCACGACATGTGATCGGGGGAGTTTTTGTATGGGGGAGTGGTGGGGTAGTACCTCGGGTGGGGGTCGGGGCGAAGGGGCGACAGCGGCTTCAGCGAGCACCCCCACCGACGTTAGTCGGTGGGGGTGACGATGAAGCCGCTCAAAACTTCAAGTCAGAACGATTTAATATTTTGAAGCGATAGTGAGGTTAAAGCGCTCGATGAAGCTATGCTTAAACACAATACGGCTTTCAAGGCATATTTTCGCCGATAAGATGTCGGAGAGGTCAGCTCTCATCAGCCTTCAAATTCTGTCTGACCGCAAGCGGAATCAGCGGGGCGCCCGTACGGCACCCCTTCGCACCTCGCCTGCGGCGAGCGCTGTGGGGTACACGCCCGGTCGCCGTTACGCTCGCTTCGCTCGCTACCGCAACCCGAAGCGACAGTCCTTGTTTGCGGTTTTCTCCTTGTCGCAGGAATACTGCCGTATTTCAAGGCGAAAATGTTCGAGTGTGCGTGATATGTTGCGTTTTAGGCGTATTGTGATTGCAAGCTTAATCTGTGACTTCCAATTTCCTGTCGCAGCCCTCGCAAAGCCTTATCTGCGGCTTGAGCTTGCAGTTTCCGAAATTCTCATATTTTATCCGCACCGCATTTTTATCGCAGGTAACGGTGAATTTGAGCTTCACGCAGTCGCCCTTGAGATAGCCGTAGCTTTTGCCGTCGTCTGAGAAAAACTCGCTTTCAAATTCGCCGTTCTCGATCGGATAAACAGTGAAAACAAGCTCCTCGTCGCCGCTGAATCCGTATCTGCCGATATCCTCCGGCAAGACACAACCCGAGCGCACGAAATAAGGCATCTCATCTGTCGGCTTTATCTCCAGGTTGACGGTTTCGCCGCCGTGATAAATTTTTCCGTTCATGTACCAGTCAGTCCCATCGGGGAGATAGGCGGCGACTCTGTTTTCGCTCTCATCGAAAGCGAAAAAGACGAGAACGTTTCTGCCTAAAAGCATGGAGTCCGTGTTTTGATAAAGCTTTTTGTCGTCGAAATAGAGGAATGCCGGCGAATTCATCGGCTCATCAAACTCGACCGATCTGTACGCACAGTCGTATATGTAAGGCAGAAGTCGCTTTCGTTGAGCGAACAGAGCATGAACCGAGCCGATAACTTGAGGATAACTCCACGGCATAGTGGCAGAGCCGTCTGAATTCCACGAGTGAACAGTGAGTCTCGGCTCAAAAATGCCATGCTGAAGCCAGCGCAGAAGAAGCTCACATGACGGCATATCGCCGCTGAAGCCGCCGAGATCGTGACCGTAGAAATACAGACCCGACATCGACATCGTCAGACCTATATTGTGACAGTATCTCAGATCCTCGAAAGCCGTTCTGTTGTCGCCGGACCACGTTTGAGCCAAACGTCTGAGTCCGATGCCGCCGCTCCTCGTTGACAAAAACGGACGGATATCGGGTCGCATCTCGGTTTGAGCCGCATATGAAGCCGCCGCCATGAGGTACGTTAAAGCAGGTCTTATCCTGTGAGCATTTATCTCGCCCTTGAAGCCTTTCGCTAAAGCATCGGTGTCCTTTATGTCAAATTCGTTGTTGTCGTTCCAAGTGGCTGTTATGCCGTGGGATAACAGCGCTTGCTTGACCTTGCCCGACCAAAAATCGAAAGCCGACTTGTTTGTGAAGTCAAGATAGCTGCCCAAGCCGTCCCAAAACTCTGTGACAAATGGTGTCCCATCGGGATTTTTGATGAAGTAGCCGTTGTCGGCTATCTCTTTGTAAAGCGGATGATCGACCAAAAACGCAGGCTTGATGTTCGGAATAAGCTCAATGCCGTTTTCGGAAAACTCCTTAACAAAGCCGTCAACATCGGGGAATTTATCATGATTCCAGTTGAAAACATATCTTCTGTCGCCTATGGAGGTGTATCCCGATGACAGATAAAAGCCGCCGCATGAAAGATCGTATTTTTTGAGAGTTTTAATAAACTCGCTCATCTTTTCATGTGAACGCTCGGCGTCGGTGTAAGCCATGGTGCTGGCGCAGTAATCAAAGCTCCATTTCGGCGGAAAAGCCTGTTTTCCGCAAAGACGAGCAAATTGCTGTAAGACCGACAGCTTTGAGCCGAAGAAAACATAATAGACGAGGCAGTTATCCTCTGTCTTGAAATATTTATAATGCTCGTAGTAGTTGTTGATCTCCTTGCCGAAGTCAAAATATGACGTGTCGGTCGTGTCATAGAAAACACCGTAACAGCCGACGGAATTTTCACAAATATAAAACGGAATGTGTTTATAAAGCGGATCGCTGTTTTTTGCGTCATAGCCCATGCAGTCCGAGGTCTCGATTCTGAAAGCTCTGCCTGACTTGTCAATGTCGCCGCCCTTGTCGCCCAAGCCGAAGATTCTTTCCCCGTCAGCCCGTGAAACATAATGAAAGCTTTCTTTTCCGAATTCGTTTTCTATGTTGTACGCCAAGGGTGATCTGTCGGAAAACAGCTTCTCGCCGTTTTGGTAATAGCTTAATATGAAGTTATGAAGTCCGACATCAAGCCTTATTCCGCAGGGGAGAGTGAACGAGTGGTGAGAGTCGCTTTCCTCTTTTTGAGGCCTGCAAAGAGAAAAGCCGTCGGTGCTGAGCCTGTCACGTCCGCCGAAGCCTAAAGTTGCGTTATTCGGACAGACGGAAAATGTCGGAAGCATTTCTTCCTTTTCTTTATATATCGCCACACGTATACAGCTGTCCGACACAAAATCTATACGGGCGTCGGTTTCGCCGCATCTATACTCGGCAAAGCAGTCTCCGACCCGTACCGCATTGAATGAATGGTCAAATTTGCTCATGCTTGCTCCTTTCAGCTGAAAATCATAGGCGATCTATATCCGCTTTTCCACTCACTTATCGCATCGCAATTCGGATCGCCGCTTTTTGCAAAGGCACAGATCGCTTGCGAAAGCCTATGGGATATGTTTCTGTCAAGCTCGGTGAACGGTCTCCAGTTGAAATCGAGAGTCGAGAAAGCATATAAAAGGTCGCATGAATGCCACGCACCCTTGTCATCACCGGGAAGAAGTCTGTCGAAATGATAAACGAAGCAGTTTGACTTGAAATTCTTCTCGGCGTACTTGCTCCACTTTTTGATAAGTGCGTTGAGTATCGGCGGCATCATGTCAGTTGCCGTCACGCTTATTATCATCGGAACATCGGCGATCGAGCTCATGTCGAAGTCGCCCTTTCTCATGATTATTCCGTCATAAACAGGCATCTGATCTATGAGACTGAGCTTTGACGACTTGCAAACGCTGTCCCACGCTCTGTAAAGCTTTTCGGCATCGAGCATTTTAAGCTCTGCGACACTTGATACACCGGCTGCTTTCATGACCTTTTCCCAAAATGCCGCACTTTTTTCGGGAGTTTTCGGCTTTAAGGCAAGCCTTTGAAGTCCGACACCGCTTATCATTATCGCACCGGATATCATGTCCTTGACAAGCGGATTCGACAGATGAATGTCAACGCTCATCGCTCCGGCGCTTTGACCCATGAGAGTGATTCTGTCTTTGTCGCCGCCGAAAGCCTCGATATTGTCATAGACCCACTTTATCGCCGCCGCCTGATCAAAGAGACCGAAGTTTCCGCAGGCGCCGTTCTTTCTGAGATCGGGGTGTGAACAGAATCCGAACGCACCCAAGCGATAGTTTAAAGCGACGGTAATGATTCCGTTTTCGGCGAATTTCACGCCGCTTATCTGTCCCTCGTTTGCGCTGCCGCCCGTGAAGCTTCCGCCGTGAATATAGATTATTACGGGGCAGTTTGCTTTTTCTTTCGGTGTCCATATATTTAAGAACAAGCAATCCTCACCGTATGTGAATTGAAGTCCTTTTCTAAATTCGTTGTGATAGAATGCGTTGACCTTTGCGTCATCGTCAAAGGCTCTGTGCTGATATGCGCAGTTGCCGAATTCTGTCGCATCGTAAACACCGTCCCACTGTGTTACACGCTTAGGATATTCGAATCTCTCCGCTGTCGCATAACGTATACCACGGAACTCGTCATATGTGTCACAGCTTATTCCTTTGATTTTTCCGCAAGGCGTTTCAAGCTCTGTGTAATTCATAATATTTCCTTTCAATGTCGGTGTAAAATTTGCATAGCGTGAAAAATCACGCTATGCACGGTAAATCTTATTTTGTTTTATCCCTCGGCTTCTCTGACCTTAGCGAGTTCTTCTCTGATTTCGGGAAGCTTCTTCTTTGAAAGATTATAACCGAAAGCGAGGATCACCGCCATTAAAGCCAACGCAATCGCAGGCACAAGAGTCGAAATATCGTAGAGCTTCGCTTGTACCTCTTGAGATAATTCCTGACCGTTAGCTGCGGCTGAGCTGTCATAGTGAATGAGGGCGAGAAGTGCGTTGAGTCCGACACCGGCAAGAGTCTGACCGATCTTTCTTGAGAATGAGAAGAGCGCATAAGCTGTTCCTTCTTCACGGCGGTGAGTGCGTAATTCATGATAGTCGATAACGTCCATGACGAGCGCCCAAACCTCAAGCGTGAAGAATGTCTGACCGAAGCCCGAAAGGAATACGAACACAAGGAACACATAGGGGTTGTCGGTTTTGATAAAGTAGAGAATGAAGCTTGCGACAGCTGAAAATGCCAGACCTGCGGCGCAAAGCTCTTTCTTGCCGAACTTGTCGATGAGCTTGTTTGTGAAGAAAAGCAGAATACCCATCGGTATATATGTGAATATGGTTATCAGCGAATAAAGGCCTGCGTTGTGATAGTAGTCGGCGAAAAGGTAAGTGTAGGTTGACTGATAATAGAACTGGAATGCGATGAGAAGCATACCGGCTAAACAAAGCATGATGAAAGCTCTGTTCTTCGCAAGGTCGATTATCGTTCTGAATACGTTATACTTTTGTTCACTCTTGACGGGAGCTATACGCTCTTTTGTCAGCTTGAAGTGGAAGTAGTAGACAACGATAGATATTGCGGCGAGAATGGCAACGCATACGGTAAGCTTTGTGCTGTCAAGTGTCTGAATTTTGACACCTGCGTCGTTTGTTGTGGTGTTGTAAACTATGAGCGGAAGAATGATCGTTCCGGGTACACCTCCGACACCTGCGCCGACAGAACGCCACATAGAGAGGGTCGAACGCTCTTTTTCATCGTCGGTTATGACGGAAGCAAGAGAGCCGTAAGGAATGTTGACAGTTGTGTAGAACATACCGTAGGCGATATAGGTGATATAGGCGAACAGAAGATATTTCGCTTCACTAAGACCCGGTATGACGGTGAACATCAAGACCGCCGACACAGCTAAGGGTATGGAAAAGCCCAAGATGTACGGTCTGAATTTTCCGTGTTTGGTGGGCTTTCTCGAATCAATGAAAGCGCCCCACATCGGGTCGTTGATAGCGTCCCAAAGTCTTGCGACCAAGATAAGAACGGCGATTTTAGCGGGACTTATACCGAGAACGTCGGTATAGAATTTGTTTTGGAAAGCTCCGATGAGCGAGAACGTGAGCAAACCGCCCATGTCACCCATAGCGTAGCCGAGCTTTTCTTTAAATTTGATTCCGTGAGTTAAACTGTTTTCTTGCATACGAAACTCCTTTAATAGATTTTTGTGCAAATTGCACTGTTGTATGCACACATGGTATCACAGTTTAGTCAATTCGTCAATAAATAAGCGCAAAGTATAGACAAATTTATATAAAAAATCACAGCCGAAACGGTCGGCTGTGGGAAAGCGTTTTTTCGTACGGGTGAAACGGTGCGAAAAATGGGTTAGTGCTCGAGGGAGGGTTAAGAGCTATCACTTTATATACCATTTATTTCCGCAATTTTGACATATGGCTACTGTTTTATTTTTATACTTTGTATTGCCGGTTTCTTTGCGTTTTCCGATTAGTAACCACAATCCGCAAGTACATATTATAAGAGTGACACGACCTATTTTCCACAGACAGCCTGTGTTTCGAGTGCGTGTTTTACCCTCTGCTTGTTCTGTTGTGACAATAACGTTATCACTGTTACATTTGGGACAAGTCATGATTGTTTCTTCCTTTCTTCGCCTTTAGTATTAGATTAGCTCTTATTATACACCTATAGTTTAATATTGTCAACCTATAGGTGCTTATTTTTTAATCTAAAAAGCCATATAATCAGTCTATAGATTAAGCCGGAGGCGATAATATGGACGATGCATACTTGCAGGATATAGGAAAGCGAATCCAAAATCGAAGAAAACAAAAAGGCTATACGCAGGAGCAGCTCGCCGATATGATGAATGTTTCCGTGCAAATGATCTCCAACCTCGAAAGAGGAAACAAAGCTATCCGAATAGATAATCTTGTGAATTTAAGCAAGATTTTAAATGTCAGCACGGATTACATCTTAACCGGTAAAGAAACTGTCGGGGATATGACGAATGTGTTTTCCAAGTTTTCCGGACTTTCCGACAGAGACCGAAAAATAGTCGAAGTCTTGATTGAAATGTGTACAACTGATGATGGGATATAATGTGAAAAACGCACGACTGAAAAATCGTTGTGCGTTTGTTGGTATAAATATTTAAATTGGAATTGTCTCCTACGATTACGTTATAACAGCAAAAGTAAATTTGCAATTCTTCTTAACTGAAACTCCGTTCACATTTTAGTGAAGAGTGAAGAGTTAATAGTGAATAAGTAAAAAATCCGTTCACTTTCGTGAACGGATTTTTTGGAGCTGCTAACCGGATTTGAACCGGTGACCTCTTCCTTACCAAGGAAGTGCTCTACCGACTGAGCCATAGCAGCATATTTTTCATGCTTGACTATTATACATATGTTTAAATATCCTGTCAAGAGAAAAAGCGAAAATTGTTTTCATAAAATTGTTAAAAGCTGTTTCGGAGGATCTTTTTTTCGTATGCTTGCGGGGTACTTTAGAATTATTTAATTTTTGTGAATGTTTTATTGACATTTTAGGCTGTACGTGCTAAAATCGTGAAAACTTTAGGAGTGATGATAATGACAAAGAAAATCATTTCGGTAATACTTGCTCTCATTCTCAGCTTTTCAACCGCTGTCAGTGTTTTTGCCGCAAGCGAAACAACAGGCGAGAATGATGTGATATCAGCCGTAAAAGACGATCTCGGAACTGTTTCCGATTCTATCAAACGTATAGCCGAGCTGACGGCTTCACTTGTGCAAGATATTGAGCCGTACCTTATGAATGTGGTTTTGACAAGCGAGAATATCCAAACAGCAACGGATATCGCCTCAAAGGCAATGATAAAGCTTTTTGAAAGCCTCAACCCCGATACACCCGACGAGCCCGATAAGCCGGATGATCCGGATAAGCCGCAGACCGACTTTGTCGAGATAACGGTTGCCGAGCTTAAGAAGATCATGGAAAGCTATATTTTCGTTAAGGTCGACGACGTCGATGCGGCAACGCTCAAAGTGCTGAAGGGCGTAAAGTATTATCCTGTTGAGCTTGAAAACGGACAAACGACAGTGTATATCGCTGTGAATCTCAACGATAACCCCGACCTTTTCAACTATGAGGTTTTCAGAAACGTTGTTGAACAGCTTTATAAAAAGCAGGGCGATGCGCTTCTTAAAGGCTCAGACGGAAAAACCGATTACCTCATGAGCTATGAGCATATCGCAGGTGAGCTTGCTCTCCACGCAATAATTTATGCGGCGACGAATGAGCTGATATCGGTCACGGGAACTGAAAACGAGACCTTGCTCAAGCTTTACGACAGGGCAAAGCATGCCGACCTCAATGTTGACGAAAGCAGAATCCCATGGCAGATTTTCTCAATATTCGGAATAATACTTATTGACTTATTATCGCTTAAAGTATTCAGCTTTTTCAGAGGATAATTTCAAATCGTAGCGGATGGGTGTGTACCTGTCCGCTTATTTTTGTGACATCTTGTCATGCTTTTTCCGTTTCTTTCGGTCACTGCCACACGCAGCTCGCCGAGCGACCCCTTCGCCTGCGGCGAAGGGGTCACGGCTTCGCTGCCGCCGTCGACCTGCGCCCGACGGCGGTTCAACACCTCAAAAATCAATAAATTTTTGAAAAACTATTTATTATTTTGCCTTTGTGTTGTATAATTATAATGATATTTTGTACTTAGATGTTGAGGAGACAGTTATGTTTGTTGATAAAGCAAAAATAAAGATAAAAGCCGGTAACGGCGGCGACGGTGCGGTTGCATTTCACAGAGAAAAATATGTCGCATCCGGCGGACCCGACGGCGGCGACGGAGGAAAAGGCGGCGATGTCGTGTTTAAGGTCGACGATAATCTTTCAACCCTCGCCGACTTCAAATATAAAAGAAAATACAAAGCCGAAAACGGCTTGAACGGTCAAGGCGGAAGACGAAACGGCAAAAAAGGCGCAGACCTTGTGATATATGTTCCGAGAGGAACTGTCATAAGAGAGTGCGAAAGCGGAGCGGTGCTGTCGGATATGTCAAGCGATGAGCCTTTCATCGCCGCAAAGGGCGGCAGAGGCGGCTGGGGAAATCCCCACTTCGCAACACCGACAAGACAGACACCGAGGTTTGCCAAAAGCGGCGCACCGGGCGAGGAATGGGAGGTAACTCTCGAGCTTAAATTGCTTGCCGATGTCGGACTTTTGGGCTTCCCGAATGTCGGAAAGTCAAGCTTCATATCGGTCGTCAGCCAAGCAAAGCCCATAATCGCAGACTATCACTTCACGACCATCACACCTGTTTTGGGTGTTGTATCTCTCGGTGAGGGCTCATCGTTTGTCATTGCCGATATCCCGGGACTTATCGAGGGCGCAAGCGACGGAGTCGGATTGGGACACGAATTTTTGCGTCACGTTGAAAGATGCCGAATGCTTATCCATATAGTTGACGTTTCCGGCAGTGAGGGCAGAGACCCGATAGAAGACTTTGAGAAGATCAATTTCGAGCTTGAGAAGTTTGATCCGGAGCTTGCCGAAAGGCCGCAAATAGTTGTCGGCAACAAGATAGACCTTGCCGACGATGAACAGCTTGAGCGTTTCAGAGCGTACATCAAAGAAAAAGGACTCGAATATCACGAAATGTGCGCCCCGATAAGCGAGGGCACGAAAGAAGTTATAAATGCGGCGGCGAAAATGCTCGCAACATTGCCGCCGATAAAGAAATATGAATCGGAAGAGATCCCGATGGAGACACTCCTCAAAAAGTCGAACACGGGCTTTGAGATAACCGTCGAAGATGACGTATACATCGTTGAAGCGGAGTGGCTTATCAAAATACTTTGCAAGACGGATCTTGACGATTATGAATCGCTTCAGTATTTCCAGAGAGTCCTTCAGTCAAGCGGCATAATAGATGCGCTCAGAGAAAAGGGAATACAAGAGGGCGACACGGTCAGCATATACGACTTTGAATTTGATTTTGTGAATTAACGGAGGCTGAAAATTGGAAAGATTACTTGATTTTGAATGTCAGCCCGATCAGCTCAGTCCTCTGACTCTTGCTTTTGTCGGAGATGCGGTTTATGATCTTTTTGTACGTGAAAGACTTGTCTGTCAGGCAAACAGGAGTGCGAACAAGCTTCACCGCTCTGCTGTCGAAAGTGTCAGAGCCTCGGCTCAGGCGAAGGCTTGCGAAAAGATATTGCCGCTGCTTAACGAAAAAGAGGAGACGGTGTTCAAAAGAGGAAGAAACGCACACACAAATCATCTTCCGAAAAACGGAAATCCGAGAGATTATCACTATGCGACCGCAATGGAAACTCTTTTTGGATATCTCTATTTGAGCGGAGAGCTCGACAGATTGAGAGAGTTGTTTGCGGTCATAACCGAGGAGGGAGAAAATGTCTAAACCGGATAAAAGCTTAAAGCCCGCAAAGCGTGACAGCGTGGTGACATGGATAGTTGATATCCTTTTCTTTGCCGTAGGCTCATCAATATTTGCGCTCGGAATAAATATGTTTTCCGTGCCGAACAACATAGCCTGCGGAGGACTGACGGGTATTTCGACTATCGTCAATCACTTTTTTCCGTCGCTTCCGATAGGTGCGGTCATGCTTACGCTGAATATTCCGCTGTTCATTCTTGCGTTTATATTCTTGGGCAGGAAAATGTTCATAAAGTCCTTTATCGCTACAATCATTCTTTCGCTTACGACCGATATTTTCGCAGGTATAGTGCCTGCCGGAACGAGCGACAGACTTCTTGCGTCGATATTTTACGGCGTATGCAGCGGTGCGGGACTTGCCACGATATTCCTGAGAAACGCCACAAGCGGCGGAACGGATATCATTGTTAAGCTTATAAATAAGAAGTACCCCCACCTTTCGATGGGAAGGATGCTTTTGCTCGTTGATATGATGGTCGTTTTAGCGTCGGGCCTTGCTTATAAGAACCTTGAAAGTGCGCTCTATTCGGCTATAGTCGTATTCATTTCGGGCGAAGTCATAGATCTGATACTTTACGGCACGGGTCACGGCAGAGTTCTTTTCATCGTCACCTCAATGCCACAGGAGGTATCAAAGGCGATAATCACCGCTATGCACAGAGGTGTTACGGTCGTTCCGGCAAAGGGAGCGTATACCGACAGTGACAAGGGTATGCTCGTCTGCGCAGCGAGAGCGCCTGAGGTCAGCAAAATAAACAAGATAGTTCGCAGTGTCGATGAACACGCATTCACAATAATTTCGGAAGCCGGCGAAGTTCTCGGCGAGGGCTTCAAAAGTTATGACGAGGAGGAAGAGTAATGAATTTTATCGAACAGAGAAACGGAGTCGTTGACGGCTTCGCTCTGATCAAAAATATCGAGAAAAAGACAAACGTAAAGGGAGTGCCGTATCTTGATCTTACGCTTTGCGACAAGGACGGCGAAATTGCGGCGAAGCTCTGGGATTACAAGGAGGAGCTTCACGGCGAATATACAGTTGACGACCTTATCAAATTCAGAGGTCAGCTTCAGCAGTATAACGGAGCAAACCAGCTGAGAATAGACCGTATAAGAGCGGTGATAGAAGCCGACGGAGTGAATATCACAGACTTCGTTCCGTCGTCGGAATATTCGGGCGAGATGATGCTCGGCGAAATACTTAACGTCCTCGATACATTCAGAGATGCCGATTTGAAGAAATTGACAAAGACCGTAATCGACAGCCATAAAGAAAAGCTTCTCTATTGGCCTGCGGCTTTCAGACTTCATCACGCGATAAGAGGCGGCTTGCTTTATCATACGCTTTCGATATTGAGACTTGCCGAATGTGCCTGCCGAATCTATCCGTCGATAGACAGAGAGCTTTTGCTGTCGGGTGTCATTCTTCATGATATCGCAAAGCTTTATGAATACGAGGTGGGTGAGACAACGGGAGTCGCTTCAAGCTATTCCGTCAAAGGAAACCTCCTCGGACATCTCGTTATGGGTGCGATGGAGGTTGAGGAGACAGCGAAAAAGCTCGGCGTACCCGAAGAAAAAAGAATTCTCCTTGAGCATATGCTCATCTCTCACCACGGTGAGCCCGAGTTCGGAGCGGCTGTCAGACCGCTGTTTATTGAGGCAGAGGTACTGTGTCAGCTCGATACGCTCGACGCCACCGTATACGAAATGGCGCAGAGCATAGGCGAGGTCAAGACGGGCGAATTCACACAAAGACAGTGGGCGCTTGACAACAGAAAGCTTTATAACCACGGCAGAAAGCCCGTCAAGCCGAAAGCTAACTTGGAATAAAACATCGAAATTGTAAATATTATCGCAAAAGGTTGAAATTTCGGCGATAAAGTGTGATAATATAAAAAACCGTTTGGTATTGGAAAGGATAGAAATGAGAGTTATAACAGGTACCGCCAGAGGCAGGCGACTCATCACCCTTGAGGGCGAGGATGTCAGACCTACGACCGACAAGGTCAAGGAGGCGCTTTTCAGCATAATTCAGTTTGAGCTTGAGGGCAGAAAGGTGCTCGACCTTTTTGCCGGCTCGGGACAGCTTGGCATTGAGGCACTTTCAAGAGGTGCGGCAAGCGCAGTGTTTGTTGATCTTTCGAGAAAGTCCGTCGAGGTCATCAAGCAGAATCTCGAAAACACGAGACTTGGAAAGACGGCGATCGTGCTTAACACGGACAGCATAGCCTTTGCATCGTCAAGAGCCGACAAATACGATATAGCGTTTCTCGATCCGCCGTATAACACGGGGCTTTTGCAAAAGGCATTGCCGCTGACAGCCGGAATCATGAACGAGGGCGGCGTTATAATATGTGAAGCGCCGTACGGGGAAGAGCTTCCGGAAACCGTGGGCAGCTTCTCAAAGGCGAAAGAATATAAATACGGAAAGATAAAGCTTGTGACTTACCGTTTTGAGGAGAATTTATAATGAGTAAGAAAATAGCCGTTTGTCCGGGCTCGTTTGATCCCGTGACTATCGGACATCTTGACATAATCAAAAGAGCGTCAAAGCTCTTTGACAGCGTTATAGTTGTCGTTATGTCAAACTATAAGAAAATGGGCAACTACTCTTTTTCGCAGGAGGAAAGAGTGTCAATGCTCATCAGGTGTACAGAGGATATACCGAATGTTGAGATAGATTCATATTGCGGACTTCTCGCCGAGTACGCCAAAGAAAAGAACGCCGTGGCGATAATCAAGGGTCTCAGAGCCGTTTCGGATTTTGAGGACGAATTCCAGCAGGCGCTCATAAACAAAAAGCTCAACAGCGAAGTCGAAACCTTGTTTTTGTCGGCTGATTCGGATAATATGTTTTTATCCTCAAGCGTACTCAAACAGGTTTGCACTCTCGGAGGGGACATATCGGCGTTTGTGCCGAAAGAAATATTAGACGATATAGTCGAAAGATTAAGATAAAATATAAGGATTGGTGAAAGATATGCATATTGAAGAATTATTGGATGAAATAGTCGAAACCGTAGACGGAGGCTTTAACCTCAAGCTTTTCCATAAGAGAATAGTTGACGGCGACAAGGTTATCAGCATAACAGACGAGCTTCGTGCAAGCCTGCCGCCCGAATTTGAAAGCGCTAAGAAGATCACGGCTAACAGAAACAAGATACTTGATTCCGCCGAGCAGTTAGCTCAGAACAAGAGAGCCGCCGCCGAAAAGGAAGCCACAGCAACAATAAACAACGCCGGCGCAAAGGCTCAGTCAATGATTGAGGAAGCTAAGGCAACAGCGGCGAAAATAATCGAGGCTGCTCAGCTTCACGCCGAACAGCTCATAGGCGAAAGCAATATCACAAAGACAGCCAACGAGAGAGCATCACAGCTTCTCGCTCAGACGAATAATGACTGCGAAGCTATGATGAAAGCGACAAAGGCGGACTGCGACGAGCTGACTTCAAATGCGAAGCAGTGGTCGGATGACATCAGAAGTGCGGCGTACGAATACGCAATGAGAATGGTCGGCGAGGTCGATAACTTCCTTGCGGCTTCCTCGTCAGATCTCAGACAGACAAAGGGCAAGCTTGAAAATATGCAGTAAAACTGCGCTTGTCAGTGAGGTGTCCGATGGAGAAAAGGAAATTGCCTAAAATCGGAATGCGGAATATAAAAACGAGCATAGCCGTTGCGATATGTATGTTTTCATATTCGTTTGTGCGGTTTATTCTCACCGTGACCGCCACTCACGCCAACGCCGTTCACAGGGCATTCGATTTTTTGGTCAATGAGAATACATCTATTTACGCTTGCCTTGCGGCTGTTATAGTTATGCGAGGCAGCGTTTCTCAGTCGTTCCGATCGGGAATTTCAAGAATTATCGGAACGTGTATAGGCGGCTTATTCGGAATGCTGTTTTTGGCTATAGGAAGCTTTAGCGTTGTTAAGGCTCTTGATTTTATAATAGTACCCGTGGGTGTGATGCTGCTTATATATTTTATCACCCTAATTAAAGAGAACGATTCAACGGCAATTGCCGTGGCGACATTTATGATAATTGTTATAACCGTCGGCAGTAACAGCCCTCATTTATACGCAATAAACCGTATTTTGAGCACTGCATACGGCGTCACGGTGTCGCTTATCGTCAACCGCTTTATCGGCAAATCGCCGAGTGAAGAAAATACCGATGGGAGTATAAGTAACAATGAAAAGAAGAACTAAGATAATTGCAATCGTCGTCGCCCTCGCCGTTATTTTATGTGCGGTCGCAGGTGCGGTATACTATGAGTTTTTCGCTGTCAAGCCGATAATGCCGAAGGAGACGGTCTCAATATCGACATCATCTGTCAAGGAGCTCTCCGATATAAAGATGATAGCTCACAGAGGACTTTCGGCTATCGCACCGGAAAATACGGTCGCATCAATAAAAGCCGCCTGCGATGCGGGATATTACGGCGTTGAATACGATGTTCAGCTTACATCAGACGGCGTGTGGGTCGTCTCGCATGATGACAACCTCAAGAGAATGACGGGTCAGAATGTCAAGATAGCCGAAACAGAGCTTATAGACCTTGAAAAGATAGTCTATAACAACGGCGCAAACATAGAGAAATATGACGGAATAGTTATTCCGACTCTCGATGAAGTCCTCGCTGTTATATCGAATTATGATATCGTTTCGGTCATTGAGATAAAGACAGAGACCGATGACAAGGTCGATGAGCTTCTTGAGCTTGTCGAGCAGTATAAGCTGACGAAAAAGGTTCGCATAATTTCATTTAACGCAGAGCCTCTTAAAAAGGTCAAAAAGCTAAACGCAAAGATACCGACATCTTATCTTACGCATAAGGTCGACGAAAGCGTTATCGAGCTTTGCAAGAATAACGGCTTCGATGCCGTGAGCTTCGATAAGTCCAAGTGTGACGAGTCCTCGGTGAAGCTGATAACCGATGCAGGACTCACACCTCAATGCTGGACAGTTGATGAGATGAAAGATTTTGAAAAGTTCGCAGGATACGGCGTGGAATATTTCACGAGCAACCGTTTGCTTCCTGCCGAAAAATAAGATTTAAGGCGGCGTCGTTTTGATGCCGCCTTTTAAACTGTCGGCTTTATTTGACAGAAGCCGTGAAAAGTGGTATTATAAAGAACAATAGAAAATAGGGGGAGTATTTATGCAAAAGAGGAACTACGGTCTTTTCACCGCCATAACTATGATCATGGGTATCGTTATCGGCTCGGGAATTTTCTTCAAAGCCGACGACATACTTACTTATGCCAACGGAAACGTCATGCTCGGAATCGTTATTTTCTGCGTTGCGGCAATAGCGATAATCTTCGGCTCACTGTCTATATCACAGCTTGCCACAAGAACGGACAAGCCGGGTGGCTTGGTCTCATATGCGGAAAGCTTTGTCGGAATGGGAACAGCCACGGTTTTCGGCTGGTTTGAGACCTTCCTTTATCTTCCGACACTTTGTGCGGTCGTCTCATGGGCATCGGGAATATATATCAGTCAGCTTATGGGATACGATGATTTTTCCGTCGGAAGAAACACTGTCATCGCCGCAGTCGTTATAACGGTTTTCTATTTGTTCAACACGCTTTCGGCGAAGCTTGGCGGACTTTTCCAAAACGCCGCAATGATAATCAAACTCATGCCGCTTATCGCCATAGCCGTTCTCGGACTTATATTCGGCGATCCTGCCGAAACGGTAACGGAAAGCTATAAGTCATTTTCGGGCGCTGTGGGCGGTCTCGGCTGGATAGCGGCTTTCGGCCCCGTCGCATTCTCGTTTGACGGCTGGATAGTTTCAACGTCGATCTGCCACGAAATAAAGAACAGCAAGAAGAATCTTCCCATAGCTCTTTCCATAGCTCCGATATTGGTATTGGCTGTTTATCTTGCCTACTTCATAGGTATATCGGCATATGTCGGACCGGAAACTATACTTGAATACGGAGACTCGGCTGTATACATAGCCGCAGAAAGACTTTTCGGCTCATGGGGCGCAAAGTTAACGCTCGTCACCGTTGTCATATCCATTCTCGGAACGGTCAACGGCGTTGTTCTCGGGCTTATAAGACTTCCTTATTCTCTTGCACTGAGAAACATGATGCCCTATTCAAACGTGTTTAAAAAGGAAAACGAAAAGCTCGGCGGAATGCCCGTCAATTCCTCTGTCCTTATCTACTGCCTTTCGATGTTCTATCTTCTGATACATCACCTGCTGACATCAAGCGGTGCGTTCGGAAGCCACGATATATCGGAAATCTCGATCTGCATACTCTATATGCTTTATATCATTCTCTATATTGCGGTCATACGTCTTTGTAAGAAAGGCGAGATCAAGAATAAGTTCATGGGCTATGTCGTACCCGTGCTCGCTATTATCGGCTCGCTCATCATCTTCTCGGGCGCTGTTACGTCAATGATATTCATTCTCTATGTCGCTATCTGTGCGGTATTCATCGTCGGAAGCTTCATATATTACAAAACGCATAAAAATGTCATCAAGTAAAAAGGAAATGTTTAAGATGAAACTTTTAAGAAAAGCTTTGCCCGTAACCGTTTTGATTCTTCTTGTAATGAGTCTTTGCGCTTGCTCGGGCTCTGTTAAAAGCAAAAGGTATGAACTGTCGGAGACGTCGCTGACATCGGCGAAGAATTCTTCTTATGCGAAGCTGAAAGGCTTTAAGGCGAAGCAAAAAACAGCAAGCTCATCAATGATCGAGCTTTATTTCAACAGCGAGACCGGTGACGTCGGTGTCAAGAACGCCGCCACCGGAAAAATGTGGTACGCTCTGCCCGACAAATACGTCAAGGGCTGTGCCCGAGTTCCGAGTGTCATATCGGCGCAGGCCGTTTTAAACGGTCAGCTTATTGAGCTTAACAGCTGCGTTGACTTAAAGGGTAAAGCCAAGGTCACGAGCGAAAAGATCAAAAACGGCGTCAAGGCTGTGTATACGCTTGAATATGCCGTTGATGACAGCAGTAACGTCAGCTTCAATATTCCCGTTGAATTCACTCTCGTTGACGGTAACTTCTACGCTAAGGTCGATTGCGCTTCGATAGAGAATAACTCAACAGCCGAAGGCGCTGTTTTAACAAAGCTCAGACTCTTGAACAACTTCGGCTCGAGTGCGCAGGCTTACGATAACGAATACCTTCTTGTACCCGATAATTGCGGCGGTATTATCCACACTTCAAAAGCCACGAAGAAATTCGGCGACGTTTCGCTGAAGGTTTACGGCGACGAAGAAAGCAATAATGCGATCATGGGCGTGTTCGGAATCAAGAGGGGCAGCAACGCTTTTGTCTGTATAATTCGCCAAGGCGACGCTATAGCGACAGTCAACGCAGGCACTTCAAAGAGCAGCGCCAAGTATAATATGGTCGGTGCGGAATTTGACGTCACCGAAAGCAAGACATTTGATAAAAAGGATAAAACCTATATCTCCGTTTCGGGTGAAGCGTACAGTGGAAATATTGAGCTTTGTTACAGATTCCTTTCCGGCGATAATGCGAGCTATTCGGGAATGTCGGTCGCCTGCCGTGAACAGCTTATCAGAGACGGCTTCCTCTCATCGGGCGAGGTCGATATGACCGGTGATCTTCCTATGGTGCTGTCGGTGCTTGCAACGGCGAACACACAGCCGTCCAAACAGTCTGTTTTGACGACCTACGAACAGCTTCAGGATATGCTTATCCATCTCAAAAACAAAGGCTTCAGCAATATTTATGTAAGATATAAGGCGGCGCTTTCGGGCGGCGATAACCAGTCCAATATATCCAAAGCGGAGTTCCTCGCTTCTCTCGGTACGCAGGAAAGCTATGATGAACTGACAGAATATATGTCGGCTCAAAACCTGTCACTTTTCACCGATATCAGCTGTCTGACCGTACCTAAGAGCGCAACGGGCGTGTCGAAATACGCAAGCAACGTCATGGGTGACAACACACGTGTCGCCGAGGAAAACGCTTTCGGTGTTAAAAATGAGAGAGACGCTATCGGCCTGAGTGTCGTTGAAGAAAACGTGATATCGCTTATCGGCTTCGCCAGAGACAACGGCTTAGAGGCAGTCAGTGTCAATGATGCCGCAAGCTTCCTGTATTCGGATTATTCCGAGGGAGCGACAAGAGCCGACATGAAAGAGACTGTCGCAAGAGAGATCGCTTCGATCTCCGGAACGAGCCGACTCATGGTCGAAAAGGGCAATCTTTACGCTTTGAAGAACGCAGAAATCATATCCGATATGCCGCTCAATACCTCGGTGAAAAACTCATCCTGCTATGAAAGTGTTCCGTTCGTTCAGCTCGTTTTACACGGCACGCTCGACTATAGCTGTGAGCCGATAAATTTCAGCTCAAATTACAGAAACGCTATACTCAGAGCTGTTGAATACGGTGCGCTTCCGTCATTTGAATGGTGCTATGAGGAAGTGATGACCAAGGCTGAGGAAGAAAGCAGTCTCGCCGCTCAAGAGGAGAGTACGGAAAAGAAATCCTCCGAAAGCGACAGCGGAACGATAGATAAAGCGTATTCATATAATCAGTGGGCTAACGCAGCTTACGCTTATTATGAAAAAGCGAACAAGGCACTCGGCGATCTCAGAGATCAGAGAATGACAGCTCACTACGCTGTCAAGACAAACTTCTATTGCACCGAATACGGTGACACGAAGATCTATGTCAACTATACTTCAAAGGATATCACCGTCAGCGGTGTAACAGTTCCTGCGAAGGACTTCATGAGAATCAACTGATATAATCAAGGTGACTCCCGTCAGCTCAAGCCGACGGGAGTCAAACTCAATACGGTTTTTCAATGTATATTTTCGCCGATGAGATGCCGGAGGGGTCAGCTCTCATCAGCCTTCAAAATTCTGTCTGACCGCAAGCGGAATCAGCGGGGCGGCTGTTCGGCACTCACTCCGCCCTTCGCCTGCGGCGAGCGCTACGGAGTACACGAACAGCCGCCAAGAAGCCGACAAAAGCCAAACCCAACACGGTTTTTAAGAAATATTTCCGCCGATACTGCGTCGGAAATCCTCGACAGCCATATTTTAAAAAGTCAGCTCAACGCACTTTTGAAATCGGACTTTCATCAGCCTACGGAGTTTCTCGGAAAATCCAAGCGGAATCAGCGGGGCGGCTGTTCGGCACTCGCTCTGCCCTTCGCCTGCGGCGAGCGCTACGGAGTACACGAACAGCCGCCAAGAAGCCGA
>CAYZOU010000019.1:0-38979 GCA_964480405.1 uncultured Faecalibacterium sp. | reverse complement strand
CGGCATAAAGAAAAAGGGTGTAACCCCATCATTCTGAGGTTACACCGCATTTTCTTAAAATACTTCCTTATTCACCCTGAGCGTTTGCAAGTCGATTTTTTTGGTGGACCTGAAGAGATTCGAACTCTCGACCCCCACAATGCGAATGTGATGCGCTCCCAACTGCGCTACAGGCCCATGTGTTTATTCAATTTCACTGTTATCTATTATAATACAAAAATTTGAAAAGTAAAGTGCAAAATCAAATTTTTTACCGTTTTGTTGAAATTAACGGGGCGGATAGATTCTAGATGCTAGATACTAGACACTAGATGCTAGACGCTAGATACTAGACGTGCATGTCTCGGCTTTGCTCACGGTGGCGAGTGTTGTCAAAATCTAAAATCTAACTTGACAAAACGTAAAAATCTGATATAATATAGATGAAAGGGTACTGCGATAAGCGGTTACGCTCTCAAATGTCGATTAAAAAATAACCGTCAGTTTGTGAGGCTGGGCGGTTATTTTTTTATGCTTAATATGTAACTTGTGGCAAAAATCAAGATTAATATGATTAAAGCGTAAGCTTCCATAGCATCACCCCCTGATGTCAATTCAGAGGGCATTGCCCTCTGATAAAGAGAGCGAAACCGCCTACCGTTTTTTGCAGTACCCAAAGATATTATACACCTTTTTCGGAATTTGTCAAATTTAGATGCTAGATGCTAGACACTAGATACTAGATGTGCATGTTTCGCCGCTGTGAGCAAATTTAAAGTAAGCACATCTACCGCCTACTGCCTAGCATCTAGCACCTAGAATCCTAAACCAAATATATAACCCCCATGCAGTTTACTCCGCAGTGCGCCGAGATGCAGCAGCCGGCTTTGTTGACGAACACTCTCTCAAAGCCGTATCTCTCCTTGAGTATTCTCTCTATCTCGCTAACCTCGTTCGAGCTTTCGAGCGTGTGATTGAAAAAGCACACCGAGCGGTCGGGGTCGTCTGTCTTTATCATTCTGTCAATATATTTAAGCCTCGCCGATGAGCCTCTGCCGTGATATCTCTTTGATGGGATCAGCCGCCCGTCTCTGACCTCGATCGACGGCTTTATCCCCAACAGGTTCGCTCCGAGCGCTTCTATCGCCGTGCATCTTCCGCCCCTTTTCATTCTCTCCAAATCCTCTAATATGAAGCTTGTGCGTATGCTGTCCTTCTTCTTTTCCAAGATCCTCACTATCCCCGAAGCGTTGTCGCTTGCCGAAGCGAGCTGTGACCCCATCACGCATAGCAGTCCCGTTCCGGCGGAGAGATTTCCGCTGTCGATGACACGAACATTGTCGAACATTGCCGAAGCCGTGACTGCGTTCCGATATGAAGATGAAAGCTTACCACCGAGCGAAATGTGTATAATGTCGAAGCCGCTCTCCCGTACCTCAGAGAAAAATTCTTTGTATTCCTCAACGTTCACAGCCGAGGTAGTCGCCGTCAAACCGCTCTCCAAAAGCCGCTCGACCTTGACCGTCACCCCGTCCTTGTATGCCTTGCCGTCAAGGATTATATTCATCGGTATCACGCCGATCCCAAACTCCGAGATGACCTCGTCCGAAAGATCGGCTGCGCTTTCTGTCGTTATTTTCACGGGCATAATAATTCCGCCTTTCGTCATGCTAATGCTTATTATTGACAAAGGCGGTTAAATTATTACTTTGAATTTTCGGTACACTTTGCGGTGCGTTCCGTCACGTTTTCCTCACGCTCTATAGCGCTTGCGAGTATCTCAAGCTCCTCCATGGCGATACAGCTTTTTAATGAGCCGCTTCGAACTCCCTCGATACATTCCTCAAGCGGTATCCACCTCACGCTCTCGACCTCCTCCTCTTGCAAGACGAAGTCGCTTTCATCCAAGTCGCACCACAGCATAAATACCCGTGAGCATTGCCTGTCGCAAAACGCTTTTCCGTGGAACTCGCTGTCGATTGTGATTTTTCTGTCGCCGCAATATATCAGCTCGTCCTCCCCTGCCGAAATTCCAAGCTCCTCTCTAAGCTCTCTTACCGCCGACTGCCTGTAGCCGTCGCCTGCCGGAATATGTCCTGCGCTTGAAATGTCGTAGCAGTCGGGGAACGAGTCTTTGTTTTTCGACCTTTTTTGCAAAAGCACGCACAGCTTTCCCTCCCTGTTTCCGACAAGCCACAAATGTGATGTTCTGTGACGTACGCCGTGAGTGTGTGCGTATTCCCTCTCGGTCACCTCGCCTGTAGGTTCGCCGTTTTCGTCGACAATATCAAAATATTCAGCCATTGTTACACCTCCGCTGTTGAGATTATAGCATTTTCAAAATGAAAAAGCTACCCCCGTGGGTGAGAAATGGTCAGCGAGCGCCCCGCTGATGAGACGTGTTTTCCGAAGCAACCGAAAGGCTGAACCTATCAAAACACAGGAATGTCAAAGTGTTGTAATTTAAATTTAATCTTTGATTTTGAACAAAGTATTGAAAACCGAGTTTATCCGTGATATTATTGTATACGGAGTAAAGCAATTCATAAGCTAAGGAGGATATTTATGAAAAATACTTTGAGAAAAGCACTCGCTGTTTTGCTTGTTTTCACAATGCTGTTTACGTTTTCATCGGTTTCTTTCGCCGATAACAGTGGGGTCGACGACCCCGAGACACCGACAGTTGTTGACAAGGGCGAATTAAAGACGAGCGGCGATTTCCGTTATTATAAGTATGAACTCAACGGAAGCGAGATCGTCGAGATCGAAAAATATATCGGAACATCAACCGACATAACCATTCCGGAAACGATCGACGGCGCAAATGTCACAATAATAGGTACGGAAGCATTTTATATGGATCCCGACATTGAGGGCGACACCGTCACTAAGCTTGAGATCAGAAATATCGTTTTGCCCGAGACGGTCGTAACGATAGGGGTCAGAGCTTTCTGTAACAACGGAAGCCTCGCAACGATAAACCTGCCCGACAGCGTTAAGAGGATCGAGAGCTATGCTTTCTACGGCTGCAAGAGCATTGCGGCTGTGCATATGCCCGAAAGCCTCGAATATATCGGCGACTCGGCTTTTTACGGCTGTGAAAAGTTTGTCGGTAACGCTTACATTCAGTCCGAGGTCGAAAATGACGACGGCTCTTACGCCAACGTTCCGGCTCTCAGATTCCCGAACACACTCAAATATATCGGCGACAACGCATTCACTCTTTGCTCAAGCCTTATTTGGGTCTATATTCCCGACGGTGTCACCGAGATCTGCACGGGTACATTCACAAACTGTTATTCCCTTGAATATGTTGTTATCCCCGAATCCGTCGAGACTATCGGTGCGGCATTCAACGGCGCATACATAAACCATAACAGACTCAGCACATATGAGCCGAAGCTCATCATCAGAAATCCGCACTGTAAGATAACAGCTTCGCCCAACATCGACAAACACGTTGTCGTTTACGGTATGAAGTATTCGGCGGTCAACAGCTTCGCCGACAGTGTCAAGTGTCAGTTCAAGGAAATGGACACTCCGGGTCATAACTATGTCGGTGTTGTCACAGATCCGCTTTGCCTTGAAAAAGGCTACACGACTTATCACTGCGAGACCTGCGAGAAAAACGGTATCGAGCGTGAGGATAGATATATCACAGACTTCGTTGACGCACTCGGTCACAGTTACGGCGAATGGTATAAGGGCCTCAAGGGCGAACAGCTGACCGACGAGGAGCTTGCAAACTATGTTGACGCCACCTGCACGACAGGCGCTGTTCAGAGCAGAAAGTGCGGAGATTGCGGATATATCGAGATTGGCAGAATACCTGCCAAGGGTCACGAATTCGTGACGACCACAACAGCCACCTGCCTCACCGACGGCAGACTCAAGACCACCTGCAAGAATTGCAGTCTTACACCGGAATACCGCTTCCAGGCGGCTCTCGGTCATGACTGGGATGAGGGTGTCGTAGTTTCCGAATTCAAGCAGTGCGAATCCGACGGAATCGTTGTCAAGACTTGCAAGAGAGAAAACTGCCTCGACAAAGACGGTCATCAGACGACCATGAAAGAGATCACACCGATGCATACCGATTCAAACAATGACAACAAGTGCGACTTCTGCGGAGCGGTTATAACCCCCACAACGTGCAAGTGCTACTGTCACGCAACATCGGGTCTCAAGGCACTGTTCTATAAAATACAGCTCTTAGTTTGGAAACTGTTCGGACTTTATAAGACCTGCGACTGCGGTTTGGCTCACTATTGATAATTAAAAAGAATAAAAATCAGTCTCTTTGTGAGGCTGATTTTTTTATTTGTCTTGATTTTTTCCGCTTATTCTGCTATACTTCCTTTCAGCTTAAAATGACAGGAGACCGATGACCATGGACTACAAAAAAATATTGACCGTTCAGGATATTTCATGCGTTGGGCAATGCTCGCTCACCGTTGCGCTTCCGATATTATCCGCCTGCGGAATCGAGACAGCCATACTTCCCTCGGCTGTTTTATCGACACACACATCAGGCTTCTCCGGCTTCACATTCAGAGATCTCACAGATGATATGCCGGCGATAAAAGCGCATTGGCAAAAAGAGGGCATACTCTTTGACGGCATTTACACAGGCTATCTCGGCAGCATAAAGCAGATAGAATACGTCAAAGACATTCTCTCCTCAATGGCGAAGCCGAATTCGCCGAAGATCGTCGACCCCGCTTTCGCCGACAACGGAAAGCTTTATCCGATCTTCGACAACGCATACGCAAACGCAATGAAAACGCTTTGTCCGTTCGCAGACATTCTGCTTCCGAACATAACCGAGGCTTGCTTCCTCACGGGCGTTGAATATAAAGAGGTATACGACGAGGCTTATATCAAGAACTTAGTCGGCAAGCTGACTGAGCAAGGCTGTCCGACGGTGGTCTTGACGGGTGTCAGCTACTCGCCCGAAATGACGGGAGTGGCGGTCTATGAAAACGGAAAGCTCGACTATTATGAGCATCGCAAGATAGAAAAGGGCTGTCACGGAACGGGTGATGTCTACGCTTCCGCATTCGCAGGAGCGTTGATGAGAGGAAAGAGCGTTTCGCAGTCGGCGAAGATAGCCGCCGATTACACCGTGCTTTGCATAGAGAACACGAAAGACGACCCCGACCACTGGTACGGAGTGAAGTTTGAGCCGGTATTATCCGAGCTTATCAAGAGCCTTGAAGATTGATATTTGAGAAAGAAGCCTGCGGGCTTCTTTTTTGAATTTAGATGATAGACAACCCCTCCGCCGTGCCGTAGGCACGCCACCTCACCTAAAGGGGAGGAAAGATAGCGCTTGTTTTGGTCTGTGCGAAGCACCCCTCTGTCAGCCGCAGGCTGACCCCTCCGTTTTCAGCGGAGGGGTCAAAATATCCGCAAGCGGATATTTTGACAGAGGGGTGCGTTTTAGATGCTAGATACTAGACAGTAGATGCTAGACATGCTGAGCCGAATACCGACGACAGCTCGCCACCGTGAGCAAACCCCAAACACGCACGTCTAGTGTCTAGTGTCTAGCGTCTAGTATCTAGCGTCTAGCATCTAGAATCTAGAATCTAAACAGCCCCATCTTTTTGTAACAAAATAACCAAACAATACCAAACATTTTCGTGAAAAATTGAATAAAATATGCAAAATCTATTGAAATTTGCTTCTCCTCTGTGGTACACTAAAATAGAATAGATAGATATTTAACTGCCTTTTGATTTTACAGGCTTAAACATACAAAGCTCACACCGTCAAGTGTGGGACTTGATTTACGGAAAAGGAGTGCTTGCATGAAAGAAAAAATGCTCAAGGACGATGTTGCGCTGTATCTCTTTCATCAGGGAAACAGCATAAAAGCATATGAATACTTAGGCTCTCACAGGATCTCCGATGACGAGGTCGTGTTCAGAGTCTGGGCGCCAAACGCAATGGCGGTCAGCGTTATAGGCGAATTTAATTCGTGGAACTCGGACTCAAACAAGCTTCGCAAGATAAACGAAGCAGGTGTCTGGGAGGGTACGGCAAAAAATGTTAAGGTATTCGACAACTATAAATACGCAATTACGACACGCAACGGTGATATAATCAATAAGTGCGACCCCTACGCTTTCCACTGCGAGACGAGGCCCGACAATGCCTGCAAATACTATGAGCTCGGCAATTATAAGTGGGGCGACGAAAAGTGGTGCAGTGAGCGAAAGAAAAGAAATGTCTACTCGTCTGCGATGAATATATATGAGGTACACGCAGGCTCGTGGAAAAACCACGACGACGGCTCGTTTTACAGTTACCGTCAGCTTGCCGATGAGCTTGCGCCCTATGTCAAGGATATGGGCTACACTCACGTTGAATTTATGCCGCTGTCGGAGTATCCGTTTGACGGCTCATGGGGCTATCAGGTGACAGGCTATTTCGCCGCCACCTCACGCTACGGAACGCCCGACGACCTTATGTACCTCGTGGACAAAATGCACCAAAACGGAATCGGCGTTATACTCGATTGGGTACCCGCCCACTTCCCGAGAGACGCTCACGGTCTCGCCGAATTTGACGGAACGTGCCTTTATGAATACTCCGACCCGATGAAGGGCGAGCATAAGGAGTGGGGCACTAAGGTCTTCGATTTCGGACGGACAGAGGTCATATCGTTTTTGATGAGCAGCGCTAACTTTTGGCTTGATAAATATCATATTGACGGACTGAGAGTCGATGCCGTCGCTTCGATGCTCTATCTCGACTACGGCAGAGAGGACGGACAGTGGGCGCCGAATGTCAACGGCGGACGTGAAAATCTGGAGGCTGTCGCATTTTTGAGAACGCTCAACGAGCATATCTTCAAGGAGCACCCCTACGCTATCATGACAGCCGAGGAAAGCACCGCTTGGCCGCTAGTGTCAAAGCCGACCGATATAGGCGGTCTCGGCTTCAACTTCAAGTGGAACATGGGCTGGATGAACGACGTTTTGAGATATTTCTCACTCGACGGTCTTTTCAGAAAGCATAACCATGAGCTTCTGACTTTCTCGTTCTTCTATGCGTTCTCGGAAAACTTTGTTCTTCCGATATCTCATGATGAGGTGGTACACGGTAAGTGTTCGCTTATCAATAAGATGCCGGGCGAATATGAAGAAAAGTTCGCAGGTGTGAGGTCGTTCATGGGATACATGATGGCTCACCCCGGAAAGAAGCTTATGTTCATGGGTCAGGAGTTCGGTCAGTTCATCGAATGGAAATACGATCAAGGTCTTGATTGGCTCTTGCTTGACTATGAAAAACACAGACAGCTCAAGGAATACACCAAGACTATCAACAAGCTTTATCTCAAGCATCCTGCGCTGTGGGAGATCGACTATAGTTGGGAGGGATTTTCGTGGCTCGTCAGCGATGACAAGGATAATTCCTGCATAGCTTTTCTCAGAAAGGACAGCAAGGGCGAAGAAATAATCGCCGTCTGCAATCTGACCAAGGTATACAGAGAAACATATTCTTTCGGTGTCGATACAGCCGGAACGTATGAGGTGCTTCTCAACTCCGACGACAAAAAATTCGGCGGCGAGGGCAGAGGCCCTAAGACGAGAGTGACGACGAAAAAGCTGAAGATGCACGGCAAGGAGCAAAGCCTCACGCTTTCGCTTCCGCCGAACAGTGCGATATATTTAAAGCTCAAGTCGCCGTCAAAGAAAACCACTAAAAAGGTAAGCAAGAAATGAAAAAGAAGCTGATAATCGTTGTTTGCGCAGTCGGAATTATAATAGGTATACTCTCGGTCAGAGCCGGCATTTCGGCTTCACGCAACAGCAGAGAAAACTCCGAAAGCTTCATCGAGGGCGCAAAGCTTGTCGCATACGAGCTGAGAGAATTTCTCGACACAAAGGACGAGGAAAGCTTTCACCGTGCCGCTATAGATGTTCAGTCTATGGCTAAAGACCTCGAGACAGATCTCGGCAGCGAATACAACAAAGAAGCGTTCGACTCAATAGTCGAAGCCTTCACCTACAGCGAGGGCAAGCTTTATAACTACGCTCAAAGATTAGCCGAGGCTTTCGAGATGATATCGGAAGACCCGAAGGACGAATACCCGTATTCGCAATTTAACATTGTTCTAAACAGTATTTCATAATATAAAGGAGGAATTTTTATGGCTCGTAAAACAGAGTGCCTTGCCATGCTTTTGGCAGGCGGACAGGGCAGCCGTCTCGGTGTGCTCACAAAGAAAATAGCCAAGCCCGCAGTACCTTACGGAGGAAAATACAGAATTATAGATTTCCCTCTGTCAAACTGCGCTAATTCGGGAATCGACACGGTAGGTGTGCTGACGCAGTATCAGCCGCTCGTACTTAATGATTATATCGGTAACGGCTCGGCTTGGGATCTCGACAGAAACTTCGGCGGAGTCCATGTTCTCTCGCCCTATCAACAGATCAAGGGCACGGAATGGTATAAAGGCACGGCGAACGCCATTTATCAGAACATCAACTTCATCGACCGCTACGACCCCGAATATGTAGCCGTTCTCTCGGGCGACCACATATATAAAATGGACTACTCCAAGATGTTGGCTTTCCACAAGGAAAACGACGCCGCTTGCACTATCGCCATGCTCGAAGTGCCGTGGGAAGAGGCAAGCCGTTTCGGTCTGATGTTCGTCAATGACGACGGCGCTATCACTGCGTTTGAAGAAAAGCCGAAGCATCCTCAGTCAAACAAAGCCTCCATGGGTGTTTATATCTTCACATGGAAAAAGCTTCGTCAATATCTCATAGACGACGAAAACAACCCCGATTCGTCAAACGACTTCGGAAAAGACGTTATCCCTGCCATGCATGCAGCCGGCGAGAGACTTTTCGCTTATAAGTTTGACGGATATTGGAAAGACGTCGGAACGATCGACAGCTTATGGGAGGCTAACCTTGACCTCCTCAATCCTAAGGTCGATCTCGATCTCAGCGACGACAGCTGGAAGATATATTCAAGAAACACAGCCGCACCGCCGCACTATGTCGGCCTCAACGCTCACGTTGAAAATTCAATGATAGCCGAGGGCTGCGATATAGAGGGCGACATTGACTATTCGGTCATCTTCTCAAATGTTGAAGTCGCCGAGGGCGCTAAGGTGCATTATTCTATTGTAATGCCCGGCGCTAAGATCAAAAAGGGCGCTGTCGTTCAGTATGCGATAGTCGCCGAAAACACCGTTGTTGACGAAAACGCAGTTATAGGAAAATCACCCGAGGATATGGAAAACCTTGAGGATTGGGGCGTTGCCGTTCTCGGCTCGGATATAGAGGTCGGCAAGGGCGCTGTTGTCGCACCAAAAGAAATGATAGAAAAAAGCATAAAGGGGGCTAAAAAATGAACACGAAAAACGTTCTCGGCATAGTTTTCGCCAGTGCCTATGATAACAATATCAGAGAAATGACAAGCATAAGAACCATGGGCTCTATCCCCTTTGCAGGAAGATACCGTCTCATCGACTTCGTTTTGAGCAACATGGTCAACTGCGGAATAAGCAAGGTCGGAATCATCACAAAGAGCAACTATCAGTCTCTCATGGATCACCTCGGCTCAGGCAAGGCGTGGGATCTTTCAAGAAAGACCGAGGGCATGACCATTCTTCCGCCGTTTAACCTCGGCTCAAACGGAATGTTCTCATCAAGAATACAGGCTCTCTCCAACGTCATGAGCTATATTTCGCAAAGCAACAAGGAATACGTCGTTTTATCCGACTGCAATGTCGTATGCAACATAGATTACGGCGAGCTTCTTGATTTCCACACAAGCAATAAATCCGATATCACTATCGCATACAAGAAGGGCTTCGTTCCCAAGACACCCGACAGAATGGTGCTTGACACCGATTCATCGGGCAGGGTCAAGGAGGTCTCCATCTGCCCGTCAACGGACAAGGTCGAGCCTTATTCGCTGAACATAATCGTCATGTCGAGAGTGCTTCTTGAAAGGCTCATCAACGATGCGGTCAGCTCAAACGCAGAGCTTTTTGAAAAGGACATCATTCAAAAGAACGTAAGCTCACTTAAAATTTTCGGCTATGAGGTCAAGGAATACGCCAAGACGATAGACTCGCTTCAAAGCTATTATGACATCAGTTTGGCTCTCGTTTCGGGCGACTATAAGCTTCTTTTCAACAAGGAGAGACCCGTTTATACAAAGGTACGAGACAATATGCCGACAACTTACGGTTTAAGCTCGGATGTCAAAGGCTCACTGATAGCCGACGGCTGTATCATCAAGGGCAAGGTCGAAAACTCAATATTATTCAGAGGCGTAACGGTCGAGGAGGGCGCAGTGATAAAGAACTCTATCGTCATGCAGGATACCTTCGTCGGTCAGAACGCAAGTGTCAACTATGCGATACTTGACAAAAACGTATTCGTCAAGCCGTCGAGAGAGCTTTCGGGCGCAGAGACCTATCCTCTGTATGTCGGAAAAAAGATAACAGTTTAAATAAGAGGGTGAAAGTATGAAAGTATTATATGTTGCCAGTGAAGCGCTTCCCTTTATGGCAAGCGGCGGTCTCGGCGATGTCGCAGGCTCACTTCCGCAGGCGCTTCGTCGCAGACTTATCGGCTGCCGAGTTGTCATGCCGATGTATGACACGATAAAGCAGGAGCTTAAAGACAGCATGACCTTTTTGACAAGCATATCCGTGCCTGTCGCATGGAGACGTCAGTATTGCGGTATCTTCGAGGCTAAGGCGAACGGGGTCATATATTATCTTTTGGATAATCAGTATTATTTCAAGCGTGACACGATATACGGTCACTATGATGACGCCGAGAGATTCGCTTTCTTCTCCCGTGCGGTTCTCGAAATGCTTCCCCATATAGATTTCAAGCCGGACATCATTCATTGCAACGACTGGCAAAGCGCATTGACTCCCGTCTATTACACCGCTATGTATGCAAAAGACCCGTGGTATCAGGGAATCAAAACGGTGTTCACGATTCACAATATCCAGTATCAAGGCGTATACGGAAAAGAGATAATCAACGACGTTATCGGTCTTGAGGGTAACATGAATATCCTCGAATATGACGGCGACATAAACTTCATGAAGGGCGCTATAGAATGTGCCGACAAGGTGACGACCGTCTCGCCGTCTTACGCTCAGGAGATACTCGACCCGTGGTATAGCCACGGACTTGACACTATTCTCAAAGCGAGACAGTGGAAGCTCCAAGGTATACTTAACGGCATCGACACCGTGGGCTACGATCCCGAAACGGATCAGAGCATTTGCGCTAACTTCTCGGCTGCCGATTGGTCAAACAAGAAGCTTGACAAAGCCGACCTTCAGAAAACAATGGGCTTGCCGCAGAAACCGGACGTACCTATAATAGGTATCGTTTCGAGGCTTGTTGACCATAAGGGTCTCGATCTTATCAAGGCGATATTGGAGGAGCTTCTCAACACAACGGAGCTTCAGCTCGTGATCTTAGGCTCGGGCGACTGGCAGTATGAATCCTTCTTCAGAGACATCGCCGACAGACACTCGGATAAGATGGCGATAAGAATAGGCTTCGTTCCGTCGCTTGCGAGACAGATATATGCCGGCGCAGACCTGTTCCTCATGCCGTCAAAGAGTGAGCCTTGCGGACTTTCACAGATGGTCGCCCTCAGATACGGCACAGTGCCTATCGTCAGAGAGACGGGCGGACTTCGTGACTCGATAACGGATTCGGGCGACGGAGTCGGAAACGGCTTCACCTTCAAGAGCTATAACGCTCACGATATGCTCGACGCTATCAGACGTGGCGTCACGGCTTATTACAACAGAGAGTATTGGCCGACACTCGTTCAAAGAGCGCTCGATTGCGATTTCAGCTGGGGAAGATCAGCCAACGAATACATCAAGATGTATAATCAGCTCGTTAAAAAATAAGAACAGCATGAAAACAGCCGCCACCTTTTCGGGTGACGGCTGAATTTTTTGCAATAAGTTTCGTTTGTCAAGTTGATTCAAGTATCAAACCGATATTTCGGATCAATAAAGCGAAACGCTGAACTCAACTGAGCTCAATCCCTTTTCGGTTGTACCCGAGAATCCGGTTACGACATTGTAGCCTATAGTAAGCTTATATGTTCCCGGAGCTAAAAGTCCGGCATCGAATGACTTTGAGTAGCTGTCACCGGGGTTTACATAGAAAGCAACATCTCTGATGGTGTCTTCAACGGGAACTTCTACCCAGCGGTCGACGACCTTAACCTCGAGCTTCTCGACCCAGCAATCGCCGGAGATAACATAACCTGTTTCGTTGGTGTATGTATACTCGATGACGGAATCTGTTGACTTGACTTCGTTGTTGACCTTTACCGTTGCGCCGTTGACGTCACCGGGCATGATGAACGAAAGCAAAACGGTGATGATGATTAAGATTTTTGAAATAAATGCTGACATAATGTTTTCTCCTTTAAATTAAAATTTAGTTGCAACTTGTCCCGATATTATTGCAGATTTATTTTAACATATTGTTTATACTTTGTCAATACACAGCGGAGCAGGAGTAATGTTTACCTCGTTTCTTTTTTCACGATTTTTTCATCAATACCCTTTTCATACGATTTTCTTTGTGGTATAATGAATCAGATCAAACAAAGGAGAGATAAAATGGGCAAAATTATTTCGATCGTCAATCAGAAAGGCGGTGTCGGAAAGACCACCACTGCCGTCAACCTTGTCGCCTGCATAGGCTCGCTTGGCTTCAAGACCTTGCTTGTCGACATTGACCCTCAGGGCAACGCCACAAGCGGACTCGGACTTAACAAAAGAGAAATAAAGCTGTCAAGCTATGACGTCATCTTAGGCGGCGCAAGCGCTAAAGATGTGGTACGCCCGACCGAGTGCAAAAACGTCGATATTCTGCCCGCAAACATGAATTTAGCCGGAGCGGAGCTTGAGCTTGTTGACAGTGTCAAAAGAGAATCGAGACTGAGAACGGGTCTTGCGCCGATAAAGGGCGACTATGATTTCATCTTCCTTGACTGTCCGCCCGCTTTGGGACTTATCACGCTCAACGCACTTTGCGCTTCGGACACCATCTTAGTTCCCATTCAGTGTGAATACTATGCGCTCGAGGGTCTGTCACAGCTTATGAGCACCGTCAGACAGGTCAAGAGACTTTATAATCCGCTTATCGAAATGGAGGGCGTTTTGCTGACGATGTATGACGGACGTCTCAACTTAACTCAGCAGGTCGTGACAGAGGTCAAACGCTTCTTTCCGCAGAAGGTCTATTCCTCGGTGATACCGAGAAATGTCAGACTTTCGGAAGCGCCGTCATTCGGTCAGCCCGTATACTATTATGACAGAGCATCAAAAGGCTCGGATGCATACATGGAGCTTGCGCTCGAATTTTTAAGACAAAATAACAAGAAATAAAGGGAGGTAGGCTTATGGCAGCCAAAAAAGGCGGTCTCGGACGAGGCCTCGACGCACTGTTCGCCGACAACTCCATTGAGGAAATAAGCTCGTCAAGCACGGTCAAGCTTAAGCTCAACGACATTGAGCCGAACCGTGACCAGCCGAGAAAGACATTTGATGAGTCGGCGCTCTCGGAGCTTGCCGACAGCATAGCTCAACACGGCGTTATTCAGCCGCTTCTTGTCAGACCCATTCAAGACGGCTATCAGCTCGTTGCCGGTGAAAGACGTTGGAGAGCGGCGAGACTTGCGGGCTTGACGGAAGTCCCCGTTGTTGTCAAGGAGCTTTCCGACAGCGAAACTATGGAGATAGCGCTGATAGAAAATCTTCAAAGAGAGGACCTCAATCCGATAGAAGAAGCGGAGGGCTTACAGCTTCTTATCGACACCTACGGCTTAACTCAAGACGAATGCGCCAAGAGGGTCGGAAAGTCAAGACCGGCTATCACAAACTCACTCAGACTTCTGAATCTTCCCGAAAAGCTCTCGGAGCTTGTCAGAGACTCAATGATATCCTCGGGTCACGCAAGAGCGTTGCTTCCGTTGGGTGACGAGGATAAAATGCTTGAATTAGCCAACGAGATAATCTCGAAGGACTTATCGGTCAGAGAAGTCGAAAGGATAGTCAAGCTCACTCAAAAGCCCGAGAAAGCCGAAAAGCGAGTTAAAAAGCGTGACGTATACTTCGACGAGGTCGAGCTGGCTTTGGGCGAAGCGATGGGAAGAAAGGTCAAGGTGTTTGTCGGAAAGGGTAGCAAGGGTACACTTGAAATTGAATTTTTCGGCAAAGATGATTTAGCAAAAATAGCGAAAGCACTTGAAGAATAAATCGAAGAAAGGTGACAAATCATGTTAGATATTAAAGTTATCAGAGAAAATCCCGACAAAGTAAAGGCGGCGATGAAGTCCCGTAACAAGGATATGGATGCGCTTGTTGATGAGATACTTGAAATAGACGCAAAGCGCCGTGAGCTCATAGCTAAGACGGACGAGCTTAAAGCTCAGCAGAATGCCGCAAGCAAGCAGATACCGCAGATCAAAAAAGAGGGCGGCGATATCAGCGAGATAATGCAGAAGATGAACGAGATCAAGGAAGCTATCAAGGCTGACGACGGTCTTCTCACAGAGCTTGAAAATAAGCAGAAATCTATCATATATGAATTCCCGAACATACCGAACGAGAAAACACCCCTCGGTAAAGACGACAGCGAAAATGTCGAAATTCGTCGATGGGGCGAGCCGAGACAGTTCGACTTTGAAGCAAAGGCTCACTGGGATATCGGCTCAAATCTTAATATTCTCGATCCCGAGACCGCCGCTAAGGTCACGGGCGCTCGCTTCCATTTTTACAGAGGCTTAGGCGCAAAGCTTGAGAGATCTATAATCAACTTCTTCCTCAACACTCACACCGAGCATGGATACACCGAGATATTCCCGCCGTATATGGTCAACAGAGCTTCCATGACAGGCACGGGTCAGCTTCCGAAATTCGAGGAGGACGCATTCAAGGTCGTCAACAACGACTACTTCCTCATTCCGACAGCGGAAGTTCCCGTCACGAATATGCACAGAGACGAGATATTAGACGGTGCAAAGCTTCCGATAAAGTATTGCGCTTACTCCGCTTGCTTCAGAGCCGAGGCAGGTTCAGCCGGCAGAGACACAAGAGGTCTCATCCGTCAGCATCAGTTCAACAAGGTCGAGCTTGTCAAGTTCGTCAAGCCCGAGGAATCATACAATGAGCTTGAAAGCCTCACAAACGATGCCGAGCGTGTCTTGCAGCTTCTCGGTCTGCCTTACAGAGTTGTTGCTCTTTCAACAGGCGACATCGGCTTCAGCTCAGCCATGACTTACGACATCGAGGTATGGATGCCGTCGTATAACAGATACGTCGAGATCTCCTCATGCTCAAACTTCGAGGACTTCCAGGCGAGACGTGCCGCTATTCGCTATAAGGAGGGCAAGGGCAAGGCTCAGCTTGTTCACACGCTCAACGGCTCGGGTGTCGCTATCGGAAGAACCGTTGCGGCTATCCTTGAAAATTATCAAAACGCAGACGGCAGCGTAACAGTGCCCGAAGCGCTCAGACCCTACATGGGAACGGATATTATAAAATAAGATTAAATTAAAACCCTCGGTTCAACCGAGGGTTTTAATTTAGTTCAGCTTCTTCTCCTGCTCACGCTCAGCACCGAATCCGATATCAACCATTTTGCCGACATCGGCAAAATGGTCCTCTATTTCAAAGCCGCTGTTTTTGCAAACCGCATTTGCTTGTTCAATAGTATCGGAAAACGACGCCACTGCGAATCGTAATTCTCGGTGATAGGGCAGTTCAAACGATTAAAAAATACTAAATATTTCGCATAGGCATTGTTTTTTATTCATTTTTTGTTGATTTTCTCTTACAAATGTTGTAAAATTAAACGACAAGGAGGAATGCATTATGTTATTTGATTTCAAAAAAAATAAAAGAAACGCATCTAAAAAGTTCGACATGGAGTCCGCTGCCATAGGCGCTCTCACTCCCATAGCACCGTTCATGAGTGCTCCGCCGTCACTGAGAAACGCTAAGAAGGTTCTTTTCGTTCAGCCTCATCCCGACGACAACCAGATCGCCGCAGGCGGCACTATCGCTTGGCTTATCAGCAGAGGCGTTGAATGCTACGAGCTGACGGTCACAGACGACAGATACGCTGTTCCCGAATATGTCGGCAAGGAGAACGAGATAGAGACTCTCCGTCAGAAAGAAGCTCAAAGCGCTCAGGCTTTCCTCGGAATGAAGAACGCCGGCTTCCTCGGCTACGCCGACAAGACAACGGCTTCCGTTCATGACATTTCAAGAGATATATGCAAGGTCATCAGAGAGATAAGACCCGACTTCGTCATCACTGCCGACCCGAGCCTTATCAACGAGTGTCACTCCGATCATATCAAGGTCGGTGAAGCTGTTAAGTACGCTTGCATGGATGCTTCCTGTAAGTTTTATCCCGAGCTTGTAAACGGTCAGCTCAGAGATGATGACTATAACGTGCCGAACATCGGCTTCTACTACACCGACAAGCCCAACTACAAGGTTGACATCAGCGACTTTGAGGAGACAAAGATGAAGGCTATCGCTTGCCACGTTTCGCAGGCCGATCCCTCATTGATGGCTGTTATCAGATATCAGCAGCAGTATTTCGCTCAAGGCACAAGAGCTAAGGCTGTTGAGGGCTTCAGACTTATGAGATCCATACATATGCATTGCTTCAACTTACCCGTTGAATAAGCCGACGCATACATAAAATAATGGGGGTCATCACATGAAAAAACGAATTTTTATAACGATTCTCGCAACGGTTCTCGCTTGCTTTTTGGTAGTTCAGATCTTCCCGAATCAGTATGAAGCCAACGTCAGCATCAGCGGAAATACTCCGCAGGCGAGCTCAGGCTCAGCCGCCGCCAATGCGACACAAGCTCCCACTCAAGCGCCGACACAGGCTCCGACCGAAGCGGCAAAGCCCGACGAAAGCGGCAAGGATACCGACAAAAAGGACAACACCGCCGCAGCTGACAAGTCGGACAAGACAGACAAGGCCGACAAATCGGATAAGGCGGATAAGGCGGACACCGACAACGGCGACACAGCCGAAAGCAAGATGCCCGAGACGACCGAGGAGATCATCACAAAGTATGCCGAGGTCATCAAGAAATTCAAGCAGGAGAAGCCGGCGTATACAAAGAAAGAATATCAGGCTCTCCCCGAAGAAAACCGCCAGTTCAGCAACAGCCTTGTCAACAGACTGTTAGGCTTCGCCGACAATTACATGACGAAAGAGGACAGCGACGCAGCTGTTGTCGTTCGTGAAAAGGGCTACGCCGATATCATCAACGAGATACCCATTTACGGTATCGAGGACGGTTGCCTTTTGAAAGATTACAGCGCTGTTAAGAATGCGACCTGCGTCGACAACGGCGACGGTACATACAAGATCTCGTTCAGCTTAGAGGATGAGACCAACCCCGCACCGCCGATATCGGGTTCAACAGAGCCGCAGAGCAATCACGGCGCAGTGCTGATGCCGGGCAACAGAGACGAGATCATGGTCGAGGTCAACAAGATCGAAAACATGACAGGCGCAACCTGCAACAACTTCGACATGACATACCGTGACTGCACCTTCGAGTGCGTATACAATCCGACAAACGATCAGGTCGTTTCAATAACGCATCACGCAAACATCGACATCGACGCCGACATCCACTTTATAACGGACATCACCGGCACGGCGAGACTGACAAACGATATGCTGGTCTACGACATCGTTTGGTGAGGAACGGCAAACAATAGCCGAATGACAGACGGCTAACGGCTGAATAGCAGACACAATAACAGACATAATAGCCGACGGCGGACAGTTAGTCCGCCGTCGGTTTTGTAGTTGCTAGATTCTAGACAATATATTCTAGATGCTAGACGTGCTTGTTTCGGGTTTGATTACGGTGGCGGCTTGCACTTCTAAAATCCAATATCTAAAATCTAAATTTGACAACTTCCGAAAAAGGTGTATAATACATACGGGTACTGCAAAAAACGGTAGGCGGTTTGCTCTCCTTGACGGAGGGCAATGCCCTCTGAATCAGATGTCAGGGGGTGATGCTATGTTTGATTATCTTAATATTGATTTTCGCTACAGGCTACATACTGAGCATAAAAAAATAACCGCCCGATGCTCCAATATCGACGGTTATTTTAACATAAAGTATTGAGCAAACCGCTTATCGCAGTACCCTTTTCATTTATATTATATCAGATTTTTTCGCTTTGTCAAGTTGAATTTTAGATATTGGATTTTAGAAGTGCAGCCCGCCACTGTGAGCAAACCCAAACAAACACGTCTAGTGTCTAGTGTCTAGTATCTAGTGTCTAGAATCTAGAATCTAAAATCTAACTTGACAAACTGCCGAATATCAATTATAATATAGTCGAAAGGCGACCGTTAAAAGCGGTCGGCGATTCGGATGCTTTAAAATTTATTCAAAACAACCGTCACTTTGCCGAGTGGCGGTTGTTTCCTTTTACTTGAAGCTTTATCGTTACGGTTATTTTACCGAGATGAAAAGTCAATGTAATAGGCATATGTATCACCTCCTTTCGGAGGATATACGCCAACCGCCTTAAACGCCTTTCGACTATGCAATTATTATATTCTATATGACACTTTTTGTCAATTTAGATTTTGAATTTTAATGTTGGATTTCAGATAACACTCGCCACTGTAATCAAGCCCAAAATGAGCACATCTAATGTCTACCGTCTAGCATCTAGAATCTAGCATCGTTTCTTTATCTGTCTGACGTCGTTTCCGCAGAAGCCTAAATTAATATACGTTCCGACAAAGCGTGAAGCGATTCTCTGAGTGTATTTTTCTTCAAGCTCCTTCGGGTCGAGATTCGTGCTGATAATCGTCGGAAGCGAGGATAAAAGACGGTTGTTGATGATGTTATAGAGACATGAGACCGTGAACGAGGTCTGAAATTCCGCACCGAGATCGTCAAGTATTAAAAGATCGCAGCTGCTGAGCATTTCGAGAGTATCGTCGCCCGACTGATTCTTTCCGAAATGCTCTTTTTCGAGTCGATTCATGATGTTCGGTGTCGAATCATAGACGACGGCATAGCCCTTGTTGACAGCCTCACCTGCAATGGCGAGAGAAAGATGAGTCTTGCCTAAGCCCGTTTTTCCGTACATCAGCAGGCTTTGCGAGTCCGTGGTGAACTTCTCGGCGTAAAGCTTGCAAAAACGGAGAATGTTTGTCATGTGTTCCTTGGGTATTACGCCTGTTGTCGGGTCGAGTGTATCGGGGTAGTATTTCGTCTGAAAGCTTGAAAAGGAGGAAAGCTTCATCGGTGACGAACGGCTGAGCTCATCAAAGGCTATCTTTTTGACAAGCTTATCAAAACAATCGCATACATAAGCGCCACGAAGTCCCGTGTCACGGCACTTGTCACAACTGTATTTTATCTGAAGATAATCCGTGTCGTATCCGTTTTCTCTCAAGAGCTGTTCACGTCTTGCCTGCGCCTTGAGATTCACCGCCGATATTTTTTCTATGTATTTTTCGGCTTCTGCGCCCATTCCGATCGCCTTGACCGCCTCAGCGCCTGTTCTCGCAATTTCACGCTCAAGCTCGGCTATCTCCGGAATCTTCAAGTATACCTCGTCACGTCTCGCCTTTTGTTCGCTTTCGGCTTTATTCTTTCTGTTGGCAAGCTCACGCTTCGCCTTGGCGTATATTCTTTTGTCGTATCCCAACGGTGTCACCTCATTTCAAAATGTTAAGCGGATTTGAAAACGCCTTTTTTGTGTACGCATCGAGATCGTAGCTGGCATTCGTTTTTTCCTCTTTATTTTCGCTCTTATCCTGAGCGGACTTTGATTTTTGTGTCTTTTCGAATCTGTCCTGCTTCGCCTTTTGAGCGTCGGCGGGAGTGAAAATACCGTTCTTCTGCCAGTTGACTAAGATCTTATTCATATAGCTGAAGCTGAACTTGCCCGTTCTTTCAGCCATCTCCTCATACGCAAGGCCGATCATTTCCATTGAAAAATGCATCGTGTTTATCCACAGCTCCAAGAAGTCCTTCTGCTTTTTCGTCGGTGAGGGATTTTTCGCTCCGGTCATATCCTTGAACTCCGACCAATATCTGTCAACGGAGTTTGCGTTGTCTATGTATTCCATAGCCTTATCTATAGTGTCGATCTCGTTTTCGCACCAAAGTCTGCCGATGTTCGCAAGATATCTCGAGCTGACCTTTTTTCTCCCTGCGGCGTATTCGACCGCAAGCGCTATGACCTCGACCGGCAAGCCGTAATCGTCATGAAGCATAAGCAACGTGCTTTGCATGGAAAAGGACAGCGTTGCGTTTATCCTTTCCTCTGTCGTTGACATAAGCTCTCTTATCTCTTTCGACTCACGGCAGCGGTTGACAAGCTCCGTCTGAGTCGGGGGATTGACGGTTATCGCTTCGACCTTCTTTTTAACGCTCACTTCCCGTACGGGAGAATGAGTGATGACGGGCGGTTTGTTTTCCGCAATAGAGGTGTTTTCGTTTTTCGCCGATACGCTCAACGGTTTTTCTGCGGTATCGGTCTTTTCCGCCTTACCCGAGCCTGTGGAAACGATGCCCTTTCCGACCCAGTAATCGAGAGCATCGGCGACTTCATCCTCCGATAAGCCGAGCTCCTCGGCGAGTATCTCATCGGACACGGGTGAGCCGATAGCTTTCTGATAAAACCAAAGTATCACCTTGATCTGACCTGCCGTCTTAGCGGACATACACTCCTCGGCAATTGAGAGGGGCAAAAACATATTGACGTTTTTCAAAATGGGATCTGTGCTTATTCTGTATATCATTTTGTTACCTCGATGTCGGTGTTATGCTTGTCCGTCGACGCATCATGCTCGGTTTGCCGTTCGGACAGAGTATTTTTTGCCGAAGCTGTTGTCGGCTTTTAATATTACTTTTTATTCGGTTTGTCTATTTTACCACCAAAAGAACACGAATTAAAGATTAAAAAACCAACTTTTTTGTGTTCTGCGGTGCGATGTGGAAAACCATGTGGAAAAGTTGCAAAACTTCATGGATAACAGTTGCATAACTATGTGGAAAGAGTGGAAAAGCGGCTGAAAAAAGTGCCTTTCACCAAAATTTTACTTAAAACTTTGGTGAAAGCTACGAAATTTTGCTATTTATAAACTGACGAAAGACAAACGCAACATGGGCAAACGCAGTAGCGAGCGAAGCGAGCATGAAGCTGACAAAAGTCAAACGCAACGCGGTTTTTAAGGAATATTTTCGCCGATACTGTGTCGGAAATCCTCGACAGGCGACAGTCCTTGCTTGCGGTTTCCTCCTTGTTTCGACAAAAATCTTTCCTTAAAAACTGCTTCGCACTCAAAACGCAGTAGCGAGCGAAGCGAGCGTAACGGCGGTCGGGCGTGTACCCCACAGCCCTCGCCGCAGGCGAGGTGCG
The DNA here is from genome assembly GCA_964480405.1 of uncultured Faecalibacterium sp. GTDB lineage: Bacteria > Bacillota > Clostridia > Oscillospirales > Acutalibacteraceae > UBA6857. The sequence continues at coordinate 17,519 of CAYZOU010000019.1, read as the reverse complement.
AAGGGGTGCCGTACGGGCGCCCCGCTGATTTCGCTTGGATTTTCCGAGAAACTTTGAAGGCTGAAGAAAGTCCGATTGCGAAAGTGCGTTGAGCAGTCTGTTCAAAGTGTGGCACTTTCCGTTGAGGGTTTTCGATGCCTTATCGGCGAAGCTACACCTTCAAGAGCCGAGCTGTGTTCGATTGTTGTCGGTTTACTGCTTGCTGTCAGTCTGTCTCAGGGGCGAAATCGCCACCCCATCGCTTCGCTCAGGGGTGAACGCTTTCGCCCCTCCGCCCGCTTCGCGGGCGGGTTCGCTCACTTCCCAACACAGAAATTCCTAAACACCTCGTCAACCACCGCTTCACTCGCTTTCTCGCCCGTAAGCTCCAATAACGCTTGAACGGCGCAGTCGGCGCTGACATTGACAGCGTCAAGTGTTACGCCCAGCTTTAACGCCGATATCGCTTCCTCAAGACATTCCGATGCCTTGACCGCCGAGTTTCGCTGTCTCTCCGTTGTCAGCATGGCTGAGGATGTATCAAGCTTATCCGTGCCGAGCATTTCTTCGACCGCCCGTTTAAGCTCATCATATCCGCTTCCGTTTTCGGCTGATATCTTTACGCTTCTTTCTATTGATGCGGCGATCCTTTCTTCGTCGAGCTTCTCTTGAAGGTCGCTCTTGTTTATCACCGCTATGCAGTTCTTGCCCTCGCAGTATTCGAGTATCTTTACGTCCTCGCTGTCTATCTCCTGTGAGGAATCGAACACCGCCAATATCAGCGACGCTCTTTCTAATTTTTCTCTCGCCATGTTGACGCCGATGCTTTCCACCTCGTCGGCGGTGTCGTGTATTCCCGCTGTGTCGGCTAAACGCAAAACCACGTCGCCGAGACGAACGGTTTCCTCGACCACGTCTCTGGTCGTGCCGGCAATATGAGTGACTATCGACCTTTCATAGCCCGTGAGCATATTCATCAGCGTTGACTTTCCGACGTTTGGCTTTCCGACTATCGCCGTGTATACGCCCTCGGTTATCGCTTGACCGGCATCGAATCTCGAAAGCAGACCGTCAAGCTCATCTTTGGCTCTTGTGAGACGTTCCTCTATTTCTTCACGGCTCATCTCGTCTATATCCTCGTCGGGATAATCGACCCACGCACCCAATGCGGCGCATACCTCAACGACACTGTGGCATATCTCCGATATCTTTTTCGACAGCGCACCGTCAAGCGTGTTGAGCGCCGCCTTAGCCGCCTGTTCACCCTTTGCGCCGATGATGCTCATGACACCCTCGGCTTCGGTGAGATCCATTTTTCCGTTGAGGAACGCTCGCTTCGTGAATTCGCCTGCCTCAGCCGGAACTGCACCTGCCGAGAATACGGCTCTGAGCGTTTTCTGCAAAACGAAAAGTCCGCCGTGGCAAGACAGCTCAACGACGTCCTCGCCCGTATAGCTTTTCGGAGCACGAAAGACAAGGCAGACCGCCTCGTCTATTCTTTCGCCCTCGTATTCGACAGCGCCGAAAGCCGCCTGATAGCCCTTCATGTCGGCAAGCTTTTTTCCGCTAACCGTCTTAAACACCTTCTCGGCTACGTTTATCGCTTCGTCGCCCGAAATTCTTATGATGCCTATACCGCCTGCCGCCTGCGGCGTTGAAATTGCCGCTATAGTTGTTGACATATTCTCACCTCATCAGCTTTTCAGCCGCATATAATTGTAAGTCTCTGCAGCGGGCGGCTGCTTGGCACCCCCTCGCTTACGCTCGGGGGTACGCAGGCAGCCGCCTTACGCTCGCTTCGCTCGCTAAGCGAGCTCAGCTTTCCTGTGTATTACCGTCTGTGGTATCTGTGTCCGTATCCGTGTCACCGTCTGTGTCGAGAGCTCCGAGAAGATCGTCTGTATCCATGAGATTCTTCTCCATATATTCGTCGGGTATTACCTCCGTGAAATAATCTTCGACAAATTCCGCATTGAAGCCGGAGACGGGATGGCTCTTGGCTTCGTCCTCGTTAAGCTCGGTGTAGGTGACAACATGATGATTCTTGTTGCCCGGCTCTATCATTGTGGCTGTCGGGATAAGCTTTGCGCTTTCGAGCTTGACCTCTCCGCTTTCGGGATCTTTTGAATAAACGATGTCCGCTATGCTTGAGAGCATACTCGTCTTGTTCGTCTTAGCGGACATGAAGCTTCCGAGTGAGTAGGCGATGACAGCCTTTGAGCCGTCGCCGTTGTCTCTGATCTCCATGGGCTGGACTGAGTCCGTGCCTGTTCCGATGACGACGTCTGCGCCGAACGAAACGAGATAGTTGACAAGGTTCTTCTGCTCCGAGGTCGGCTCTTTTTCGCCGTTCGAGTCGAAGTTTGCGTTGACGACGACAACGTCGGCTTTTTCCTCAGCCGCCTTGATGATGTCCTTGATCTGATTATAGAAATCGACCTGAGTCTTTCCGCTTTCATCGGTCGTCAAGAGATGTACGTTCGACTGCGATGAATAGCCGTAGCCATTGATATCGGTTGAAAATGAGATAAATGCGAACTTTATCCCGTTGACCTCCTTGACCGTGGCTGTTGTCATATCGGCTTCGCTTTCATAAAGCCCCGTTGTTAAAACGTTCGTCTTTGAATTCCAATAAGCCAAGGTATCCTTTGCGCCGCTTTCGCCCTTATCCCAAATATTCTTTCCGGCGAGGTTGACGACATTGAAGCCGACATCGCAAAGCGCATCGCCGAACGCAGTCGGTGAGCAGAAATTCGGAGCTGATGAAACGGCGATATTGTCGGATATTACGGTCGACTGATTTATCATTGCGAGATCGGCTTCGCCTATGATATCCTTGATATCCTTATAAAGATATGAGAAATCGTATCCGCCGTCGGTGGCCTTCTCCTTGGCTTCGTTATATATTGAGTTATAGATAAAGCTTTCGCCTGCGCACATAAGTCTTGCGGTCACGGCATCGACAGCGACGGGGTCTGTTGTCCCGTCGGGGTCTGTCACGCTGTCATCATAAAGGAAGGTGAACGCATCCTTGACACTTCCGGCGACGTCGGGCTTTAAATGGCTGAGGGCGATATATCCGCAGCAGGACGCCGTTATCACCGACAGCACGCATATAAGAACAATGGAAATTTTAAATCCGTTATCTTTCTTCTCGCTTTTCATTTTAACCTCCTGTTATAAGGCTTTATCAGAAAGCCATTTTCGCTTCGATATATTCAACGAGGCTGTCTATGGGAATACGCACCTGCTCCATCGTGTCTCTGTCACGGACTGTTACGCAGTTGTCGGCTTCTGTCTTGTCGTCGCCGACGGTCTCAAAGTCAACAGTGACACAGAACGGAGTTCCTATCTCGTCTTGACGGCGATATCTCTTGCCGATAGAGCCTGCGTCGTCGTAATCGACCATGAAGTGCTTTGACAAAAGAGCGTATACTTCGTTCGCCTTGTCGCCGAGCTTCTTTGAAAGAGGAAGAACAGCCGCCTTGAAAGGAGCGAGTGTCGGATGAAAATGAAGGACAACTCTCGAGTCGTTCTTTTCGGCGTCGACAACTTCTTCATCGTACGCCTCGGTGAGTATCGCAAGGAAGAGTCTTTCAACACCGAGAGACGGCTCGATAACATAGGGAATGTATCTCTCGTTTGTTGTCGGGTCGAAATAGTCAAGCGCCTTGCCCGAGGTGTTGATATGCTGAGTTAAGTCATAGTCCGTTCTGTCGGCTACGCCCCAAAGCTCACCCCAACCGAACGGGAAGAGATATTCGAAGTCGGTCGTTGCCTTTGAATAGAAGCAAAGCTCCTCCTTGTCATGGTCTCTGAGTCTGAGGTTGTCTTTGTCGATGCCGAGAGAATAAAGCCAGTCACGGCAGAATGATCTCCAATAATCGAACCATTCAAGGTCTGTTCCGGGCTTGCAGAAGAATTCAAGCTCCATCTGTTCAAACTCACGGACACGGAAGATGAAGTTGCCCGGTGTGATCTCGTTTCTGAAGGACTTGCCTATCTGAGCGACACCGAACGGAACTTTTCTTCTTGTCGTTCTCTGAATGTTTGCGAAATTGACGAATATACCCTGAGCTGTTTCGGGTCTTAAGTAAAGCTCGTTCTTGCTATCCTCCGTAACGCCCTGGAAAGTCTTGAACATGAGGTTGAACTGACGGATATCCGTGAAATTCTGCTTGCCGCAGTTGGGACAGGTTATGCCCTTTTCCTTTATGTATTCCATCATCTTTTCGTTTGACCAGCCGGTGACGTTCGTTCCGTCGAAGTCCTCGATAAGATTGTCGGCTCTGTGACGGGTCTTACATTCACGGCAATCCATCAGCGGATCGGAGAAGCCGCCGAGATGTCCCGAAGCGACCCATGTCTGAGGATTCATAAGTATAGCCGAATCAAGTCCGACGTTATACGGGTTTTCCTGAATGAATTTCTTTCTCCAGGCTTTCTTTATGTTATCTTTAAGCTCGACTCCGAGAGGGCCGTAATCCCATGTGTTGGCAAGGCCGCCGTAGATCTCACTGCCTGCATACACAAAGCCTCTGCCCTTGCAAAGAGCGACGAGCTTGTCCATTGATTTTTCTGTGTTGAGCATAACTGCATTTTCCTTTCGTTTGCAACTCGGGTCGCTCAGAAAACGAACGCACCCTGTCTATCTTTTTATTATATGTAAATAACGGTAAAATGTCAAGGAATACACGAAATGTAAGCAAAAAAATCGAACGGTCAGCGCCGCTCGATTTTTGTCGATTTTTCTGTGATCTGTATTTGATAATATAAGCTTTGAAGTTAAATCCAAAGTCGATTTGTTTCGGATTCGACTTCAATGCTTAAGACTTAAAACTTTGTCAGTCTTCCCACAAGACGACCTCGCCCGTGTCGAGAGTACGCTTAACATCTATCAGCCTTTGATTGCGTGAGCCTCTGAATTTAAGCGTGATATTCTTCTCCTCCTCGACAAATCTTCCGTCGACCAAAACGTCAACAAGTCCGAGAAGCTCTCTTGTTACCTCGCAGCTCGGGCGGCTTCCCTCGGTCAGCATTTCCTCTATCGTGAAGCCGGAATACGCCCAGACGGTTTTATCGGGAAGTGTATCTCTGACCCTTTTTATAAAGGGCAGGAGTGAACGCTGATTTTGCGGCTCAAACGGCTCACCGCCGAGAACGGTCAAGCCGCTTATATAGCTTTTGTCAAGCATGGCGATTATCTCGTTTTCCGTCTCAGCCGTGAATTCCTCGCCGTAGCTGAAATCCCATGTCTCAGGCTGAAAACAGTTTTTGCATCGGTTGGTGCAGCCGGACACGAACAAACTGACCCGTACCCCAACACCGTTAGCTATGTCGCAGGGTTTTATTTCGCCGTAATGCATATCAGTCTTCCTTGCTTATAGGCTCGGTTATGTCGAATCTCAAGCCCGTGTCAAACGACATATTGCCTGTTATTTCTTCGAGTTTTTCCGAGAAGTTGTCGCTTCCGAATGCGGCGATCATGTTCATGGCGTCGGGCTTGCTCTCACGGTAAAGATCCATGAACGACTTCGTGCTTTTTCTCTGAGGATCGTATGGCATCTTCCATTCCTTGTGGGTGAGGTTCATGTAGTCCCAGTCGTTATCGGGCTGCTTCTGTCTCATCATGCTGACAAGGAGTGGGCCGATAAACGGCTTTATCGGCTGCTGCAAGACGTTAATAACGCCTCTCTTTATGCCTGTTTTGTCCGTCAGCATACCGTGAGCCCAGCCGAGATCACGAAACGCCGTCGCATAGTCCTCAGCCGTGGCGGTGTTGCCGTTGACCTTGGGAACGACATAAGCCATGAGCTTGCTCATTTCCGAGATAACTCTCTCGTCCTTCGGAACTGTCTTTGATGAATCGAACGCTCTGCCGTCGGTGTAGCCGAGCTCGCTTCTCAGAAGATAAACGTCGATATTGAATTCTATCATATTGTGTACGCCGATAGACAGTGCCTTTTGATAGCCCATCGCCTCGGTGTATTCCTTTTGCACCGCATAGATAAACGGGTGCGTGTTGCGGTCAAGCGCATAGTGGCAAAGGAAGCCGTAAATATATGACTTGGCTATATCCTTGTCTTGACTTTCGTTTTCGAGATATTCTTTCATAAGCGAGAACATCTTCACCGCATCGCAGTGATGAAGCTCCGAGCCGAGATTCAAGAGCGTTTCGCCGCCCCACGCTATACGCCATATTCTGTGTGAAAACAGGAAGTCCGGGCCTTGCGTTCCATAGTAAAGCGCTGTTTCCGACAGCTTAAAATTCTTATCGTATTCTTGAATTACGTCTTTGAGACTTCTTGCAAATATATAATGTGAGCCGAATGCCGGCATTGTTATTCCTCCTTTTTATCATATCATGCCGCCGTCAACGCCTATGACCTGAGCTGTGATAAAGCTTGCCTCCTCGCTTGCCAAAAAGACGGCTAAGTGAGCGACGTCATCGGGCTTGCCCAAACGCATGACGGGTGTGTTTTCTATAAGCTCATTGAGCGTTTCCTCGCTGTGGCAGGAGTTCATGTCGGTGTCGATAACTCCGGGCGCAATGCAGTTGACGGTTATTCCGGAGGGCCCAAGCTCACGGGCGAGCGCCTTTGTAAGTCCGATAACAGCCGCTTTCGAGGCTGAATAGTGAGTCTCCATGCTCGCTCCGACCGTACCCCACATTGAAGAAATGTTGATTATTCTGCCGCTGTGCTTTTTGAGCATCAGCCGACTGACCTCTCTTGAAAAGTTGAAGCAGCCCTTTGTGTTCACGGCGAACATTCTGTCGAAATCCTCGTCGGTTATCTCATCGAAAAGCTTCTGCTGGGCGATGCCTGCGTTGTTGACGAGGACGTCCACCGAGCCGAACCGCCTTTCTATCTCGGCGACCGTTTCCTTTACTCGGTACGAATCGGCGACATCGGCTTTATAGATCTCACATTCGCCGCCGAGCTTCTCTATCTCCTCCTTGAGAGAAAGCGCAGACACGTCGTTCTTATGATAGACCGCCGCAATGTTATATCCCTTTTCGGAAAATCTCAGGGCACAAGCTCTGCCTATGCCCCTTGATGCGCCGGTTATGATTGCGGTTTTTCCTGTTTTCATATCAGTCAAACTCTCTGACGTTATGAACGCCCATCTTGCGTTCGCCCGCTTCTATCTGTTTTATCATCTCGGTCAGCTTATCGTTGACGGGTGTCGCAACACCGTATTTTTTACCCAGTGACGATATGTAACCGTTCATGATATCTATTTCCGTTCTTCTGCCCGTTTCGAGCGCTTGAAGTGTCGAGGGTCTGACGTTCTTATTCATCTTTCCGACAACGACAACCGCCATTGAACAAACAGCGTTCCACAGCTTAGATTCGCTGAGCATGAGAAGTCTGTAGTCAAGGATAGCGCCGTATTTCGGAACATTCATTTTCATCGCAGAGGCGACGTTCATAGCCTCTCTCGCTATCTTCAGGAAGGTCGCTCTGGCTGTTTTATCGGTGAGGATATCGCCGAGAGTTTTTCCCGATATACCTGCGATAGCGTTTATGCAGGAATTGATAATAAGCTTTGAATAAAGTCTTTCGTTGATATCATCGGCTATCTTTGTCGGATACACCGTCGAGAACATATCCTTGAGATATTGAAGCTTGGGTGAAGTGTTACCCTTGAGCATACCGACATAAAATTCGCCGCTTGTTGTGACGTTGACAAAGTTCTTCTTCTCCATCGTTGCGCCGAAGCCTATCATGCAGCCGACGGCTCTGTTTTCGCCGACGACCTCAGCCAGCTGTTCAACGCAAAGTCCGTTTTGCAGACCGACGACGACCGAATCGTCATTCAAAAGTCTGAGCGACTTTTCGGCAAGCTCCGGCATCTGCTGATATTTAGTGGCTATCATGACAATGTCATACTTTCCCTGAACGCTTTCAACGTCGGGATAAGCCTTGAATTTAACTATCCTGTCGCCCTTAACGCCTGTTATCGTGAAGCCCTTTTCTTCGATAAGCCTTGCGTTTTCTTCTCCGTGAGCGACGACCTCGATATCGTAACCGCTGCTTTTCATAACAGTGGCAACAGTACCGCCGATACAGCCCATGCCTATAATAAGAGTTTTCATGATATCATCTCCATACTATAATTATTATATATTATTATACAATCTTAACTATATAGTCAAGGCGATAAATTGTCAAGAAAAAACAGCGAAAAAGTTTGAAATCTTCGATATAAAAAACGGACCCGTCACCGAGTCCGTCTGTTTTATGAGAAAAAGTATTCCTCTTTAGTTCCGAAGAACATAGGCTCTCCGATATGAAGAATGTGGCTTGCGTATTTTTCAGCCGCCGCAATATCATGGGATATCATGATAACGGTTATGCCGTCGTCCTTGTGAAGCTTATATATCAGCTCATACATCTCCTCAGTCACCTTGGGGTCAAGTCCCGACACGGGCTCATCTAAAAGCAACATTCTCCCCGTGGCGCATAAGGCTCTTGACAAAAGCACCCGTTGCTGCTGTCCGCCGGAAAGCTCACGGTAGCATCTTTTTTCAAGCTCGGATATTCCCATTTTTTCCATGCCTTTCTTAGCAAGGGCTTTTTCCTCCTTGCTGTAAAACGGGCGGTGACCCGAGCGGCTCAGACATCCCGATATGACGATCTCTCCGACGGAAGCCGGAAAGTCCTTTTGAACGACCGTCTGCTGAGGCAGATAGCCTATCTCCGTCTGTTTAAGTCCGTCGCCGAACTCTATGCTTCCGCCTATCGGTGGGAGAAGTCCGAGAACGGCTTTCATCAGTGTGCTTTTACCCGAACCGTTTTCGCCGACTATACATAGATAGTCGCCCTTGTTGACCTCGAAATCAAGACCCGACACGACAGTCTTTCCGTCGTAGCCGAGAGCTAAGTTTTTACATATTATCTGTGGCATAGGCTTCACCTCGTTACTAAAGTATAAGACGCATAAAGCTTTTTGTCAAGCGCAACCCGTCATTGACTTAGCGTTCTTATTATGATAAAATTTAAGTATAAGGCAGTGCTCCGGGTGGGGTGCCGGGGGTGGGCGGCAGCGGCCTCGGCGTGTACTGACGGGCGACGTGAGGCGCACGGCAGTGCCGACGAAGCCGCCGGAAAAGCTCAAGTTATGACGTCAAACGAAAGGGAAGTGATACGATGAAAAGCGAACTTGATTTTGAAAGAGAAAAGATAGACGCTATCGACAGAGAGACAGCCCGTCTTTTTTCCGAGCGCATGAGCTGCGCCGAAAATATCGCAAGGCTCAAATCGGAATCGGGGCTTCCCGTATTCGATGCAAAAAGAGAAAGTGAAATGCTGAAAAGAGAGTCGAGCTTTGTTGAGCCGAAGCTTGAAAAGCACTACAGAAAGCTTCTCACCTGCCTCATGTCCGTCTCAAAGGACTATCAAAACGAGCTGATCAAAAGCGAGGATACCGTTTTCGTCTCGGCATCACTCGGCACATATCAGATTAAGATAAAGCCGTCGGGAATAAACGAGGTCGGCGAGCTGTTTGACCTTGACAGAAAGGTACTCGTCGTCACCGACAGCGGCGTTCCGTCAGAGTATGCGAAAGCCGTTGCAGCGCAATGCGCCGAGGCGACAGTGCTGACCTTGCCGCAGGGAGAGAGAGCAAAGGATATCGAAAGCTTCACTAAAGCGGAAAGAGTAATGCTTGAAAAAGGCTTTGACCGTGGTGACTGCGTGGTGGCGGTCGGTGGCGGTGTCGTCGGCGATCTCGCCGGGTATGCGGCGAGTGCCTACATGAGAGGAATAGATTTCTATAACGTACCGACAACGCTGTTATCTCAAGTCGATTCATCGGTCGGCGGAAAGACGGCGATAAATCTCGGCGGCGTAAAAAATGCGATAGGCTCATTCAAACAGCCGAGCGGAGTATTGACGGACACAAGTCTGCTGTCAAGCTTAGACAGACGACAGATATCAAACGGACTCGCCGAGGTCATCAAAATGGCTTTGACAAGCGACGGCGAGCTGTTCAACATAATAGAAAGCGGAGACCCGACAGACAGCCTTGACCTCATAGTCAGGCGGTCGATCGAAATAAAGAAAAGCATCGTCGAGAAAGACGAAAGGGAAGCGGGCTTGAGAAAAATGCTCAACTTCGGTCACACAATAGGTCACGCAATAGAATCCGAAAGCGGCTTGCTTCACGGAGAATGTGTCGCCTTGGGTATGCTCCCAATGGTGAGCGACGGGATAAGACAGCGCTTGATCCCGCTTTATGAAAGACTCGGACTTCCGACAAAATACGACATCGGCGAAAACTTCAAATATCTCGTTTCACATGACAAAAAATCAAGCGGTGAGATGATAACTGCGGTAAAGGTCAACAGGATAGGCGAATACGAATTTTGCCCCATGACCGCAGGCGAGCTTGAAAGAAAGGCAAGAGAGGTGCTGTCAAAATGAAAAACACATTCGGAAACAGCGTTTGCGTAACGCTTTTCGGTGAAAGCCACGGCGATATGATAGGCGCAGTGCTTGACGGGATCCCTGCCGGCATACGAATAGATGAAGCGCTGATAGAAAAGAGGCTTCGCCAAAGACGTGGGCTTCCCGAAATATCGACAGCAAGATGTGAAGCGGACAAGTTTAAGGCGGTCAGCGGAATTTTCAACGGCTTTTCAACGGGTACGCCGATATGTGTGTTGATAGAAAACGGCGACACAAACAGCGACGACTATGATAAGCTGAAAAACATACCGAGACCCTCACATTCCGATTTCGCCTACCGTGAAAAATATCACGGCTTCAATGACTACCGAGGCGGCGGACACTCAAGCGGACGTCTGACAGCGCCCATAGTCGCCGTCGGTGCGATATGCGAAACGGCGCTCAAGGAAATGGGCATAGATATTTTGGTGCATATCAAGAAATGCGGCGACATAGAGGACGTCGATTTCGGCGACATAAAAAGCGACACTGAAAAACTCGAAAACGCAGACTTTCCCGTTTTAAGTGAAGAAGTCGGCGACAAAATGCGAGAGAAAATATCCGAGATAAAAAATAGCGGTGACAGCCTCGGCGGAGTTATCGAGGTAATGATAACCGGAGTGCCGACGGGAATAGGCGAGCCGTGGTTTGACACGGTTGAGGGAGAGCTTTCCCATGCGATGTTCTCGATACCGGCTGTCAAGGGAATAGAGTTCGGCGCAGGCTTCTCTCTGTCAAAGCTCAAAGGAAGTGAAGCTAACGACAGAATGTGTTACCGTGACGGAAAAGTGAGAGCTTTGTCGAATAACAGCGGCGGTATACTCGGCGGAGTGACGAACGGCGAAAACATAATTTTCAGATTAGCCGTGAAGCCCACACCGTCAATTGCGATAAAGCAGGAGACCGTCGACCTCTCACTTGAAAAGGATACGGAAATAACGGTCGGCGGCAGACACGACCCGTTCATAGCTCACAAGGCGGCGATACCGGCGAAAAGCTTGGCGGCTATCACGCTATGCGACATGATAGTTCAACGCTACGGCACGGAATATAGGTAGTAGGCGGTAGGAAGTAGGGAGTAGGAATTTAGTTAATAGTGAATAGTGAATAGTGAAGAAGTTAACCCCTACAGGAGAGCCGAGAAGCTCTATTCTGATTAAATCTAAATATTAGTCGGCTTTGGTTAGTCTGTGCAGGAGGCAGGTAGCACCCCTCTGTCAAAATATCCGCTTGCGGATATTTTGACCCCTCCGCTGAAAGCGGAGGGGTCAGCCTGCGGCTGACAGAGGGGTGCGTTCGCACAGACCAAGCTAAGCGCTCCTTTGCCTCCTTTTAGATTCAATTAAAATAAACCCTTGTCGCCCTGAAAGGGGAGATGTCGGCGAAGCCGACAGAGGGGTATCTAGCATCTAGCATCTAGCATCTAGCATCTAGTATCTAGCATCTAGCATCTAAATATAATCGCACAGGAGAAACAAAATGAAAATACTTGTCATCAACGGCCCGAACATGAACTTGCTTTCGATTCGTGAGCCGGAGCATTACGGGACTGAAACGTACTCGGACTTAATCAATAAAATTCAAGCTCACTGCGACAAACACGGTGTCGAGGTCAGCTTCTTTCAGTCAAATCACGAGGGCGCTATCGTCGACGAGATACAAGACGCTATGGGAAAATTCGATGCCATAGTGATAAACCCTGCCGCATACACCCACACGAGCATAGCTATACTCGATGCGCTGAGGGCGGTCTCTATCCCTGCCGCCGAGGTGCATATATCCGACCTGAAGCTCAGAGAGGAATACAGACAGATAAGCTATGTCGGAGAATACTGCGAATTCACCGTTTTGGGTCACGGAACGGACGGCTATATCGAAGCCATAGATCACTTTATCGGAAAAGAAAGGGAGCGGAAAATATGAAGGTTACATTCAAAAGCTGTAAGCCGCAAGGCACGGTATCGGCACCGCCGTCAAAGAGCATGGCGCACAGGCTCATTCTTTGCAGTGCGTTAAGCGACGGCGAAAGCACGATCGGAAACATCAGTCTGTCGGAGGATATCGAAGCGACACTGCGCTGTATAAAGGCGCTCGGTGCTGAATACGAGGTATGCGGCGACACGCTGAAAATCAAGGGAACAGACGTCTCTCTGTCTCAACCGCAGGCTGCGCTTGACTGCGGCGAAAGCGGAAGCACACTCAGATTTTTTGTGCCGCTTTCATGGGTGAGCGGAAACCGATTTGAATTCACGGGCGCAAAAAGCCTCATGAACAGACCGCAAAGCGAATACGAAGCCATATGCAAAAAGCAGGGCGTACGCTTCAAGCTCGGCGATGACTATATTCTCACCAAGGGCAAGATGAAGGGCGGCTCGTTTATCGTTTCGGGCAGCGTATCAAGCCAGTTCATCAGCGGTCTGCTGTTCGCCTTGCCGCTTTTGGAGGGCGACAGCGAGATAATGATATTGCCGCCCGTTGAGAGCAAGCCTTATATCGACATGACCGCCGACACCTTGAAGCTTTTCGGCGTAACGGTCGAAAGAGAAAGTCTGACCGAGATAAAGATAAAAGGCTCTCAGAGGTACGCTTCGGGTGATTTTTCGGTCGAGGGTGACTACTCGAATGCCGCCTTTTTCGATGCTCTGAATCTCTTGGGCGGAGACGTAAAGGTCACGGGTCTTGACGAAAACAGCAGACAGGGCGACAAAGTATACCGAGAAATATTTAAACTGATAAATGACGGAACGCCCGAAATAGAGCTTTCGGACTGCCCCGATTTAGGGCCTGTTTCGTTCGCATTGGCGGCGGCGAAAAACGGCGCTGTGTTCACGGGCATCAGACGGCTTCGGCTCAAGGAAAGCGACCGCATTTCCGCAATGGCGCAGGAGCTTGAAAAGTTCGGCGTAAAATGCGATATCGACGAGGATAGAGCCGTCGTTCACGCAGGAACGCTTCATGCGCCGACTCGGGAGCTTGACAGCCACAATGACCACCGTGTCGCAATGGCGCTGTCGGTGCTTCTGTGTCACACGGGTGGAACGCTTAACTCAGCTCAAGCCGTCAACAAGAGTATGCCCGACTTTTTCCAAAGGCTCAGCTCACTCGGCGCTCAGATTCAATAAAGGAAGTGTTAAGGTGGGAATGGAATTTCTCAGAAAATTGCCTATACCCAAAGATATAAAGGAGCAATTTCCGCTGCCCGAAAGCTTTAAAAGGCTCAAAGAGGAACGTGACAGCGAGATAAAAGCGATACTTTCCGGTACGTCGGAGAAGCTTCTTTTGGTCATAGGTCCATGCTCGGCGGACAGCGAAATCAGCGTCCTTGACTATATATCACGGCTTCGCAAAATACAGGATAAGGTCAGCGATAATATCTTGATAGTGCCGAGGATATACACCAACAAGCCGAGAACGACGGGCGAGGGATACATGGGACTGCTTCATCAGCCCGACCCACAGGAAAAGCCCGACCTTCTCAAAGGCATAATCGCCATAAGAGAGATACATATAAAGACTATCACCGAGACGGGCTTCACCTGCGCCGACGAGCTTCTTTATCCCGAAAATTATCGCTATTTGTCGGATATCCTATCCTATGTCGCCGTCGGAGCGAGGTCGGTCGAGGATCAACAGCACAGACTCGCCGCAAGCGGCTTAGACGTTCCCGTCGGAATGAAGAATCCCACGGGCGGCGATTTAAACGTCATGCTAAACTCGGTCAAGGCGGCTCAAGGGAGTTACAAGTTTTTATACAGAGGCTGGGAGGTCGTCTCAAGCGGCAACGAATACGCTCACGCTATACTTAGAGGAAGCACCGATGAAAGCGGAAAGAACAGACCGAACTATGACTATGATACGCTTTCATCGCTTTGCGAAGCATATTTTGAGAGAAAGCTTAATAATCCGGCGGTGATAGTTGACACAAATCACGCCAACTCAAACAAAGCTCCTCTCAAACAGCCGGAGATAGTGTTCGACGTCTTAAAAAGCCGCAGACAAAATCCCGACATACAGAGGCTCGTTAAGGGCTTCATGGTCGAAAGCTATATCGTCGACGGCTGTCAAAGTGTCGGCGGCGGTGTATACGGTCAGTCGATAACCGATCCGTGTCTCGGCTGGGATAAGACGGAAAGGCTGATATATGACCTTGCGGATAAAATGTGACAGAGATAAACAACAAATGTTTACAAACAGTTCACTCAATTATCTAAATTAGAGTTAATATTCTGTTGATATACAGTTCACAATGTGTTAATCTATAGAAGCAGTAAGAACTGACAATATTAACGGAGGTAAATATCATGGAAGGCATTTTAAATTTAGCAAAACAGATTTTGGAGTATTGCCGTGAGTTTAAGGCAGCAGGAATACTCGAGCTCATCAGAGACTATCTCAGCGGACTTTCAGGCGAAATTCAGCCGAGATAACGCAAGAAGTCTATGAATTTAAGACGTTTTTCGTCTAAACCTATAGCATCATTCTTAAATCTAATCAGCTAAAACTCTGCCCGTTTAGATGTTAGATAGTAGATAGTAGATGTTAGATTACCCCTCTGTCGTGCTTTAGCGTGACGGAGGGGTTTTAGATGCTAGATGCTAGACAGTAGACGTTAGATGTGCGGACTTTAGATTTCTGCGACTAGGTCGGTCAGCGGTGCAACTTTTTCACTATTCACTCTTAACTATTAGCTATTAACTGAAGTCGCTCCCTTGCCTCCCCTGTAGGGGAGGTGGCAAAAGTCGCTTGCGACTTTTGCCGGAGGGGTATCTAGCATCTAGCATCTAGAATCCAAACCACTTTTTCATCTTATACGAAAAAGTGTTGATTTTTTTTCGACTTATGATACAATAGGCATAGCAAACAAAATTTGTCGAAAATACAGGAAAAGGATGATATTATGAAGATAGCTGTAATCAACGGAAGCCCTAAGGGGAAATACAGCATCACCTTACAAACGGTGCTGTATCTCGAAAAAAAATATCCCGAACATGAGTTTTGCGTGCTTCACGCAGGTCAGACGGTGAAAGCGCTTGAAAAAGACTTCTCGAAAGCACAGGCTTTGCTTGAAAGCGCCGATGCCGTTCTGTTCTCTTACCCCGTATATACATTCCTTGCGCCGTCACAGCTTCACCGATTCATTGAGCTTGTCAAGGCGAACGATGTCGATCTCAAGGACAAATACGCCACTCAGATCTCGACTTCAAAGCATTTCTATGACGTGACAGCCCACAGATATATAGAAGAAAACTCACTCGATCTCGGTATGCGCTATATCAAGGGACTTTCGGCGGACATGGAGGATCTTCTCAGCGAGCAGGGCAGAGTCGATGCCGAGAAGTTTTTCGACCGCTTCCTTTGGTCGGTCAAAGAGGGGATCTACACTCGAGCGACGGCTGAGAAAAGCACTTATTCTCCCGTACACCCGACGAAGACCGAGCCTAAATCAAATCAAAGAACGGACAAGGATATCATAATTCTCACCGACGAGACCGACGAAAATTCCGTCCTCAGCGAGATGATCGCCCGCTTCAGAAACACTTTCGCATACAAAACACGCATCGTCAACATTTCAGAGTTTCCGCTTGCCGGCGGCTGTCTGGGCTGTTTCCGCTGCGCCGTGAGCGAGAAGTGTGTCTATAAGGACGGCTTCGACACATTTCTTAGAGAGAATATTCAGAAAGCCGATGCTATTGTGTACGCACTGACTATCAGAGATCATTCAATGGGTTCTCGGTTTAAAATGTATGATGACCGCAACTTCTGCAACGGCCACAGGACAGTCACCGTGGGTATGCCGGTCGGGTATATAATTTCGGGCGACTACTCAAACGAGAGCAACCTCAGAGAAGTCATCGAGGGCAGATGTGAGACGGGCGGCAACTTCCTGACGGGTGTTGCGACAGACGAGCGTGATCCGGACACAGAGCTTGATTCACTTGCGAAATCGCTTGCGTTTGCGATAGAGACTCACCACACCGCACCGCAAAACTTCCTCGGAGTCGGCGGAATGAAGATATTCCGTGACCTCATATATCAAATGAGGGGTATGATGAGAGCCGACCACAAATTCTATAAAAAGCAGGGAATATACGACTTCCCGCAGAAAAACGTGGGCAAGGCTTTAATGATGTATGGCGTAGGTGCGCTTCTTTCAAGTGAAAAGGTACTCTCGAAGATGGGCAACAGAATGAACGAAGGAATGCTCATGCCGTATCAGCAGATGTTTAAAAAGATGGATTCGAAGAAATGAGATAACCGGTGTACCGACGAGGTCGGTACACCGGTTGCGATTTTTGGGGAGTGTATGAGAGAGAAACTAGAAATCGGCTTTTTCTTTTAGCGTTTTACAGCTCGCTATTAACATCCGCCTAATGCGGCCGCAAAGATTTCTGTTCTTTTTAAATGTATCCATATCAATGACATTCGTGTTAAACAAAAGCTGTAGCCAGCCTTCTGTTTCGCTGCATTCTTTAAGTGCGATTTCAAATTTAGAAAGCATATCCGCACGGCTCTGACCGTAATTTGCTTCCCTAATATTCGCATAAACGCTGCTTGAACTTTTTCGGATTTGAAAAATGGAATTAGACGGCGCAGCTATGCGTTGGCAAAGAAACTCAATATCGGTCGCAAGCTGTTCCGAATAAATCAACAAATAATTCTTAGACATGCTAACACTTCCTTTATAAGCATTATAGCATAGGTTCACGAATAAATCAATGCGAAGCATTGTATATCATCAATTTCGCAAGGAAGTGTATATCATCAAGCGAAGCGCAGTATATCATCATTGCGAAATGACAAAGCAAGCCACGCAAGATGATATACAGCCGACGGCAGATGAGATACAACGATAGCAAGGCTATCGTTGATGATATACCATCGCTTCGCAATGGATAAAAAAATCGACTTGCGATTGCTTCAAATAAGTTCCGAGCAAACCGAAAACAACACTTAGACAACCCACAGTTTATACATGGGGCTTATAGTGTGAATTTAAGAATAAATCAATGCGAAGCATTGTATATCATCAATTTCGCAAGGAAGTGTATATCATCAAGCGAAGCGCAGTATATCATCATTGCGAAA
>CAYZOU010000018.1:0-39388 GCA_964480405.1 uncultured Faecalibacterium sp. | reverse complement strand
CGTACGCCTGATTCTGGGCGTCTTTACGTCTACCCCTCCCCGCCCCCCCAAGCCGTGGTGCGGCGTGTGGGCACAACCCCCGCCCCGCTGATGAAAACCGAAATTTTGCAGGCGGTCGGGAGGCTGAGCCGATTCAGCTTGCAATCAGCAAGCCTCATCAATTCTCCCACCGTCTCGCAAAGCTCGGTATAAAATTTTCAATTAGCCTACGACTTTAACGCCGATCGTCGCCTTTTCACCGTTGATGTTCCACTCAGCCGTTGAGCCGTCCATAGAATCCGTGTAAAGCTCATCAGCCAAAACATCGCCCATAAGACTTTCTTTATTTCTTGCAAGTACATCTGCAAGCTTATCGCTTGTGTTGATATAAAGTGCAATATGATCTGTGACGTTGAAGCCTGCGTCCTTACGCATTGTCTGAACCTTGCTTATTACCTCACGGACAAAGCCTTCCTCGATAAGCTCGGGTGTAAGCTCCGTGCTTAAAGCAACGGTTACTCCGTAATCAGAAACTGTGGCAAGTCCGTCTTTCTGCTTTGCTTCTATGAGGATATCGTCAGCTGTCAGCTCTACGCTTTCGCCGCCGATGTCAAGATCTATCTTGCCGTTAGCATCAAGCTCTTTCTTAGCTTTATCGGTGTTAAGCGAAAGAAGCGCATTTCTTATAGCGCCAAGCTTGCTTCCGAACTTAGGACCGAGAGTTTTCATCTGAGGCTTAAACAGATATGACATAAGCTCATCGGCATCCTTTACAAAGGATACATCCTTGACGTTAAGCTCGTCCTCGATTATCTCAGTATAGAAGCTGTCAAGCTCATGCTCGCTCTTAACATACATCATGCCTAAGGGCTGTCTGTTCTTGATGTTGGATGCGTTTCTTGCCGCTCTGCCGAGACCGACTATCTTGAGTACGGCATCCATATTTTCTTCAAGCTCTGCATCAATATGCTCCTCGCAAACTGTCGGGAATGAGCAAAGATGTATGCTTTCCGGCGCACTGCTGTCTATTGAGCAGACAAGATTTCTGTATATATCCTCCGTCATAAACGGCACCATGGGTGCTGCCGCTTTGCTGACAGTGACAAGTGCGGTATACAGCGACATATAAGCGTTGATCTTATCCTGATCAAGCTCTTTCTTCCAGAAACGCTCTCTGCAACGGCGTACATACCAGTTGCTCATGTCATCGACAAATTCCTGAAGTGCTTTTGCGGCTTCGGGTATTTTGTAATTCGCAAGGTTATCGTCAACCGCCTTGACCATGGAATTCATCTTCGAAAGAAGCCACTTATCCATAACCGAAAGCTTGCTGTAATCAAGGGTATATTTCGTTGCATCGAACTCGTCTATATTTGCGTAAAGCACAAAGAAGCTGTAGGTATTCCAAAGTGTACCCATAAACTTTCTCTGACCCTCGGTGACTGCCTTACCATGGAAGCGGTTGGGAAGCCACGGCGCTGAGTTTGTATAGAAATACCAACGGATAGCATCTGCGCCGTAGGTTTTGAGTGCATCAAACGGATCAACTGCGTTGCCCTTTGACTTACTCATCTTCTGTCCGTTTTCATCTTGAACGTGACCTAAAACGATAACATTCTTAAACGGCGCTTTGTTGAATATGAGCGTTGAGATAGCCAAGAGAGAATAGAACCAGCCTCTTGTTTGGTCAATAGCCTCGGAGATGAAGTCCGCCGGGAACTGACTTTCAAACAGCTCTTTATTCTCAAACGGGTAGTGGTGCTGTGCAAACGGCATTGAACCCGAATCGTACCAACAGTCAATAACCTCCGGTACACGGGTCATCTGCTTGCCGCACTTGGGACACTTTATAGTGACCTTGTCGATATACGGGCGGTGAAGCTCGATATCGTCGGGGCAGTTATCCGACATACTCTTAAGCTCCTCGATAGAGCCTATCGAATGTCTGTGACCACATTCACATTCCCAAATGTTAAGCGGCGTACCCCAATATCTGTTACGGCTGATACCCCAATCCTGAACGTGTTCAAGCCAGTCGCCGAATCTGCCCGTTCCGATAGTTTCGGGTATCCAGTTAATTGTTTTGTTGTTTCTGATAAGATCGTCTCTGACGGCGGTCATCTTTATAAACCATGACTCTCTTGCGTAATAGAGAAGCGGTGTGTCACATCTCCAGCAGAACGGATAGTCATGCTCAAACTTCGGTGCATCAAAGAGAAGCCCTGCCTTTTCGAGATCCGTAAGAATAATCGGATCGGCCTTCTTGACGAAAATTCCCGCATACGGCGTAGCATCACTCATGTTGCCCTTGGCATCAACGAGCTGAACGAACGGAAGGTCATATTTTCTTCCGACCTGAGCGTCGTCCTCACCGAATGCCGGAGCGATATGAACGATACCCGTACCGTCGGACATGGTAACGTATGAGTCGCAGGTGATGTAGTGACCTTTCTTGTTCTGCTTCTCGCAAATCGGTGTTACGAAGTCAAACAGAGGCTCATATTCTTTATATTCAAGATCCTTGCCCACATAAGTTTCGAGAATCTCATAAACCTTTTCGTCTTCGCTTTCCTGAAGCTTTGACAGCACCTTATCGGCAAGAGCGGTCGCAAGGTAATATGTATATCCGTCTTTCGCTTTGACCTTGATATATTCGTCATCGGGATTGACACAAAGAGCGACGTTACTGGGAAGTGTCCACGGCGTTGTTGTCCATGCAAGGAAATATGCATCCTCGCCCTTGACCTTGAATCTGACAACGGCTGAACGCTCCTTGACAAGCTTATAGCCTTGAGCGACCTCGTGAGATGAAAGCGGAGTTCCGCATCTCGGACAGTAGGGAACGATCTTGAAGCCCTTATAGATAAGACCCTTATCATAAACCTGTTTAAGTGACCACCAAACAGACTCGATATAAGAGTTATGATATGTTACATACGGGTTATCCATATCAGCCCAGAAGCCGACCGTTGATGAGAAATCTTCCCACATACCCTTATATTTCCATACGCTTTCCTTACACTTATCAATGAAAGGCTCAAGACCGTATTGCTCGATCTGTTCTTTTCCGTCAAGCCCCAAAAACTTTTCAACTTCAAGCTCAACCGGCAAACCGTGAGTATCCCAGCCTGCCTTACGGGGAACGTGCTGACCTTTCATGGTGTGATAACGGGGGATCATATCCTTGATAACACGGGTCAAAACGTGGCCGATATGAGGCTTTCCGTTAGCTGTGGGAGGTCCATCGTAAAAGACATATGACGGCCCTTCGATCTGACTGCTTTTTTCAAAGATCTTTGCTTCTTTCCAAAACTTCTCGACTTCTTTTTCTCTTTCGACGAAGTTGAGGTCTGTAGAAACCTTCTTATACATTAAATTTCCTCCTTATTGGGAATATAAATTACTTAAAATAAAAAAGACTTATCCGTAAACGGACAAGTCTTGACCTGTTACCACCTGTTTACTTTGCACTGCCATGCAAGCTTCGTTTAACGGTGAAGGACCGGCGAAGCCTAATTACCTTTGGGTATGCATTCAAGTTGCACTGCCTTTAGGTGTTCAGCCTGCGACTTGGGAGTGATATTCGGCTGAAAGCTATTCATATCGGGCTTACACCGTCCCCGACTCGCTTTGACTTTCGCTTAAAGCTTACTGTCTCCGTCACTGTCTTTATAATATGAGCGCCGCATACGAGCACAAATTTCTATTGTTATTCTATCACAAGGAAGAAAATAAGTCAACGGGTAGGAAAAAGAAATTTTAATCGAACTTACTCCCCCACTTTACCGCACAAAAAACAGAGTGAGTACCGACACCCACTCTGTATATTTTGAAATTTGCAAAGCCTTCAAGCCTTGTTCAATCGGTCAGTCTCAGCAGTAGGGCGCCCGTACGGCACCCCTTCGCACCTCGCCTGCGGCGAGCGCTGCGGGGTACACGCCCGGTCGCCGTTACGCTCGCTTCGCTCGCTGACATACCTCTTAGCGACATCTATTTAAATGCACTTTGAGCGTATTGCGTTCAGCTTCACGCTCGCTCACCGCATACCGAAAATCAAATCATCTCACAGATAATATTGCTAAGCTCCGTCGGGTTGTCTATGCTCATTCCGCCGATGAGTCTCGCCTGAGCATAAAGCACCTTAGCGTAATTTGTCACAGCCTCGGGATCTTCCGAGAAAACCTTTTTAAGCTTGTCCGCTATCGGATGGTTGACGTTGATCTCAAGCACCGTCTGCGCCTTGACCTTGTTGTCGTTCGGCATCGCATCGAGTACCTTTTCCATCTCAAGAGATATCTCGCCCTCACTTGTCAAGCATACGGGGTGATTTTTAAGGCTCGACGTGAATCTGACGGAATTGACACCGTCACCTATCGCCTCTTTGAGCTTGTCAAGAAGCTGTTTTGAAGCCTCGTTTTCCTGCTTTATCTGCTCTTTTTCTTCGTCGGTCTCAATGTCGAGCTTATCGGCGCATACATTAATAAACGTCTTTCCGTCATATTCGCCAAGCATCTTCAGAGCGAATTCGTCAACGTCATCGGTGAGATAGAGTATCTCGAAATCCTTGTCTCTGACAGCCTCGACCTGCGGAAGCATATTGATCTTGTCGGTCGTTTCGCCGCAAGCGTAGTATATCGTTTTCTGATCCTCTTTCATTCGTGAAACGTATTCGCCGAGTGTGACGAGTTTTTTCTCGGTTGAGGAGTAGAACATAACGAGATCCTGCAAGGTGTCCTTATGAGCGCCGAAGTCCGAATACAGACCGTATTTTAACTGCAAGCCGAAAGCCTTGAAGAATTTGTCGTACGCATCACGGTCACTGCTCATCAGCTTTTTAAGCTCCGATTTGACTTTCTTCTCGACGTTTTTAGCTATGAGCTTGAGAATATGGTCATGCTGGAGAACTTCTCTTGATATGTTGAGTGAAAGGTCTGCGCTGTCGACTAAGCCCTTGACAAAGCTGAAATAATCGGGCAAGAGCTCCTCGCACTTATCGGTTATCAAAACGCCGTTTGAATAAAGCTGAAGTCCCTTGACATACTCCTTTGAATAGTAGTCGTAAGGTGCGTGTGACGGGATATATAACAGCGCATCATAGGTAACAGCGCCCTCAGTCTTTGAGTGTACGACATGAAGCGGCTTTTCCCAATCAAAGAATTTCTCGGTGTAAAAGCTGTCGTATTCCTCGCTTGTTATCTCATTCTTGTTTTTTCTCCACAGAGGCACCATGCTGTTGAGCTGTTTTTCCTCCGTATAGTCCTCGTATTCGTCTTCACTGCCCTCTTTAAGACGTGTTGAGGTGACATTCATCAAAATCGGATATCTGATATAATCGGAATATTTCTTGACGATATTCGTTATTCTGTATTCCTCTAAGAATTCGCTGTATTTTTCTTCTTCGGCATCTTCTTTTATATGAAGCGTTATAACTGTTCCGAAGTCTTCCTTGTCACATTCTTCTACCGTGTATCCGTCAGCACCATTTGACTCCCAGCGATATGCTTTTTCTTCGCCGTGCTTTTTGGTTTCAACGGTAACCTTGTCGCTGACCATGAACGCCGAATAGAATCCGACACCGAACTGACCGATTATTTCAAGCTCCGACTTCTTTTCGTCGTCGCCCGCATCCTGTTTGAAATCGAGCGAGCCGCTTTTTGCGATAGTGCCGAGGTTATCCTCAAGCTCCTTTTCGCTCATTCCGCAACCGTTATCGCTTATTGTAAGTGTACGCTCGTCCTTGTCGATGGCAAGCCTTATTTTGTATTCGTCTCTCGCAAGACCGCCTTCGCCTTGAAGCGAACGGTAATACTGTTTGTCGATAGCATCGCTTGCATTTGAGATAAGCTCTCTGAGGAAAATTTCCTTATGAGTATATATAGAGTTTATCATCATATCCAAAAGCTTCTTCGATTCCGCTTTAAACTGTTTTTTTGCCATATATATCACTCCATAGTCTCGAAATTAGCACTCTCCATTTGTGAGTGCTAATTAATTATAACTCTATTTTTGGATTTGTCAATAGGCTTTAGAAAATTTAATTTTATGCGTAGCGAGCGAAGCGAGCGTAACGGCGGCTGTTCGTGTACTCCCGAAGCGAAGCGAGTGGAGTGCCGAACAGCCGCCCCGCTGATTAGACTCGGTATTCGCAGAAACTACGGAGGCTGAACCGGAACAAAATCGCAGTGTGTCATGCACCCTCGAATGTTTTCACATCTAAATATAAATCAGCTGAAAACTCCGAATCGCACAAGTGCGATTCGGAGTTTCAATCAGTTGCTTATGTATTCTTTCAATTTTTCCTCGTTAAGCAGACGTATATACTTTCCGTCTTTTTCTATTGCACCGGCAGAAATAAAGCTGTCGAATGCTCTGTAAAGTGAGGCTCTGCCGATGTCCAAACTCACGGCAAGCTTTGTATAGGGCTGCTTTAACTGAAGTGTCTTGTATCCGCCGAAACATTCTATCAAGTATGATGCGAGTCTGCTCTCGGCACTGCCGCCTGTGAATGAGTCTATGCGGCTGTTGAGATAATAAATTTTGTCAGATAAATAAGATATAAAGTTTGTCGCAAGCGCCTGATCTTGAATCATCAGAACATTAACTGTGCCCTTGTCGATAAACAAGACCTTGGTTTCGGTTGTGGCGACAAGCTTTGAAACATAATATCCTCTTTGCGAATAAAGAGTGACCGCACCGAACAGATCGCCCTTTGTCAAGCTGCTTATGATTACCTCGCTTGACGGCTTGATGACGTTGACGTTTCCTCTGATTATGAAGCCGATACTGCTTTCATAATTATCGGGAGAATAGATAACATCTCCTCTTTTATATATCTCAATCGTCTTTTCCTGCGCTTCAAGTAATGCGCTCAAGCTTTTGCGTGACACTCCGAAAAACAGCTTTGTTGCGCATAGCGCATCAAGCACCTGCTTAGTTACCTTCATATTTTAAGCCTTTCTGCCTTATATTTTATCCTGTTCATATCGGCGCAATGAACTGCGGTTAGTTTTGTCTTAAATGATACATTAATAATAAATATAAACGATAACTTCAGCTTTGTCAATATCATTTTCGGATTTTGTTTGCTACGCTCAACTTAAATTTTGATTTCGTCGAGAAGCTTTTCGGCTTTCTCAAGCTCATTCTTTGAAACGACCTTACCCGTCCATTTTTTCAAAACGTCTATGAAGCCTTGGGGTTCTTCTTCCTCTTTTTCCTCAAGCTCCTTGCTTTTCTCGCTGTATCTCTCTTTAAGCGCTTTGAGAAACTCGTTTTCTTTGTATACCTTGAGTCTGGGGACTTCAAGCTCATATGCAAGCTTTTCAAGCTCGGCGACCGTATCACAGCCGTAGCGCTTTATCAAGCTTCTGAAAGTCACGGGCTTAAAATAGTATATGTTTCCGGCATACTTTCCGAAAGATTTTTTAGCGTCGAGATATCCCATGGTCATACGCTTTTCGATTATCTCGGGGCTGAAATCGAATGCCGCTCCAAGCTCCTCGGGATCGTAAGGTCTGATGTAAACTATCTGCATACATGAAAAATTCTGTTCATGGGCGTAACCCTTTATTGATGAGATATCAATTACCACAAGACCGTTATATCCACGCTTTTTCAGCATATTGACGGGTGCATTATCGTATACGCCGCCGTCTAAGAAGTGCTCGCCTTCCGGGCCTATTCGGCTGACACCGGGAAATTTTGACGAAGCGAGCAGGTAATCTATCAGCTCACCCTCCGGAATATCCTCAACGAAAAGCTCAAGCGGATTCATTGATGACAGCTGATATGTAACGATTCCCAGCGGTATCTTGCTGTCTCTGACTTCCTTTTCATTGATAAATTCCGATAAAAAATCCCTCGTCGGCGAAGCATCTATTCCGCCTTTTTTGAGAATTTCCTTTAACAGCACGGGATAATTTTTTGCGCTGAAAAGGTTATCGGCGTCTTTAAGCCCCTCTTCTATTTTTACGCCCTTGTCTATCGTTACGGTAGTCCACATTTTCATAGCATCGTCGAATTTATCGGCAGCTATGAGAGCGCCGTTTATTGAGCCTATCGAGACACCGGCGATTGCCGAGAATTTCACCCCCAGCTCTTTCAGTGCTTTCCATGCGCCTATTTGATATGCGCCCTTGCCGCCGCCTCCGGCTAAAATAAGTCCGTATGATTTCATATTGTTTCACCTCTTTATATAAGCAACTTCAATTATATAATGCTTTTTAACTTTTTTCAACGGTATGCAATTAATTTTAATATATAACGCAATTTGTTGCTTGACATTCGGCACGGGCGTGTGTACCCCGAGCCGCAGGCGAGTGGGTGCCAAGCCCGTGCCCGCTGCAGGGGCTTGCGGCAACTGCCGGCTTGGAAGCTGAACAGAGCTTGTCTGCGTAGATCCGGCTCGGCTCTTATCAGCCTTCCGAATTTCAGCGAAACCAACGCTGCTTGCAGCGGGGCGTTTGTACGGCCACCCTCCGCCGCAAGCGGCGGAGGGTGGCACGCCCAAACGCCGTTACGCTCGCTTCGCTCGCTACCCAACGCCAAAACGGCGGCACAAAGCCGTGCCGCCGTTTTCATCTTTGCACTCTGAGTGCGTTAAGTATTGCTATAACCGAAACTCCTACGTCTGCGAAAACCGCAAGCCACATATTTGCGATTCCGAACGCTCCGAGAATCATGATCGCAAACTTGACAATGAGAGCAAACCAAATATTCTCCTTGACAAGTCTCATCGTCTTGCGGCTGAGCTTTATAGCCGTCGGAAGTTTTGCGATATCGTCGTCCATTATAACGATATCTGCCGCTTCTATCGCCGCATCGCTTCCAAGTGCGCCCATAGCTATGCCGACATCGGCTTCGATTATGACGGGCGCATCGTTGAGTCCGTCACCTGTATAAACGGTCACACCGTTCTTCTTTATTTCCTTGAGTTCACGTGATTTATCTTCCGGCAAAAGCCCTGCGTGTACCTCGTCAAGACCTATCTTCTTGCCGATAAATTCACCTATTTTTTCGTTGTCACCCGTGAGCATGACCGTCTTTTCTATTCCGTTAGCCTTGAGAAGTTTTAGCGTTTCTGCGCTGCTTTGCTTGACCTCGTCGGCTATCTCAACGCAGCCGACATAATCGGAATCTATCGCCGCATAGAGTATTGTGAACGGACTGTCAAGCTTTTCGAACGCAACGCCCTGCTGTTCCATGAGCTTTGCGTTTCCGACATAGACTTCTTTTCCGTCAACGGAGGCTTTTACGCCGAAGCCTGTCAGCTGAACCGTGTCGTGTACTCTGTCAAGATCAATTTTTTCGCCGTATGCTCTCTTGACGGATTGAGCTATCGGGTGGTCGATGTACCCCTCGGCGTATGCGCATATTTCTATAAGCTCTTTTTCGCTTATGCCGTTCGGTGTCACGCTCTGAACGCTGAATTCGCCTTTTGTGAGCGTTCCCGTTTTATCGAATACGGCTATCTTCGCATTATTCAGTAATTCAAGGAAGTTGCTTCCCTTTATGAGTATTCCGCTTTTAGACGCTCTGCCTATGGCGCAGAAGAAAGTCAGCGGTACGGATATGACAAGCGCACAGGGACACGATACGACCAAAAACAGCAACGCTCTTGAAAGCCACTGAGAAAAGTCTCCGCCGAAAATCGTCGGAACAACAGCAAGTAAGACCGCCGCCGCAACAACACAAGGCGTATATACTCTCGCAAATTTTGTGATAAAGCTTTCGCTTTTGGCTTTTTGGCTCGATGCTTCCTCGATGAGATACATTATTCGGCTGACGCAGGAATCTTCAAATTCCTTTGTGACCTCTATTTCTATTGTACCGCCGAGGTTTATGCAGCCGCTGAGGGCTTCATCTCCGATTTTAAGCTCCGTGGGTATACTTTCGCCCGTCAGTGCAGATGTGTCGACAGTTGTCTCACCTGAGACTACTTTTCCGTCAAGAGGTATTTTCTCTCCGGCTTTGACGATTACCGTGTCGCCGACCTCGACCTCCTCCGGCATGACTTCGACTATCTCACCGTCTATCTTTTTGTTGGCAAATTCCGGTGCAAGATTTATAAGCTCTCCGACACCAGCTCTCGCCTTTCCGACAGCTACGCTTTCAAACAGCTCGCCCACTTGATAGAAAAGCATGACCGCCACCGCTTCAGCATAATCCTTCAAGCCGAACGCTCCGACAGTTGCTATGAGCATGAGAAAGTTTTCGTCAAACACCTGTCCGTGAGCGATATTCTTTGCGGCTTTGATTATGACCGAATATCCTATCACCGCATACGCCGCAATATAAAGGATAATTTTCACCGGCTCTGACGGAACGACGATCCCCACCGCATACAAAACGGCGGCTGTTATTATTTTCAACAGCAAAACTTTCTGCTTTTTTGTCATTCTCCTCAACTCCCCGTTTATCTGACGATAACGCAATCAGGCTCTATCTTCTTGCAAACACGCTGAATTTCATCCATGATGCTGTCAAAACGCTCATCATCGGCTTTGACTGTCAGCTTGCTTGTCATGAAGCTGACGGTAGCACTTTCAACACCGTCTATCTTCTGAATGGCGGCTTCCATTTTCGCCGCACAGTTAGCGCAATCAAGCTCCTGCAATTTAAATACCTTTTTCATAATCAAACACCTCTCCTATCATTCTTCTATATGCTCAATGCCTTGATCCATGATTGTTCTGACATGGTCGTCGGCAAGTGAATAAAATATTGTTTTTCCGTCACGTCTGAATTTGACAAGCTTCGCCTGCTTTAATACTCTCAGCTGATGCGATATCGCCGACTGGCTCATTTCAAGCAGCTGAGCTATGTCGCAAACACACATCTCGCTTTCAAACAGCACATAAAGTATCTTGATCCTCGTGCTGTCGGCGAAAACCTTATAAAGCTCCGCAAGGTCATAAAGCTCTTGCTCATCGGGCATTGCACTTTGCACCTTTTCAACTATATCCTTGTGAATATACATAAATTCACATGACTGAACATTTTCAAGCTCCATAATATCGCTCCTTTCATTTGAACAACTGTTCATATGTTATTATATGCAAGTAATATTCTCTTGTCAATAGTTTTTAATATATTTTTTTAAATTTTATAGAGTTTGTCATTTTCCCTTGCCTTTTGACAGATAAGTTGATAAAATGTATTAGGTAAAGCTTTAGTTGACGGAATAATTTTGTCGAAAGCAATATATTATCAAAAGGACGGTGATCGGATGAACGGGCGATTTATCATATCTCGCACTCCCTATCAGGAATATACATTTGAGCTCAGAGCGGGAAACGGCGAAGCGATAGCGATAAGTCAAACGTTTCCCACTGTCGAAAGCTGTGAAAATATTATCGACAGCATAAAGCGCAACGCCAAAGCTCCCGTCGAGGACAGAACTCAAAATAAGTGGAAAGCCATAGCGTACCCCAAATATGAGGTTTATAAGGACATGACGGGCGAATTTCATTTCAGACTTAAATCGGCAACAGGCGAAATAATCGCCATAAGCGAAAGCTATACAACTAAGTCGAGCTGTCTGAAAGGTATAAGATCTATAGGAAAAAATGCCCCCGAGGGCAAAATTATAATCAGAAACGAATTTGAAAGCGGTGACTAAATATGGATAGAGAAAAGCTGACAGCGCTTGAACCGTTTTTTGACGGTTGGCATCTTGACAACATTATTGACCAAACCGAAAGCCGTACGCTTTACCGTGTGATGAAAACTTCACCCGACGGCAGCGTTGGCTTCAGACATCTGTGCGTTACCGAAATTAACGCAGACCCTCCGCACAGCGACGGTGAATTTCCCGAAGAGGTTCAGATGAAGCTGTTGCCTCTTGACATCATGAAGAAAATGAAAAACTGCGACAGCGTTGTTTCATACTATGACAGCCGTGCCGTATATAACGGAAACGGCGAATACGCTGTTCTTTCGCTTTCCGAGGCGGTGAAGCCGCTTTCCGAGGAATACGATATCCATGAGCTTCCGGTCTCATCGGCTTTGAAAATAGTCATCGCCGTCTGTGAAGCCGTCGGTCAGTTCAGATCAATGGGCATCACTCACGAGAACATAAGCCTTGACAATATTTTCATCGGCGGCTCGGGCGACTTCAAGCTCGGAATCTTCTCGGCGGCAGGCTCGAATGACGACTGCAAAGCACCCGAGGAATATTCCAAAAACGGTGACCTTTCTCAGACCGATATGTATGCGCTGGGTATGCTTCTTTTCAAAGCCCTCCACAGCGGCAGAGCTCCGTTCCTCCCCGAATATCCCATTGAGATAACGGAAGAAAACATCTCGAATGCCGTTCAGAGACGTCTCGGCGGTGAAGTTCCCTCAGCTCCCGACGGCGCTCCGACAGGCATTGACAAAATAATCAAAAAGGCTTGTGCGTTCAAGCCGTCAAACAGATATCAAAATCTCAGCAGTATAAAGAGAGACATCGAGGCTGTGCTGTCGGATATAGATCCGACATATTCTCCCCGCTCAAACGTCGCTACGGGGTACGCTTTCGGTCAAGCTGTTCCGAAGGCTCAGCGTGAGCAGCCGATAGACGACAGCGAAGACATAATAGACGATGACGCTCCGATCGGCTACTGCTATGACGGTGACGGATACTATAACAACGATCATGAAGAATCGGGCAAGACGATAAAAATACTCATAGCGGCTATTGTAACCGTGGCGATAATCTCCGTTGTGCTCATAGCCTACAGCATACGAAGCGCAAACGACCAGCCGACAACAACAGCTCCGACAACGACAACTCAGCCGGTCATGACTCAGCCGACGACTACAGCGCCGACCACGACCGAGCCGTCCACGACCGAGCCGACGACCACCGAGCCGACGACTACAGAGCCGACTATTCCGCAGACCGCCGACGACACGTCAAAGCCCGAGGTGTCAACGACCATCGTGACCACGACTCAGCCGACGACAAAGCCGACGACTACAAAGCCGACTACGACCGAGCCGACGACCACCGAGCCGCCCGCACCCGAATACATTGAGGTCGCCGATTCCGAATTAGAGCTTATTGAAAACGACGGCAGAGTTGAAGAAATACTCGTTTTCGCCGCCGCAACATTCGGCTCAGAGGTCAGCACCGACGGCGAGGCACTCCTTTACGCATACGACGAGGACGGAACAATAGTCAAAACGCATCCGATCAGCATCGAGTGCTACTATGACAAGGATCATCCCGAAAAGACTATCTGCGATATGCTCATTCCGTCGGACATAGAGATCAACACGGATGAATATCAATATGAGCTCTTCATTCCCAAGGACACGATCCAAGGCTCTGACTCAAAGAACGAGGCTTTCTCGATAGAGTTCTGATTTAAAAAGATGAAATATTATTCATAATCTTTGTCAAACTTACACAAGTTTGTAAATTAAATAAAAATATATTGACATTTTTTGTTTTTCAATCTATAATGTATTTATTAAAATAGTCGATATAAGGAGGACTATAATATGAAAAAACTTTTATCTGTATTTTTAGCGGCTGTAATGATCTTTACATTCGCATCGGTAGCTTTCGCAGGCTCATGGAATGATGAACAGGCAAACGCAGGCATTACAGAGTATTGCACAAACTGCGGCAACGCTTGCACAGGTACATTCGGTTGCACTTGCTGTGAGAACTGCCCCGGTCATATTGATGATTACGGAAACGCTACTAATGTAGTGGGATATCTTGCTTGCCGTTATGATTTCTATCTTGACGTTGACATTTATGACGCAAACGGCACACTTATCCACAAGGGTGATCAGAAAACGCACTACTATTGGAAAGCAAAGTGCTGTGACGATTGCACAGGTAAGGTCGGTTGCAAGTGCAACTGCAAGAACGGCGACGAAGCTAACTGCCCCTACTGCATTGACGAAGACGCTAACGACGATCTCAACGATAAGGTCGAAGGCGGTATCCACGCTGCACAGAACGGCTTCATCAACGGTATTCAGACAGCTTTGACATCAGTCAGAGACGTTATGTATGAATTGTTCGATGCACTCTTTAAGTTCCTCAGACTTGAAGATCTCCTCGGTAAGCTCCCGCCCATCACGAAGTAATTGAATTTTAATTTTATCGCATCGCAAAGGAGGATATTTGAACATGGATATGCAGGCTTTCTTTGAGAAGTTTGAAGCATTTTGGCATCAGCTTTGGGAGGTATTCTATACATACAGCCCGTGGCTTCAAGGCACAAAGCACTGATCATTAAATGTAAATAAGACAAAGAGGAGGCGTAAAGCTTCCTCTTTTTTTAGCACTGAAGTTAAATCAAAAAATATTACCGATGCTGATCTCCTCGTTCATTTTCAGATCCTCAGTCATGTTTATACACTCATAACAGTTTTCGATAAGTTCCTCCGTGTCGCCCATTTCGGCTAATTCTCTCAGTGTCGGCAGGAAGCTCTGCATCGTGTCAAGTGCGGAATGATTCACCAACACCGACAGCACCATATGGTTTTTATCCCACCAACTGTCGAGGTATTCGCTCTTTTTGATCAAGCTTTCGGTGTCATCGCTTTTCGCCGTTTCAATGCAAGTTTCAAGCTCGGCTATCAGCTCGTCGCAGGTTTTGTTTAGCTTTATGTGACCCCAAGAACTGAGTGAAACAGCTAACAGCAATAAGCATATAGCCGCCGCAAGTCTTTTCATTGTTTTCCCTCCTTCAAAACGACCGTTCCGATGTTTTTCCTGTCGGCTGTCATCAAAAGTATATCTTCTTGCCTTATGCTTTTTTCGCTGAGTATATCGTTCAAGCTGTCTTGATTGAGACAGCTATATCGGAAGTTTTCGCTTATCACTCTGCCGTCACTCACAATAACAACGGGTACGCCGACATCTTCTGTTTTTATACCTATCTGCTCGGCGGTAACGGTTTTGTTTTCGGGAAAAAGCTCGGCGCTGATAGTGCCGTTCGTTTCGGCGTAGGCATACGAAACCTCGGTTATATCGAAAATGTCCTTTTGTCTCAGCGCTTCCGTCAGATCGTCTATCGTGAGCCTTATCTGTTTCAGCGCTTTCTCGTTTATCTCGCCGTCTTCTATTATCATAACGCTGTTGCCCTGCAAGGCTCGGCGAAAGCGTGTCGATTTCATGCTGACATACGAGACCAAAATTTCTATCGCAACTAAGAATATTACGTTTGTCACAGACGACAAAAGAGGTGCTTCACTCTCCTCTATCGGTATGGCGGCTATCTCGGAAATCAATATCGTTATGACAAGATCAGCCGGCTGAAGCTCGCCTATCTGCCTCTTTCCCATCAATCGCACCCCGACCACAAGAAGCACATACGCTATGAATCCCCGTATAAGACCGACTAACATAAAAAGACCCCCAATAAAGGTATAAGCCTATTATTGGAGGTTATTTTCATTTTTAATCGAGTGTTTCCACAAGCTCACCAATGACCGTATTCGAGATCAAAAAGCCCTCTCTTGTCAGCTTGACGGCTTTTTCCGTGACCTTGACCAAGCCGTATTTTTCAAGCTGTTTCGCCTTTTGAACAAAGCTCCCGCATACCTCACAAGAATATTTTTCTCGGTAATCATCAAACTTCAGTCCCTCGCTCAGTCTCAGCGCAAGCATGGCGTATTCTTCTTTGTCGCCGCCGGTTCCGTCTGAGATTTTTTCGGGTGAGGCAATATATTTTTCGAGATCTCGCTCGTAATAATATCGCTCGCCCTTATAAAACGAGTGCGCCGCCGGGCCGAACGATATGTATTCTTCGTCGTGCCAATACTTCAAGTTGTGTCTTGAGCGGTAGCCCGGCTTTGCGAAATTTGAAATTTCATACTGTCTGAAGCCGAGCTTTTCCATGTAGTCGCACAGGAACAAATACATGTCACAGGTCGCATCTTCATCAGGGAACGGCAGTTTGTTTTGCATTTTTGAGAAAAATGTTCCGTCCTCGATTTTGAGCATATATGCGCTCACGTGTTTGACGTCAAGCTGCATGATGAACATTATGCTCGCCAAAAGTGATTCCTTATCTTGAAACGGAACGCCTAGCATCAGATCGACGGATATGTTTTTGATTCCGGATTTTTTAGCTTCCTCAACGCAACGCTTAACGTCGTTTCGTTCGGATATTCTTCCTAAAATGCTTCGCTCTCTGTCGACCGCCGACTGCATACCGAAAGAAATTCTGTTCACTCCTGCCGCCGATAATGTCTTAAATAAGACGGAATCAGACGATGACGGATTACATTCGACTGTGATTTCCGGGTCGACGAGTTCAAACTTGTCTCGCACCGCCGACAGTATTTTCGCTATTCTTTCTCCGCCTATGACCGACGGTGTGCCGCCGCCGAAATAGACGGAATCCGCTTTTTCATTTTCGGGGAAGGCGGATATTTCTCTTATCAGCGCTTCGGTGTATCTGTCCGCTGTCGCTTCGTCGCAACGCATGGAATAGAAGTCGCAATACGGACATTTGCTTTTGCAAAATGGGATGTGTATGTATATGCCTTGCATGGGTGTCCTTTCCGGGTGGGCGGGTGGGAGCGACCGACGAAGGAGGTCGCCCGCTGCTGTCACCTAATAAAATATATAATTTTGGAGGCTGATGCGACTTACAGCTTAGTTGCAGATCAACCGACCGCTCGCAGCTTTCGGGTTTATCTTTTCCGCCGGTCTCTGCAACGGCGGCGTGCTCAAAACGAGCCGAAGGTTAATTCGGCTCGCTTATCATCAGTTATCTTCAAGCTTGAGAACAGCCATGAATGCCTCCTGCGGAACTTCAACAGAACCGAATTGACGCATTCTCTTCTTGCCCTCTTTCTGCTTTTCCAAAAGCTTTTTCTTTCTCGTTATATCGCCGCCGTAGCATTTCGCAAGAACGTCTTTACGCATGGCTTTAATCGTTTCTCTTGCAATGACCTTGCTTCCGATAGCTATTTGAACGGGAATTTCAAACATTTGTCTCGGTATGTTGTCCTTGAGCTTTTCGGCTATCTTTCTTGCTCGGCTCATCGCCTTTTCTCTGTGGATTATGAAGCTTAAAGCGTCGATAATGTCACCGTTGAGAAGCACATCAAGCTTGACAAGATCCGAACGGACATATTCGCTTATCTCATAATCAAACGAAGCGTAGCCTCTTGTTCTTGATTTAAGTACGTCGAAAAAATCGTATATTATCTCGTTGAGCGGAAGTTCATAGTGTATGTCAACTCTGTCCGCCGAAAGATATTGCATATCCTTAAAAATGCCTCGCCTGTCTTGGCAAAGATCCATGATAGCTCCGACATATTCGCTCGGCGAATATATGTGAGCGTTAGCCATCGGTTCTTCGCAGTAATCAATGTTAGCAGGGTCGGGATAATGCGTTGGATTATCTATCTCGGCTACCGTTCCGTCTGACATATGAACCTTGTATATAACGCTCGGAATCGTCGTGACAAGATCGAGATTGTATTCTCTCTCAAGTCGCTCTTGAATTATTTCAAGATGAAGCAAGCCTAAGAAGCCGCAACGGAAACCGAAGCCCAATGCACCCGAGGTTTCGGGCTCATATGAAAGTGCGGCATCGTTCAGTTGAAGCTTTTCAAGCGCATCTCTCAAGTTCTCATAATCAGCTCCGTCGGCAGGATAGACACCGCAGAAAACCATCGGGTTTACTTTTCGGTATCCGGGCAGTGCCTCGGTCGCCGGTCTTTCCTTTTTTGTTACGGTATCGCCGACTTTTGCATCTCTGACAGTCTTGATCGAAGCTGTAATATATCCGACCTCGCCTGCGCTTAGCTCCTTGCAAGGCTCAAGTGATGTCGCTCGCATATATCCGACCTCAACGACCGTGAATTCTGCGCCTGTCGCCATCATTCTCATCGTTTCGCCTGCTCTGAGAGTGCCCTCTTTAACTCGGACATAGACTATAACGCCTCTGTAGCTGTCGTAAACCGAGTCAAATATCAACGCTCTGAGCGGAGCATCGTCGTTTGCCGTGGGTGCGGGAATATCCGTTACTATCTTTTCAAGCACGTCTTCCATATTCTCGCCCGTTTTCGCTGAAACTCGGGGAGCTTCCGAGCAGTCAAGTCCGATATCGTTTTCGACTTCGGCGCATACTCTGTCGGGATCAGCGGCAGGAAGATCTATTTTATTGATTATCGGCACAAGCTCAAGATCATGGTCAAGCGCAAGATAAGTGTTAGCTAAAGTCTGTGCTTCAACGCCCTGAGACGCATCGACAACAAGTAACGCACCCTCGCAAGCGGCAAGAGAACGTGACACCTCATAGTTAAAGTCAACGTGACCCGGAGTGTCTATGAGATTCAGCTCATATGTCTTGCCGTCCTT
This sequence comes from uncultured Faecalibacterium sp., assembly GCA_964480405.1. Classification (GTDB taxonomy): domain Bacteria; phylum Bacillota; class Clostridia; order Oscillospirales; family Acutalibacteraceae; genus UBA6857. Next base: position 21,084 of record CAYZOU010000018.1, on the reverse strand, counting down.
AGCGGTGTAATCAAGCTTTACAGCATGCGCCTTGATCGTGATTCCTCGCTCTCTTTCAAGGTCCATGTCGTCTAAAAGCTGGGCTGTCATATCTCGCTTTGCTACCGAGCCGGTCAGCTCAAGAAGTCTGTCGGCGATGGTGCTTTTTCCGTGATCTATATGGGCTATTATTGAAAAATTTCTAATGTTTTCCTTTGGTACTGCCAAATTTATCACCTGTTCCGTTTATTTTAAGAGAGCCTCACACGCCGCAAGCTTAACGCAAACGCATAAAAGCTCAGTCGCCGTCAAAAGCTCACTGACGGGCGGCAGAGACGGAGCGATTCTGATATTCTTGTCATCGGGATCTTTTCCGTACGGGTAGGTTGCACCGACAGTTGTAAGCACAACTCCTGCCTGCTTGCAAAGCTCACCGACCCTGCGAGCCGTGCCGGGCATGACATCGAGTGAGATGAAATATCCGCCGTTGGGCTTATGCCATGAAGCCACACCGAGAGGCGCAAACTCCTTTTCAAAGGCATCGCACACAGCATCGAATTTCGGTGCTAAAAGCTCTTTATGCTTTTTCATGTACGCAATGAGGTTTTCTGCTTTTCCGTCAAAATATTTCACGTGGCGAAGCTGATTGAGCTTGTCGTGGCTTATTGTTTGAATATTCATTCTCTTTTGGATTTCGGCAATATTATTATCACTCGCCGCAAGAGCCGAAACACCTGCACCGGGGAAAGTGATTTTAGATGTCGAACAGAACTCGACGACCATATCCTCGTTGCCATATTTTTTAAGCTCGTCGAATATATTAAGAAGCTTGTCCGGTGTATCGGTTAAATCGTGAATACAGTAAGCGTTGTCCCATATGATACGGAAATCCTTTGCCGCAGGCTTCATTTTCGCTATGCGTCTTACCGTCTCATCGGAATATGTCGTACCCATCGGATTTGAATATTTGGGAACGCAGAACATTCCCTTGACCTTTTCGTCTTTTATAAGCTCCTCGATCATATCCATGTCGGGGCCATCGGCACTCATCGGAATGTTTATCATTTCAATACCGTAGTATTCGCAGATTCCGAAGTGTCTGTCATAGCCGGGAACGGGACAAAGGAATTTGACATTCCCCTGCTTTATCCACGGCTCACATCCGCTTACACCGCTGACCATGCACTGAGTAATATAGTCAAACATCAGCGTAAGGCTCGCCGTACCGCCTATAATTACGTTTTTGTCCTCAACGCCCAATACGTCGGCGAAAAGCTTTCTGCATTCGGGTATTCCCAAAAGTATACCGTAATTTCTATAATCGAATGAAAGATCAAGCTTTTCGTATTCCTCGCTTGAAAGCGTATTCAAAAGCTCATTCGAAATATCAAGCTGAGCCTTTGACGGCTTTCCTCTTGACATATCAAGCTTCAAGTCTCTTGCCTTAAACTCGTTATACTTGCTTTCAAGCTCTGATTTAAGCGAAAGCAATTCATCTTTTGTAAATTCGTTGATCTTCTTCATTTTTAAGCCTTTCTTAAATTAAAATTCAGCCGAGCCTGTCGTTCTCGGGAACGGAAGCACGTCTCTGATGTTGGAAATACCCGTCAGATACATGACAAGTCTCTCAAAGCCGAGACCGAAGCCGGAGTGCTTAGTTCCGCCGTATTTACGAAGCTCGAGATACCACCAATAATCCTCCTCATTAAGACCGAGCTCTGCCATTCTTTCTTTAAGAACGTCGAGTCTTTCCTCTCTCTGTGAACCGCCGATTATTTCGCCGATTCCCATAACAAGACAGTCACAAGCGGCAACGGTCTTTCCGTCATCGTTCAGTCTCATATAGAATGCCTTGATTTCTTTCGGATAATCCGTGACAAATACAGGCTTTTTGAAAATCTGTTCGGTGAGATATCTCTCATGCTCTGTCTGAAGATCACAGCCCCAGAATACTTTATATTCAAATTCGCTGTTATGTTCTTCAAGAATCTTTATTGCGTCTGTATAGGTTACTCTGCCGAAATCAGAGTTTGCGACAGCCGTCAGTCTCTCAATAAGACCCTTATCGACAAACTGATTGAGGAACGCAATGTCCTGTTCGCAGTGAGCCATGACGTACTTTATAACATATTTTATCATCGCCTCTGCGATATCCATATTATCTTTAAGATCCGCAAATGCGATCTCCGGCTCTATCATCCAAAACTCAGCGGCGTGTCTTTGTGTGTATGACTTTTCGGCTCTGAAGGTCGGGCCGAAGGTATAGATCTTTCCGAACGCTTGAGCCATTATCTCGCCTTGAAGCTGACCCGAAACGGTGAGCGATGCTTTCTTTCCGAAGAAGTCTTGACTGTAGTCAATGCTTCCGTCCTCGTTTCTCGGCGGATTATTCATATCAAGTGTTGTCACCTGGAACATCTCGCCTGCGCCCTCACAGTCACTGCAAGAGATTATCGGTGTGTGAGCATAGATGAAGCCCTCGCCTTGGAAGAACGAGTGAATGGCATACGCAGCAACCGAGCGTACCCTAAAAGCAGCCGAGTAAATATTCGTTCTCGGTCTCAAGTGAGCGATCGTTCTGAGATATTCAAGGGAATGTCTTTTCTTTTGAAGCGGAAAATCGGGAGTCGATTCGCCCTCAACAATAACCTTCGTTGCGTTTATCTCAAACGGCTGTTTAGCCTCGGGAGTAAGTATGAGATTACCCTCGACTATGACAGCGGTTCCGACATTCAGCTTTGCTGTTGAAGCGAAGTCCTCGACCTTTCCGTCCTCATACACGACCTGTAAGCCTTTAAAACAGCTTCCGTCGTTTATTTCCATAAAGCCCAGTGCTTTTGAATCACGGTTTGTTCTGACCCAGCCGCAAACGGTGATGACACCGTCGGCATATTTTTCGGCATCCTGCCAGAGCCTTGAAATTTCTACTCTTTGCATAATTCTTCCTCCTATGTATAAATACGCTAAGCGTTGAAGTTACATATACGGATAATATTATACACTAATATACTTTATAAAATCAATACATATTGAGAAAAAATCGGCGGTGGCAACCCGCCCGTGAAGCGGGCGGAGCTATGCGGGCGTGTACCCCCGAGCGACAGCGAGTGGGGTGCCGAACGCATAGCTGAGGAGCTGACAAAGGGCAGAAGCCGTAAACGTGACATCAGATCGGAAGCCGACCGAAAAAACGCAGTGTGTTCGGCTTCGGAGAAAAAATCGCTGTTCGATATCGAACAGCGATTTTTGTGTCATCCTATCGGTTCAAAGTCTGCCGCACCGTGTTTGCAAAGCGGACAAATGAAGTCCTCCGGCAGCTCGTCGCCCTCATAAATATATCCGCAAACCTTGCAGACAAAGCCCTTTTTGCCCTGAGTGTCGGGCTGCGGCTTGACGTTCTTTTGATAATATGTGTAAGTCATGGTCTCCTTGTCGTTCATGACTCGTGCCTCTGTAACAGAGCAGATAAACATTCCGTGAGTTCCGAGGTCGACGTATTCCTCGACCTTGAGCGACATAAAAGAGTTGATATATCTCGGCAGGAACACAAGCCCGTTATCCGCTCGGTGCGGCGTTATGTCGGCGAATTTGTCCTCTGCTCGTCCGCTCTTGAAGCCGAAATTTTCAAACACCGAGAACGGTGCGTCAACACTCAGACAGTTGACATTCATCTTTCCCGTCTGCTTGATGATGTGGTGGGAGTAGTTTTCCTTGTTTATCGTGACTGCTATTCTGTTCGGTGAGCTTGTGACCTGAGAGACCGTGTTGACGATAAGCCCGTTATCCTTTTTGCCGTCATTTGAGGTGACGACATAAAGTCCGTAGCCGATGTTGAAAAGCGCAGTGAGATCGTTTTTGTCGGCTGTGTCGCTCGACTGAGCTATATATTCCGTACACAGCTCGTCTGCGAGAGCTTCAAGCTGTTGCTCACTTTCGTTGTTTAATGCTGATTTTATTTTTACCGTGGTGTCGGTGAACGTAATGTTCTTCGAATTTGCGAATTTGCCTCTCATCACCTTTGCGGCTTGGGGCGCCCATGTTCCGTTTTCGATGAGTCCGACTGTGCGGTTTTGGTAATTTCTTTCGACTAAGTCGGCTATAAACTCCCTCATGAACGGGAATATATCGGCGTTATAGGTGGTCGTTGCAAGAACAAGCTTGCCGTATCTGAAAGCATCTTCGACCGCCTCAGCCATGTCGCATCGGGCGAGGTCGTTGACCACGACCTTGGGACAGCCTTTCTTCTTGAGCTTCTCAGCTAAAAGCTCGACCGCCTTTTTTGTGTTGCCGTATACCGAGGTGTATGCTATAACTATGCCCTCGGACTCGACCTCATAGCTTGACCATGTGTTGTAAAGTCCGAGATAGTATCCGAGATCATCGCTTAATATCGGGCCGTGCAACGGGCAAATATGCTCTATGTCAAGCTCGGCGGCTTTCTTGAGAAGCTTTTGCACCTGTGCGCCGTATTTTCCGACAATTCCGAAATAGTAACGTCTCGCCTCACAAGCCCAGTCCTCCTCAACGTCGAGTGCGCCGAATTTTCCGAAGCCGTCAGCCGAGAACAAAACCTTATCGGTCATGTCATATGTCGTCATGACCTCAGGCCAATGCACCATGGGAGCAAATACAAATTTGAATGTGTGCTTACCCGTGCAAAGCTCGTCGCCGTCTTCAACCGCAAGCTGACGGTCGTCAAAGCTTTTTGCAAAGAACTGCTCCATCATTGTGAATGTCTTTTTGTTTCCGACGATTTTCACATCGGGATACACCTTCAAAAAGCTTACGATATTCGCCGAATGATCCGGCTCCATATGCTGAACGATGAGATAGTCGGGCTTTCTGTCACCGAGTACGGTCGCAATATTGTCGAGCCACTCATGAGTGAAATTCACGTCAACCGTATCAAAAACCGTTATCTTCTCGTCTTTTACTACATATGAGTTGTATGCCATGCCGTTCGGTACGTCATACTGACCTTCGAAAAGGTCGATTTTATGATCGTTTACGCCCACATAAAAAATATCGTTGGTAATTTTCATATCCGTCCTCCGTTACTAATAAGAATGATTATCATTATCGTTAAGGATTATATCACATTTTTTTCCTGATTTCAAGAGTGTTTCTAAAAATTATAAGCTTATTTTTGACAATTATTAACTAATTCTATAAATACTATTGAAAAATTTTTCGCTGTTGTGTAAAATATCTATATGTATCAAAGGCTTTTAAGCCTGTCAGGCATGGGATATCAAGCGGCTGTTATTTATAGCTGAAAAGGTGATCGGAGCGATGCTCCGATTGCGAGTCGCCGATATTCTTATGAGGACAAGCTGAACGTCTTATAAAAGAAAGGGGATACATTATGAAAAAACTTTTATCAATCTTATTGTGCGCTGTTCTTCTTTTACCGACAGCGTCAATGTTCGTTTCCGCCGAGGTTTATACGACCTGCAACGGAAACTGCGGAAAAAGCCCGTCTATAGTCATTCCGGGACTGTTTCAAAGCGAAGTCCTCTGCTATGACGAAAACGGTGAGCTTATGCTCGACTCAAACGGAAACGTCAGAACAGGGCCGTTCTTCATGGACACTCAGGAAACCGTAATAAACGCTATTAAAACGGCATTGCTTCCGCTTTCCAAGACTCTCATCACTCAGCAGGATAAACAGCATGAATTTGCCAATGCTTTAGGTGATGTTCTCGGTGAGGCTCTGATGGAGAGAATCAAGTCCGATGACAACGGAAACTTTGTCCATGACATTCGTGCCGTTCAGTATACGACAAGCCTTGCGAGAATGAACGCTCACGACAGAGCGTGGGCACTCGGTGCTATACCGCTTAACAGCTATATAAATGTTGCGGGAGCGGATCACCTTTACTTCTTCTCATATTCATCTCTTGACAATATGGACAGACTCGCAGCGCAGGTCAAGGAGCTTATCGAAACAGCCAAGAGAGAAACAGGTCACGATAAAGTCAATATCGTACCCATAAGTCAGGGCGGCTCGATATTCAATGCCGTTATGGAATACTATCCCGAGCTTAAAGATGACATCGACCGTGTTGTTTATGTCGTACCCGCAGTTGACGGCTCGGATCTTATCGGCGACATTTACGCTTACGGCTTCATAGACGATGACGATGCGCTTTATGACTATATGTTCCCGATGCTTTTAGGCGAGGACAACGAATGGCTCGGATATCTTATCGACCTTCTTATTCGTGTACTCCCGAAGGATGTTCTCAACGAAACTCTCGACATCGCCGTTGACAAGCTGATAAGCGAATATCTCGTCAATTCGACCGCAATCTGGGGTCTTATTCCTACCGGCTCGTACCCCATAGCAAGAGAGAAGTATCTCATGGCTGACAGCAAGTCCGTCATCAGAGAACAGACCGACAGATTCTATCAAGCTCAGCTGAACGCAAAGGAAAATATTCTCGAATTTAAAGAAAGCGGCGTCGAATTCTTCGATATCGTCGGATTCAACACGGCTCTCTATCCGATAGTTGACTCATGGAACAAGGTCAACGCAGACGGAATAATCCAGCTTTCATCGACCTCACTCGGAGCTACGAGTGCAAAGATCAACGAGACACTTCCGACAGGTTATGTTCAGCAGGGCAACAGCTACGGCACTTGCAGTGACCCGACTCACAACCACATTGATCCTCACAATATGGTCGACGCTTCAACCGGACTTCTCCCCGATCACACTTTCTATTTCTATAATCACAACCATGAAAGAACGGGCGGCTGCGACGTCATAATCAACCTTGCGGTCAGACTTCTTTGGGATAAGAGCTTCACCGATGTTTATTCATATCCCGATGAGTATCCGCAGTTTAACGAATCGAGATTCACAAAGCATCTCACGGGCAAGATTGCCAACGCAAAGAGGCTTGATTTGAGCAACGTTTCAGACGAGGATGCCGCAGAGCTTAAAGCGGCGATCGCCGATCTTGAAGTTCAGCTTTCTCAGACCGTAGTTGACTCGGAAAAGTTCAACGCCGCAGAGGATCGCTTCGATGCTATCTATGAGAAGCTCACGTCGACTAAGACCGACGAGGAGATCAAAGACGAAAACACAATGTCATTCTTCATGAAAATACTGACAAAGCTGTTAGACTTCATAAACAGAATAATAAACCGCTTCGTCGGAAACAACGGATTTTCGGATAAAAAGTAAAACATACGCCGTGTGGGTAAAAGCTCACACGGCGGTTTTTTGTAGGGCGGCAGCGAGCGTAACGGCGGTCGGGAGTGTACTCCGCAACCCCGATGATTTGACTTGGTATTCGCAGAAAGCTCGGAGGCTGAGCTTATCACTGAAATTCGCCGCTCCGAATTTTCGGAGCGGCGAACGCCTATGTAATTTTATACTCTCTCGCCTGTTTTGGCGTCGAAAACATCTTTGAACACGGAGACGTGAGTTTGCGAAATGTATTTGTCGATGTGGAGCGAGCCGAAAAACCAATGCGTAAAGGAGCATACCTCGCTCATTTCTTGAAGATAGGTGTTTATGCCCGTTATGTTGGACATTTTTACTTCTTTCAAAAGCATGAATTCTTTCATCTTTGTCGGTGGCTCATGGGTTATCACCAAATCGACCTTGCCGCCGTATTTTTCTAAGTTATCCACGCCCTCGACAAGCTCTTCTTTCGACGGGATCTCGTCGCTTGACCAAGTTTCATTTTCGAATCTTATATCAATGTCACTGCTGACACCGCCGCCCATTGTGAAAACAGTCTGATCCTCGATCTCATATATCTGACCTCTCATAAGGTGGATAACCTTGTCGTTTATCAGATGAACCTTGCCGCCGTTCCACTTTGAAACTTCGTACGAATTTAATAAATTGAAGTTTTCGTGCGTACCGTCAATAAAAAGTGTCGTGTATTTTTTCTTTGAAAGCTTTTTCAAAAAGGCTCTCTCTTTAGCTGAATTATCCCAAAGGAAGCCGAAATCGCCGCAAACTATCAGGTAGTCTCCCCTTTTCAGCTTCTTGATCCTGCTGTCATCGAATCGGCTTTGCTCGCCGTGCATATCTCCCGTTACATAAATCATATTATCTCTCCAAATAAAATTCAAAAGGGGTTTACAAGACCCTTTAAAAATTGCTATAATAATATATGATATTCGGTACGCAATTTAATGAGCTCGATTCCGACTCACCTGCTTGCGTACTTAAAATGTTATTATTACATAAACCGCAAACTGCTTTTGCTTCGGCGCAGCCGCAATTTTTGTAACGAGGTTATTATAACACATTAATATACTTTTGTAAATTGATTTAAAGGTGACGATATGAAAAAATTTATTAGTTTTATTATGGCCGTTTTGTGTCTTGTTCTTCCCCTTTCCGGAATCTATGCCGAAGCGGCGTTCAATTCTTTGATGAAAGATAAAATCTACTCCGACATATATATTCTTGCAAACGTCGATAACGGGAGTGTCGTGCTGTCGAAAAACTCCAAGAAAAAGAGTCAGTGCCCTGCTCTTAACAAAATTATGACTGTTGCCGTTGCACTGAAAAAATGTGACGATATCGACAAGACGGTCAAAATAACGCAGAAAATGATAGACTCTATAGGTGCGCTTTACTCCATAACGATAAATCTGAAGGTCGGCGAAAGGATCACAATGCGTTCACTGCTTTATGCGGCGATGGTCCAAGGTGCAAACGATGCCTGCGCCGCCATAGCGGTTTCCGTCAGCGGCAGTGTTGACAAGTTCATGAAAGAGGTTAACTCTTACATCTCATCTCTCGGCTGCAAGAACACAAAGCTTGTGAATCCCACGGGCTTTGATGCAGACGGACAGTATACAACAGCATCGGACGTTGCGAAAATAATGGCAGACGTTATAAAGATTCCCGTATTCTTAGATATATTCTCAACAAAAACATATAAGCTCAAGGCTACCAACATGAGCTCCGAGCGTACTCTTATATCGACTAACAGAATGCTTTTCTATACCGTTCCGGATTATTACTATTCATACACAACGGGCGGACGAATGAGCGCTACGGATTCCGCAGGCTACTGCATGATAAGCACAGCCGCAAAAGACGGATACACCTATGTTGCGGTCGCAATGAAAGGTGAGATCAAAGACGTTTCACGAAACAAAAAAACTTATTCTCAGATGAACACCGCAATGTTTGACTGCAAGACAATGTTCATGTGGGCATTCAGCAATATTCGCTTCAAGGTTGTTGCGACCACATCGCAAATCGTCACCGTCGCCGACATAATCGCCGGTAAGGAATCGGATCATGTTTCTCTCGTTCCGGCAAGCGAAGTTTCGGCTCTCGTTCCTTATCTTGTCGATCAAGACGGAGTTCTTATTGAGCCTATCGAGGATACCGTGCCGAAGGAGATATATGCTCCGGTTGAAAAGGGAAGCAAAATTTGTAAAGCCCGTATACTTTATGCAGGTGAGGAGATCGGAACGGTCGATCTTGTTGCCGCCGAAAATATTTCTTTGAGCGTACCTCGACTTGTCGCCGAAAAGATAAAAGACGTTCTCACGTCAAAAATTTTCATCGCCGTACTGCTTATACTGTTAGCTTTGATCGTCATATACATTATATTTGTCATAGCGGATAACATCAAATCTAAGAAGAATAGAATTCATATTGTCGGAAGATAAGATCGTTAGCGAGCGCCCCTCTGCTAAAAGCCTAAATTTTGCAGACGGTCGGGAGGCTGAACCTGATTAGCTAAAAACTTAATCGCTTTCGGATTTGACTTCAAAGCTTAAAATTCGGCGGCGTGCACAAATGCGCACGCCGCCTGTTTCTTTCTCTGTCCGACACTCATCATCCTGTCAATCGGCAACAAGCAGCTGTTCGGCACCCACTCGCTTACGCTCGGGGTACACGAACAGCTGCTTCCGCCTGCTTCGCAGGCGGGTTCATCAAACTCACCTATTTAAACAGCCGCCTAAACTTGTCCTGCCACTTCATCTGATAGACAATGACAAGCTTTGTCAATGCGAAATCATATAAAACGAACACCACATTTCCCATTGCGAGAAGTATGAGCGGCCCGTATTTTCCAAGCTCGTTCATGTCGTCCATCGGCATTCCGAATACATTGATAAGAACAAAATAACAGCTGACCATTGAAGCGTTGAATATTATAAACTTTATCACCATTTCAAGCCATCGAGGCAGCTTGCTTTCGAGTATCGCCTTTATTATCGGATAATAACCGAAAAATACAACATACATCACGGCGGCCTCTTTGTCGGCGGCAATAAGTAAACCGAGCGCACTGACGGCAACGTATACGCCACACGCCCATTTTTTATCAACCTCTATGACGATTATAATAAGAAGCAAGCCTGCGAAAGCAGGTGCGGTATATGTCATGACGGGTATGACCGTCAGCATCATTACAACAACGGACAGCGCCGCCACCATGGCGCATACAGCTGTCTTTGATGACTGTCTCATTTGTCTCATATGATACACCTCAACAGCAGGAAATCAGATCGCCGCCCATACATTCACAGCAGGTGTCGGCGCACCACAGTGCAGTGCATATATCGCAAAGATCAGACGTGTCTCTCGATGTTCCCTGACGTGTTCTGTAACCGCCGGCTCTGTGGACATTCGTGCTTTCATATGCGTTTCTGTAGTCGGGATTATTCGGCTCCATGCTGTAGGCAGTCTTGAAATATACCGCCGCCTTGTCAAGCCAGCCTTTACGCATCATGACTTGACCCATGAGAAAATTCCACTGTGCATTTCGTGATCTGTTCTGAACGTTTTCGAGAATGTTCATCGCTTCATCAAGTCTGCCTGCGTTTATCATAGCTATGACAGTGCTTGCGTCAAAGTCGCTGTTAGCCGATGAGCCGTAGCCTCCGGTATATGAGCTTGAATAGCCGTAGTTATATCCGGATGAGCTTTGAGCCTTGAAGCCGCCCTTACATATCGTGTCGTATGCCTCGTTGATCTCCTGCATTTTTTCGTTGGCAAGGTCGGCAAGATCACTGCCCGCATACTTATCGGGATGATATTTTTTCGCAAGCGCTCTGTAAGCCGCTTTTACCTCATCCTCGGTTGCGCTTCGGTTGACACCGAGCACCTCATATGGATCCTTCATTTATCTTTCCTCCGTTTTTTATAGATTTCATTGACATATAAAGTCCGTCATATACAACGTTATTTATAATATTTCCGAAGCTTTTCACTTCTAAAAGCTCATATGCGTTGGTAATTTCAGCCGCCGTCATATTAAGAGTTTCTTCCGCATCCTCGGCTGTTTTGCCCGACAGGAGTAGCGGATTATAGTTTCCGCTTTTTTTGTCCTTTTCCATGTCGTCGAGTGCGTCGATAATATACACCCACCTGCCGACGAGATATCCTATTCTTTTTAGTACGCGTTCCTCATTTCCGCTGAATCCGAGTGACAGCAGTTCTCCCATAGCTCGAGCTGTCGGATCGGCGGCAAGGTCTGTATCCGCTGTTTTTTCTCTTTCGATTTCAGCCTGCTTTTTCATAGCTTCGCTGATAATCTTGTCTCCTTCGGGACAGTATTTCTTAGCCTTTCTGTGATACAGGCTGAATATCGGAAGTATCAAATACATAAGCAGCTTCTTGAAAAATCCGCTGTCCGAGATGTTGTCGAGTATCTTATAATAGACTGTGATCATCGCCATATCAACTGTGTAATTTATTTCATTGTTTTCGCCCTTGCAAAAATTGCACTTCTTAGCAGGATTGAAAGGGCAACGCTTTTGTTCAAAGCAGATAGGAGTTTCGTGTGTACATAAACGCATTATTGCGAAAAATGTAAAGTCATAGCTTAATGTCAAGGCTGAGATAAGACCGTACCTCTTTCGCATAGTTCGGCATACCGAGCAATAGACACCCCGATATTCTTCGTAATGTTTAATTTTCAACTCGGGCTTATACGCCCTAACATAACCGAACATCGCTTTTCCCCCATTGTAAATTAAAATTGTATACGACACATTTACCGAATGAATTAACACAGTGTAAATTTTGTCTGTTAAAATATTATGACGATTGATTATTTCCGAAGTTTGTAATATAATTGAGTCAGCAATCGAAAGGAGATCAATATGGCTATTATTGTTAAAGATGCATATTTCAATTCATCAACAGGTACGGATATGATACACTGCGTTATTTGGGAGGACGACTCGGTTGAAAAGCTCGGCGTATTCCAAATAGCCCACGGCGTTGCGGAACACATCATGAGATACGACGATTTCGCACGCTTCCTCGCTGAAAACGGATTCATAGTTTGCGGAAACGACCACCTCGGTCACGGACTTTCCGCCAAGAGCATGGACGACCTCGGCTATTTCGCCGACAAAGACGGTGACGTCAGACTCGTTGACGATATGCATATGTTACATAACATCATGCATAAACGTTACCCCGACCTCCCCTATTATCTTTTCGGTCACAGCATGGGCTCATTCTGTGCGAGAGTTTATGCCGCCGATTTCGGTGACGAGCTTGCAGGCGTTATCTTTTGCGGTACGGGTGAGCTTCCGAGTGCGGCGATACTCGGTGAAGAACCGATGAAAATGATCGCCGAAAAAGTAAATCCGAAAATGAAGATACCGACGCTCAGTCTCATGGGCAAGCTTTCGGCAGGCAAGGACGGCGATCCGAACGACTGGTTAAGCTATAACAAGGAAAATGTCGAAAAGTATAAAGCCGATCCGCTTTGTGGCTTCGCTCTCACTCTTGCCGGCAACAGAGATCTTATGTCCTTGATGAACACAGCTTGCAATCCGGATTGGGCTAAGAAAGTTCCCGTCGGACTTCCGATACTTTTAATATCCGGTGCAAAAGATCCCGTGGGCTTCAACGGAAAAGGAGTTATAAATGTTTGCGACAATCTCGAGCTTGCAGGTCACAGCCCCGAGGTCATTCTCTATCCGGGAATGAAGCACGAAATACTCAACGAGGACGAGCATCAGAAGGTTTATTTCGATGTGCTTTCATTTGTCAGCAGAACGATGCAGTAAAGCACTTCAATTTTCATCTAAAGCGGCAGGCACGACCTGCCGCTTTTAATATTTTACTCCCGAACATATTAATACATAAGGGTACAGGTGAGCTTCTTCTGAAATCGGCTTTCTCTATTGACATACGGATATACCATATATATAATGAAAAGGTCAGGAATCGGAATACCCTTGATAAACTATTATTTGGAGGAAACACATGAAACGAAAATTAAAACAGACCTTGTCTCTTGCGCTCGCTCTCATTATCACTTTAAGCGCTTTGCCCTTACTCAACGCATCGGCGGCTACACTTTATTGGCCTGTGCCGGGGCATACGTCACTGTCACAGGGCTTTCATAACGGAAACGCAATTGATATTTCCGACGGCTCTATCGCAGGAGCAACCGTCATAGCGGCTATGGGCGGAACGGTAACGACAATTCACCTTTGCCCGACACAGCATTACGGAAACGCAAGCGCAGACTGCTGTTACGGCTTCGGAACGGGACTTGTCATAACCGGTGACGACGGAAGAATATATCAATACTGTCATATGCAGGCAGGAAGTATTCCGTCAAACGTATACTACGGAGCTTATGTGTCCGCAGGACAAAAGATAGGTCAGGTCGGCACAACGGGAAATTCAAGCGGATATCACCTCCACTTCGGCATATCTTATGAAAAATATTGGTATGCAAGCGGAATAAATCCCCAAAATGAAAATTATATTTATTCCACTCCCACTCAAAATATTTTCAAATCCGTTTGGGTGGAAAACGTCACCGAGACAGATGCGACCGTGCATACAAATATGGATATGAGATATGTCCAAAACATCGGCTGCTATATCGGCACTTCATCAAGCTACATGGGTACAAAGCTCATGGATAACACCTATGCAAACGTCATCGACGCTTGGTTTAACATGAAAGAATACGGAGTAACGCTGACTCCGGGCACTACATATTATTATAAATTCTTCGCCATCATCAACGGGGTCGAATATCAGTCTCAGGTCGAAAGCTTTAAAACAGCCGGCGCTACGTACACGCTGAGTTTCAACGGAAACGGCGGAACGAATACCCCCGGAAGCTTCACCGGCGGAACGTCATACACCTTGACCGAGGGTAAGCCGACGAGAAAGGGCTACACCTTCCTCGGCTGGTCGACAAGCAGCAGCGCAAAAAAGCCGACATATAAAGCGGGCGATACGCTGAATCTCACCTCGAATATGACCTTATACGCAGTGTGGAAAAAGAATCACACCCACAGCTACACGTCAAAAATCACCGCAAAGCCCACCTGTACCAAAAGCGGTGTCAGAACGTATACTTGCTCCTGCGGTGCGAAATACACCAAAACCGTAGCGGCTCTCGGTCATGATTACAGTGACTCGTTCACTGTCGATAAAAAGCCCACCTGCACCGCCGACGGCTCTAAATCCAAGCATTGCTCACGTTGCAGTGCAAAGAAGAATGTGACGTCCATCGCCGCCAAGGGACACAAATACAAGACGGTCACGACCAAGGCGACGACCTCAAAGGACGGAGCGAAAACGACTAAGTGCAGCGCTTGCGGCAAAGTCAAAAGCACTAAAAAGATTCGCAAAATCAAATCGGTTTCTCTTTCGCATACAGTTTACATCTATAACGGCAAGGTCAGACAGCCGGTCGTCACTGTCAAAAACTCAAACGGCGACAAGCTTAAAAACGGAACAGACTACACCGTAACCTATTCATCGGGCAGAAAAAATGTCGGACAATACACGGTAACCGTCAAGTTCAAGGGCAGATACAGCGGCTCAAAGAAGCTGACGTTCAAGATCGTTCCCAAGGGAACAACTCTCACGAAGGTCACGGGCGGCAAGAAGCAATTCACGGCTAAGTGGGAGAAGCACACAACTCAAACCTCGGGCTATCAGATAAGATATTCGACATCTTCAAACATGAAGAACGCAGTCACCAAATCTTCCGCCAACACCTCAAAGACATCAATGACAGTATCGGGTCTCAAGGCAAAGACAAAGTATTACGTCAAGGTCAGAACCTACAAGACTGTCAAGATAAACAATACCACGACTAAGCTCTATTCATCATGGTCGGAGGTCAAGAGCGTTAAG
Organism: uncultured Faecalibacterium sp.; assembly: GCA_964480405.1. Lineage (GTDB taxonomy): Bacteria > Bacillota > Clostridia > Oscillospirales > Acutalibacteraceae > UBA6857. The sequence continues at coordinate 5,981 of CAYZOU010000018.1, read as the reverse complement.
ACTCGCTGACAGCGAAAAATACAACAAAATTTCACAAAGCGGCAGGTTGAGCCTGCCGCTTTTGATATGGAAAGAGCAGCCTGCCGACATGACGGTCGGCAGGCTGTTTTCTGTTTATATAACTCTGACTCTGATTACACAGTCAAATTCGGATATCTTATTTGAAATATCCTCGTCGCAATCAACGACGGTGTATGAGTAGTCACCCCGTGTTACTGTCAGGCAATCCTTTGAGCAAAGCGCTTTGAGCTTGTCGGCTATTTCGCCGCAGTTTCTGTGAATTATCAAGTGGCGATATTCTCCGCTCTTTTCGCCGAGCATTACGTTCGGCATATTGACTGAGTTTTTGATCGAGCCTGTTTCGATATAGAGCTTGATCTGTTCAGCCGCCATGACAGCGCAGTTATCCTCCGATTCGGGTGTAGATGCTCCGAGGTGCGGAAGCGCTGTCACTCCCTTAGCGCCTATTACGGCGTCTGACGGGAAGTCCGTTATATATGCGGCGACCTTTTCGCTTTCCAAGGCTTCTATCAGATCGGTGTCGTTGACAAGTCCGCCTCTTGCGAAATTGAGAATTCTAACGTGATCTTTCATCTTGGCTATGCTGTCGGAATTTATCATTTTCGCCGTGCTGTCAAGGAGGGGCAAGTGCAATGACAAGTAGTCGGCTTGGGCGTACAGCGTGTCGAGACTGTCTGTGAATGTGACGCCGTCGGGCAATAAATCGGGCTTTCTTATATCGTACGCAATGACGTTCATTCCGAGGGCGGAGGCGCTGCTTGCGACCTTAAATCCGATCGCACCGAGACCTATGACACCGAGGGTCTTGCCGAGGATCTCAGGGCCTGCGAACTGACTCTTGCCTTTTTCGACAAGCTTTCCGACATTATCCCCCTCTCCTTTCAAGGTCTTGCACCAATCGTAAGCGGCGGCGACCTTTCTCGATGAGAGGAAAAGCGAAGCTATGACAAGCTCCTTAACGGCGTTTGCGTTAGCGCCGGGGGTATTAAAGACAACTATGCCGTTTTCACTGCATCTGTCAAGCGGAATATTGTTGACACCTGCGCCGGCTCTCGCAACAGCCAAGGTATTCGGTGAAAACTCGGTCTCATGCATGGAAGCCGAACGTACCATAACGGCATCGGGTGAATCAAATTCACCGCAGGTATAGCCGTCGCCGAACACATCAAGTCCGACCTTTGCGATTTTATTGAGTGTAAGAATTTTATACATAGCCGACTCCTTATGAATTTTCTTTCTCAAAGTTTTTCATAAACTCAACGAGCTTTTCAACGCCCTCGATAGGCATTGCATTATAGATAGAGGCTCTCATGCCGCCGACTATTCTGTGTCCCTTGAGATTTATGAAGCCCGCTTCGTCGGCTTCTTTGATGAATTTGGCGTCAAGCTCCTTGTCGCCCGTGACGAACGGAACATTCATAAGTGAGCGATCCTCGGGTACGACAGTTCCCTTAAACATTTTGCTTGAATCGAGGAAATCGTAGAGTATCTTTGCCTTGGCTTCGTTTCTTTCCTTGATAGCTTCAAGTCCGCCGAGCTTCTTGATCCACTCCAAAACGAGCTTGCATATATAGATGATATAGCAAGGCGGTGTGTTATACATTGAGCCGTTGTCGGCGTGTATTTTCCAGTTGAGCATTGTCGGTGTGATATCACGGGCGTTGCCGAGCATATCCTCACGAACGATAGCTATAACAAGTCCTGCCGGAGCGACGTTTTTCTGTGCGCCACCATAGATAACGGCGAATTTCGATATATCAAGCGGCTCTGAGAAGAAGCAGCTTGACACGTCGGCGATAAGAGGAATGTCGCCCGTGTCGGGGATATAGTTTGCCTTAGTGCCGAAAATCGTGTTGTTCATGCAGTAATAAACATAGTCGGCATCGGGTCTGATATCATCTCTCGTTATCTTCGGGAAGTAGGAATAATTCTTATCGACGGAGTTAGCTATAGCTTTGACGTCGCCGTATTTGCAGGCTTCTTCATAAGCCTTCTTGCCCCACTGACCGGAGACTATATAGTCGGCTTTGCCCGAGCCGTTCATAAAGTTGAGCGGTATAGCGGCGAACTGAGTTGAAGCGCCGCCGTGAAGAAACAGCACCTTATAGTTATCGGGAACATTATAAAGCTCTCTGACAAGCGCCTCTGCGCCGTCGATTATCGACTGATATATTTTTGATCTGTGTGACATTTCCATAACGGACTGACCCGAGCCTTTATAGTCGAGCATTTCTGCTGCGGCTAAATTCAAAACCGATTCGGGAAGCATTGACGGACCTGCCGAAAAATTATAAACTCTTGACATAATATTTCCTCCATAAAATATGATAACTATATCATATATCATACGCCTTAAAATTTCAAGCGTGAGTTGTTAAGTCAGATTTGCAATTTTTTCAAGTTTTTGTGAAGTTTTTCACATTTGCCGACGGGGTCAATAAAACTCGGGCATACACTCAAAACGGAAATAAAAAACTATTGTCAAATCTAATATTTTGTTGTATAATATTTGTAATTCGTTTTCGGAGGTGAGCTTTTGTTTGAAAATATCACAATGACTGATACCGCAAGGCAGATGATAAATGCGTTTTTTGAACAAAAGAGAATACCTCACGCAATAATTCTCGAGGGTACGACCGAGGATAACAGATTAAATGCAGCTAAGCTTCTCGCCGCCGCATTTGTCTGCGAGTCCGACGAGCCGCCGTGCATGAAGTGCAGACAGTGCCGAAAGGTTGCGGGTGATGTTCACCCCGACGTTACCATCTGTGACAGAGAAAGCGGAAAGGCTATGATGGGCGTTGACACCATAAGAAAAATGAGATCCGCCGCATTTATCACAGCTAACGATGCGGACAGAAAGGTTTTCATCTTCAAAGAGGCTCAGACGATGACCGTGCAATCTCAAAATGCACTGCTCAAGATATTTGAAGAGCCGCCCGACGATGTCGCTATCATCATGACCTGCGATTCAAAGGAAACTCTGTTGGAGACTATACTGTCACGAGGAACGCTTATCTCTCTCGGTCAATCCGAAATGAGCGTCTTTTCCGACAAGCTGACCGAAAAGGCGGAAGCTATAGCGAGAGAGCTTTGCGAGAGCTTTTGCTCTGAAAACGAGCTTGAATTTATGAAAAAGACGTCAGCGCTTGAAAAAGATAAAAAGCTTCTTTCACCCGTTGCCGAAAGAATGGCGGCTTACTTTTCTTCGGCGGCTGTTCTGAAAAGCGGCGGAACGGTTCTGACCTGTTCAGACAGGCCCACCGCCGAGAAAGCGGCTAAAAGGTTTACGCTCAATCAGCTCGTACGTTTCACCGAAATAATGTTCGATATCAAACAATCTGCGGATTCAAGCGCAAACGCTAACCTAACGGTGACACGTCTCAGCAGTACGCTGGCAAATGCAAGAACGAAAGGATAAACAAGATGGCAGAGGTTATCGGAGTCAGATTTAAAGAAGTGGGCAAGGTTTACTACTTTGACCCTCAGAACGAAAAATATAAAAACGGAACAAGAGTCATTGTCGAGACCGCAAGAGGAATAGAATGCGGCGAGGTGGCGATGGAAAACAAGGAGATCGCCGACGACGAAATAATAAGCCCGTTAAAGCCGGTAATAAGAGTCGCCAACGACAACGACCTTAAAACGCTCGAGGAAAACCGCAACAAAGAAAAGGCGGCTTATGATATTTGTTTGAAAAAGATCGAAAATCACGGGCTGAAAATGAAGCTCGTTGACGTTGAATATACATTCGACAGAAGCAAAATTCTTTTCTATTTCACTGCCGACGGCAGAGTCGATTTCCGTGAGCTTGTAAAGGATCTTGCAAGCGTATTCAAAACGAGGATCGAGCTTCGCCAGATAGGTGTCAGAGACGAGTCGAAGGTACTCGGAGGTCTCGGCGTATGCGGCAGGCCGTTTTGCTGCAGCTCATTTTTAGGTGCGTTCCAGCCGGTTACGATAAAAATGGCGAAGGAGCAGGGCTTATCCCTCAGCCCCGTCAAAATCAGCGGCACTTGCGGCAGACTTATGTGCTGTTTAAAATATGAGCAGGCATCATATGAGCATTTGCTCAGAGTCACGCCCAAGGTCGGTGCGATAGTTGACACAAAGGAAGGCAAGGGAACGGTAATCGAAAACAACCTGCTGACCGGCACATTAAAGATAAGACTCGACAAACGCCCCGAATCAGCGCCTCTCGTCGTTGACAGACACAAGGTCAAGCTCATCAAAGACGCTCAGATCAAAGTGGCAAAGGAAGAGCTTGAAGCGCTCAAAGGAATCGAATAAAACCGACAGGACAGCCGACCGCTGTCCTGTTTTTTGTGTACGGGGAAGTGACTGCGTTGTATCGCTCCGCTTGCCGCCGCTTCATTTATGCCGTAACCGACTGCCGAGGTTTCATTAAAATTGAAGTATCTTCGCATTTCGGACTTGGCTTTCTTCAGCCTCCGAGCTCTCGAAAAAAGCCAAGCCCAATCAGCGGGGCGGCGGTACGGCACCCACTCGCCTCCTCCGTCGGCTCGGGGGTACACGCCCCGCCGCCGTTACGCTCGCTTCGCTCGCTACCCCCCCACCCTTCATACACCAAAAGAATAAATTTTACAATTTGCGGTAAAATTTTGACTAAAGCTATTGACATGGCAATCAAAAACATATATAATACAAAGGCTGTGAGTTGATGAAATATCAACAACGCAAATACGTCGGGGTGTGGCGCAGGTGGTAGCGCGCTTGACTGGGGGTCAAGAGGTCGCAAGTTCAAGTCTTGTCACTCCGACCAACTAAAACCACTCGCAATTCCTTATTTTACAAGGGATTGCGAGTGGTTTGTTTTTGTCTGAAAGTTGAACTGATTTCAAAAGTGTTAGAAATGTGTTAGAAGTGAGTTGATTTTAATGCGTGTTTGGCGGCTGTTATTTTCGCCGTTTTCTGCTCTATTCTCCCTCTTTCTATTCCTCATAAATAACATTAAGTTCGTAAGCGAGAGCGGCTTCGTGTTCGATTCGGCAACCTCTTGCATTTTCCCAGCCTTTACAAAAATAAGCCGTATCGCACAAGCACATATTTTCAAGAGACTTTGCAAGAAAGCATAACGGAACTTGAATAACTCCTCGTTTTTCCATGCTCTCTTTACTGTACCACTCGTCAGTAAAGAGCGTGTTTACAATTTCGTATCCTTTTTCACTTAAAACTCCGATTGCCTTTTCTCTTGTAGCTTTGATTTCCTCATCCGTCTTGCCGTTCATCGGCTGTGATATCATCGCTTTCATAATTCTCCCTCATCTTCCTCGCACCCCGTCACTTCCGCTTCCACCTCCGGCAAGCCTGCTACGCTCGTCAGTAAGCTGAGTATACCCGCTACTGCCGCTGTGGAGGCTACGACTACCCAATCTATCTCCGATACGGTAGCCGAAACGCCTATTGAGGCGATCGCTGTCTGTGCTATGGTTTTGATTGCTCTAATGCCTGCGGCTTTGAGCCACTGTGTAAAGTTTTGCTTGTTCATGTTTTTCTTCCTTTCAAATTTAGTATGAATTTTAGACATTTTAGTCCATGCCCGATGTATGCAAAGTGTGTCTGTCGCCCCGGTAGGTGGGAGATATCTGCAAAGCCGTGACGGAAGGTCTAAAAATCTCAACCGCCGCCCTTGCCTGCCCTTTAGGGAAGGTGGCACGGCAAAGCCGTGACGGAGGGTCTAAAAATCTCAACCGCTGCCCTTGCCTACCCTTTAGGGAAGGTGGCACGGCAAAGCCGTGACGGAAGGTCTAAAAATCTCAACCGCCGCCCTTGCCTGCCCTTTAGGGAAGGTGGCACGGCAAAGCCGTGACAGAGGGGTTATCCAACATCTAAATCGACAGAGGGATCTCCTCGCCCTCAATTTTTCGGCTTATGAAACTCCTCAAGGTCTGCTACCCTGTGGTTCGTCACCTTGATCTGCTCCGACACCACCTTCATTT